>NZ_JBIVHT010000015.1:0-136199 GCF_044749325.1 Pseudomonas sp. NPDC089428
CCCCCCCCCCCCCCCCCCCCCCCCCCCCCCCCCCCCCCCCCCCCCCCCCCCCCCCCCCCCCCCCCCCCCCCCCCCCCCCCCCCCCCGCTCCCACAGTTACATCTGACCTTCAGAGATAGCGCATGGACCAACCCACCCCGCAGCCGGCCTACGTCCTGCACAGCCGCGCCTACAAGGAAACCAGTGCATTGGTTGACTTGTTCACGCCCCAGGGCCGCCTGCGCGCGGTGCTGCGCCGTGCGCGGGGTAAGGGCGGCAGCCTGGTGCGGCCGTTCGTACCGCTGGAAGTGGAACTGTTCGGCAAAGGGGAGCTGAAGAACGTCAGGCGCCTGGACACCGTTGGTATTGCCGCGTGGCTGCATGGCGACGCGCTGTTCAGCGGCCTCTACCTCAACGAACTGCTGATGCGCCTGCTGCCCGCCGAGGCGCCGCAACCAGAGCTGTTCGAGCATTACGCCCTGACCCTGCAGGCATTGGCCGAGGGAAGGCCACTGGAGCCACTGCTGCGTTCGTTCGAGTGGCGGCTGCTGGAAGACCTGGGCTACACCTTTTCGCTGAGCCACGATATCAACGACGACCAGGTCGAAGGCGACGGCCTGTACCGCTTACGGGTCGATGCCGGCCTCGAGCGCGTGCACCTGGCCCAGCCTGGCCTGTTCAAGGGCACCGAACTGCTGGCTCTGGCCCAGGCCGACTGGAACGCACCGGGTGCATTGCTGGCGGCCAAGCGCCTCATGCGCCAGGCACTGGCGGTGCACCTGGGGCCAAAGCCGCTGGTCAGCCGGGAACTGTTTCGCAAGCGCTGAGCACGTCGTATGCTGTGTGGCTCAAACTTCAGGAGAGCCTTTCGTGACTCACAGCAACCGCATGCTTCTCGGCGTCAACATCGACCACGTGGCGACCCTGCGCCAGGCCCGCGGCACCCGTTACCCGGACCCGGTCAAGGCTGCGCTGGATGCCGAGGAAGCGGGCGCCGATGGCATCACCGTGCACCTGCGTGAAGACCGCCGGCACATCCAGGAGCGCGACGTGGTGCTGCTCAAGGACGTGCTGCAGACGCGCATGAACTTCGAAATGGGCGTCACTGAAGAGATGATGGCCTTTGCCGAGAAAATCCGCCCGGCGCATATCTGCCTGGTTCCCGAAACCCGCCAGGAGCTGACCACCGAGGGGGGCCTGGACGTGGCCGGCCAGGAGGCGCGGATCAAGGCCGCAGTCGAGCGCCTTTCGCGTACGGGGGCCGAAGTATCGCTGTTCATCGATGCCGACGAGCGGCAGATCGAGGCTTCGCGCCGAGTGGGTGCGCCGGCCATCGAGCTGCACACCGGGCGCTATGCCGATGCCGAAACACCGACCGAAGTGGCCGAGGAGCTGCAGCGCATTGTCGATGGCGTAGCGTTTGGCGTAGGCCAGGGCCTGATCGTCAATGCCGGCCATGGCCTGCATTACCACAACGTCGAGGCGGTGGCGGCGATCAAGGGGATCAATGAGCTGAACATCGGCCATGCGCTGGTGGCGCATGCCTTGTTCGTTGGCTTCAAGGCTGCCGTGGCCGAGATGAAGGCGCTGATCGTCGCGGCTTCGCGCTGATTCATCAGTCGCCTGCACTGGCCCATTCGCGGGCAAGCCCGCTCCCACAGGGACAGCACTGATCCAAGGTACTGTGCAGCACCTGTGGGAGCGGGCTTGCCCGCGAAGAGGCTGGTGCAGGCAGTGCTTTACTCTGCCTGGAACACCAGTGTGAAGCGAGTCGGGCCTGATGGGCTGCTGCTCACCTCGACCCGTCCACCATGCAACTGCATGATCGACTTCACGATCGCCAACCCCAGGCCGGTGCCGCCCTCCAGCCGCGATCGCCCCGACCCCACGCGGTAGAACCGCTCGAACAACTGCGGCCAATGTGCTTCGGCAATCCCCGGCCCCTGATTCTCCACCCACATCAGCACTTCACTGCCTTGGCGCTCGATGCCCAGCTTGACTAGCTGCCCGTCTGGGCCATGCCGTATGGCATTGCTCAACAGGTTCGACAGCGCTCGCTGGAACATCAAGCGGTCCGCCAGTGCAGTCCCCCAGCCCTGCAGACGCAGCTCGATGTCCTTGAGCTCGGCACTGAAGGCAAACAGCTCGCTGACCTGCGCCGCTTCATCCGCCAATGCCAGCGGCTTGAGCGCCACCTGCGCCTGTGGCTGGCTGACTTGGGCGAGGAACAGCATGTCGTTGATGATGCGGTTGAGCCGGGTCAGCTCTTCGATGCTGTCTTCCAGCACTTCCCGGTAGTGCTCGCCATCACGCTCGCGGGCCAGGGTGACCTGGGCCTTGCCCATCAGGTTGCTCAGCGGGGTACGCAGTTCGTGGGCCAGGTCGTCGGAGAACTGCGACAGCTGGCTTACACCCTGGTCCAGGCGGTCGAGCATCACGTTGATACTGCGTGCCAGCTCCGCCAGTTCCAGGGGCAGCCCGCTCACGGGCAGGCGGTGTTGCAGGTCCTGGGCAGAGACTTGCCCGGCGATGCGGCGGAAGTGGCGCAGAGGCTTCAGGCCTCGTTGCACGAGCCACCAGGCGCCGGCGCCTATCAGCAGCAACAGCAGTGGCAGGGCCAGCAGGGTCGAATGCAGATAGGCCTGAAGCAGGGCATGGTCGTCGGCGCGGTTGAGCGACATCATCACCCGCACCGGGGTGTCGTCGCGAAGGCGCATCTGCCGGGTGACAGTGAGAATCTGGTTGCCGCTGCTGTCACGCCATTCGTGATAATTCAGGCGTGAATCGGTATGCAATTCGCCAACACGGGACTCAAGTGCCGGGCCGAGGCTGAGCAGGTGCGGGTGGCGGCCCTCAAGGGCAAGTACGCTGAGGCTGAGGTTGTCGTGGCCCATCACCAGGTCAAGCAACGGATGGGCGCGGTTGCCGAGGTCTTCGCTGCGCAGATCGACCCGCAGGTTGTGCTCCACCTGCAACATCTTGCGCGCCAGGTCCTTGCGGGCGCGGCTGTCCAGTTCGTGGTCGAGGGCGAACACGGCCAGGCAGGCGAGTAGCAACACCAGGGCGGCACCCATCAGTGTCACACTCAGGCCCAGGCGCAGCGACAGGCTCGCGTGCGTCACACGCGGGCCTCAAGGACGTAGCCGACGCCGCGCAAGGTATGGATCAGCTTGTCGTCGAACGGGTCGTCGATCTTTGCTCGCAGGCGGCGTATCGACACCTCGACCACATTGGTGTCGCAGTCGAAGTTCATGTCCCACACCAGTGAGATGATCTGCGTGCGCGACAGCACCTCGCCGCTCTGGCGCATCAGCAGGTGCAGCAGGGCAAACTCCTTGGCCGTCAGGTCGATGCGCTTGCCGGCGCGGTAGGCGCGGTGGCGGCCGGGGTCCAGCTCCAGGTCGGCAACGCGCAGGGTGCTCGGTTGCAATTGCTGGTCGTTACGGCGCAGCAGGCTGCGAATGCGGGCCAGCAACTCGGGGAATTCGAACGGTTTGAGCAGGTAGTCGTCAGCGCCCAGGTCCAGGCCTTTGACCCGGTCTGACAGGCGACCATGGGCTGTCAGCATCATGATCCGCGTGGCCGATTCGGCGCGCAGGCGCTGCAGCACAGTCCAGCCGTCCAGTTCGGGCAGGTTGACGTCGAGAATGATCAGGTCATAGGGCTGCTGGCGCGCCAGGTGCAGGCCGTCAATGCCGGTGTGGGCGCAATCGACCACGTAGCCGTTTTCGCGCAGGCCTTGCTGCAGGTAGTCGGCGGTACGCTGTTCGTCCTCGATGATCAGTAGGCGCATGGATGGGCTCGGTGTGCTGGAAAAGGCGGGATTTTCAAGCCTGTAGGGGCTTCAGGGTCAAGCCGCAGGATGTTACGGCATGCGAACGGCCCTTCGGCGCAGATAACGGATTTGTAATGCTGGTGTCATCTGGCTGCCTGTTCCGGCGCTATCGCCGGAGCAGGCCATGTGAAGCCACATTGCAAGACTGTAATGCTCGCCTCACCTTGGCGTTAGCTGCCCCTGGGTACGCTTGCCCTGTCTGATCGGTTATCAACGAGGCAAGCACGATGAACCTGACCAAATACCTGCTGCTGGCGACCCTCGCCCTGGGCAGCGCCAGTGTCTACGCCGAAGGTGGCGCAGAACGTTCAAAGCAGTTCTGGCAAGCGTTTCGCCAGGATCAGGAGCGCCTGCACGGCGACAAGCAACAGGCCATCGTCGAGCGCGAGCGCAAGGCGCAGGAGAAGGCCCGCGAGGTGGCCAAGGACTGAGGCAACAGCAGCTGTGCCAGCACTGCTCCCTGGCGCAGGTGTGATTCAGGCGTCCCCATGGACGCCTTTTTTATTTGCGCGCCAGTAGGGTGGCACGGCGCGGAGCGGGCAGGCCTTCAATGGTCTTGCTGTGGTCGTTCGGGTCGAGGAAATCGCCCAGCGACTGGTAGCGCATCCATTCGGTGCTGCGCTGTTCCTCGACGCTGGTGACGCTCACGTCGACGCAGCGAACGTCAGTGAAGCCGGCGCGGCGCAACCAGCGCTCCAGGGCCGGTACCGACGGCAGGTACCAGACGTTGCGCATCTGTGCGTAACGGTCTTCGGGCACCAGTACCTGGTTTTCGTCGCCCTCGATCACCAGGGTTTCCAGCACCAGCTCGCCGCCTTTGACCAGGCAGTCCTTGAGCGCCAGCAGGTGCTCGATGGGCGAGCGGCGGTGGTAGAACACACCCATGGAGAAAACGGTGTCGAAGCCTTCGAGGTTGGCCGGCAGCTCTTCCAGGGCGAACGGCAGGTGCCAGGCGGGCAGTTCTGGCAGGTACCGTTGCACGGCCTGGAACTGGCAGAAGAACAGCCAGTTGGGGTCTACGCCGATAACCATGTCGGCGCCGGCGCCGAGCATGCGCCACTGGTAGTAGCCATTGCCGCAGCCGACATCGAGCACGCGCTTGCCCTTGAGGTCCAGGTGCGGGCCAACCCGCGACCATTTCCAGTCCGAGCGCCATTCGGTGTCGACATGCACGCCAAACAGGTCGAAGGGCCCCTTGCGCCAGGGCGACAGGCCCATCAGCGCCTGGCGCATCTGCGCGCGGGTGGCGTCGTCGCACTCGCAATCCAGGCGCAGGCCGTCGACCAGGTCTATTTCGCTGGGTTGCAGGGCTGGCAACGCGTCTAGCGCGCCGCGCCAGCGGTCGAGGTCGCCGTGGCCTTTTTCCAGCTTGGCTTGCAGTTGTGCTTGCAGGCCCTGGGACCAGGAAGCCAGGGGCGTGCCCGCCAAGCGGCGGACGAGTGGGGACAGATCGATCATGGCAGGGCTATCAGCGAGGCAAAATTGAGGCATTGGAACCACGGCACCACCTTGGTGAAGCCGGCCGCGTGCAGGCGCTCCCTATGGGCTTCCAGGGTGTCGGGCTTCATCACGTTTTCGATGGCGCTGCGCTTCTGGGCAATTTCCAGTTCGCTGTAGCCATTGGCCCGCTTGAAGTCCAAATGCAGTTCGTTAAGCAGTGTCTGCTCCTCGTCATCGGCGAAGCGCAGTTTCTCCGAGAGGATCAGCGCGCCGCCGGGCAGCAGTGCCTGGCGGATCTGGCCGAGCAGCGCCAGGCGTTGTTCAGGGGCGATGAACTGCAGGGTGAAGTTCATTGCCACCACCGAGGCCGGCTCGAAGGGCAGAGTGAGGATGTCGGCTTCCAGCACTTCGACGGGCAGCAGCTCCTGGAACATTGAATCCTGGGCGGTGAGGTACTGGCGGCAACGTTCGACCATGGCGGCCGAATTGTCCACCGCGATCACCCGGCAGCCGTCGCTGCGCACATGGCGGCGCAGCGACTGGGTGACGGCACCCAGGGAAGCGCCCAGGTCATACAGCGCGCTGTGCGGTTGGGCGAAGCGCGCGGCCAGCACGCCGAGGTTTTCGACGATGGTCGGGTAACCAGGCACCGAGCGCTTGATCATGTCCGGGAACACGCGCACCACGTCTTCGTTGAACACGAAGTCGGGGACTTGCTCCAGAGGTTGGGCGAAAAGGCGGTCGGGTTGTTTGCTCACGGTGAATCCAGGCGGCTGGCGATATGCAGGGCCGGCATTCTAGCCAAACCGCAGCCAGGATGCATGGTTGGCTGACCAGCGCTGACTGTTCAGTTGACCCGGATGGCGCAATCGAAGGTCTGTACCGGGCGCACTTCCGGGGCCCAGGGCTGCTGGTAGACCAGCACCAGGTGGCCTTCACCGGCGGTACGGGCCTGGTAGCGCCAGGTCGAGATCCCCGAGCTGCCGACGATACCGGCGTCTTCGGGAGCGCTGTAGACCTCGGGGCCCAGGCTTTGCAGCACGTTGGATGCAGGGTTCTGTACCAGCCAGCGGTAGCCGGTGGTGGGGTTGCTGGGCAGAGTCAGGGTAAGGCTCTGGCCGACCTGCAGGCGCTTGGGGCACTCGCTTTCGGCGTCCAGTTCGACGGTTTGCTTTGGCTGCTGGGCGCAGGCGGCGAGCAGGGCGAGGCTCAGGGGAACGAGCAGACGAGGGGCGGTCATGTTGGCTCCGGAGGCTGGCGATGGCCGGAGGATAACCTAACCAGGCAGGTTTTTGTGCTGCCTGGAGCGCTTCACTTCATGTCGAAACCGCTGATGGAGGAAGCCATTATCGAGTGCCGCGCGGGAAAGAGTGCCTGCTGCTGTGCCAGACGGGTAAAGCCTAGATTCGCGTTGTAGAACTGACCCACACAAAATGAGACGCGAGTTTATGAATGAAGCAATTGACTATGAAAAACTCCAGGCTGAAGCATCAACTTTACCAGTAGCCCTTGTCGAGGCCATGGCAACGCATGAGGGGCCGCAAGCCGGTGGGCTGACCCTTACCCGTGAGCATATAATTACCATCAATGAATATGTGAACTATGTTCTCAGTCTTCCTCAAACACGTGACAATCTCGAGCGCTGGCTGGGCTACACGCAGATCAATGAGCCCGAGTTGACACCGGAAAGCTGGGATAAGTTGTTCGCACGTTTGCGTAAGCATGCGCGCGACTGGGTTCCACTGTCGGACGGCAGCAAGAAACTTTCCAGTGAATTGGCCAGCACTGCAAATTCAATCAATGCCAGCGGAAAATTCATTATTGACGAGTGCAGACGTGTCCGGGCACTGGGTAATAATGTGCAGAACTGGCAGCAAGTTGCACTGTCCACCCCGATACCGTTGGCGCGTGAGGACCGGGAAGTCGTCACGCAGATTACGGAATATATCAATGTCCTTAGGGACTGCGTGAAAAGTTATGCTGCGCGTGTCGAGCAGGTGAAAGTTGAGACGACGGCCTGGCGGGATGTGATAAAACTCGAACTGATTCCAGCGGTGGCGGGCAAGGGACAAGCGATAGACAGAAAAAAACAGGACGGCGAACTCGAACGGCTGCGAGCGGAATTGGGTTATCTGGACGAGGAAATTGCTGGGCTCAAAAAGGAATATGATCAGTACATCAAAGGTGTGATGGGAAGTGCGGCAGCAGGCCCTTTGGGGCTTCTTATCGGTGGCTCTATTTATGGTGCCAAAGCAGAGAAAGCGCGCAAGCGGCGTAAGGAAGCCGAGGGCAAGCGTCGGGAAATTGCCCGCCAATTGCAGGCCAGGGAAAACCTTGAAGGGTTGCTCGCAACGCTTGAGCAGTTTGTGGACGATCTGGATTTCAGACTGGCCAGTGTATTGACAGCTGCTGCTCATTTGCAGACCGCCTGGGATACCGTGGACACTTATGTCGGTGCTTCCATGAAAAAGCTGGACGATGCATACGATAGTAAAAAATTGGCAATATTCATAATCCAATTTGCTCAATTCCTGTCGCAGTGGTCCAAGATTGAAGGCATTGCGTTAGAGCTGACTGTTGTTTTTGATGAGGCGTTTGCCGCCAAGGGAAAGGTTAACTGACATGAATAGTAACGTATCCTATATCACTGAAATACCGGTCGTGGATCTGGACGCCACGGTCTTGGGGGCGAATGCGTTTCTTGAAGTCTGGCAGAAAAGAAAGCTGGCATTCCAAACGTTGCTCCACGATCTTGTAAAGCGTCATGTGGACGCACTGGCTCTTTATCAGAAGGCACTCATGGCGAACGCTCGGCGTTCTGTTGCCAATCTTGAGCAGTCTCCATTCGAGTTGATGATCGAAGCGCTGGCTGAGGGTGCCGACCCAGAGATAATCGAACTCGCCAGGAGCCAGGCTGATGACTTCAAACGTGAGCTGAGCAATCTGATTGCTGAACTGGACAAGAGCAGCAAGGCCTTTGCATCTCTTCCTGAACTTGATGAACGCAATGAAAAGACGCGCTTGACCGGGGAACGCAAAAGCCTCGAAGACCAATGCGCCCGTCACAAAGCGCAGAGCGAGGCCGACAGGGAAAAGCTGGATAAGATCAAGGCAGCCGTGGCGGCGCTGGAAAGCAAAGAGTTGCAGCTCGACCTCAGCAACTTGCTGCCGTCAGCAGAACAGCTAAGTCAGCTAGCCGCCCCGGGAGGTCAGGCCAAGCTTGCTCTTGATACGGCTACGCAAGCCATGAAAGACCTGGAAAAGGTGGCCGGCCTGATTCAAGAAGGCATGCGCTATGCAGAACTGAAGGAGCAGCAACGCAAACTGGCTGATGCGCTGTTAGCGCAGGAGCAAGCCTTCATGTCAATGCAGCGAAAGATAGCTGAAATTGATAATAACCTGGAGGCGTTGGCCGATGTGCCTGTACTGATGCAGCATCGCAGCGCTGTGTTGTCAGATGCGCAAAAACTGCTGCTGGTGCTGAATGGGATTTCAACGCGCTTGCAGTACATGCCTATTCAGAGTGCGCCTGACATCGCGGACGTTGCCCAAGTATTCAACCAGTTACTGTTCGTCCAGCAGCGGATGCTGGAGCAAGTCAACCGGATAGTCTGAAACCTCCACTCGGCCGCCCTGGCTCGCCAGGGTGGCCGGGCACTTCAAGTGAGTAGGAATTTATGAATGCACCGCCGTTGCCAATGGGCGAGCCGATAGAACTTAGAGGCACTGAACCCTACGGGCTGCTGGTCAAGTGCCTGGATTACATGGATGCTTCAGCGCTGCCGTTTGCTCACGAGACGGTGGTACAACTGGACCGTTACATGGCGGCCGCTTTACAACTGCCAACAACGCTAGAACAAACCTGTAAATACCTGGACTATAGATACACGTCTGAGCCTGAGTTGTCCCCGTCACAGATGCTTGAGTTATTCAACATGCTCAGGCAGCACTCGGCAGGCTGGCTGAGCTTGCGAACTCAATGCAGCGCCCTTGCCAGCGCTCTGGTGAACCATGCTGAGACTATTCAAGCCCTGGGCATTGAAGTTGAAAGACTGGCTAGGACAATGCGTGCGATCGGAGATGCTTCACTGACATGGGAAACATTGAGTCAATTGCCACCGGTTGGCTTGAGTAATGAGGACAAGGTCATTTTGACCTCGATGGCGTCGCTGCTGGCGGAATGCCGCCTCAAGATAAGCAGTTTCGATAAGGCAACCAAGGCTGTTTGTACAGGCTTTGAACTGTTTCGTGATGAAGTCAGACTGAAACTCATTCCCACCGTGCAGGAAAAGGCCCGAGCGTTGCGGCGTCAACCGGGAATCAACCCGGGGAACTCTTTTTTTTTAGAGTTCATCACAAATGTGCTCGACTTCGCCAGTAATGACGATGTCAAGCAATTGCTGTCGCTGGTCGAGCGGTTGGACCAGACCCTTTCCACCGCTGTGGTGTCATCGGGGAAGATACTTTCAGTCTGGCAAGCGATCGATACTTATCTGGAGAGTTCGGCTAACCGCCTGAATGCTATCGATACTCAGCAGAGGCTGGCAATGTTCATGTTGTACTTCAAGTTGTTTTCGTCGCAATGGGAGGGTATCCAGCGGCATGCAAACGCTACATTGACTGCATTTCGCTGACGATGGGTGGCGGGCCTCCCGGCCCGCCAGCCTATTCAGGTGAACAGCACTTTCGCCACGTCGGCGAAGCGCTTGGCGAAATGCACGGTGAGGCCATCGCGCAGATAGTCCGGCAGCTCTTCGTAGTCCCCACGGTTAGGCTCCGGCAAGATCAGTTCGAAGATCCTCTGCCGTCGCGCCGCAATCACCTTCTCGCGCACACCGCCGATTGGCAGCACTTGCCCGGTCAGAGTCAGCTCGCCGGTCATGGCCACGCCTTTTTTCGGCGCCTGATCACGGGCCAGCGACAGCAGGGCACAAGCCATGGTGATGCCGGCACTCGGGCCATCCTTTGGCGTGGCGCCTTCAGGTACGTGCAGGTGAATGAACGCTTCGTTGAAGAAGCCCGGGTCACCACCAAACTGCTTTAGGTTGGAACTGACGTAGCTGTAGGCGATTTCAGCGGACTCCTTCATCACATCACCCAGCTTGCCAGTTAGCTTGAAGCCGCGGTTGAGCGTGTGGATGCGGGTGGCCTCGATCGGCAGGGTCGCGCCGCCCATGCTGGTCCAGGCAAGGCCGGTTATCACGCCTTTGCCAGCCAGTACCTGCTCGCTGCGGAACACCGGTATGCCCAAGGCGGCCTCCAGGTCCTTGTTGCCGATCTTGAGCTTGGCATCCGGGTTCTCCAGCAGCTTGACCACGGCTTTGCGCACCAGCTTACCCAGCTGTTTCTCCAGCTGGCGCACGCCGGCTTCTCGCGCATAGCCCTCGATCACCGTGCGCAGGGCGCTGTCGCTGATGCTCAGGCTGGTCTTGGCCACGCCGGCCTTTTCCAGCTGCTTGGGCCACAGGTGGCGCTTGGCGATGGCCAGCTTCTCTTCGGTGATGTAGCCGGACAGGCGGATCACCTCCATGCGGTCGAGTAGCGGGCCAGGGATCGAGTCGAGGGTGTTGGCAGTGCACACGAACAACACCTTGGACAGGTCCAGACGCAGGTCCAGGTAGTGGTCGAGGAAATCGACGTTCTGCTCCGGGTCGAGGGTTTCCAGCAGCGCCGAGGCCGGGTCGCCCTGGTAGCTCTGGCCCATCTTGTCGATCTCGTCGAGCATGATCACCGGGTTCATCACTTCGACTTCTTTGAGTGCCTGCACCAGCTTGCCCGGCTGGGCGCCGATGTAGGTGCGGCGATGGCCCTTGATCTCGGCCTCGTCGCGCATGCCGCCGACGCTAAAGCGGTAGAACGGCCGGCCCAGGGATTCGGCGATGGACTTGCCGATGCTGGTCTTGCCCACCCCCGGCGGGCCCACCAGCAGCACGATCGAGCCGCTGATCTCACCTTTCCAGGCACCGACGGCGAGGAACTCGAGGATACGTTCCTTGATGTCGTCCAGGCCCGCGTGGTGCTGGTCGAGCACCTTGCGTGCATGTTTCAGGTCAAGCTTGTCCTTGCCGTACAGGCCCCAGGGCAGGGCGGTGGCCCATTCCAGGTAATTGCGGGTTACGGCGTATTCGGGCGAGCCGGTCTCGAGGATGGCCAGCTTGCCCATTTCTTCGTCGATGCGCTTTTTCGCCTGTTCGGGCAGGGTCTTGCCGGTAAGGCGTTGCTCGAACTGTTCGAGGTCGGCACTGCGGTCATCCTTGGTCAGGCCCAGCTCCTGCTGGATGACCTTGAGCTGCTCCTTGAGGAAGAACTCGCGCTGGTGCTCGCCGATCTGCCGGTTGACCTCGGCGGAAATCTCGTTCTGCAGGCGCGCAACCTCGACCTCCTTGCGCAGCATCGGCAGGACCTTCTCCATGCGCTTGAGCATCGGCACGCAGTCGAGCACTTCCTGCAGCTCGTTGCCGGTGGCGGAGGTCAACGCGGCGGCAAAGTCGGTGAGCGGTGACGGGTCGTTGGGGCTGAAGCGGTTGAGGTAGTTCTTCAGTTCTTCGCTGTACAGCGGGTTGAGCGGCAGCAGTTCCTTGATCGCGTTGATCAGCGCCATGCCGTAGGCCTTGACCTCGTCGGTTGGCTCGGCCGGCTGGCGCGGGTATTCGACCTCGACCAGATACGGCGGGCGATGGTGCTTGAGCCAGGTGCGGATGCGTACCCGGGTCAGGCCCTGGGCGACGAACTGCAACTTGCCGTTTTCGCGGCTGGCGTGGTGCACCTTGACCAGGGTGCCGTACTCCGGCAGGGCCGAGGTGTCGAAATGGCGGTGGTCTTCCGCCGGGGTGTCCATGAAGAACAGTGCCAGCGAGTGGTGCTCGGTCTTGGCGACCAGGTCAAGGGTTTCGGCCCAGGGCTCTTCGTTGACGATTACCGGCAGTACTTGCGCGGGGAAGAACGGGCGGTTGTGGATCGGGATCACATAGACCTTGTCCGGCAGCTGTTGGCTGGGCAGGGCGAGGGCATGGCCGGTATCGGCCTGGGTGTCGGGTTGTTCGACTGCGCTGTGTTCGTCGGGTTGTTCCGGGAAATCCTGCTGGTCGCTCATGGGGCACCTGCGTAAATGACTATGGTGCTTAGATGGGGCGGTGGGGGATGGGTTTCAATGGTAGACGAAGGGGGCAGGTGCAGGGTTTCATCATTGCACGGCTTGCGCCGGCCTCTTCGCGGGACAAGCCCGCTCCCACAGGTATGGCGAAGTCCTTGAGAACGGCGCGATACCTGTGGGAGCGGGCTTGCTGCGCGAATGCGGCGGTGAGGCCACCGCCGCAACAGAGCCTTACTCGGCCAATTTGTAAGCGATGATGTAATCGCCCATCCTGGTGCCCAGCGAGCCATGGCCGCCAGCGACGATCAGCACATACTGCTTGCCGTCCTTGCCGGTATAGGTCATCGGCGTGGCTTGGCCACCCGCAGGCAGGCGGGCCTTCCACAGTTCCTTGCCGTTGTTCACGTCATAGGCGCGCAGGTATTGGTCGAGGGTGCCGCTGAGGAAGCCAACACCACCTGCTGTGACGATCGAACCGCCCATGCTCGGGACACCCACCGGCATGCCGATCGGCACCGGGGTGCTGTCACGGGTCGTGCCGTTCTTGCGTTTCCAGACCACCTTGTTGGTGAACAGGTCAATGGCTGCCACATAACCCCAGGCCGGAGCCTGGCACGGGATGCCGATCGGCGACATGAACGGGTGCATGGTCACTGCGTAAGGCGCGCCGGTGTTCGGCTGCACACCGCTGGTCTCGCTTTCGCGCTTGCTGCCGGCGGCCACCTGCTCGCGCGGCACCATCTTCGACACGAAGGCCATGTAGTTGGGCGATGTGAACAGCAGCTGACGCACCGGGTCGACCGACACGCCGCCCCAGTTGAACACGCCGACGTTGCCTGGGTAGATCAGGCTGCCCTGTTCGGACGGCGGGGTGTACTGGCCTTCATAGCGCAGCTCGCGGAACTGGATGCGGCACAGCATCTGGTCGAACGGCGTGGCGCCCCACATGGCCTGTTCGGTCAGCTCTGGGCCGAGCAGGTTGAGGTCGGAGCGGGCCTGGGTCGGTGCGGTATGGTCACCCTTGACCGCGCCCTGTGGGACCGGGATTTCGCGGATCGGCACGATTGGCGTGCCGTCGCGGCGGTCGAGCACGTACAGGCTGCCCTGCTTGGTCGGCACGATGATCGCCGGCTTGATCTCGTCCTTGGTCTTCAGATGCACCAGGGTCGGCTGGCTGCCGACGTCCATGTCCCACAGGTCGTGGTGGGTGAACTGGTAGTTCCAGCGGGCCTTGCCGGTGGCAAGGTCCAGGGCGACAACACCGGCGCTGTACTTCTCGGCGCCCGGGGTGCGGTCAGCGCCCCACTGGTCAGGGGTCTGGTTGCCGAGCGGCAGGTAGACCATGCCCAGGTCTTCGTCGACGCTGGCCAGCGACCACATGTTGGCCGAGTTGCGGCTGTACATCTTGCCCGGGGCCAGCGGCTTGGTGTCGTCCGGGTTGTTGCTGTCCCAGTTCCACACCAGGCGGCCGTCGTGCACGTCGTAGGCGCGGATCACGCCGGACGGTTCGTTGGTCGACTCGTTGTCGGTGACATGGCCGCCGATGATCACCAGGCTGCGGGTGATCGCCACTGGCGAGGTGGAGTAGTAGCCGCCAGCGGTGAACGGGCCGATGCCCGTGGTCAGGTCGATTGCGCCCTGGTTGGCGAAGCCTTCGCAGACCTTGCCGTTGTCAGCGTTGATGGCGATCAGGCGGGCGTCGGCAGTCGGCAGGTAGAGGCGGCGTGGGCAGGCCTGGGCCACGGCCTGGCCGGCATCGGACACCTTCGGTGCCGGGCTGCCGTCACGGCTGACGTAGCTGTTCTCGTCGTAGTACGAGACGCCGCGGCAGGTCATGTGGGCGAAGCCCTTGAAGGTGCCGACCGGGGTCTTGATCTGCGGGTCGTAGCGCCAGATCTCGGCGCCGGTGTCCGGGTCCAGGGCCAGCACCTTGCTGTGGGCGGTGCAGGCATAGAGCATGCCGTTGGCCTTCAGCGGGGTGTTTTCGTTGGTCAGCTCGACCGGGTCGTTGTCGGTCGGCAGGTCGCCGGTGCGGATGCGCCAGGCTTCTTCCAGTCGGTAAGCGTTCTGCGGGGTGATCTGGCGCAGCGGCGAGTAGCGGTCGCCGTGCTCGGTGCGGCCATACGCCTGCCAGTCACCATCGGGCATGGCCGGTGCGGCGCTGCCCATTTCGCTGTTGTCGCGGCCGAGTTCGCCGAACACTTCGCCAGGGTGGGTGAACTGGCTGCCCAGGGCACAGGCACCCGATGCCAGCACGGCGATGCTCAGCAGCGCGGTATTGGCCTTGGCTGCAGGGCCGGTCAGCGGGCGACGGGCCCACGGCAACAGCAGCACCACACCGATGGCGAACCAGATGGCCAGGCGTGGTACCAGCTGCCACCAGTCCAGGCCCACTTCGAGCATGGCCCACACGGTGCTGCCCAGCAGCACCAGGCCATACAGGCCCAGAGCGAGGCGGCGCTTGGCCAGCAGCAGGGCGCCCGAGAGGGCAAAGCCGATACCGGCAATCAGGTAGTACAGCGATCCGCCCAGCTGGCTCAGCTTGATGCCGCCGGCCAGCAGGGCCAGGCCCATCAGCAACAGCAGCACGCCCATCAGGCGCGGTAGCCAGCGGGTTCCTTGGTTGGCACCGTCAGTGCTCATCGTAGGTTCTCCGTTATGTGAAGGTGGTCAGGGTGAAGGTGGTCAGAATGTGCTTTGAATCTTCAGGCCGCCGATCAGCGCGCTGTCGACCTGCGACACCCCGCCCGGGTGGCGTATGTACTGCAGGTTCGGGCGCACCGTGAGCCAGTCGGCCAGGTGAATGCCGTAATAGAGCTCGGCGCTGTACTCGGTGTCTTGCACCGGCAGGTAGCCTGGGTTGTCGTAGTCGTCGAGGCCGGCCACCTGATTGGCCAGGCGGGCGTTCTTGCGGTAGGCCGGGTTGGCGTGCACGCGGGCGACGGCGAAGCCGATGTCGTCCTTGGCGCGGGCGTCGAAGGGGCCTTTGTAAACCAGCCCAGCTTGAACATAGTTGTCGATGACATTGGTCTTCTTGTCGTGCACCGTGGCGTTGGCGAACAGGCTCAGGCCGCGCGACTGGTCGGATGCCAGCGAGGTGACCTGCTGCTGGGCCCCGAGCCACAAGCCGTGCTTGCTCGAACTGCTGCGGTAGGCGGCGCCACTGAGGGCGGCCGGCTGGCCGTTGCTGTCCTTGAGAACATCCTGTGCCTTGGCATTACTGTAGTAGTAGCCGGCGCGATATTCCCCTTTCAGGCCTTGGAAACGTGGGCTCCATACCAGTTCAATCGGCATCACCGCGCCCTGGGTGCCACTGCCGCTGAGCTTGAAGCCGTTGCCCGATTCGAGGTTGGAGGGGTTCTGCTCATAGATGCCCACCTGGGCGTACAGCTCCGGGTTGAGGTTGTAGCGCACGCGCATGGCCCATTGGCTGACCGGCCAGTTGTACCAGATGCCGCCGACCCAGTTGCCCACCTGCGAGCCGCAGAAGGCCAGGTTCTGGAAGTCGCAGGGGAAGCTGTTGAAGTCCTCGCCTTCGCCGAAGCGGCCGACCTTCACGTCCAGGGCGCCGTCGAAGTATTTCTGCTTGATCCACATTTGCGTCAGCCGCCAGGTTTCGCCTCTGCCCCAGACTTCCTGGGCCGAAGTGAAGCCGCCGACTCGTGGGTCGTTGATGCGGTCGTTGCTGATGTTGTCGCCGTGGCGTTCGGTGATGGTCAGCTGGAACTCGGTGTCGTTCCAGCCGAGGATCTTCTCCAGATCCAGGTGGCTGCCGAAGGTGAACTGGTCGCTGTAGCGCGCGGTGTGGTCGTGGTCGTAGCCGCCGTGCAGGTTGCTGCCCATCTCGCCGGTGTAGCCGAGGGTGAAGTCGTAGCCCTTTTGCAGCAGCTCGGTGCGGGTGCCGCCCCAGTCACCGAACATCCACGGGGAGTCCTTGGCAAACGCTTCGCTAGCGTTGGCCGTAACGGGTAAGCCTGCGGCAATGGCAGCGAAGGCCAAGCCGGTGTAGCGGGTTTTGGGCAGTTGAAGCATGAGATAGCGCTATCTTTTGATTATTGAGAAAAACGGCAGGTGCACCGAGGAGCGGGCTCTTCGATGGGAGTGGCAATTGGGAATGCTGGGTGAAGCGATTCAGCTTGCGGCGGGGAGGATATAGGGGAAGTTGTAAGAAAAAAAGACAAATTGTCGCAGTTGATTGTTGCTGATCTGGCAACAAACCACGTTGCCAAGGCGTAAGGCACACCCTGTGGGAGCGGGTTCTCCCGCGAATGCGGCATTCGCTCTGGCATCGCATTCGCGGGTAAACCCGCTCCCACAAGGACCGCGTCAGGTCAGAAGGTGGTACGCACCCCGACTTCCACGCTACGCCCCGGTGCCGGCGCGATATCGCGCAGTATCGAACTGGCATAGCGCACGGTCTGGTCGGTCAGGTTCTCGCCGCGCACGAAGGCCAGCCACTGGCTCTGGCCGATGTCGAAGCGGTAACCGACGCTGGCCCCGAGCGTGGTGTAGCCATCGGTGCTGGTCTCGTTCTCAGGCTTGCGATGCTGCGACGCGGCGTGTTGCACATCGACCCGCGCCTGCCAACGGTCCAGTTCCCAGACCAGGCCACTGTTCAGGCGCAGAGGGGCAATGCGCGGCAACGGCTCGCCGCTGTCGAGGTTCTTTGCCCGGGTGTAGTCGCCGGACAGCTCCAGCGCAAAGCTGCCATAGCGGTTCTCGGCCAGTTGCCAGCGGTCCTGCGCCTCGATGCCGTAGAAGCGGGCCCGCACGCCCTGGTACTGGTATTCGGGGAAGCCGCCATCGTCATGATCGTGGTCGTGATCATCCTCGTCATGGTCATGGTCATGGCCTTCGCGCAGGTTGCCCGTGCCGATCAGGCCGATGTAGTTGCGAAAGTGGCTGTAGAACACCCCGACGCTGCCTTTGTGGGTGCCATTGTCGAAGCGCAGGGCCAGGTCGGCGGAAATGGCCTTTTCCTTGTTCAGGCTGGCATCACCCACTTCGAATGCGCCGGTTGCGACGTGGGCGCCGTTGGCGTAGAGCTCGTAGAAAGTCGGTGCGCGCTCGGTGTAGCCGAGGTTGGCCGCCAGCGACCAGATCGGGTCGAGCTGGTACACCGCGCCCGAGGACAGGCTGAAGGCGTTGAAGCTGCTGGCGCTGTCGGCGTCGACGAAGTTTTCGTTGCCCTTGGCATCGGGGTCGACACGGGTGTGTTCCAGGCGTGCACCGAGGCTCAGGTTCAGGCGTTCGGTGGCTTGCCACTGCTCAAGCATGAACAGCGCCAGGCTGTCGGTGTCGGTGTGCGGGACGAAGGCTTCCTCGCCCAGTGCCGAGAACTCGTTGCGGCTGACCTGCGCGCCAATCACGCCTTCGAGCGGACCGAGCGGTTGATGACGGGCTTCGATGCGTGCTTCGTAGCCCTTGTTCTTGAAGGTGGTGTGAACCTCGCCTTGTTCGATCTCGCTATGCTCGTAGTCGGTGTAGCCGGCATCGACCTTGACTGAGCTGAACGGGCCGTCCAGGTCGCGCAGTTCCGAGGCAAAGGCGTAATGGTCCTGCTTCATGTCCAGGCGCACACCAGACTCGGCCACCGAGCCGTAGTTGCTGTCATAGCGGCTGTAGGACAGACCGGCATAGCCATGCTCCCAGTTGTAGGAACCACCGATTGCGCCACCGTCCTGGCGACCGTCGCTGTTTTCCAGGCGGTGGCGGCTGCCTGGGTTGTCGGCGTCACGCACCTTGGCGCTCTGCGCGTAGCCGGGAATGCGCAGGTCGTTGAACTGGCGGCTGTTGGCGTCCAGGTGGAGGGCGAAGGTGCCGTCACCGGCCTCCAGCTTGCCGGCACTGCTGCGGGTGGTGTCGGCGCCGCCGTAGCGCAATTCGCCGGCACCGTGGATGCCATCGATCGGCGAATCGGGGATGCGGTTGTCGAAGGTGTTGATCACGCCGCCGATGGCATTGCCGCCGTAGAGCAGGGCGGCCGGGCCGCGGACGATTTCCACGCGCTCGACCGTGACTGGGTCCAGCGGTACCGCGTGGTCATAGGACAGCGACGAGGCATCCAGGGCCCCCACGCCATTGCGCAGGATGCGGATACGGTCGCCATCCAGGCCGCGAATCACCGGGCGACTGGCACCTGGGCCGAACCAGGTGGAGGCCACGCCGGGTTGTTTGTTCAGGGTTTCACCGAGGCTGCCGTGTTGCTGTTGCAGCAGGTCGTCACCTTCGAGCACGGTGCTGGGTGCGGCCAGTTGCCGGTTGCCGAGCGGGTTGGCGGTGATGACCTGGGGTTCCAGTTCCACGGCTTGGCTGGGTGAAGAAGCGAGCCACAGGGCAACAGCGAGGGGGGAGAGGCGGAGCGGGATGTGCAGCATGGGGATGAGGCGTTCCTTGGCAGATGCTTTTTTGTCGTTACAATATAACATCACTATTTCAACACAGCGGATTTACCCTTGGCCAGCGCTTATTCATCAGGCAATACGGATCCCCCCCGCCACTACACTCGTGTAAGGTGCGCATCTTTCCCATGGAGCACTGGCATGAGCACGGCCCAACACAACGCGCTGCACGGCAAGACCCTCGAACAGATCCTCACCGAACTGGTGGCTCACTACCAATGGCAGGGCCTGGCCGAACGCGTTGATGTGCGCTGCTTCAAGAGCAATCCGAGTATCAAGTCGAGCCTGACCTTCCTGCGCAAGACGCCCTGGGCGCGGGAGAAGGTCGAGCAGTTGTACGTGAAACTGCAGCGCCAGGCCTGACATGCCACGGCGCCCCTGGCTGACGTCGATGGCGTTGCTTGGCTGGTTCGGCCTGGCGGTGCAGGTCTACCTGGTGCTGCTGGCGCGCTGGCAGGAGCAGGCCAGCCTGATTGGCGGGCTGATCAATGTGTTCGGTTACTTCACGGTTCTGACCAATACCTTGGTGGCGACGGTACTCAGTTACGCGGCCTTTGGCCGGGCGTCAGCAGCCAGGCGCTTCTTTCTGTCGCCCTCGGTGAGCTCTGCAGTGGCGGCCAGCATCGTGCTGGTGGCGCTGGCCTACAGTGTGCTGCTGCGCCACCTGTGGCAGCCCGAAGGCTGGCAGTGGCTGGCGGATGAGCTGCTGCACGATGTGATGCCGCTGCTGTTTACCTTGTACTGGTGGTTCGAGGTGCCCAAGGGCAGCCTGCGCCTTTGGCACCTGGCGATTTGGGCGCTATACCCGGTGGTGTATTTCGCCTATGCGTTGTGGCGGGGGAGCGAGATCGGGGCGTATGCCTACCCGTTCATCGATGTGGCGAGTCTGGGGTATGGGCAGGTGATGCTCAATGCCCTTGGCGTCTTGGCGGGGTTCTGGGGAATTGGGCTGGTGTTGCTGGGGCTGGATCGGTGGCGTCGGTTGCACGGAAAGGGTTGACCTGTACCGGCCTCTTCGCAGGTAAATCGGGCGCCGAAGAGGCCAGTACAGGGCAGAACGGATCACTCGTCGTCCGCGGTCCCGTCGGCACGCCAGTAAGCGGCGGCCTTGAGGGCATCTTCGGCCACGCCTTTCTCCAGCAACAATGCCTTGGCCTGCCGGGTCAGCGACTTCTCCAGCGCCACCCAGCTGTACAGTTTGCCTTCGGGCAGATTCAGCCCCTTCAGCAGTGCCATCAGATCCTCGTTCCGCTTGACCCAGATGACTTCCACCTGCGCCGCACTCGGCAGCGGTTGGCGCTCCTGGTCATCTTCGATCTGGATCACCGCCAGCACGCGACGCCCGGCTGGCAGCTCTTCCAGGCGCCGGCCAATCGCCGGGATCGCCGTCTCGTCACCCACCAGCAAATAGCTGTCAAAAATATCCGGTACCACCATCGATGCCCGTGGCCCGGCAATGTTCAGGGTCTGCCCTGGCGCTGCCTGGGCCGCCCAGGTCGAAGCAGGGCCGTCGCCGTGCAGCACGAAGTCGATGTCCAGTTCATTGGCCACCAGGTCGATACGCCGCGGTGTGTACTCGCGCATGGTCGGCCGGGTACCACCGTCACGGCCCAGGTTGCGCGCGTCGATGGCCTGCTGCTGCTCGGCGGTTTCAGCGAACAGCAACTTGATGTGGTCGTCACTGCCCAGGCTGGTGAAACCTTGCAACTCGTCGCCACCGAGGGTGATGCGGCGCATGCGCGGGGTGAGGTCGTTCACCCGCAGCACCTGCAGGCGACGTTGGCGGATCTCGTGGTTGACGCGGTGAATGGTGTCACTCATGGGGATTCTCCCTGACTGGATCGGCAGGCCCGGAGGCGATGGCTTTGGCAGTGTCGTTGAGCAGGTTGCGCACCCGTTCGATTTCTTCCGGGGTCCAGCGGCCACTGTGCATGTGCAGGGCATGGCGCAGGTTGCCGACTGCTTCGTGGATTTCCGGCGGACGATCGTGGCCACGCAGGGCGCGCTTGCTGACGTCGATGCGCATGCGCACGCCGTCAAGGGCGACGGCCTGATCGGCCAGCGCGTTCCGGCCGGCAGCGGTGATGGCGTACAGGCGTTTGCTGCCCTGCACCTGGCCGCTGATCAACTCGGCTTCTTCGAGGAAATTGAGGGTGGGGTAGATCACACCGGGGCTCGGTGTGTAGCTGCCATCGAACAGGTTCTCGATCTGGCGGATCAAGTCGTAGCCGTGGCCGGGTTGTTCGGCCAGCATCGACAGCATCAGCAGCTTCAAGTCGCCCGGGGCAAACACCCGCGGGCCACGCTCGCCACGGGCGGGGCGGCGGTCAAAAGGGTCATGTGCGGAGTGGTCACGCATTTAGCGGCTCCCTCTGTTTCGATATATCGCAAGATATTACTCAAGATATATCTAAACACAAGCCTCTAAATGCCGATGATTATCATCTACGTTTTAGATGAGTCGTTGCCATGCATGGCCACCTGTGGTGGCTTGCACTCGTTCGGGTTGCCTGGTTGCAAGTACGGCATGAGGATCGGTGCCATGCCCTTGAGCACCTGCACCGGCAGCGCCGAGGTGAACTTGAAGGCTTCCGCCGAGCGCCCAGGGACAAAGGCCGTCAGGGTGCCGAAGTGGTTTTCACCCAGGAAGAACACGAACGTGGCGGTACGGTTGAGCGAGCGCGAGCCGATCAGCCGGCCGCCTGCGCCGAAACTTTCGATACGGTTGTCGCCGGTACCGGTCTTGCCGCCCATCACCAGCGGCGTGCCGTCGTTGAGCTTGAAGCTGCCGGAGATGCGCCGTGCGGTACCGGCATCGACCACCTGCGACATGGCGCCTTTCAGCGCCCGTGCCACTTCTACCGGCAGAATCCGCACGCCACGGTCCGGGTCGCTGACCAGCTTGGTCTCGTAGGGGGTATTGGCGGCGAAGTGCAGGGTGTCGATACGCAGCGTCGGCAGGCGCACGCCGTCGTTCTGGATGATGCCGACCAGTTCCGACAGCGCGGCCGGGCGGTCGCCGGAGCTGCCGATGGCGGTGGCCAGCGAGGGCACCAGATGGTCGAACGGGTAGCCCACGCGTTTCCAGCGTTGATGGATATCGAGAAACGCCTCGATCTCGACCATGGTGCGGATGCGGCTGTCACGTGCGCCCTGGTGCCGGCTCTTGAACAGCCAGCTGTAGACTTCCTGGCGCTCGAAGTGGCTGGCATTGACCATTTCGGTAAGCGTGGAGCTCGGGTTCTTCAACAGGTAGCCCAACAGCCATAGGTCCAACGGGTGAACCTTGGCGATGTAGCCCTGGTCGGGCAGGTCGTACTTGCCGGGGCCATAGGCTTCGTACATCTCCGCCAGCTTGCCGTCGGTGAGTTTGCCAAGGGCGATCTTGTCGTCCTTGCTGTGGGCGCGGACAAAGGCGTTGAAGGTTTCCTGGCCAGCTTCCGGGAACAGGTAGCGGTGCACTGCAGCCAGGCGCTGCGGGGTGGCGCGCATGCTGTCGAGGAAGGTGTCCAGGCGCTGCTGGGAGGTCTTGCGCTGGTACTTCTTCCAGAAGCGCATCAGGTAGCTGGTGCCTTCCTTGTCGGCGAAGCGCGCCAGGTATTCCTGGCGGCGCGGGTCGGAGTCGTCCTTGAGCAGGGGCACGCGGTTGAACGGCTGCTGGTAGGTGACGTAGCGCACCAGGTCGCGCATCAGGCGAATGAACGGCAGGTTGATCGACTCGCGCAGGGCATCCTTGAGGGTCGGGTTGCGGTTGTTGTCTTCCTTGCGGAAGTTGTTGAACACGTGCATGCCGCCGCCGGTGAAGAAGGCCTCGCCGGTGTTGGCCGAGTACTTGCGCTCCAGCGCCGCATCGAGCATGGCGTCCAGGCTCTGGTTCTTGCTGTTCTGCGCCAGCCACTCCAGCGACCACTGAGTGATGCGGTCGAGTTCGGCGACTTCGACTTTCTTCAACTCGGCGGCAGGCTTGCCGGCGTACTTGTCGTGCAGTTCGGCGATGATTTCCAGATAGGTCGTGAGCACCCGCAGCTTGGCGGTCGAGCCCAGCTCCAGCTTGCTGCCCTCGTTGATGTCGAAGGGCTGGTTGGTACTGTCGGTCTGTACCCGTACCCGCGAGCCATCGGCGGTGCGCTCGAACAAGGTGAAGCTGTAGCTCACCTGGTCGGTGGTCTTGGCGGTGAGCAGGCGCTCGCCGATCAGGCCGATCTGCGCCGCGAATTCGGGGTCTGCAAGGTTTTTCAGGTACTGGCTGACCTGCAGCTGCAGGTCGGCTTGCAGGGTGCTGGTGGCCGACACATCGAGGCGGTCGAGGTCGTACAGCGGGCGGTTGAGCATGGCCGCCAGGCGGTTGCGGGCCAGGCTGATGCCTTTGTTGGTGATGATCGGCACGATGGTCGGCTGGGCGACCCAGTCGCGGTAGATCGCCTTGCTTGCCAGCGCCGCATCGGCCAGCGGTTGCTCGATGATCTTGTTGGCCGCCAGCACGCGGATGTGCGAGTCGGTGAGCTCGGCCAGTTCGACGCGGCCTTTGGCCAGGTAATGCGAAGGGCGGCGCTGGGCGATCATCAGCGACAGCACCTGGCGCAGGGCCAGGCCGCGCGCAGCCATGCTTTGCGGGTCTGTGGCGGTGGAAACCAGCGCCTGGTTGACCTGGTCGAAATCGGCGCCGTACCACACCCGCAGGCCCTCGGCCATGCCATGCACCTCGCCATGCCCGGGCACTGCCGACAGCGGCACACTGTTGAGGTAGTCGCGCACGATCCGGTGCCGCGCTTCACTGGTGTCGGGGCCGCCCTGGTAGGCGCGCACGCTGGCCGAAATCATCTGGCGGATCTTCTCTGCACCATTGACGGTCAAGCCATCCGGCGAATGGCGGTACTTCTCCAGCTGGGTGGCGAGGGTACTGCCACCCGCCGACTGGCCGGGCAGGGCAAGGTACTTGGCCACCTGGCTGTAGGCGGCCTTGGCAAAGCGCGGCCAGTCGACGGCCGGGTTGTTCTTCACGTCCTTGGTATCGAGCAAGTCGCGGTTTTCGATGAACAGCAGGCTGTTGACCATCACCGGTGGGATGGAATCGAAGTCGGGATACAGGTGCTGCGGGTAGTTGTACTGGTACAGCGTTTCACCGCGGCAGTCGGTGATCGACAGGCCGGCCTGGATCTTCTCGATATAGGGGGCGAACAGGCCGTGATCGACATAGCGCATCAGGGCCGGGGAGAACTGCACTTGTTCGCTGATCAGGTAATCGCGTTTCAGCAGACGCGGCAGGAACTCACCCAGCCCGCTGTAACCCAGGCGTTTGTCGAACGGCCCTTCGCCCGGGTAGATGATCGCATCGCTCGGCCCTGCCTTCAGCGAATAGGTGAGGGTGGTGGCCAGCTTGCTGAATTCGCGCGACTGCAGGTTGGAGGTGCGGAACTCGTCGTATGCGGCGAAACCGAGAGCAATCAGTGCCACCAGCAGGATCAGGAAAATCAGCCGCCACCAGAGCTTGCGCTGACGTGGGGACTGCGGTTGTGGCGTCTTGGCCGGAGGTGCTTCAGCTGCTTCCGTTCTGGTTGGTTCCGATTGCCACAGTGCGCCCATAGTCTTCTATCCGGCCAGGTATTTTCGTCTTGCTTGTCTGAAGCTTAGACGGTGACTGGAACAGGTGAAAAATTTGTAGGAGGCCGAGAAAAGTGGGGTAGGGCTATGCGGCTTTGGTGTGGGTTTTTTCCTGTAACGATGTTGTTAGGGTAGCAATGGCGTCGGGGTTGGTACTGCACTCCCCGGAAAATCTCGCTGATTTTCCCTGTTTATACAGCGAAAACTCCTGTAACGGACTTCCTATACTGCTCGGCCCTTCGCCCTGCCGGCCGCTCTAGCCCGGCATACGGGCCGGCCCACGAGGCCAGCCCGGCAAGCCAACGCCACGCCTATCGGTATGGCCGGTGCTGCACGAAGGTCAAATCCAATAACAAAATGAGGTTGTATTGCTATGCCAGTTGGCAACCATCCTGCCCCTGCCGAGCCCATCGAGGGCGGCCCGCTCAAGCGTGAGCTGGGTGAACGGCACATCCGTCTGATGGCGCTGGGCGCCTGTATCGGCGTTGGTCTCTTCCTCGGTTCGGCCAAAGCCATCGAAATGGCCGGCCCCGCGATCATGCTGTCCTACATCATTGGTGGCCTGGCGATCCTGGTGATCATGCGTGCCCTCGGCGAGATGGCCGTGCACAACCCGGTCGCCGGCTCGTTCAGCCGCTATGCCCAGGACTATCTTGGCCCGCTGGCGGGCTTCCTAACCGGCTGGAACTACTGGTTCCTGTGGCTGGTCACCTGCGTCGCGGAAATTACCGCCGTGGCCATCTACATGGGCATCTGGTTCCCCGATGTACCGCGCTGGATCTGGGCCCTGGCGGCACTGGGCAGCATGGGCGCGGTCAACCTGATCGCGGTGAAGGCGTTCGGCGAGTTCGAATTCTGGTTCGCCCTGATCAAGATCGTCACCATCATCGCCATGGTCCTCGGGGGCATCGGCGTAATTGCCTTCGGTTTCGGTAATGACGGCGTCGCCGTGGGCATCTCCAACCTGTGGAGCAATGGCGGCTTCATGCCCAATGGCGTGACGGGCGTGCTGATGTCGCTGCAGATGGTGATGTTCGCCTACCTGGGCGTGGAAATGATCGGCCTCACCGCCGGCGAAGCACGCAACCCGCAGAAAACCATCCCCCAGGCGATCGGTTCGGTGTTCTGGCGCATCCTGCTGTTCTACGTCGGCGCACTGTTCGTGATCCTGTCGATCTACCCGTGGGACGCTATCGGCAGCCAGGGCAGCCCGTTCGTCATGACCTTCGAGCGCTTAGGGATCAAGACGGCCGCCGGTATCATCAACTTCGTGGTGATCACCGCTGCGCTGTCGTCTTGCAACGGCGGCATCTTCAGTACCGGGCGCATGCTCTACAGCCTGGCGCAGAACGGCCAGGCCCCGGCCGCCTTTGCCCGCACCTCGAAAAGCGGCGTGCCGCGCAATGCACTGCTGCTGTCGATCGGCGCGCTGCTGCTGGGCGTGCTGGCCAACTACCTGGTGCCGGAGAAAGTCTTCGTCTGGGTGACCTCGATTGCCACCTTCGGTGCCATCTGGACCTGGGTGATGATTCTGCTGGCGCAGATCAAGTTCCGCGCCGGCCTGTCGACCGCCGAGCAGAAGGCGCTGAAATACCGCATGTGGCTGTGGCCGCTGAGCTCCTACCTGGCCTTGGCCTTCCTGGTGCTGGTGGTGGGCCTGATGGCGTACTTCGAGGATACCCGCGTGGCGTTGTACATCGGCCCGGCGTTCCTGGTGCTGTTGACGGTACTGTATTTCGCCTTCCGGCTGGCGCCGAAAGACGTGCGGGGTGCGGCGAGTACTGCTTCCTGATCTGAAATCCCTGGGGCTGCGCGGCAGCCCCAGGGATCTGTCAGGCTGCCACTTCGCTGTGTGGCTCGAAACTGTCCGCCCGCGCCATTTGCCACATGCGCGAATAGAACTGCCCATTGACCTCTCCGGTGAGCAACTCGCCCGGTTTGAGGAATACGTGCATCTGCGAGAACAGCTTGATCTCGGTGGCCGACACGCGTCGTACCAAATGTTTGGCTTCCAGCTGCGCCGGGTGTTCAAGGCCCGCTGCAGCCAGCATCTCGGCCAGAGCACGCAGGGTGTTGTGGTGGAAGTTCAGCACCCGCTGGGCCTTGTCCGGCACCACCAGGGCGCGCTGGCGCAACGGGTCCTGAGTCGCGACGCCGGTCGGGCACTTGTTGGTGTGGCAGCTCTGCGACTGGATGCAGCCAATGGCGAACATGAAGCCACGCGCCGAGTTGGCCCAGTCGGCGCCGATGGCCAGTACGCTGGCGATGTCGAAGGCGCTGACGATCTTGCCGCTGGCACCGAGCTTGATCTTGTCGCGCAGGTTCAGGCCAACCAGGGTGTTGTGCACGAACAACAGGCCTTCGCGCAGCGGCACACCGATATGATCGGTGAACTCTACCGGCGCGGCACCGGTGCCGCCTTCCTTGCCATCGACCACGATGAAATCGGGCAGGATGCCCGTCTCCAGCATGGCCTTGGCGATGCCCATGAATTCCCACGGGTGGCCCAGGCAGAACTTGAAGCCCACCGGCTTGCCACCGGACAACTCACGCAGCTGGGCGATGAAGTGCATCATCTCGATCGGTGTGGAGAAGGCGCTGTGGCGTGATGGCGAAATGCAGTCCTCGCCCATCAGCACACCACGGGTTTCGGCAATTTCCCTGGTGACCTTGTGCTTGGGCAGGATGCCCCCATGACCGGGCTTGGCACCCTGGCTCATCTTGATCTCGATCATCCGCACCTGTGGGGTGCGTGCCTGGGCGGCAAAGCGTTCCGGGTCGAAGCGGCCGTCGGCGGTGCGGCAGCCGAAGTAGCCGCTGCCCAGCTCCCATACCAGGTCGCCGCCGTTTTCACGGTGGTAGGGGCTGATGCTGCCTTCACCGGTGTCGTGGTGGAAGTTGCCCAGCTTGGCACCCTTGTTCAGGGCGCGGATGGCGTTGGCGCTGAGCGAACCGAAGCTCATGGCCGAGATGTTGAAGATCGAGGCCGAATAGGGCTGGCTGCACTGCGGGCCGCCGACCATGACGCGGAAGCTCGCCGGGTCGGTCAGTGGCGCCGGGCGCATGGAATGGCCGATGAACTCGAAGCCCGACTCGTAGACGTCGATCAGGGTGCCGAAGGGTTTGTCCGAGGCTTCGTTCTTGGCCCGGGCGTACACCAGCGAGCGCTGAGCGCGGGAGAAGGGCAGGGCGTCGCTGTCGGCTTCGAGCAGGTACTGGCGGATTTCCGGGCGAATGCCCTCGACCAGGTAGCGGATGTTGCCGAGGATCGGATAGTTGCGGCGCACGGCGTGGCGTTGCTGGAGCAGGTCGAACACACCAATCAGGCTGAGCACCCCGGTGGCCAGGGTGAATGGCCACAACCATTCATGGTGGAGAAACGGCAGGCTTGCCAAGGTGAACAGTACACAGGCGGTGAAGAAGGCATAGCGGCTGAGAAGTGACAGGCTCATACGGGATCCTTGCGATGGCGCGGTCAGGCTCAGGGCCTGGGGCAAACCCCGACCATAGCCAACTTGAGTGGCAGTGCAAATCAAAATCGGGGTAGCGAAAATCATTCGCTTCGTTAGGCGAGAGATTTCCGGTGCCTGTGAGATCGAGCGCCGCCCGCGCGGCGCATCGCGGATAAATCCGCTCCTACATCTGTTGCAACGTGGCCATGCCTGTGAGGCCATGGTTGTCAGCCTTGTTGGTAGGACGGGGTTATCAGGTGGGCATTGATGACGCCTCACATGTCTTGAGGCATGCGCCAAGGCAGGCAACTATGGCGTAACAGGTTCGGCACGTTGCAACAAATGTAGGAGCGGATTTATCCGCGATGCGCCGCGCGGGCGGCGCTCGATCTCACAGGCGCTAAAACACTGTCGGCGTACGCAGCAATTTCTCCTTCCATCTAGCCTGTTCCTGCGCCGCCCCCTCCACCAGATAGCTGTACCGTCCAGCCACTCGCACCGCCACCGGCACACCATCGTGATACAGCAGCCGGTTGCCACCTACCGCAGGCACTTTAGCCCCAGGCAGTAACGACCCGACCAGGTTCAGCGGGTCGCTAGCACTCACCACCACCAGCACATCATCCAGTGCTCGCCAACGTACTTGCCTGAGCAAACCGACCGCCTCCGGCAAGGCAAATTGCTCACCCGCCAACCCGGCAATGAAACGGCCACCACGGATTTCGCCACGCGCCTCGAGGCGGTGATAGCAGCGCAGCAGTTCACGCCAGGGCGGCAGGACATCGCTTTCCCGTTCCAGCAGCCGCCAGCAGATAACACCGTAGCGCCGTAGCAGCGCGCGGGCGATGAGCTCCGTGCGCTGGCCTTCGTCAACGCTGGCGCTGCCCCTGCGCAGCAACGCCCAACGCCCGGCATGGGCCATGCTGCTGGACAGCGGCGGGTGACCGCGGCGGCTGTTGCGCGATGAACGCTTTGCGGCCGGGGTGATCAGGCTGCGCAAGCCGGTGAAGCTGTCGGCGCCAACCAGACCGGCACCGACCAGCTCCTGCAACGCCGTCTCCAATTCGCTGGGCAGCAGATGGGCTTCAACGGTCAGCTCGTCGAAGAACAGTGCCCCTTGCGCGTGCAGTGCCTCCAGCACCCGTTGCGCCCGCCCGCCAAGTGCTTCCCGAGCAGGCTCGGGGGCGAGGCTGCGCCACTGGCCCAGGTGCTCGCGTGGCAACAGCACCAGCGGTGTACTCGACAAGGTGCTGCTCGCCATCGTCGCTGCCAGCCGGCTCCAGGCAAACTGCCCGCTGCGGCAGGCATCGTCCAGCCAGTGCGGGCTGTAGTCCTTGATCCGCGCGGGCAGCAGCTCCGCTTCCCAGGCGCTGGCTGCGCTGGGGAAACCCTGCAACTGGCCCAGCACTTCGGCCACCGCCTCTGGGCCTCGCAGGCGCTCATCCGGGGCCAGGTGCTGCCAGTCGAACAGAAAGCGCATGAAGTCCTGCAGGCTGACGGGCTCGATCTCCCGGCGCAGGCGTTTCACCGTGTAGCGATGGATGCGCGCCAGCAGGTGGCGCTCACACCATTGCACGTCGCCAGCGCCAGGGCTGAAGTGGCCACGCAACACAAAGCCTTCGGCTTCCAGACGGGCCAAGGCCTGTTCGACCTGGACAGTGGGCTTGCCCAGTGGCGCAGCGATCTGTACCACGC
Source organism: Pseudomonas sp. NPDC089428 (assembly GCF_044749325.1). Taxonomy (NCBI): domain Bacteria; kingdom Pseudomonadati; phylum Pseudomonadota; class Gammaproteobacteria; order Pseudomonadales; family Pseudomonadaceae; genus Pseudomonas; species Pseudomonas sp. NPDC089428. Next base: position 29,497 of record NZ_JBIVHT010000015.1, read on the forward strand.
TCAGTGGGCCGAGGCCACTCAGGCGAGCGCGCAACAGTTCGGCCAGTGCATTGTCCGGGTCGAAGGCCTGGTCGAAGCCGGGCAGTACGTCCAGCATGGGCTCCAGGCGCGCTGCCGGATATAGCGTTTGCAGCAGGTCAAGGCGCTCGCGCGCCAGCCAGAGTTTTTCATCGATCAGGCGCAAGGCCCGCCCGGCCTTGGCCAGCTGGCGCAGCAGCAGGTCCCAGCTGGGGTTGGCCTGGACTTCATCATGGCTGATGGCACCCAGGCTCATCAGCGCCTCGTGCATTTCGTCGGCATTGCCAGGTTGCGGCCAGGCTTCGGCCTGTACAGCGGCTATCGCATCGGCATCCAGTGCGCCAAGGTCGTCGCCACTGTGCACTTCGTTCCAGCGCCGGTTGAGCACCGCCTGGGCGCGTCGCTCCTCCAGCGGCGCGTCGTCGAGGAACGCGTAGGGCCTGGCATTGAGAATGGCCGAGGCCAGTGGGGAAGGCGCTGGCAGATCGCGGCACAACAGGCGCACCTGGCCGCTTTCCATGCGCCGCAGCAGGGCCAGCCAGCCTTCGCTGTCCATGGCTTCGTGCAGGCAGTCATCGAGGGTTTGCTCGACCAGCGGGTGATCGGGGATCTGCCGCTCGCCGACGATGTTCTCCAGGCAGGCGATCTGGTCGGGGAATACCGCGGCAATCAGGTCCTCGCTCTTCATGCGCTGGATCTGCGGCGCCACCTTGCGCCCGCCGACGAAGCGCGGCAAGGCCATGGCCACACCCGCGTTCCAGCGCCAGCGGACGCCAAACAACGGCGCTTCGAGCAGGGCCTGGATGAGGATCTGCTCGGCGTTGCGGCTGTTGAGGTAGCGCCATACTTCATCCAGCTCGAAACTGTGGCTGGTCGACAGCGAAAGCACGATGGCGTCTTCGCTGGCCGCTGCCTGCAACTCGAAATTGAACGTGCGGCAGAAGCGCTTGCGCAGGGCCAGGCCCCAGGCGCGGTTGATACGGCTGCCATAGGGCGAATGGATGATCAGCTGGGTGCCGCCGGACTCGTCGAAGAAGCGCTCCATCACCAGGGTCTGTTGCGAGGGCAGGGCGCCCAGTACTTCGCGGGTGCGACCCAGGTAGTCGAGCAACTGGCTGGCGCTGTCCTCGCTCAATTCGAAGGTGTTCTGCAGCCACCGCAGCACGGGTGCAGGATCGCCCTCGTTCAACCTGAACTGTTCGTCGATTCGCGCCTGCAGACGGGCAACCGCGGCGGATAGTTCGTCGCTGCGCCCAGGTGCCTCGCCCAGCCAGAACGGAATGGTCGGCGGCAGGCCCTGAGCGTCTTCGACCCGCACCCGGCCAGGCTCGACCCGCAGGATGCGGTAGGACGCATTGCCCAGCTGGAAGATGTCGCCGGCGATGCTCTCCACGGCGAAGTCTTCGTTGACGCTGCCGATGTTCAGCGCCTGGGGTTCGAGCAGCACGGCGTAGTCGGCGGTCTCGGGAATGGTGCCGCCGCTGGTCAGTGCGGTCAGCTGGCTACCCCGGCGCCCGCGCACGGTGCCGCTGACTGCATCGCGATGCAGGTAGGCACTGCGTACGCCCTGGCGACCGTTGTAGCCCTCGGCGAGCATGCGCAGCAATGCCTGGTAATGTTCGGGGTCGAGGGCTGCATAAGGCATGGCCTGGCGCAGGCAGTCGAACAGCGCCTGTTCCTCCCAGGCCTGGTTGCTGGCTTCGGCGACGATCTGCTGGGCCAGTACATCCAGGGGAGCATTGGCAATGTGTACTTCGTCGAGTTCACCCAGGCGGATGCAGTCGAGCAAGGCCACGCATTCGATCAGGTCGTCGCGTGAGGTCGCGAACAGTCGCCCTTTGGGGATGCCATCGACCTGGTGCCCGGAGCGCCCGACACGTTGCAGGAAGGCGGCGATCGAGCCGGGCGATTCGATCTGGCAGACCAGGTCGACATCGCCGATATCGATGCCCAGTTCCAGCGACGCGGTGGCCACGAGCACCTGCAACTGGCCGTTTTTCAAGCGCTGCTCGGCGTCCAGGCGCAGTTCCTTGGCCAGGCTGCCATGGTGTGCCGCCACGGCCTCCTTGCCCAGGCGGTCGCTCAGGTGGCGGGTAATGCGCTCGGCAAGGCGCCGGGTGTTGACGAACACCAGCGTGGTGCGATGTTCTCGGGCCAATTGCGCGAGGCGGTCGTAGACCAGGCCCCAGACGTCCGTGGCCATGACCGCGCCGAGCGGCACTGGAGGTACTTCGATGGCGAGGTCGCGCTGACGGGCATGGCCGACGTCGACGATCGCGCAAGGGCGTTGCTGCCCGACCAGGAACTGCGCCACGCGCTCGACCGGGCGCTGGGTGGCGGACAGCCCAATGCGTCGAAGTGGGCGACCGCACAAAGCCTGCAGGCGCTCCAGGGTCAGCGCCAGGTGGGCGCCGCGCTTGTTGCCGGCCAGGGCGTGTATCTCGTCGACGATGACCGTGTGCACGCTGCCCAGCCCTTCGCGCCCGGAAGCCGAGCCCATCAGTACGTACAGCGACTCGGGTGTGGTCACCAGAGCATGAGGGGCCAGCTTGCGCATCGCCGCACGCTCCTTCTGCGGAGTATCGCCGGTGCGCACGGCGGTGGTGATGCGCGGTGCTTTCAGGCCCCGGTCTTCAAGGGCCTGGCTGATGCCTTCAAGCGGGGCCTGCAGGTTCAGTCGGATGTCGTTGGACAGCGCCTTGAGCGGTGACACGTAGACGACCTGGGTCTGTGCAGGCAGTTCGCCGCCATGCGCCAGGCCCTCGCGAAACAGTTCGTCGAGCACGGCCAGGAAGGCGCTCAAGGTCTTGCCCGAACCGGTCGGCGCAGCGAGCAGTAGCGACTGGCCGGCATGGATAAGCGGCCAGGCCCGGGCCTGGGCATCGGTGACCGTGGCGAAGTGGCGGCGGAACCAGGTAGCGACGGCCGGGTGGAACAGCTCGAGCACCGGGTGTTGGTGGGCTGGCAGGTTCATCTGTTGGTTATGGCGGGTGAACGACCGGTTGGCAAGGGGCCGTTCGTCGTTGATCTTCGGTAGACTGTCGCCTTTTCAGCGAGCTCACCCATGCCCAATATCATCCGCATCGCCGCTGCCCTGCTGATCGACCCGCAAGGCCGGACCTTGCTGGTGCGCAAGCGCGGCACCCAGGCGTTCATGCAGCCCGGTGGCAAGATCGATGCCGGCGAGTCACCCGTTCAGGCGCTGGTGCGTGAACTGTACGAAGAACTGGGGTTGCACATCGACCCTGAGCAGGCTGTGCGCCTGGGCCAGTTCAGCGCGCCTGCCGCCAACGAGCCGGGCTTCGAGGTGCAGGCCGAGCTGTTCCGCGTCGACAGTGCCGAGGCCGTGGCCCCGGCGGCGGAAATCGAAGAAGTGCAGTGGCTGGCCGCCGATCAGGCTGCAACGCTGGAGCTGGCGCCGCTGACCCGCGACCTGATCCTGCCGTTGTACCGCCAGGCCGTCAGCGTACCGCACTGACCCCGTCGAGCGTGGCGAACGAGGTGTCCTTGGCGGTCAACAGGAAGTCCCGCATGTAAGGCGCATCGAGCATGTCGGTGCGTACTGCCGCATACAGCGTGGCGAACAGGCCTTTTTCGCCCAGGCGCTTGCCTTTCACATAGCCCCGCGAGCTGTACTCGTGCAGCGCCCAGTGGGGCATGCCGCACACGCCACGGCCGCTGGCCACCAGCTGCATCATCATCACCGTCAGCTCGGACGTGCGCACGGCGGCCGGCTCGATGTCGGCCGGCTCCAGGAAGCGGGTGAAGATATCCAGGCGGTCGCGCTCCACCGGGTAGGTGATCAGGGTCTGGTCGAGCAGATCCTGGGGCACGATGTACGGCTTGCTGGCCAGCGGGTGCTGGTTGGCCACGGCGAGCATGGCTTCGTAGGTGAACAGCGGTACGTAGGTGATGCCGGCCAGATCCAGCGGGTCGGAAGTCACCACCAGGTCAAGGTCGCCACGGGCCAGCGCCGGTAATGGGGCGAAGGCGAAGCCTGAGGCCAGGTCCAGCTCCACTTCCGGCCAGGCATCGCGAAACTGGTCGATGGTTGGCATCAGCCACTGGAAGCAGCTGTGGCATTCGATGGCCATGTGCAGGCGCCCGGCGGTGCCGCCCGCCAGCCGGGCGATGTCGCGCTCGGCGCCGCGCAGCAGCGGCAGGGTGGCATCGGCCAGTTGCAGCAGGCGCAAGCCGGCGCTGGTGAAGCGGATCGGCTTGGTCTTGCGCACGAACAGTGGCAGCCCCAGGCGCTCTTCCAGCTCCTTGAACTGGTGCGACAGCGCCGACTGGGTCAGGTGCAGGCGTTCGGCGGCCTCCACCAGGCTGTCGGCCTCGCGCAGGGCATGGAGGGTTTTAAGGTGGCGGATCTCCAGCACGGCTGACTCCGAGAAAATTTTTAAAGTAAACGGGGAATGAGTTGAGTTTCGCTCATGTTGCCCCAGGCTGTCGACTGGACCGTCTGCCGCACCGCTCGGCAGGGTTCATCAAACTGTCACCGAACTGTGGCAGCGCCCCCGAATTAAATTCATCAGACTCGCGCTCTACTGGGGATCTGCATTCTGGTGTTTCTTTCATGCGGGCTTTTCTGCTGTTTTTCTTTCTCGCGTTCAGTGCTTCGGCAAGCTTTGCCGACACGCGCTGTGACGCCCATGTGCCGGTACAACGCGCCGAAATCGGTGCGCTGAGCCTGGTCTATCAGAGCGTCGGCGCGCCCCGCGATCCGGCCTTGCTGCTGGTGATGGGCCTGGGCGGGCAACTCATCCATTGGCCGGACGATGTCGTCGAAGCGTTGTGCCGCCAGGGCTTCCGGGTCATTCGCTACGACAACCGCGATGTCGGCCTGTCTCGCTGGAATCAACTGCCGCCTTCGGCCAACCTCACGGTCGAGTTGTTGCGCTACAAGTTGGGCCTGCCGGTCGACGCGCCTTATACCTTGACCGACATGGCGAACGATGGCCTGCAGTTGATGGATGTGCTGGGCATTCGCCAGTTCCATGTGCTCGGTGTGAGCATGGGGGGGATGATCGCCCAGCACCTGGCAGCCATGGCGCCTGAGCGGGTACGTAGCCTGACCCTGGTGATGTCCAGTTCGGGTGCGGCAGGGCTGCCTGCGCCAGATCCGGCCCTGGTGCAGTTGCTGGCGCGGCGCAGTGCGCCGAGCCGTGAGGTGGCTATCGAGCAGCAGGCGGACTTGCTGGCAGCACTGGGCAGCCCGCAAGTGCATGATGATCGGGCTGTGCTGCTACAGCAGGCGGCGGTGGCCTATGACCGGGCATTCAACCCAGATGGTGCGAAGCGTCAGATCATGGCGATCCTGGCCGAGCCGAGCCGGGTGCAGTTGCTCAATGGGTTGCGGGTACCGACGCTGGTGGTGCATGGCACGGCCGATCCGCTGTTGCCGGTGATGCACGGGGTGCACCTGGCGGCGCATATCCAGGGCAGTCAGTTGCGGTTGATCCCAGGGTTGGCACACCGCTTCCAGGAACCGTTCAAGGCGCCCTTGTTGGCGGCGGTGCTGCCCTACCTGCAATCGCATCGGCAGGATGTCACCCATATCGCCGGGCTTTGAATCGGCGTCGCCTGCTTCGCGGGCAAGCCCGCTCCCACAGGTACAGCGCTGTGCTCAAAGCGGCGCTGAACTTGTGGGAGCGGGCTTGCCCGCGAAGCAGGCGACACCGGTTCATCAACCAAGCCCGTACTTCTTCACTTTGTCGAACAGGGTTGTCTTGGCCATCCCCAGTTCCTGGCTGGCCTGGCTGAGGTTGCCGCCGGTCCGCTGCAAGGCATCGCTGAGCAGGTTGCGCTCGAACGCTTCAACCGCCTCGGCAAACCCGACCCCCTGGCTTGCACCGCTGCTCGGCCCCTTCTTGAATGCCGGCAACCCCAAGGCATAACGCTCGGCAACGTTACGCAACTCGCGCACGTTGCCCGGCCAGTCGTGGGCCATCAATCGCGACAAGGTCTGGCTGTCCAGCGTCGGCGCTTCACGGTCGAAACGTAGCGCCGACTGCTGCAGGAAATGTTCGAACAGTTGCAGGATGTCTTCCCGGCGTTCACGCAGCGGTGGCAGCTCAAGGGTCACCACGTTCAGCCGGTAATACAGGTCGCTGCGGAACTGCCCGCTCTGGCCGAGCGCGTCGAGGTCGGATTTGGTGGCTGCGATCACCCGGCAATCCACCGCAATGCTCTGGTTTGAGCCCAGGCGTTCCAGGGTGCGCTCCTGAAGTACGCGCAGCAGCTTGATCTGCAGGTTGATCGGCATGCTTTCCACTTCGTCGAGGAACAGCGTGCCGCCGTTGGCGTGTTCGATCTTGCCGATGCGGCGCTTGCCGGCTCCGGTGAAGGCGTTGGCTTCGTGGCCGAAGATTTCGCTTTCGAACAGGTTTTCTGGCAGGCCGCCACAGTTCAGCGCCACGAACGGCTGGCTTTGGCGCCGGCTGAAGTCGTGCAGGCAGCGGGCGACCAGCTCCTTGCCGGTGCCGGTTTCACCTTCGATCAATACGTTGGCCGAGGTATCGGCGACATTGGCGATCAGTTCGCGCAGGTGCTCCATGGCTGGCGAGCGGCCGATGATACGGCCCTCCAGGCTGCTCTGTTCGGCCAGTTGCCGGCGCAGCGCCACCACCTCGCGGGAAAGCCCGCGCTGCTCCAGCGCACGGCGCACCACATCGACCAGGCGCTCGGGGGAGAAGGGCTTTTCCATGAAATCGTAGGCGCCATTGCGCATGGCACCGACCGCCATGTCGATATCGCCGTGGCCGGTGATCAGCACCACCGGCAGGCTGCGGTCGCGGGCCTTGAGGCGGTTGAGCAGCTCCAGGCCATCGATGCCGGGCAGGCGGATATCGCTGACGACGATCCCGGCAAAATCATCGCCTATGCGCTCCAGGGCCTGTTCGGCACTGCCGACACCCTCGCAGGCGATGTCTTCCAGGGCCAGCGCCTGCTGGCAGCCGAGCAGCACATGCGGGTCGTCTTCGACGATCAGAACGGTAAGTGGCGCTTGGTTCATGGTTGCTCTGCCGATTCGCTGGGGGGCGTGACCAAGGGCAGGGCAAGGACGAAGGCCGTGCCGCCAGTGGCGGGGTGCTCGACGTTCAGGCTGCCCTTGGCGGCGGCGGCAAGGCTCGCCGACAGGGTCAGCCCCAGGCCCAGGCCGTGTTCGCCCGGTTTGGTGGTGAAGAAGGGTTCGAACAGGTGCTTGCGGGTCTCGGCATCGATGCCGTGGCCATTGTCGCGCACCTGCAGACGGTACTTGTCGCCTTGCTGTTCACCTTCGAGCCAGAGTTCCGGCAGCGGCACGGAGGCCATGGCGTCGAGGGCATTGCCGATCAGGTTGACGAGGATCTGTTCGAGGCGGGTCTGGTCGATCGCCAGTTGCTGGTCGTCGAACTGGCGGTGCAATTGCAGGTGGCAGCTGTTGATGCGCTCGCTCAACACTTGCAGAGTGGCGTCAACGGCTTTGGCCAGCGAAGCCTGGCCACTGTCGTCGCCGCGTCGGGCAAACGAACGCAGGCTGGCAGTGATGCGGCCCATGCGGTCGATCAGGTCGTTCATGGTGCGCAGGTTGGTGCTGGCAGTTTCCAGCGCGCCACGTTCGAGGAACCGCACGGTATTGCCGGACAGCGTACGCAGCGCCGCCAGCGGCTGGTTGAGCTCGTGGGCGATGCTGGTGGACATCTGCCCGATCGCCGCCAGCTTGCCGGCCTGTACCAGCTCATCCTGGGCCTGGCGCAGGGTCTGCTCGGCGTGGCGGCGTTCGCGGATCTGGCCCTTGAGCCTTTCGTTGCTGGCGCGCAGGTCGGCGGTGCGGTCGGCAATGCGCCGTTCCAGCTGGCTGTTGGCTTCCTCCAGTGCCTCCCGGGCGGCCAGGCGCGTGGCCACTACCTTGCGCCGCTCGTTCCAGGCAATGCCGAGGATCGTCAGCAGGGCGAAGGCTACGGCGACCAGGATGCCCTGCACCATGGATTCGCGGCGCAGGTCCTGCAGCGGGGTGAGCAAGGTAAAGTGCCAGGGGGTATCGACCAGGCGCCGGGTCTGTGCCAGGTAGCTCACCTCATGGGGCTTGCCCCGGGCGGTTTCGGCGTTGGCCGGGAAGGTCAGTTTCTCCACGCCGTCGGCCAGGGTTTCGCGGGCCAGCGGCTGCAGTTCGTTCAGCGGCCACCAGTAGTACTGCAGGCTGCGCGCAAGGCGCTCCTTGATCTGCGGGGTCAGCGGGCGCACTGACTTCAGGCGCCGCGCCGGGTCGCTGGAAAGGATGATGATGCCATTCTCGTCGCTGACGAAGGCTTCCAGCCGGGCGCGCTGCCAGCGTTCTTCAAGGGTATCCAGGCGCACCTTGATCACCGCCACGCCGATGATCTTGCCGTGCTCTTCGAGACCGTGGGCCAGGTAGTAGCCCGCCTCGCCAGTGGTGCTGCCGATACCGTAGAACCGCCCCGGTTCGCCGCGCACGGCATTCTGGAAATAGGCACGGAACGACAGATCCTCGCCGAGGAACGAGTCGGCATCGCGCCAGTTGCTGCTGGCCTGCACCCGGCCGTTGGTGTCGAGCACGAAGATCGCCCGGCTGCGGCTGCGACGGTTCAGGCCCTCGAGGTATTCATTGACGGTCTGCCGGTTGGCGCCATCAGGGTCGGTGAGCAACTGCGAGACGCTGTCTTCCAGCTCCAGCAGGCTTGGCAGGTAGGTGTACTTGCTGATTTCGCTTTCGACCGTGCGCGCATGCAGTTCGAGCGCACGCTCGCCGTTTTCGCTGAGGGTGCGGATGCCGTTGCTTTCGCTGATCAGGAAGCCAGCCATGCCCAGCCCGACCATCAGCAGAATGATCAGGGGCGGCAGCAGCAATTGACGAATCAGGCGGGATTTCACGGCGGGCTTGGCAGGGAGAAGTAGCGAGGGATCGCATTTCATCACAGTGGCCTTGTCACGGCCAGCATCCACTGCCGGGCGAGCCCGGTCAGCGGTGCCGTCGTTGCCGAATCAGTGTTGCAGGATCTTGCTGAGGAAGTGCTGGGTGCGTTCATGGCGGGCACTCGGGTTGCCGAAGAAGTCTTCCTTCTGGCAGTCCTCGATGATGTTGCCCTTGTCCATGAAGATCACTCGGTTGGCCACCTTACGGGCGAAGCCCATTTCGTGGGTCACGCACATCATGGTCATGCCTTCGTGGGCCAGTTCGACCATCACGTCCAGTACTTCGTTGACCATTTCAGGGTCCAGCGCCGAGGTCGGTTCGTCGAACAGCATGACGATCGGGTCCATCGACAGCGCGCGGGCAATCGCCACGCGTTGCTGCTGGCCGCCGGACAGCTGGCCAGGGTGCTTCTTGGCGTGGGCCCCAAGGCCGACGCGGTCGAGCAGGGCCAGGCCTTTCTTGGTTGCTTCCGCCTCGCTGCGGCCGAGCACCTTGCGCTGGGCGATGGTCAGGTTCTCGGTGATGCTCAGGTGCGGGAACAGTTCGAAGTGCTGGAACACCATGCCCACCCGCGAACGCAGCTTGGGCAGGTTGGTCTTGGGGTCGGCGATCGAGGTGCCATCGACCACGATGTCGCCTTTCTGGAACGGTTCCAGGGCGTTGACGCACTTGATCAGGGTCGACTTGCCCGAGCCTGAAGGGCCGCAGACGACAACCACTTCACCCTTCTTGACCTCGGTGCTGCAATCGGTCAGCACCTGGAAGTCGCCGTACCACTTGTTGACGTTCTTGATGGAAATCATACGGTGATCCTTTTTTGCAGGCGCTTGACCAGCCACGAAGCGGAGAAGCTGATGACGAAGTACACGACCCCGGCGAAGATCAGGAACTCATGGGAGCGCCCGATGATGTCGCCGTTGGAGCGTGCCGAGTTGAGGAAGTCCACCAGGCCCACGGTGTACACCAGCGAGGTGTCCTGGAACAGGATGATGCTCTGCTGTAGCAGCAGTGGGGTCATCTTGCGGAAGGCCTGGGGCAGGATGATCAGGCGCATGGTCTGGCCATAGGTCATGCCCAGGGCCTGGGCGGCGCCCATCTGGCCTTTGGAGATCGACTGCACGCCAGCACGGACGATTTCGCAGAAGTACGCGGCCTCGAACATCATGAAGGCCACGACGCAGGAGGTGAAGGCACCCACCGGGGTGTCCTCGCCAGTGATCCAGCGCAGCACGAAGGGCACTGCCAGGTAGAACCAGGTGATCACCAGCAGCAGCGGGATCGAGCGGAAATAGTTGACGTAGGCGCCGGCCACGCGGGACAGCAGCTTGCTCGACGACAAACGCATCAGCGCCAGGATGGTGCCCAGCACGATGCCACCGACCACGCCCATGACCATCAGTTGCAGGGTCATGACCATGCCTTCCCACAGGGCAGGCAGGGCCGGGATGATTTCGCTGAAATCCATGTCCATTTACTTGCCCCCCACGGAGATCAGGCCAGGCACGGCAACTTTCTTCTCGACCATGCGCATCAGCAGCATCAGGCCCATGTTCAGGGTGAAGTAGATCAGCGTGGCCAGGGTGAAGGCCTCGAACAGGTTGGCCGAGAATTCGGCGGTCTGCTTGGTCTGCGCCAGCAGCTCCATCAGGCCGATCAGCGAAGCCACCGAGGAGTTCTTGAATACGTTCAGGAATTCCGAGGTGAGTGGCGGAATGATGATCCGGTAGGCCTGCGGCAGCAGCACGTTGTTGTAGATCTGCGGCAGGCTGAAGCCCATGGCGCGGGCCGCGGCTTCCTGGCCGCGGGGCAGCGCCTGGATGCCGGTGCGCACCTGTTCGCAGACGCGGGCGGCGGTGAACAGCCCCAGGCAGATGACCACGCTGATCAGCGCCGAAGTGGTCGGGTTCAGATCCTGCTTGAACCATTCCTGCAGGCCTTCGGGCAGCAGGTCTGGCACCAGGAAGTACCAGATGAACAGCTGCACCAGCAGCGGCACGTTGCGGAACAGCTCCACATAGGCGGTGGCGATGCCCGATACCAGACGGTTCGGCACGGTACGCATGACGCCGAGGAGCGACCCCAGCAGTAATGCGATGATCCAGGCGGTGATGGCGATGGCGATGGTCCAGCCCAGACCGGTGATGTACCAGTCCAGGTAGGTCTCGCTGCCCACGCCGGTGGACTTGAAGAACACGCCCCAGTCCCAGTTGTAATTCATCGGGATTTCCCCTCAGACGATTGTTTCACGGGCACCTTCGAGCATCCAAGGGCGCCGGGCGCCCTCGGATGAAAGGTTAGACACTAATGAGTGGCCTGCAGCATTGATTGGTGTGCTTGCGCACCAGGCCACTATCTGAGGGTCAGGACTTCTTCTCGTCCGCAGCCTTGTCGGTTGGCTCGGCGATCAGTTTTTTCAGCTCGTCGCTCATCTGGAAGTTCAGGTTGAGGCCCTTGGGCGGGATCGGCTGGGTGAACCACTTGTCGTAGCTCTTGTTGACTTCGCCCGACTTGTAGTAGGCGACGATGGCGTCATCGACGGCTTTCTTGAACGCAGGGTCATCCTTGCGCACCATGCAGCCGTAGATTTCATACGACTGCGGAGTACCGGTGATGACCCAGTCTTTAGGGTTGCGCGCCTTGGCCATTTCACCGGCCAGCAGGGCGTCGTCCATCATGAAGGCCACGGCGCGGCCGCTTTCGAGCATGTTGAAGGCTTCACCGTGGTCCTTGGCGGAAATCACGTTCATCTTCATCTGCTTGTCGGCGTTCATCGCCTTGAGGAGGCGCTCGGAGGTGGTGCCAGCGGTGGTCACCACGTTCTTTCCGGCCAGGTCCGGGAAGTCCTTGTAGGAAGGTTGACCGTCCTTGACCTTTGTCAGCAGGCGGGTACCGACTTCGAAGATGCCGACCGAGAAGCCGACTTGCTGCTGGCGCTCGACGTTGTTGGTGGTGGAGCCGCACTCAAGGTCCACGGTGCCGTTCTGCACCAGCGGAATGCGGGTCTGGGAGGTAACCAGGTTGTACTTGACCTTGATGTCGGTACCCAGTTGCTTCTTCAGGGCATCGACCACGGCCAGCTGGATGTCGTGGGAGTAGCCCACGGGCGTTTGACCGCCAGCCAGGTAGGAAAACGGGATGGAAGAGTCGCGGTGGCCCAGGGTGATGGTGCCCGAGTCCTTGATCTTCTTCAGGGTACCGGTCAGTTCTTCAGCCATGGCTGGCGAAGCGATGATCGCGGCGGCGATGGTTGCGCCCAACAGATGACGAACGATACGCATCAATCTTTCCTCGACGTGTTTGTTTTTTTTATGGAGCCGTTGGCGGACTCTTTCGTTCAACGAATACAACAAGAAGCGAGTGCATTCGGCTACCAAGTGTAGAGCATGAGTCGTGCCAAGCTCTGATATCGATCATAACGTCGCATGTTCCGCGGGGAGCAAGCCATTTTTCGTGTTCCAGCGTAGCTAAGCACTAACGGGTTTCCGAACGGATGGATTGCTTGCATTCGGAAATCCGAATGGCTGATCTATCTACCACGAGGGTCATCGGGGCGCGTGCTCAGATCGGGGTTTTCCTGTTTGGAGATCCCACTGTGGCAGTGAATCCGGTGTTTCCTGCAACCTCCGTCGACCATCTGATCGAGCGAAACCTGCCTCAATGGCTCATCCGTGCCGAGGCTGACCATGCACGCGCCTACCATCAGGCATTGCTGGCGCAGCAAGGGTATGCCGAGCGGCTTCGGCAGCTGTTGGAGCCAGTTCCGTCCATCGAGGCTTTTGCATTGCCTCGTTTGCAAAGGGCTTTGAATGAAGCGGGGCTTGCGCATGTCGACCCCCGGCAGGCATTTGTTTCGATCAATGAACGGTTCGAGCTGCCGTCCGCCGCCGAGAAACTCTACCAACCCGCGGCCACCTACACTTCCCGGCACAGTTTGCTCGCGGCTGCGTTGCACAACTTCCAGGATCATGAAACCAGGCCCTGGCTTCTGCGCAGCGCCAGGCTCGTCGGCGCCAAGGGGGCTGTGCTGGCGCTGCCGTTCGAGCGATTTGCCAGTATCTGCCGCAGCCTGGATATCGGTGCTGGCTACCAGGCTGTGCTCAAGAGCGTGCTGCAGCCCAAATCTGGGCGCGGCCAGCCTTGGGATCAGGCTCGCCGGCACGTCGAGCAGCTGTTTCAGGACTGCCTGCGTGCTCGCCTGAAAGCAGAGGTATACGAGGCCAGGATCAAGCGACAGATCGACGAAGCGGACCTGCAGCGCCTGCTCGCGTATCTCGCCGGGACCGAAGAGCGGGTAGAGGCCAAGGGAAGCTTCACTGCGCGGCAGCTCTACCTGCTCGGCAAGTGCATCGTCGGTGTGATCGCCCTGGAATGGCGAGCGGCCGGCCGCGATGAAATCGACGAGATCATCGTCTGGATGCCAGGTGATCCGGATAAAGCCATCCGCCACTACGATTGCTGGTCAGACGTATACGAGGACATCGCCACACGCTTGCGCGTGCCCACGTTCCGCAGCTGGTTCAGCCGCTTCATCAAGGCCCGTGACAGTGCTGGGTTCAATCAGGCGCTTACCCGGTTGCTCAAGGCATCGGCCGCGCCCGCAGTGGTGGAACTCGATGGCCGCAACCTGCCCATTACCGGGCACGCAGTCGCCCATGTTCAGGCGCAGCAGGTCACGAGGATTTTCGACGATGCGCGGTTCATCGCCGTGCCGACGGATGATGAAGATCGCCAGAGCCGGCAGGAGCGCTTGCAGCAGATGCTGTCGGCCGGCCTGGACCTGTTGGGCATGGCGGCATTCTTCGTTCCTGGACTGGGTGAGTTGCTGTTGGTTGTTAACGCCGTTCAGTTGCTGGACGAAGTCTACGAAGGTTACCAAGCCTGGCAGTTGGGTGATCGCCAGGGGGCACTGAATCATCTGTTCGGCGTGGTCGAGAGCGTGGCGCTGGCTGGGGCGTTGTCGGGAGTGGTGCATGTTCTGCCGCGCATTGCATTCGTCGACGCGCTGGAGCCTGGGATGGCGGCTGATGGCACGGTGAAGCTCAGGCACCGTAGCCTGCGCGCGCATCTGGAAGAAAGCCCCGCAGCACTGTTGCAGGCGCTTGCCCCACAAGCGTTTGGCAGTGTGCTGGAGGATGATGCCCGGACCTTGCTGACGGTCACTGGCTTCAACGCTGACAAGGTGCGCCGACTGTGTGTGGAACACGCCCCGGCCCCGGCCCGGATCCTGGACATGCATGAGCGCATTGCCCTGCACCATGCCTCGCCAGGGCTCAAAGGCGCAGCGTTCGAAGAGGCACTGGGTGGCCTGCGCCAGGCGACTGACCCAGACCAGGCGGTGCTGATGGCGGCTTTCAAGGGCCTGACGCCACGTGGCGCCGAGGAAATCATCCGGCATACCTGTTCAGCGCAACTGGAGAACTGGCGTGCCAACGGGCGAGTACCACTGGGCATGGCGGAACGGGCGCGCGCTCATGTTCGCCAAACCCGCCTGGACAACGCTTGCCTGGGCGTGCGCCTGCATGGCATGGGCAGCCCGGACAGCGAGAGGTTGGTGATGGGGCTGCTGGCGCACAAAGCGCCGTGGCCCTCTACCCACCCGGTAGAGCTGCGTTCTGGCAGCCGTGAAGGCCCATTGCTGTTTGCCAGCCACGCAGAACCGGCTGCAAAGCCCCGGCTCATCGTGCGTCACGAGCAAGGCTACCGCCTCTATGACAGCGATGGCTCGCTCGACGTCGGTGCTGGCGAGTCGCTGCTCAAGGTGCTCGTGCTTTGCCTGGACGATGAGCAGAAGGCCGTGTTGAATTCCACCAGTCTGAATGCCAGGCAGCTGCGTGACTGGCTGATGGCGAGCATTGCGGCCGACCGAGAACAGGCAGGGCGGTTGATCGGCGCTGCCCCCTCAGGCGCAGCGATCCATCCGCCCAGGCGTTTCGGTGACGGGCGCCTGGGTTACCGGCTGAGTGGTGGAGGGGAGAGTAGCCAGCAGGCGATCAGGCGTGGCATCCACCAGATCTTCCCGACACTCAGTGAACTGCAGTTGCAGGCCTACCTGAATGCCGTGCGAGCGCAAGGGCATAACTTGTGGGATCACTACCAACTGCTGCAACGCCAGCTGGCCGAACTGCGCGGGGCACTGAGTGAATGGCAGGGGCAATGGCGAACGCCAGCCGACGCCATCAGGCGACGTCGGGTTGCCGATACCTTGCGTCGCAGCTGGCGGCGCAAGCTGGTCGATATCAATGACGAGTACGAGTTGGTGCTGGACGGTGAGCATGTCAGCGAATTGCCGACGTTGCCCGCAGGCTTGGAGTTTGCCCATGTACATCGGCTGGTCCTGCGCAACATGGGCCTGGAGAGCATCGCCCCGGACTTCCTCGGGCGTTTCCCCAACCTGGTCGAACTGGATCTCAGCGAAAATCGCCTTACCCAGGTGCCGCCTGGCATCGAGGGGCTCACTCACCTGCGGCGCCTGAACCTTACCAGCAATCAAATCGTGATCGATGAGCAAGCCAATCTCCGTTTTGCCCCGCTCGCTCTGCTCGATACCGTCGAGCTCAGCTTCAATCCGTTGGGGCAAGCGCCTGATCTCTCGGGTTTGCGGCACGTGCGGCAGTTGCATCTGCGGGCGACGGAGCTGGTCGATGTCGAAGAGCTGCTCTCGCGTGCCTCCTGGCGAGCGATGATCGACGCGCGAGAAAACCGGATTCGGCAATTGCAGCAAGAAGTGCAAGGGTTGGATCTGCGACTGGCGCGCATTCAGCTGCATGACAACCCGTTGAGCCAGGCCAGCCACGAACAGCTCGACCGGAGGCGCGCAGGTGTCGCGCCAGGCGCTCGGGGCAGTGCATCGTACAAGCACCGGGAAGCCAACGGCGAGGTCCGTGAACTGTGGACGCATACCCGCGACCGGACGCTTCGACTGCAGCGTGAAGCGTCCTGGGACCGGTTGCGTCAGGAGTCGGGGTCGAACGATCTTTTTCGCTTCCTGGCCGATCTGGGGCAGGGCGATGATTTTGCCGAGCATCCCGGGCACTTCCGGCGACGGATATGGCGCATTCTGGATGCCTGTGAGCACAACGAGGTACTACGCGAGCAGATATTCCGTGAGGTGGGAGGGCCGCGCAGTTGCGAGGACCGCTTGCTGCTGATGCTAAACCAGCTGGAAATCGGCGTATTGGTGCAGCAGGGGGTTAGCGGCGTGCCGGCCAACCAGGTGGAGCAGAGCCTGGTACGCCTGGGCCGGCAGCTGTACCGCCTGGATCTGGTCGACTCGATAGCCACCCGGCAGGTGCAGCACATGCGTGCCAATACCACAGGCCGGGTCGATGAAATCGAAGTGAGGCTGGTGTACCGCAACCAGCTGGCACAGGCGCTGGAGCTGCCGGTCCAGGTCGAGGACATGCACTATGCCCAGTACGCTAATGTAACGGACGATGACCTGCTCGAGGCGCAACTGGATGTCCTGCAGGCCGAGACGCCTGAAGAGATTCAGCAGACGCTGGCGCAGCGGCCCTTTTGGGCCAGTTACGCCAGGCGGCGTTATGCTGAGCGCTTCGATGCGTTGGCCGAGCCTTACCACCAGCGCCTTGCTGAATATGAAGCACAAGCTGCCAGCGGCGGCGAGCAGCTCTATCTGCAGAGGGCTGATGAGTTGATGCGCGAACTTGAAGTTGCCGAGCAGCTGCTGCTGAGGACGCTGGCGGAAGAAGCGTGGGCGCGATTCACTGATTGAAGCCGGCCGCCGCCAGCGTTGCCTGGCGGCAGGCCCAGCCTGCTCATGCCGCGCGAGTTGCGGCCTGCTTCACGTGCTTGTCGTGCAGGTACTGCACCAGCGCCTGCTGCTGCGCAGCGCTGGTGAACAGGCCAAGCTTGGTACGACGCCAGAGAATGTCATCGGCGCTGGCGGCCCATTCGTGCTCCACAAGGTAGTCCACTTCACGGCCGAACAAACCGCCACCGATGGATTGGCCCAGATCCTCCGGGCCCTGCACGCCTTCGAGCAGCTGCCATACGCGGCTGCCATAGGTCACAGCCCAACGCTTGGCGATATCCACCGCCAGCCAGCCACAACGGGCCAGCACGGCATCGACCAAGGCTTGCACGGTAGTCATCTGCTCACCGCCCGGCAGGGGTGAAGTGGCCGTCCAGCTGCCGCGCAGTTGCGGGAAGTGGGGCTTGAGTTCGGCCATGGCCGACTCTGCCAGCTTGCGGTAAGTCGTCAGCTTGCCGCCGAACACCGACAGCAACGGCGCCTGCCCTTCGCTGGCAGACAACGCCAGGGTGTAGTCGCGGGTCACGGCAGAAGGGTTGTCCGATTCATCGTTGCAAAGCGGGCGAACCCCGGAATAGGTGTGGACGATGTCGCTGCGTTCGAGCTGATGGTTGAAGTGCTCATTGACAACCTTCAGCAGGTAATCGGTTTCCTGCTCGGTGATGGCGACCTTGGCAGGGTCGCCACTGTATTCGCGGTCGGTGGTGCCAATCAGGGTAAAGCGTTCGAGGTAGGGGATGCAGAACACGATGCGCTGGTCTTCGTTCTGCAGGATGTAGGCATGTTCGCCGTCGTACAGCCGCGGCACGATGATGTGGCTGCCCTGGATCAGGCGGATACCGTAAGGGGCATCGAGCTTGAGGTCGTCCTTGATGAAGCTGGCGACCCAGGGACCGGCGGCGTTGACCAGGGCGCGGGCACGAATGGTCTGCAGGCTGCCATCGGCATGCTGCAACTCGACCTGCCACAGGCCATTCACGCGTTCGGCGCGCAGGCAGCGGGTGCGGGTGCGGATGTGCGCACCCTGCTCGCGGGCGGCCATGGCGTTGAGCACCACCAGGCGAGCGTCGTCCACGGCGCAGTCAGCATATTCGAAGCCACGGGTGATCGACGGCTTCAGCGGGTAGCCAGGGCCGAAGCGCAGGCTGCGCGAGGCGCCCAGGCGCTTGCGCTTGCCCAGGTGGTCGTAAAGGAACAGGCCGGCGCGGATCATCCAGGCCGGGCGCAGGTGCGGGCGGTGCGGGAGCACGAAACGCATCGGCTTGACGATGTGCGGGGCTTTGGCGAGCAGTACTTCACGCTCGGCCAGGGCTTCGCGAACCAGGCGGAATTCGTAGTGTTCCAGGTAGCGCAGGCCACCGTGGATCAACTTGCTGCTGGCCGAAGAGGTGTGCTGGGCGAGGTCGTCCCGCTCACAGAGAAACACGCTGAGGCCGCGGCCAGCGGCGTCGGCAGCAATGCCCACACCATTGATGCCACCGCCGATCACGGCGAGGTCATAGCAGTCGGCGAGGGGGGGCTGTGACGAAACTGGCTGGGACACGGGCAAGGCCTCCTGAGGCTGTTCACATCGAATATGAACATTGATGTTCGTTTTCGAAAATACTAGCGCAACAGAAAGCGGGTCGCCAGTCAGTATTCATAGAAAAAGCTGATCGGGTGACAATAAAGTGAACATTTATGAAAATTCGGGTGATCAGTTCGAGAGGTTTAGCGCCTGTTAGATCGAGCGCCGCCCGCGCGGCGCATCGCGGATAAATCCGCTCCTCCATTTGTTGCGCCGTGGCCATGCCTGTGAGGCCATGGTTGTCAGCCGGTTTGCACGACTCAAGACATGCACCAAGGCTGGCAACCATGGCGTAACAGGTTCGGCACGTTGCAACAAATGTAGGAGCGGATTTATCCGCGATGCGCCGCGCGGGCGGCGCTCGATCTCACTGGCGACAAAAGACTCATGGCATGCCCCCGGGGGCCCTCAGACCACCTCAAGCCGGATCTTGTACTGGTTCAGCAGCTGGGTGAGAGCAGGCGTAGGCGCCTGGTCGGTCACCAGGCAATCGACCAGGCTGATCGAGCCCAGGCGCACCATGGCATTGCGCCCGAACTTGCTGGAGTCGGCGGCGAGGATGACTTGCCGGGCATTGGCGATGATTGCCTGGGACACCCGCACCTCTTGGTAATCGAAGTCGAGCAGGCTACCGTCTTCATCGATGCCGCTGATGCCGACCAGGGCGAAGTCGACCTTGAACTGGTGGATGAAGTCGACGCTGGCCTGGCCAACCACGCCGCCATCGCGGCGTACCGTGCCGCCCGCCACCAACACCTCGAAGTCATCCTTGGCCGCGAGAATCGCCGCCACGTGCAGGTTGTTGGTGATGACCTTCAAATGGTTGTGATTGAGCAGCGCCCGGGCAATCGACTCGGTGGTGGTGCCGATGTTGATGAACAGCGAGGCATGGTCGGGAATCTGCTTGGCCACGGCTTCGGCGATACGCTGTTTTTCATCGCGCATCTGGTCGGCGCGCATGGCGTAGGCGGTGTTCTCGATGCTCGAATCATAGGCCGCACCTCCGTGGTAGCGGCGCAGCAGGTTGAGCTCGGCAAGCTGGTTGATGTCGCGTCGGATGGTTTGCGGGGTGACGACGAACAATTGCGCCATTTCTTCGATGCTGACGTAGCCGCGATCGCGCACCAGCTCGAGGATTTGTTGTTGGCGTGGGGGCAGATTCATGGGCGGTCCTTTGGGGCTGCCGGACAAATTCTGCAATGATGCCGTAGGAAGGGGGCTACGGCCAGTAGCCGATGGGGGCCGCACGGCGGCCCCCTTGTGTGTCACGCCTCGTGATCTTCCCAGTCACGGGTGCGCTCAACGGCCTTCTTCCAGCCGGCATACAGCTTCTCTTTCTGCGCCTCATCCAGCTGTGGGCTGAACTCGCGCTCGATGATCGCCTTGTCGCGCAGTTCCTCCAGTCCGCTCCAGAAACCACAGGCCAGGCCTGCCAGGTAGGCGGCGCCGAGGGCGGTGGTTTCGCGCATTTTCGGGCGCTCCACACACGTGCCGAGAATGTCGGCCTGGAACTGCATGAGGAAGTTGTTGGCCACCGCGCCACCGTCCACACGCAGTTCCGACAGCCGTTCGCCGCAGTCCTGTTGCATGGCGTCGAGGACATCGCGGGTCTGGTAGGCGATCGATTCCAGCGCGGCACGAATGATGTGGTCGACCTTCACGCCACGGGTAAGGCCGAACAGCGCGCCACGGGCATACGGGTCCCAGTACGGGGCGCCCAGGCCCGTGAAGGCCGGCACCAGGTACACACCATTGCTGTCCTTGACCTTGCTGGCGAAGTACTCGGTGTCCAGGGCATCGTTGACGATCTTCAGCTCGTCACGCAGCCATTGTACGGTGGAGCCACCGTTGAACACCGCACCTTCCAGGGCATAGGCCACCTCGCCGCGCGGGCCGCAGGCGATGGTGGTAAGCAGGCCGTGGGAGGACTTCACGGCCTTGTCGCCGGTATTCATCAGCAGGAAGCAGCCGGTGCCGTAGGTGTTCTTGGCCTGGCCCGGTTCCACGCACATCTGGCCGAACAGCGCCGACTGCTGGTCGCCGGCGATACCGGCGATGGCGATGCCGCTCTTGGTGTGGCCGTACACTTCTGACGAAGGACGCACTTCTGGCAGCATCTGCCGCGGGATGCCGAGGATTTCCAGCAGCTTCTCGTCCCACTGCAGGCTGTGGATGTTGAACATCAGCGTGCGCGAGGCGTTGGTGTAGTCCGTGACATGTACCTTGCCACCGGAAAACTTCCAGATCAGCCAGGTATCGATGGTGCCGAACAGCAGTTCGCCACGCTCGGCGCGTTCGCGGGCACCGTCGACATTATCGAGGATCCACTTCAGCTTGGTACCGGAGAAGTACGGGTCGGTGACCAGGCCGGTGGCTTCGCGGATGTAATCTTCATGGCCATCGCGCTTGAGCTGGGCGCAGATCTCGGTGCTGCGGCGGCACTGCCAGACGATGGCGTTGTAAACTGGGCGGCCGGTTTCCTTGTCCCACACCACGGTGGTTTCACGCTGGTTGGTAATGCCCAGCGCGGCAACTTGTGCATGACTGATACCGGCCTGGGCCAGGGCCTCGACCATGGTCGCGCTCTGCGTGGCGAAGATCTCCATCGGGTCGTGCTCGACCCAGCCAGCCTGTGGGTAGTGTTGGGCGAACTCGCGCTGCGAGGTACCCACCACGTTGGCATCGCGGTCGAAGATGATCGCCCGCGAACTGGTGGTGCCCTGGTCCAGGGCGATGATGTAGTTCTTATCCTGGGTGTCTGTCATGGTCGTAGGCCTTGCTTAAAGAGGAGTTCAGGGCGTCAGCATCAGTTGGCTTGAGTATCGCCCTGGCGATTGTCGGTTGTCTCGGCGCCTGAGCCTTGCGCCGTCGGCAGGTTGCGGGCGATCAGGCCGCGATAGCTCGCGGCACCCAGGCATGCGCCGAGGATCGGTGCGAACACCGGAACCAGGAAATACGGAATGTCCCGACCGCCAGTGAAGGCGATTTCGCCCCAGCCAGCCAGGAAGGTCATCAATTTTGGCCCGAAATCGCGGGCGGGATTCATCGCGAAGCCGGTCAGCGGGCCCATGGCACTGCCGATCACGGCGATCAGCAGGCCGATCAGCAACGGCGCCATGGCGCCCCGCGGCAGGCCGTTGTTGTCATCGGTCAGAGCCATGATCACGGCCATCAGGATCGCGGTGATCACCACTTCGACCAGGAACGCCTGGCCAGTGGAAAGTGACGGGTGCGGATACGTCGAGAATACCGAGGCCAGTTCGAGGCTCTCGGTACTGCCACGCAGCATGGCGTGGGCCTGTTCGAAATCGAAGAACAGGTTGCTGTAGAGGGTATAGACCAGTGCCGCTCCACAGAACGCCCCACAGATCTGTGCGAGGGCATAGAACGGCAGCTTGCGCTTGTCGAAGCCGGCGAACAGGGCCAGTGCGATGCTCACGGCCGGGTTCAGGTGCGCGCCGGAAATGCCGGCAGTGAGGTAGATCGCCATGCTCACACCGACGCCCCAGATGATGCTGATTTCCCATAGACCGAAGCTGGCGCCAGCGACTTTGAGCGCGGCGACGCAGCCAGTACCGAAGAAGATCAGCAAGGCGGTGCCGAGAAACTCGGCCAGGCATTGGCTGGACAGTGTGGGTTCGCGTAGAGCAGTCGTCATGTATGACCTCGTTGTTTTTGTTGTGAGGCGCGAAGCGCTCGACAGCAAAGCCTGGTGTCTATCCCCATTGACCTCAGGCGGGTGTTAAGAAGCGCACCTTAAAAGGGCACTATTTATTCAGAAACGAAAAAATATAGACAAGAAACGCTGATGTCAAAGGTCGAAAGTGAACGGGTAGTCACGTTCTGATCGCCTATTTCCAGGGCTGATGCCCGAAGTAGAGGGCGGCGTCAGCCATTGGCTGGCTGGGATGTGGGATTTGCCCTAAAGTAGCCGCGACCTGTCCCAGACCGGAGCACTGCATGACCCCCGCACTCGACCTGTTGAAAAAAGCCCGCGCCGAACATCGCGTGCACAGTTATGAACATGACCCAAAGTCGGCGTCGTACGGGCTGGAGGCGGCTGAAAAGCTTGGGCTTGATCCGCAACAGGTATTCAAGACCCTGCTGGCGAGCAGCGAGAAGGGCGAACTGCTGGTGGCGGTGGTACCGGTGGTAGGGACGTTGGACCTCAAGGCCCTGGCCCATGCGGCCGGTGTGAAGAAATGCGAAATGGCCGACCCGGCAGCGGCTCAGCGGGCAACGGGCTATCTAGTCGGCGGGATCAGCCCGTTGGGGCAGAAGAAGCGCCTGCGCACGTTCATCGATGATTCAGCGCACAACTTCGCAACCATCCATGTCAGCGCCGGGCGGAGGGGGCTGGAGGTGGAGTTGGCGGCGGCGGTGCTGGCCGAGCATACCCAGGGCAAGTTCGCCGGAATTGGCAGGGGCTGAGATTGCGCAGGCGAGTCCATCGATTACAGGGACACGCAACCCCCTGTAGGAGCGGCCTTGTGCCGCGAAAGGGCCGCAAAGCGGCCCCAGGGTTCTGCAATCAGGTCGCCGAACTGTAGCGGCGAACCCCATTTTCCTCGCGCGACATCTGTGTCGCGACACTGCCCGGCACCGGGAACAGCACCAGGTGGTCGGCCTTCACCGCAATCCCCACACTTTCACCGACCTGGTGGTCGATATGGCTCGGGAAGATCGCCTCGAGCTGGCTGCCAGTCGGCAACTGCAAGCGGTACAGCGTCGACGCGCCAAGGAAGCTCTTGCCAACGATGTTCGCCTGCAGCGCGCTGCCCGGGGCTGGCACGATGTCATCAGGGCGCAGCAGCACATCCACCGAGCTGCCCGGCGCCATGGTGTAGGCACGGTTGCCACGCAGCTCGCCGAGTTCGGTATTGACCGCTTCATGGCTGCTCATCTGGCCACGGATGAAGTAGCCCTGGCCGACGAAACTGGCCACGAACGGCGTCTGCGGTTCGTGGTACAGGTTGTAGGGTGTGTCCCACTGCTCCAGCCGGCCTTCCTTGAACACACCGACGTGGTCGCTGACCGCGAACGCTTCTTCCTGGTCATGGGTGACCAGGATCGCGCTGGTGCCGCGGCTCTTGAGGATGTCGCGCACTTCGTGGCTCAGGCGCCGGCGCAGTTCCACATCGAGGTTGGAGAACGGCTCGTCGAGCAGCAGCAGTTGTGGTTCCGGTGCCAGCGCGCGTGCCAGGGCGACACGCTGTTGCTGGCCACCCGACAGCTCATGCGGGTAGCGCCCACCAAGGCCGCCGAGCTTGACCAGTTCGAGCATCTCTTCGATCACTTGCGCCTGGCGCGGGTGCTTGGCGATGCCGAAGGCAATGTTCTGAGCCACGGTCAGGTGCGGGAACAGCGCATAGTCCTGGAATACCATGCCGATCCGGCGTTTTTCCGGGGCCAGGGTGAAGCCTGCGCGGGAAATGACCTCGCCAGCCAGCTGGATCTCACCTTCGTGTACCGGCTCGAAGCCGGCGATGGCGCGCAGGGTGGTGGTCTTGCCGCAACCCGAGGAGCCCAGCAGGCAACCGATGTCGCCTGCGTTCAGGTGCAGGTTGAGGTTCTGGACGATGCGCTGCTCGCCGTAGCCGCAGGCGAGGTTGCGCAGGTTGAGCAGTAGGGGTTGACTCATGCGTGGTGGTAAGCCGGTTCGACAAGGAATTCGAGAAGGGCCTTCTGTGCATGCAAGCGGTTCTCAGCCTCGTCCCAGGCGACCGAACGCGGGTCGCCGAGCAGGTCCTGGCTGATTTCCTCGCCACGGTGGGCGGGGAGGCAGTGCATGAAAAGGACGTCGGGTGCCGCCAGGTCGAGCAGTTCGCGGGTGACCTGGTAAGGCGCGAAATGCGCCAGGCGCCGTGCAGTTTCCTCCTCCTGGCCCATGGAAGTCCAGACATCGGTGACCACCAGGTGCGCGCCACGCACGGCTTCCCTGGCGTCGCGAATGATCTGCACGCGGTCACCGCCCAGCGTCAGGAAGCGCTGATCGGGTTCATAACCCTCGGGGCAAGCGATGCGCAGCTGGAAGTCGAACTGCAGGGCGGCCTCGATGTACGAGTTGCACATGTTGAAGCCGTCACCGATCCAGGTCACGGTCTTGCCCTGGATCGAGCCGCGGTGTTCGATGAACGTCTGCATGTCGGCCAGCAGTTGGCAGGGGTGCGATTCGTCGGACAGGCCGTTGATCACCGGTACCTGCGAATGGGCAGCGAACTCGGTCAGGGTGCTGTGGGCGTGGGTACGGATCATCACCGCATCGACCATGCTCGAGAGCACGATGGCGCTGTCGCTGATCGGCTCGCCACGGCCCAGTTGGGTGTCACGTGGCGACAGGAAGATGGCCTGGCCACCGAGCTGGATCATGCCGGCTTCGAACGACACGCGGGTACGGGTCGAGGATTTCTCGAAGATCATGCCCAGCACACGGTTCTTCAGGGGCTCGAACAATACGCCGCGCTTGCGCAGGTCCTTCAGCTCGATGCCTCGGCGGATCACACCGAGCAATTCGTCGGTGGTGAAATCCAGCAGGGAGAGAAAGTGCCTAGCGCTCATGATTGACTACCTTATCTGCAACGGTATGCAGGTCGACCGTATGGTTTTTTTTGACAACGGGAGTGACCTGCGGCGTAAGCCGCACGGGGCGGACGAATTGGGGAAAGGCGCAATACTATAATTAAATGTCGCCTGAAACCAAGAGGGGAAACAGCAGCTCGTTCTTAAGATGTTGCAAAGGGTGTCGTACCCCTTGAACCCGTGCTGTTTTTTATTTGCTACAGCAGGTTGTACACGGCTTGCTGGCAATTTGGCAAATGCCTGTCGCGAATCGTGCGCCTGATGTCGCGGGATTCACGCCGCGAAGCGCGCTGGCCGGTGAAGGGGCAGGGGCGCATAGTCATTGTTCGACCATTTCTAACAAGAGCAAGGTAGAGGCGGCCATGACCAAGACTCTGCATCACCGTGCCTGTCACCTGTGCGAGGCGATCTGCGGGCTGAACATCGAAGTCAGCCATGACCACGACGGGCGGGCACTGATCAGCTCGATCAAGGGCGACCCAGAAGACCCTTTCAGCCGCGGTCATGTGTGCCCCAAGGCGGTAGCCTTGCAAGACATCCAGAACGACCCTGATCGCCTTCGCCAGCCACATCTGCGGGTGGGCGACCAGTGGCAGGCGATCGGCTGGGACCAGGCCTTTGCCCTGGCTGCCGACAGGCTGTGGGCGATCCAGCAGGCGCATGGGCGCAACGCGGTGGCGGTGTATCAGGGCAACCCGAGCGTACACAACTACGGGCTGATGACTCACAGCAACTACTTCCTGGGCCTGCTCAAGACGCGCAACCGCTTCTCTGCCACCTCGGTGGACCAGTTGCCGCAACACCTCACCAGCCACCTGATGTATGGCCATGGTCTGTTGTTGCCGATCCCGGATATCGACCACACCGACTTCATGCTGATTCTCGGCGGCAACCCTCTGGCCTCCAACGGCAGCATCATGACCGTGCCGGACGTGGAAAAACGCCTGAAAGCCCTGCGCGGGCGCGGTGGTCGCCTGGTAGTGGTCGACCCCCGGCGCAGCGAAACTGCCGCCATGGCCGATCAGCATCTGTTCATTCGGCCCGGTGGCGATGCTGCCTTGCTCTGTGGATTGCTCAACACCTTGTTTGATGAAGATCTCGCACGCGGATCGCATCTGCCGGTGACTGGCCTGGAGCACGTCCGTGAAGCGATCCTGCCGTTCAGCGCGGAGGCGATGAGCGCGCACTGTGGCATTGCCGCAACCCGGATACGCCAACTGGCACGGGACTTTGCCGCTGCAGACAAGGCGGTCTGCTATGGGCGCATGGGGGTATCGACCCAAGTGTTCGGCACGCTGTGTCACTGGCTGGTACAAGTAATCAACCTGGTGACCGGCAACCTCGACCGAGAGGGAGGGGCGCTGTGTACCGAACCTGCGGTCGATCTGGTGGTGACCACTTCGGGTGGCCATTTCAACGCCTGGCAGAGCCGGGTGTCAGGCCTGCCTGAATACGGCGGCGAGCTGCCAGTGGCGGCACTGGCCGAAGAGATGCTGACCCCCGGGGAGGGGCAGGTTCGCGCCCTGGTGACGGTAGCCGGCAATCCGGTGCTGTCCACGCCCAACGGCCGGCAGTTGGATGCGGCACTTGACGGGCTCGAGTTCATGCTCAGCATCGACCTCTATATCAATGAAACCACCCGCCATGCCGACCTGATCCTGCCTTCGACCTCGGCGTTGGAAAACGACCATTACGACAGCACATTAAACCTGCTGGCCGTGCGCAATGTGACCCGTTTCAATCGCGCCATCCTGGCCAAGCCGGAAGGTGCCTTGCACGACTGGGAGATTTTCGTCGGCCTGGCGCAGGCGTTCGCCAAACGTGCAGCGCTCGAACTGAAACCGACCTGGCCACCGGCGCAGATGATCGATTTGGCCCTGCGCAAAGGCCGCTATGGCGAAAGCAGCGCCTGGAATCTCTCGCTGCAGGCCCTGGACGAGCACCCTCACGGGCTTGATCTGGGGCCGCTGCGCGCCAATCTGCTGATGCGCCTGGCAACCGCCAGCAAAACCGTCGAGGCGGCGCCGCAGGTGTTGCTCGATGATCTGCAACGGTTGGCCTTGCAGGCGCCGCCTGCGCCGGGCGATTTGTTGCTGATCGGCCGCCGCCACGTGCGCAGCAACAATTCCTGGATGCACAATTTTCATCGCCTGGTCAAAGGCAAGCCGCGCCATCAGCTGCTGATGCACCCGCAAGACCTGCAGCAACGGCAACTGCAGGATGGCCAGCGGGTGCGTATCCGTTCGCGCACCGGTACGCTGGAGGTCGAGGTGCAGGCCTGTGAAGACATGATGCCCGGCGTGGTCAGCCTGCCCCATGGTTTCGGCCATGGCCGCCAGGGTGTGCAGTTGCAGGTTGCCCAGGCACAAGCGGGTGTGAGTGCCAACGACCTCACGGATGAACGCCTGCGTGATCAGGTTTCCGGTAACGCTGCGCTCAATGGCGTACCCGTGCAGGTCGAGGCCGCATGAGCAACGGTAAGGCCGAGCACGCTGCTCGGCTTTCCGATACAATGCGTCACCGTGCCGACGACCGCGTCGGAAAGTTCAGCCGAGGTGCTACATGGATATCATCGAAACGATCAAAGAGCAGATTGCCAACAACACCATTCTGCTTTACATGAAAGGCTCGCCGAATGCCCCGCAGTGTGGCTTCTCCGCGCGTGCCTCGCAGGCTGTGATGGGTTGCGGCGAGAAGTTCGCCTACGTCGACATCCTGCAGAACCCGGAAATCCGCGCCAACCTGCCAAAATACGCCAACTGGCCGACCTTCCCGCAACTGTGGGTTGCCGGTGAGCTGGTTGGCGGTAGCGACATCATGCTGGAAATGTTCGAGAAGGGTGAACTGCAGACCCTGATCAAGGAAGCGGCCGCCAAGGCCAAGGCTTCTGAAGCCTGATAATCAGGCAGCCATGAAAAAACCCGCTCAAGGCGGGTTTTTTTATGGGTAGAGAATTTACTCTTCGCCCATCTGCGACTGCAGGTAGTTCTCGATGCCGATCTTGTCGATCAGGCCGAGTTGGGTTTCCAGCCAGTCGATGTGTTCTTCCTCGGACTCGAGGATGTCTTCGAGCATGTCACGCGAGCCGAAGTCGCCCGCGGTTTCGCAGTGGGCGATGGCAGCTTTCAGGTCGACGAGGCCCTTCTGTTCGATCTTCAGGTCGCATTCGAGCATCTCTTTGGTGTGCTCGCCAATCAGCAGCTTGCCCAGGTCCTGGACGTTAGGAATGCCTTCGAGGAAGAGAATACGCTTGATCAATTTGTCAGCGTGCTTCATCTCGTCGATCGATTCCTTGTACTCGTGCTTGCCGAGCTTGTTCAGGCCCCAATCTTCGTACATGCGCGCGTGCAGGAAGTACTGGTTGATCGCGACCAGCTCGTTTCCGAGGATCTTGTTGAGATGCTGGATGACGCTTACGTCGCCTTTCATGTCGGGTTCCTGCCCTGTAGAAGTGTGCCAATACAGGGAAGTTTGAGCCTGATACCCAGGGCTGTCAAACCTAAGTTATTGAATAATAAGTGAAAATTAATAGGAATAAGAATGTTTGTGAACCGCGTTGGAGCGCTAACTTATTGATATTCAGGCATAAAAAAACCGGACGCGCGGTCCGGTTCTTCAAATTCTGTAATATCAGGCGGCACTAAATTCCACCGGATAGGGCAGGGCGGCGTGCTGGCTCACCTGCAATTCGGTGAGGGTCTCGCGGACCACCTGCTTGGCCAGGCAGGCGCATTTGCCACACTGGCTGGCGACGTTGGTCGCAGCTCGGACTTCCTTGTAACTGCAGCATCCTTCATAGATCGCATCGCGGATCTGTCCGTCGGTGACGCCGACACAAAGACACACATACATAGGGGCTGACCATCGCGGGTTGAGTCGATGGGTTGGAGCTTAATGTTAATGAGAATGCTTGTCAAAGGGCTTTCTGAGAGGGCCGTCCTTGAGCGACCGACGGTTGCATTCGGCCTGTCACCGGAAGCCGTGTATGATGGGCGGCCTTTGTTGGATGTCGGGCACGCCTGCTTGGCCCGGCAAACGGTTTTCCACTCTCACTAGGAGATTGCAATGAGCGTACTCGTTGGCAAACAAGCCCCCGACTTCACCGTCCCAGCCGTCCTGGGCAACGGCGAGATCGTCGACAGCTTCAACCTGGCTTCGGCCATCAAGGGCAAGTACGGCCTGGTGTTCTTCTACCCACTGGACTTCACCTTCGTCTGCCCGTCCGAGCTGATCGCCCTGGACAACCGCATTCCTGATTTCCAGGCGCGCAACGTTGAAGTGATCGGCGTTTCGATCGACTCGCACTTCACCCACAACGCCTGGCGTAACACCCCGGTCAACGCCGGTGGTATCGGCCAGGTCAAGTACACCCTGGCAGCTGACATGACCCACGAAATCTGCAAGGCCTACGACGTCGAGTCCGAAGGCGGCGTAGCCTTCCGTGGCGCCTTCCTGATCGACACCAACGGTGTTGTCCGTTCGCAGATCGTCAACGACCTGCCACTGGGCCGCAACATGGACGAGCTGCTGCGTCTGGTCGACGCACTGCAATTCCACGAAGAGCACGGCGAAGTCTGCCCAGCCAACTGGAAGAAAGGCGACCAGGGCATGACCGCTTCGCCAGAAGGCGTTGCTGCTTACCTGAGCGAGAACGCTGGCAAGCTGTAATTGCCACGCGCATGAAAAAACCGGCCCATGTGGCCGGTTTTTTTATGCCGTCCTGGGCCGGCCTCTTCGCGGGCAAGTCGGGCGCCGAAGCTTTTCAGGTCAGTCGTTGAAGTCGCGCCAGCCGCCCATTTCCTTCCAGCGGTTGACGATACCGCAGAACAGCTCGGCAGTCTTCTCGGTGTCGTAACGCGCCGAGTGCGCCTCACGGCCGTCGAAGTCGATGTCGGCGCTCTGGCAGGCCCGCGCCAGCACGGTCTGGCCATAGGCAAGGCCAGCCAAGGTCGCGGTGTCGAAGCTGGAGAACGGGTGGAACGGGTTACGCTTGATATCGTTACGCGTTACCGCCGCATTGAGGAAGCCAAGGTCGAAGCTGCTGTTGTGGCCGACCAGGATCGCCCGTTTGCAGCCGTTGGCCTTCAGCGCCTTGCGCACACCGCGGAAAATGTCGGTGAGCGCGCTTTCCTCGCTCACCGCCATGCGCAGCGGGTGGTCCAGCTTGATGCCGGTGAACTCCAGTGCGGCCGCCTCGATATTGGCTCCTTCGAACGGCTCGACCCGGTAGAAGTAGGTGTGCTCGGGGAACAGGAAGCCCTTCTCGTCCATGCCGATGGTCACTGCGGCAATTTCCAGCAGGGCGTCAGTGGCGCTGTTGAAGCCGCCAGTCTCGACATCCACCACTACCGGCAGATAGCCACGGAAGCGTTCGGCCATGGGGTGGCGCGAACCGCTGCCGACCTGACCGTCCTGGTCGTCTTCGTAGAGGTCTTCGCTCACGCGTTGTCCTCCAGCAGGCGCCAGCGCAGTTTCTCACCGGCGCGCAGCGGGATCACGGTCTGCTCGCCAAACGGCAGGCTGTCTGGGGCGGTCCATTCTTCACGGACAAGGGTGATGCTGTCGGTGTTCGCCGGCAGGCCATAGAAAGCCGGGCCGTGCAGGCTGGCGAAACCTTCCAGCTTGTCCAGCGCATTGCGCTGCTCGAACGCTTCGGCGTACATCTCGATGGCGGCGTAGGCGGTGTAGCAGCCGGCGCAACCGCAGGCGGCTTCCTTGGCGTGACGGGCGTGGGGTGCCGAGTCGGTGCCGAGGAAGAACTTCGGGTTGCCGCTGGTGGCCGCGTCCAGCAGCGCCACCTGGTGGGTGTTGCGCTTGAGGATCGGCAGGCAATAGAAGTGCGGGCGAATACCGCCGACCAGCATGTGGTTGCGGTTGTACAGCAGATGCTGGGCAGTGATGGTGGCGCCGACGTTGGCCGGAGCCTCGGTGACGAACTGCGCGGCGTCACCGGTGGTGATGTGTTCGAACACCACTTTCAGGGTCGGGAAGCGCTCGACCAGGCGGCGCATGTGCTCGTCGATGAAGCGCTTTTCGCGGTCGAACACGTCGATCTCGCTGCGGGTCACTTCACCATGCACAAGCAGCGGCATGCCGACTTCCGCCAGCGCCTCGATGGCCGGGAAGATGTTGTCGATGCTGGTCACGCCCGAATCGGAGTTGGTCGTCGCGCCAGCCGGGTACAGCTTGGCGGCGTAGACGATCCCGCTGGCCTTGGCCGCGAGGATGTCCTCGGGGCTGGTGCGGTCGGTGAGGTACAGCACCATCAGCGGTTCAAAACGGCTGCCAGCCGGGCGGGCAGCAAGGATGCGCTCGCGGTAGGCGCCGGCTTCGACGGCATTGCGCACCGGCGGAACCAGGTTGGGCATGATGATGGCACGGGCGAAAGTACGCGCCACATCGCCAACGGTATGGGGCAGGACGGCACCATCGCGCAGATGGATGTGCCAGTCGTCGGGACGCAGGAGGGTCAGGCGATCGGACATTGGGAATTCCAGGCGGGTCGAACTCAGGCCCCAATGCTACCGGAAAACCCCGGTCCGAGCACGGCTATCAAGTTTTCCGGCAAGCGCCCGATAGCCTGCCTGTAAGCCGTCAGAATTTGTGGAGCCGCCTGTGCGCCAGCGTTACCTAGCCCTGTTGACCCTCGTCGCCAGCCTGCCGGCCGGTGCACTGACCTTCCAGACCCGCATGGAGAATGTCGCCTGGAAAGTCGAGGGTGACCAGTTCGAATGCCGCCTGATCCAGCCGATCGACGGTTTCGGCAGCGGCGAGTTCGTGCGCAAGGCAGGTGAGCAGCCGGTGTTCCAGTTGCGTTCGCACAGCAACGTGCTGGGGGCAGGCTCGGCCACCTTGCTGGCTGCCGCTGCCCCTTGGCAGCCGGGCCGCGGTGACGTGAACCTCGGCGCCGTACGCATGGCGCGCAGCGGGGTGCTGTTCAGCTCGTCGCAGAGCCAGGCCAGCCGCTTGATCAATGGCTTGCTCGATGGCCGCAGCACGGTCGTGCGCAACTACACCGGCGAAGGCGGGCGGGTGATGGAGGTTCGAGTGTTGCCGGTCAGCTTCGCCAAGGCGTACAGCGACTATCAGGCCTGTGCCAGCAAGATGCTGCCGATGAACTATGACCAGGTGCGCCAGACCCAGGTTGGCTTCCCGGGTGGAGGCTACGACCTTGATGCCGACGCCCGTGCACGGCTGGATGTGATCCTTGATTACCTCAAGGCCGACCCGACGGTGAACCACATCGAACTCAACGGCCATTCCGACAACAGTGGCAATCGCCTGACCAATCGCGACACGTCGCGGCGCCGGGCATTGGCCGTTGCCGATTACTTCAAGGCCCATGGTGTGCCGGAAGAACAGATCGTCGTGCGCTTCCATGGCGAGCGCTATCCGCTGGTGAAGAACAACAGCCCGGCCAATCGGGCGCGTAACCGGCGGGTGAATATCGAGCTGGACCGGGTGGCGCAGGTCGAGAAGCCGACGGTGCAGCCGGTGCAGGCTGCTCCTGCTGTCCCGCCTGCCGCTGCGGCGCCGGCTGCGACCGTGCCCGCGCCCGGAGCCAAGACACCCTGATATCAAGGTGTTTCACTGGGTAGGTCTTGGGATTGCATCAGGCCAACAGGTGCTTGCCACAACATCTTTAGCGCCTTTGAGATCGAGCGCCGCCCGCGCGGCGCATCGCGGATAAATCCGCTCCTACATCTGTTTCGGGCCAGTCTCTCCTGTGCCGCCAACAGGGACCGCCTTGGTGCATGACTGAAGATAGGTGGAGCAGCATCTGCGCCCGCCGAAATGCATCGCCAGACCCTGTCGGCTTCCACCGAGATGCATCGCCATGCGAACAGGGCGGTCCCTGTTGGCGGCCTAGGAGAGACTGGCCCGAAACAGATGTAGGAGCGGATTTATCCGCGATGCGCCGCGCGGGCGGCGCTCGATCTCACAGGCGCTGAACCTTTTGTGGCGAGCACGTCGCGCTGCTGACAGTTCCTGTCGCTTTGTCGTCAGAAGCTGTCGCCCCACTGTAAATTTATCCGCAACGCCGGTAGAATCGACCCCTTTCCGTACAACCCCGTGGAGTGATGGCATGGCGGACGTAAAAAAGGTCGTACTGGCGTATTCCGGCGGCCTTGATACTTCGGTGATTCTCAAGTGGCTGCAGGATACCTACAACTGTGAAGTGGTGACCTTCACCGCTGATCTGGGTCAGGGCGAAGAAGTCGAGCCGGCTCGCGCCAAAGCCCAGGCAATGGGCGTTAAAGAGATCTACATCGACGACCTGCGCGAAGAGTTCGTGCGTGATTTCGTCTTCCCGATGTTCCGCGCCAACACCGTCTACGAAGGCGAGTACCTGCTGGGTACCTCCATCGCCCGCCCGCTGATCGCCAAGCGCCTGATCGAAATCGCCAACGAAACCGGCGCCGATGCCATTTCCCACGGTGCTACCGGCAAGGGTAACGACCAGGTTCGCTTCGAGCTGGGTGCCTACGCCCTCAAGCCAGGCGTCAAGGTCATCGCCCCGTGGCGCGAGTGGGACCTGCTGTCCCGCGAGAAGCTGATGGATTACGCCGAGAAGCACGGTATCCCGATCGAGCGCCACGGCAAGAAGAAGTCGCCGTACTCGATGGACGCCAACCTGCTGCACATCTCCTACGAAGGCGGTGTCCTGGAAGATACCTGGACCGAGCACGAAGAAGACATGTGGCGCTGGAGCGTCTCGCCAGAGAACGCCCCGGACCAGGCTACCTACATCGAGCTGACCTACCGCAATGGTGACATCGTCGCCATCGACGGCGTCGACATGACCCCGGCCACCGTGCTTGCCGAACTGAACCGCATCGGCGGCGCCAACGGTATCGGCCGTCTGGACATCGTAGAGAACCGTTATGTGGGCATGAAGTCCCGCGGCTGCTACGAAACCCCTGGCGGCACCATCATGCTCAAGGCCCACCGTGCCATCGAGTCGATCACCCTGGACCGCGAAGTCGCTCACCTGAAAGACGAGCTGATGCCGAAGTACGCCAGCCTGATCTACACCGGCTACTGGTGGAGCCCGGAGCGTCTGATGCTGCAAAAGATGATCGACGCTTCGCAGGTCAACGTTAACGGCGTTGTGCGCCTGAAACTGTACAAGGGCAACGTCATCGTGGTTGGCCGCAAGTCGGACGACTCGCTGTTCGATGCCAACATCGCGACCTTCGAAGAAGACGGCGGCGCCTACAACCAGGCCGATGCTGCTGGCTTCATCAAGCTCAATGCGCTGCGCATGCGCATCGCTGCCAACAAGGGCCGCGGGATGCTCTGAGCATCAGGCTGAATTGGCAAATGAACCCCGGCTCAGGTCGGGGTTTTTTTTGCCTTCAGGTGCGTGCTCTGATCAATGTCCATGGGATAAATCCTCAGGCAAGCGGGTGGTCGAGAGAACGACGCATTGATGCAGATCCATATTGCACAAGCGCCACTGCCTGTTCTCGCTATGCGGCTGGGCAATGGCCTGCATGACGTGTTGTTGAATTAGTTTCGGCGCGTCAGGGCCTGAAAACATCATGGTTACAGTTTCTTGCGTTTCAGGACGCCCTGCTTGTTCGGGAGAACTCTTCTGCTCGGCCGGGGCTGGCTTGTAAAAGGATTTGTAATTGAAGTTCAGGGTGAGGAAGAACAGGGCAGTGAGGAAAAATGGAAACCCTACGAGGAACCAAGTGTAGTACGTCTGACTTTTCTCGCTGAGAAAAGGCAAGGTCGCCAAAGCAGAAGCTTCGATGATGCCAGCGAAGATGGCGATTATTGTCAACGGAGCAACAGGTTGGTTATCGGTCATGTCATTGCCTCCTGCATGTTCTGCTTATCAATAACCTACTGGCTGCTTCAACTAAATTGTGGAATTTTTCCGGGGGAGGGAATTTTTCGACGGGGTTGATGAAGCGCGCGATTCAATCATTTTTTCATTCGCGTGTTCATAAGCACTTTCGCGAGGAAGCTGTAAATTTTTTCTTGTAGGAAAATTCCCAAACCGACGTAGGGTTCATCTATTCGGCTATTTGTACGGGGAATGGGTGCGCCATTGAGCGTTCTGCTCGGTTAAGGTGAGCCAGTCGTCAAAGCAAAATAACGAATGATGGATATCGCATGAATAAAGTCCTTATCGTGGATGATCATCCGGTCATACGCTTGGCAGTGCGCATGCTGATGGAGCGGCATGGGTACGATGTTGTCGCGGAAACCGACAACGGCATAGCGGCCTTGCAGCTCACTCGCGAACACCTTCCCGATGTTGTCGTACTCGATATCGGTATCCCCAAACTCGACGGTTTGGAGGTCATTGCCCGCATGGCAGCGGCCAGCCCTGGCAGCCGTGTTCTGGTGCTGACTTCCCAGGCGCCGGGGCATTTCTCCATGCGTTGCATGCAGGCGGGAGCGTCAGGCTACGTGTGCAAACAGCAGGAACTCACCGAACTGCTCAGTGCCATCAAGGCTGTGCTCTCCGGTTACAGTTATTTCCCGAATCAGGCCTTGCACAAGTCGCGCGGCCGGGTGGGGAGCGCAAGCGAGGCGGACATGGTCGATCGCCTGTCGGCAAGGGAGATGATGGTGTTGCAGCAGCTTGCACGGGGGCGGTCCAACAAGGAGATTGCCGACAGCATGTTTCTCAGCAACAAGACGGTCAGCACCTACAAGACCCGCCTGCTGCTGAAGCTGAATGCCCACTCACTGGTGGACCTGATCGAACTGGCCCGGCGGCATGGTCTGAACTGAACCTGCAATGCACCAAGCCTCCGTGAGGGGGCTTGGTGAGAGGTTACAGGTCGTAGTCGAAATCGGCGAGTTGCCGTTGCAGGCGCCGCTCTTCGAGGAGGTTGTCTATGGTGCGACGCTTGCTCAGGTTGGTCTTCGCAGTCTCCACCTGGGGCTCTGCTTCGTCGTCAGCGGTGGCAAAGTCATCTTCGATCGACAGGTCGTCTTTATCGGTACTCATGAGTCGCTCCAAGCCAAAGGGCCATTGGCCGTCCTTATAGCGAGAAAGCGAAGTCTGGTAAAAAAGATTTTTTCAATCGCAACACAGCGGTTTTTGCTATTGGCTCAATCGTCGGAGGTCTTGTGCTTGTATTCGCAAAGGTCTTCGATGCGGCAGCTGCCGCAGCGCGGCTTGCGTGCCTGGCAAACGTAGCGGCCATGCAGGATGAGCCAGTGGTGGGCGTCGAGCAGGTAATCCTTGGGGACGAACTTGAGCAGTTTCTTCTCGACTTCGAGCACGGTCTTGCCAGGTGCGATGCCGGTGCGATTGCTGACCCGGAAGATGTGCGTGTCCACAGCCATGGCGGGCTGGCGGAAGGCGGTGTTCAGCACCACGTTGGCGGTCTTGCGGCCAACGCCCGGTAACGCCTCCAGTGCTTCACGGGTCTGTGGGACCTCGCCGCCATGGCGCTCGATCAACAGGCGGCAGGCCTCGATGACATTCTTGGCCTTGCTGTTGTAGAGACCGATGGTCTTGATGTATTCACTCAGCCCCGCGACACCAAGTGCATAGATGGCTTGCGGCGTATTGGCGACCGGGAACAGGCGCGCGGTGGCCTTGTTGACGCCGACATCGGTGGACTGAGCGGAAAGCGTCACGGCAACCAGAAGCTCGAAAGGAGTGGTGTAAGCCAGTTCCGTTTTTGGATCGGGATTGTCTTCGTGCAGCCTGCGAAAGATCTCCAGGCGTTTGGCGGCATTCATGGGGTCAACGCTTTCCTTGACGACGTGTGAGGGTGGGGCGTAGCCAATTGTACAAGGCCAGCAGCGCGCCGAGCAGCAGCAGCGCGCCTGGTGGCAGGTTGGCCAGGTGCATGCCAGCGACCTGATCCAGCCATTGGCGACCGGCACCCAACAGCAAGCAGGCCAGCAGCAGGCCGGTCAAATGAAGCAGCAGTTGGCGCCAGCGCCCAGTGCTTGGCAGCAGTGTATCGATGGCAAGGCATTGCAGGCAGATCAGCACCGGGAAATAACCAAGCGTCAGTGCCAATGGCAATGCCCAGGCCCGCAGCGCCAGCTGCAGGCAACTGGCAAGTGCAGCAAGTAGCAGCAGGCTTGCCAGCCAGTATTTTGCACCACTGAGCGTTGCCCGCAGTGGCCATAGCAAGGCTTGGTGGAGAAGGGGCAGCACGAGCATGCACATGCCGAGAACCACCGCTTGAGGGAAGGTTCGAGTCGCGCCAAGCAGCGGAGCCAGGCCGGTTATCAGCAAGCAGAATCTATTCATGCCCGGGCGCTCCGAGCAGTTCGCTGCGATGCCGGTCAAAATAGCGCAAGGCTTCCTGCTGGGCTTCGATGACTGCCCGGGAAGTAACGGTCGCCCCGGCCAACTGGTCGAAGTCGCCCTGGTCGCGCCGGATCGCCCAGCGATCGGCAAGGCCATGCTTGGCAAACTGTGCCAGCCAGCCAGACTGCGGATCGGCAATTTGGCCACCCAGCCCAGGGCTTTCCTGTTGTTCGATCAACCGGGTACCGATCAGGCGACCATCGGCGTCGATGGCAATGGTAAGCCTTATAGGGCCGGCATAGCCTTGTACCTGGCTCAGCAGCACGATGGCAGTTGGCGAGCTGCCGTGGGTTGCGCGATAGGCAGCGAGTACCTGGCTATGCATTGGCTGATCGGCTGGCAATGGCAACGCACTGTCCAGCGGGTGATTGTCGTAGCTTTGCGCAGGCAGGGCAGCGAGAAACTGGCTTGCCTGCAACTGGCGCTCGGCATCGGCGATGGTGGGGCGGGTCCAGTGCTGCCAGGCCAAGGTCACCGCTACAGTCGACCCACCGATGGCAAGTAGCAGCAATGTGCTGCGAACGGGGGTGATCATGGCAAGGCCTGCTGGCGCCGCAAGGCGAACCGATCCAGGGCGGGCGCCGCCAGGTTCATAAGCAGGATGGCGAAAGCCGTGCCATCCGGGTAACTGCCCCAGGTCCGAATCAGGTAGATGAGCGCGCCTGCGCCGAAGCCGAACAGCAGCCTGGCCAGGTTGGCCTTGGGGCCGGACACTGGCTCCGTGGCGATGAAGAACGCCGCCAGCATGGTCGAGCCGCTGAACAGATGCAGCAGTGGTGAGCCGTTAGAATCCGAACCGGAGCCATTCCAGGCCAGCAGGCTGAACAGGAACAGGCCGCTCAGCAGGCCCGCCGGGGCATGCCAGCTGATGACCTTGCGCAGCATCAGAAACAGCCCGCCGAACAGCAGTGCCAGGTTGACCCACTCGCTGCTGCGGCCGCCAATGCTGCCAAACCCGGGGTGGCTGGCGAACAGCTCGTCGAGGGTCAGGCTGCGGTTGTGGCGCAGGCCGTCGAGAATGGTCGGCCCCGCCCAGGCATCGATCTGGGGGCTACTGCCAGACACCAGCTGAAGGCTGTCGATAAAACCGAGAGGCTGGCTGGGCCAATGGTTCATCTGCAGCGGAAAGTTGAGCAGCACAAAGGCGTAACCGACCATCGCCGGGTTGAACAGGTTGCGGCCCACTCCGCCAAAGGCCTGCTTGCCGACGCCGATGGCGATGCCTGCGGCTGTCACTGGCAACCACCAGGGTGCCGCTACAGGCAGGGCGATGGCCAGCAGTACGGCAGTCACCAGGGCACTGCCGTCGTTCAATGCCGGTAGAACAGGCTGGCGACGCACGGCCAGCAGGGCCGCTTCGCAACTCAATGCACTACTGGCGCACAGCAACAGGTTTGACAGCACCCCCCAGCCCTGCGTCCAGAACACCGCGAGCAAACCGGGCAGGCAGGCCAGCAGCACCAGGCCCATGGCCTTGCGCAAGCGTGGATCAGGGCTTGCCATGGTCGTGCCCGGCCGCTGTTTGTGCAGCATCGGCAGCGGCGGTTTTTTGCGCCTTGATCCGCTCGAGGGCGGCCTTGATAGGGTCTGCCGGGCCTTTTGCGGCATCTGCCGTACGTGCCAGGCGTTGCGCTTCCCGGCGCGCCACATCGCGTTGCAGGCGGGCGTTGCGCTGTTCGTGGCGCTGGCGCGCATGATCACGGCGCTGGCGGCGGGCCAGCAGTTGTTCGGGGGTATGGGCCTGGCCGCTGACAATCGGTACCACCGTCGCCGGCAGTGGCTGCATGTCGATGCAGTCGACCGGGCAAGGAGCCAGGCAAAGGTCACAGCCGGTGCATTCGCTGGCGATGACCGTGTGCATCAGCTTGGCGGCTCCGACAATGGCATCCACCGGGCAAGCCTGGATGCATTTGGTGCAACCGATGCACTCGGCTTCGCGAATATAGGCCACCTGGGGCGGTGCGCTTCCACGCTGCGGGTCAGGGTCAAGCAGCGGCACCTTGAGCAGTGCGGCCAGGGCGGCGATGGTTTCGCTGCCGCCTGGCGGGCACTTGTTGATGGCTTCGCCCGCTGCCAGGCCTTCGGCGTAGGGCCGGCAACCATTGTGGCCGCATTTGCCGCATTGGGTCTGCGGTAACAGGGCGTCGATGCGTTGAATCAAGTTCATTGCGTGAATAGTCCGTTGAATCCCGAGAACGCCAGGGCCATGACCCCCGTACCGATCAATGTAATGGGCAGGCCGCGCAGCGCAGCCGGTACTTCAGCCTGCTGGCTGCGCTGGTGCAGGTCATCGAACAGCGCCAGCGCAAGCCAGAAGCCCAGGCCGGCCACTATCGCTGTGCGCAACGTGGCAAGCACCGTGGCGTTATCGCCTGCCGCTTGCAGTGCAAGGCCCAGTAGCAATGCATTTCCCAGCAATGGCAGCGCAAGGTGCCCGGTGGGCCACTGCGGGCGTAGCCTTGCCAGCACCTGCGGCACGCCCCATGCCAGCAACCCCAGCCAGGGCAGCAGCAGGAACAGGCGCAGGTCCTGTATCTGCCAGGGCGCTACGACCAGTCGTTCGAGCATTTGCCCACCGGCTACCCCGAGTGCGATCGACAAGGCGCCTGCCAGGCCGCACACGTGCAGGCGCAGCCGGCTCAACGGCTGTTGTTGCAAGAACAGGTGGCTGACCAGCGCAGCGCTGGCCAGGATCAGCATGTAATCGTTCATGTGAATGACGATAGCCGGGAAACGCCCGGATCGTCCGGCATTGGCCCAGCAGATGGCATTGCCCCGGCGGTGAGGCCGGGGCAGGAGGGGTTACTTGATACGCTGACCTGGCTTGGCGCCGCTGTCAGGGCTGAGCAGGTAGATCTCTTCGCCGCCAGGGCCGGCCGCCATGACCATGCCCTCGGACATGCCGAAGCGCATTTTCCGCGGCTTGAGGTTAGCCACCATCATGGTCAGGCGGCCTTCCAGCTTGGATGGGTCCGGGTATGCCGACTTGATGCCGGAGAACACGTTACGGCGCTCGTCACCGATATCCAGGGTCAGCTGCAGCAGCTTGTCGGCGCCGGGCACGGCTTCGGCCTTGACGATCAGTGCGACGCGCAGGTCGACGGCAGCAAAGGTGTCGAACTCGATCTCGGCCGACAGCGGGTCCTTGGCCAGCTCGCCATTGCCGGCTGGCGCCTGGGCTTCGGCCGCCAGCAAGTCTTC
The DNA here is from genome assembly GCF_044749325.1 of Pseudomonas sp. NPDC089428. Lineage (NCBI taxonomy): Bacteria > Pseudomonadati > Pseudomonadota > Gammaproteobacteria > Pseudomonadales > Pseudomonadaceae > Pseudomonas > Pseudomonas sp. NPDC089428. Next base: position 69,848 of record NZ_JBIVHT010000015.1, read on the forward strand.
CTTGCTGGCGGCGACCATGGCTTCGACCTTGGCCGGTTCGATACGGCTCATCAGTGCCTTGAACGGGTTCAGCTGGTGGTTTTCCAGGCGCGACTGATGGTCGTTCCAGGTCAACGGCGCGACGTTGAGGAACGCCTCGGCATCAGCGGCGAGCAGCGGCAGCACCGGCTTGAGGAAGATCACCAGCTGGCGGAACAGGTTGATGCCCTGGGCGCAGATGGCCTGGACTTCATCCTGCTTGCCTTCCTGCTTGGCCAGCGACCAGGGCGCCTTGTCGGCGATCCAGGCATTGGCACGGTCGGCCAGGGCCATGATTTCGCGCATGGCACGGCCGAAGTCGCGGCCTTCATAAGCCTCGGCGATCGACGGGGCGGCAGCGAGGAAGGCTTCGGTCAGCTCCGGCGCAGCGTCGCCAGCGACCATCACGCCCGCATTGCCCTTGTGGATGAAGCCGGCGCAACGGCTGGCAATGTTGACCACTTTGCCGACCAGGTCGGAGTTGACCTTCTGCACGAAGTCCTCGAGGTTCAGGTCGAGGTCATCGACACCACGGCCAAGCTTGGCGGCGTAGTAGTAGCGCAGGTATTCCGGCTGCAGGTGGTCCAGGTAGGTGCGGGCCTTGATGAAGGTGCCACGCGACTTCGACATCTTGGCGCCGTTGACGGTCAGGTAGCCATGCACGTTGACCGCAGTCGGTTTGCGGAAGCCGGCGCCTTCGAGCATGGCTGGCCAGAACAGGGCGTGGAAGTTGACGATGTCCTTGCCGATGAAGTGGTACAGCTCGGCCTTGGAGTCTTCGTTCCAGAACGCGTCGAAGTCCAGCTCCGGGCGACGTGCGCAAAGGTTCTTGAAGCTGGCCATGTAGCCGATCGGCGCATCCAGCCAGACGTAGAAGTACTTGCCTGGCTCGCCCGGGATCTCGAAGCCGAAGTACGGCGCATCACGCGAGATGTCCCACTCCTGCAGGCCAGAGTCCAGCCATTCGGCGAGCTTGTTGGCCACCGCGTCCTGCAAGGTGCCGCTGCGGGTCCACTGCTGCAGCATGGCCTGGAAGTCTGGCAGCTTGAAGAAGAAATGCTGGGAATCGCGCAGTACCGGGGTGGCACCGGAGATCGCCGACTTGGGGTTCTTCAGTTCGGTCGGGGCATAGGTGGCACCGCATTTCTCGCAGTTGTCGCCGTACTGGTCTTCAGCCGCGCATTTAGGGCAGGTGCCCTTGATGAAGCGGTCGGCGAGGAACATGCCTTTCTCAGGGTCGAAGTACTGGGTCACCGAACGGGTCGCGATGTGCCCGGCGTCACGCAGGCGCCCGTAGATCAGGCCCGACAGCTCACGGTTTTCGTCACTGTGGGTGGAGTGGAAGTTGTCGAAGTCAACCAGGAAGTCGGCGAAGTCGCCGCTGTGCTCGGCCTGGACATTGGCGATCAGTTGCTCCGGGGTGATGCCTTCTTTCTCGGCACGCAACATGATGGCCGAACCGTGTGCATCGTCGGCGCAGACGTAGATGCACTGGTTGCCGCGCAGCTTCTGGAAGCGCACCCACATGTCCGTCTGGATGTACTCCAGCATATGGCCAAGGTGGATGGATCCATTGGCATAGGGCAGGGCGCTGGTAACGAGAATCTGACGTGGCTCGGACATGGTGGCTCGGCTACTTATCTGGCTCGGGTAAAAATGAGGGTGATCGGCCACTATAAAGGGCCGGCGAAGATATTTCACCCCAAGCACGCATCTGCTGACGATTGACGGGTTAGGATAGGCGTCTGTTCCGTACTCAGTTTGCCAATGGGAGTGTCCATGAGTGCCGTCACCCGTGCCGCCGTTGAAGGCGTGCTTCGCCAGTACACCGACCCCTACCTGAATCAGGACCCGGTCAGCGCCGGTTGCGTGCGCGCCATCGACATCCAGGGCGGCCAGGTTGCTGTGCAGTTGCAACTGGGCTATGCCGCCGGCCTGTTCAAGAACGGCTGGGCCCAGGTACTGCAGACCGCGATCGAGAATCTCGACGGCGTCAGTTCGGCCCAGGTGTCGATCGACTGCGTGGTTGCCGCGCACAAGGCCCAGGCCCAGGTGCCGGCCATGGCCAACGTCAAGAACATCATTGCCGTTGCCTCGGGCAAGGGCGGGGTCGGCAAGTCGACCACCGCCGCCAACCTGGCCTTGGCCCTGGCCCGTGAAGGTGCCCGCGTGGGCATTCTCGATGCCGACATCTATGGCCCCAGCCAGGGCGTGATGTTCGGTATCGCCGAGGGCACCCGCCCGCAGATCCGCGAACAGAAGTGGTTCGTGCCGATCAAGGCCCATGGCGTGGAAGTGATGTCCATGGCGTTCCTCACCGATGACAACACGCCGATGGTCTGGCGTGGGCCGATGGTGTCCGGTGCGTTGCTGCAACTGGTGACCCAGACTGCCTGGGATGACCTGGACTATCTGGTCATCGACATGCCGCCGGGTACCGGCGATATCCAGCTGACCCTGGCGCAGAAGGTGCCGGTGGCCGGTTCGGTAATCGTCACCACGCCACAGGACCTGGCCCTGCTGGATGCCAAGAAGGGCGTGGAGATGTTCCGCAAGGTCAATATTCCGGTGCTGGGCGTGGTGGAGAACATGGCCGTGCACATCTGCTCGAACTGCGGCCATGCCGAGCACCTGTTCGGTGAAGGCGGTGGCGAGAAGCTGGCGGCGCAGTACGGTGTCGACTTGCTGGCCTCGCTGCCGCTGTCGATGCTGATCCGTGAGCAGGCCGACAGCGGCAAGCCGACGGCGATCGCCGAGCCGGAAAGCCAGATTGCCATGGTCTACCAGGAGCTGGCCCGTCAGGTGGGTGCACGGATCGTGCTGCAGGAAGCGGCGGCCCCGGCGATGCCGAGCATTACCATCAGCGAGGACTGAAGACCGCGCTGGTTTCTTCGCGGGTAAACCCGCTCCCACAGGGATCGCGTAGGTTTCAAGCCTTTTGCAGTCCCTGTGGGAGCGGGCTTGCCCGCGAAGCAGGCGACTCGGTATTTCGGTCAGGCATAAAAAAACCCGCCAGAAGGCGGGTTTTTTTGAAAGCTAGAAAGCTGAGATCGACTTAGGCGATCTGAACTTCTTCAGCCTGCATGCCTTTCTGGCCGCGGGTAGCGACGAAAGTAACAGCCTGGCCTTCTTTCAGGGTTTTGAAGCCGTCAGCTTGGATGGCTTTGAAGTGCACGAACAGGTCGTCGCCCGACTGAGGGGTGATGAAGCCGTAGCCTTTCTCATCGTTGAACCACTTAACAACACCGGATTGACGGTTGGACATTTTTCTGTCTCCTTGGACAATTTGATAACGGTCAGGAAAAACCCTGGCCGGGACTGAGCGCAAAGAGAGCAGAAAATTCAGCGATGGGCCGATCAGGATCGTGCATCAAACTAGAGATTCTCGGTGTCACGTGCAGCACAGTGGCGCCACCTTACCCCACTTTCCACGAGCTGCCAATGGTCTGTGAACGCTTTACGCAAATTCGGATCGACGGCGGCTGCAGCCCCCGTCCGGCGCGGGATGTGGCATTGAACTTTAACCCAGGCGCCGGGACCGGTAATATGCGCGTCTGGATTTTCCCCTCGCAACTCTTCAGGACACCCCGCCATGAGCATCAAATCGGACAAGTGGATTCGCCGCATGGCGCAGGAACACGGCATGATCGAACCGTTCGTCGAGCGCCAGGTGCGCGGCGAGCACGACAGCCGGGTCATCTCCTTCGGCGTCTCCAGCTACGGCTACGACGTGCGCTGCGCCGATGAATTCAAGGTGTTCACCAACATCAACTCGGCCACCGTCGACCCGAAGAACTTCGACGCCGGCAGCTTCGTCGACGTCAAGAGCGACGTCTGCATCATCCCGCCGAACTCCTTCGCCCTGGCCCGTACCGTCGAGTACTTCCGCATCCCGCGCAACGTGCTGACCATCTGCCTGGGCAAAAGCACCTATGCCCGTTGCGGGATCATCGTCAACGTCACCCCGCTCGAGCCGGAGTGGGAAGGCCACGTGACCCTGGAGTTCTCCAACACCACCACGCTGCCGGCGAAGATCTACGCCAACGAAGGCGTGGCGCAGATGCTGTTCCTCGAGTCCGATGAAGAGTGCGAAGTTTCGTACAAGGACCGTGGCGGCAAGTACCAGGGGCAGCGCGGCGTCACCCTGCCGCGCACCTGATCCGACGAGCGCGGGGAATTAGTTTCCCTGATGGCACTCCAACGCTGTGAACAGTGCCGACAGGTATGAAGCGTGTCGGCCCTTGTCAGGAGCTGCCAATGAAACTCAACCCCGCAATCAGTGCGAAGCTGGCTGTACTTCAGCCCAATCAGGTCGGGTTGCTGGCGTGGTCACTGCTGGCGCATCCGCTGCCCATGCAAGCCGGCGGCGTGCCGCACCAGCCTGATCCCGATACGCCGCAGCCGCCGGAGCCCGGTGAACATCCGCCGATGGAGCCAGGTGAGCCCACCCTTCCCGATGAGCCACCGCCTTCTCCCGTAGCCTGATCAGTCGCCAAGTGCCCAGACCTGATCGCCGCCGGCAAGGAAAACGCGGGCGCCCACACCTGGCTGGACCAACCATCCCCCGGTGAATTCACCGAATGCCGGCAGCAGGCTGACCTGAGCATCGATCAGGAAGCAAGGTAGCCTGAGCCGTTGCCGTGCCCGCCCTCGCAGCATGTATACCGGATGCACATGCCCGGCCAGCACAGGGTGGCTGGGGTGTGGCAAGGGTTCGTGCTGCAGGGCGAAGGGTTCCAGCAGCAAAGGCTCGTCTTTCACCTCGATAGCCAGAACCACAGGCGGATCACCGGCGTGGTGGTCATGGTTGCCGCGCACCAGGACTACCTTCAGCGTTTCATGGCGGTTTCTCCATGCGTACAGGCTGGCCAGGATGTCCGGCGAATGTGCTGCGCGCGCATGAAGAAAGTCACCGAGGATGATCAACTGCTCGCAGTCATGGCTGTTCAGTAGCGCATCCAGGCGTGCCAGGGTGGTGGCCGTGGTGCCGCGCGGAACAGGTTGATGCAAGGCTCGGTAACTGGCCGCCTTGCCGATATGCACGTCTGCCACCAGCAAGGCGCGGCGGGCTGGCCAGTAGATGGCCTTGTCCGGTAGCAGCCAGAGCGTTTCGCCACAGTGTTCGATAGGCAGATAGGTATTCATGGCCGGTTTGCCGCTTGTTCCAGGTCGGCCACCATTCGAGCAATGCGGTCCGCCAACTTTTCCGTGCTCAGGGTCTCGCGCATGCCCTCGACCAGCAGGGCGAAGGCCAGCGGGCCAGGGCGTTGCAGCGCGCGCAGGTCCAGTTGCAGGGCGCGCATCTTGAGCAACTGGCGGTGCAGGCGCTCGATCTCCAGTTCTTCGCTCAGCACTTCATCGCGCGCCTGGCCGAGCAGCAAGTTGCCTGCATCATGTTTGCGGAACACCTCGTAGAACAACCCGCTGGAGGCCTGGATCTGCCGCGTGCTCTTCTGCGCGGCCGGGTAGCCGCCGAAAACCAGCCCGGCGATCTGGGCGATTTCTCGAAAGCGCCTGAGCGCCATTTCGCCAGCGTTCAGGCTGGCCAGCACGTCCTCCAGCAGGTTTTCGCCCGACAGCGCTTCTGGCAGGCAGCTGGCCCAATCCACGGGGCCGGGGCTGAGAAGCTCGAAACCATAGTCGTTCACTGCGATGGATACCGATAGTGGCTGCACCCGGCTCACTCGCCAGGCGATCAGGTTGGCCAGGCCCAGGTTGGCCATGCGCCCGGCGAAGGGGTAGAGAAACAGGTGCGAGCCCTGGCGCGACTCCAGCGTTTCGGCCAGCAGCGTGCCGCTGGTGGGCAAGGCCGACCACCGCGACTGCAAGGCCAGCAGGGGCTTTACGGCCTGCATTTCCGGGCCAATGTAATGCCCGCGGGCGGCTGCATCGAGTTGCTCGACCAGCGCGTCGGCCAGTTCGCTGGACAGTGGCATGCGCCCGCCATTCCAGCGCGCCACGGCGGCCTTGCGTGCGGTGCTGCGGCGCACATAGGCGGTCATGCCTTCGACCCGCACCAACTCCAGCACCCGGCCGCCGAATACCAGGGTGTCGCCAGGGCGCAGGCGGGCGATGAAGGCTTCCTCGACACTGCCCAGGTGCTTGCCGCCGCCACCCTTGCTCCAGTACTTGAGCTGCAAGCTGGCGTCGCTGACGATGGTGCCGATGCCCATGCGGTGGCGCCGCGCGAGGCGTTCGCTGGCCACCCGCCAGACTCCGTCGGGGTGCGCCTCGACACGCTGATAATCGGGGTAGGCCGTCAGTGTATGACCGCCGTGATTGACGAAGTCCAGCGCCCACTGCCACTGGCTGTCAAGCAGGTCACGGAAGGCCCAGGTGCTGCGGACTTCCGCGAGCAGTTCATCAGGGCGAAAGCCACTGCCCAGCGCCATGCTGACCAGGTGTTGAACCAGCACGTCCATGCACAGGCGCGGCGAGTGGCGCGCTTCGATATGGCCGGCAGTCAGTGCGGCGCGGGCGGCGGCGGCTTCTACCAGCTCCAGGCTATGGGTCGGTACCAGAGTGACGCGCGAGCGGCGCCCCGGGGCATGGCCAGAGCGTCCGGCACGCTGCATGAGGCGGGCTATGCCTTTGGCCGAGCCGATCTGCAGCACCCGCTCGACTGGCAGGAAGTCCACGCCCAGGTCCAGGCTGGAGGTGCAGATGACGGCCTTGAGCGTGCCCTGCTTGAGGCTCTGCTCGACCCAGTCGCGGCTCGCCCGGGCCAGTGAGGCATGGTGCAAGGCGATCTGCCCGGCCCAATCGGGGCGGGCGTCGAGCAAGGCCTGGTACCAGAGTTCGGCTTGGGCACGGGTATTGGTGAACACCAGGCTGCTGGTGCTGGCGTCGAGTTCATCGGCAACCTGGTCGAGCATCTTCAGGCCCATGTGCCCGGCCCAGGGAAAGCGTTCGATGGCATCGGGCAGCAAGGTGTCGACAACCAGCTGTTTATCCTGGCGGCCTTTCACCAACTGTCCACCCCCCGGTAGTAGCACGTCGAGTGCGTGCGGCAGATTGCCGAGGGTGGCCGACAAGCCCCAGGTCATCAGGCCCGGATGCCAGCGGCGCAGGCGTGCCAGGGCCAGTTGCAGTTGCACGCCACGCTTGTTGCCGAGCAGTTCATGCCATTCATCCACCACCACCAGGCGCAGGCCGGCAAAGTCATCACGGGCTTGTGCCCGAGTCAGTAGCAAGGTCAGGCTTTCCGGCGTGGTGATCAGGGTGCTCGGCAGGCGCCGGGCCTGGCGTGCGCGTTCGGCGCTGCCGGTGTCGCCACTGCGCACGCCGACCGTCCAGTTCAGGCCAAGCTCATCCAGTGGCGTTTGCAGGGCGCGCGCGGTATCTGCGGCCAGAGCGCGCATGGGGGTGATCCAGAGCACCTGCAGTGCTGCGGGCTGGCGCCCGTTGCCTGGCCTGGCGAAAGCGCGCAATGCCGCGAGCCAGACTGCATACGTCTTGCCTGCTCCGGTGCTGGCATGCAGCAGCCCGGACTCACCGCGCCCAACCGCTGCCCATACCTGGCGCTGGAAGGCGAAAGGCTTCCAGCCGCGGGCGCTGAACCAGGCATTGGCGAGGTCGGAAGAGGCGGGCATGGCGGCGGGCGGTCCTGAAAAGGCTGTGCTTCTACAGACCACTCGCAACAGGCTTTGGTTTAAACCGGTCAGTTGGCCAGCAGGTAGCCGCTGCGTAGCACCTGTTCACCGGCGACATGGGCGATGACCATGCCGGCCGTGGCCATGCGTCGCACGCTGCGGGCGTAGAGCAGGCCGGGGTGGCTGTTGCGCACGGCCGTTACCCGGTCGCTGAGCGGGTCGATGACTTCAGCGATCAGTTGCCCGGCCTCCAGGTGCTGGCCGGGACGGGCGTGATACACCAGCAGCCCGCCAAGGGGCGCGGTCACCGGTTCGACGGCGGCCAGTGGTGTGGCCGGGCGTGTCAGCGCTGGCAGTGGGGCGGCGGTGCCTTCGATGACGTTGGCGTGGGTCAGGTAGTCGAGAATCGCCTGGCAGTCCTGGCTGGCCAGGTCATGGCTGACATCGGCTTGGCCGCGCAGCTCGACAGTCACGGCAATGCTGCCCTGCGGGATCGGGAAGCGCTTGCCGAAGCGCTGTTGCAGCTGCCACCAGACCAGGCTGAAGCACTCGTCGAACGATTGGCCACCGGAGTCGGTAGCCAGCAGGCTGGCCTGGGCCCCGAGGTAACGGGCCAGCGGCTCGACCTGTGGCCAGGCTTCAGGGGTGGTGTAGAGATGTTCGACAGCCTCGAAGTCACAGTGCAGGTCCAGCACCAGGTCGGCATCGCAGGCCAGCCGTTGCAAGGTCAGGCGCTGGGACTGCAACGGCGTGTGCGCCGGGTGAGCATCCAGGCCGCGGCGCAAGTATTCGCGGATCAATGCCACGTTGTGCGCCGGGTCCTGGGTCAGGTGGCTTTCGATCTGGTCGCCGATGCTGTCGGACAGGTCGACGAAGTTGCGGTTGAAGTTCTCGCCGCTTTGCAATTCGAAACGGCCCAGGGGCGCGTCCAGCATCACCTGTTCCAGGCCGACAGGGTTGGCCACCGGTACCAGGATGATCTCGCGCAACAGGCGACCTTGCTGTTCCAGCTCGGCCAGGCGGCGCTTGAGATGCCAGGCGACCAGCATGCCGGGTAGTTCGTCGGCATGCAGCGAGGCCTGGATGTACACCTTGGCGCCACCCCGTGGGCCGAAGTGGAAACTGTGCAATTGGCGGGTAATGCCCGGTACGGGCGCGAGCAGGTCGTGGGTCGAATGGTGCATGGTGGTCCTGGCTGCGTGGCGAAAACGGTCTGCGACACGGGTCGGCTCAAAGATAGAAGCATAAATTCCGTTATCGCGCCTCACCGTGTTGCCTTCTTTCAGACCAGCAATGCCTGCAGGCTTGCCAGGTCATCGGCTTCGTCGACCGGCTTGTCCAGGCGCCAGCGCAACATCCGCGGAAACCTGACGGCGATACCACTCTTGTGGCGCTTGGACAGTGCTATGCCCTCGAAGCCGAGCTCGAACACCAAGGTCGGCGTGACGCTGCGCACTGGCCCGAAGGTTTCCACCGTGGTCTTGCGGATGATCGCATCCACCTTGCGCATCTCTTCGTCGCTGAGCCCCGAATATGCCTTGGCGAAGGGTACCAGCGTGCGCTCGGGCGTGCCGGGTGGCGCGTTCCACACCGCGAAGGTGTAGTCGCTGTAGAGGCTGGCACGGCGGCCATGACCGCGCTGGGCGTAGACCAGTACAGCATCGACGCTGAAGGGGTCGATCTTCCACTTCCACCACAGGCCCATGTCCTTGGTTCGGCCCACGCCATACAGCGAATCACGCTGCTTGAGCATCAACCCCTCCACGCCAAGGTTGCGCGACTGTTCGCGTTGCCTGGCCAGGTCGTTCCAGTCATTGCCCTCGAGCAGCGGTGAAAGCAACAGCGGGGCCAGGGGATACTCGGCCACCAGGTGCTGCAATTGCTGGCGCCGTTCATGTTGCGGGCGGTTGCGCCAGTCCTCGCCTTGCCATTCCAGCACGTCGTAGGCTTGCAGCACCACCGGAGCGTCGGCCAGCAGCTTCTTGCTCAGGGTCTTGCGGCCAATGCGTTGTTGCAGCACGGCGAACGGCTGTACAGCCGGTATGCTGGCATCGGCGCCTGGCTTCCAGACCAGGATCTCGCCGTCGAGCACCGTGCCGTCCGGCAAGCTTTCGGCCAGGCCATGCAGCTCGGGAAAACGCTCGGTGACCAACTCTTCGCCCCGCGACCAGACCCACAGCTGGCCTTCGCGCTTGACGACTTGCGCGCGGATGCCATCCCACTTCCATTCGATCTGCCACGCAGCGGGCGGGCCGAGCAGAGCTTCGAACTGCTCTACCGGGGCCTGCAGGGCGTGAGCCAGGAAGAAGGGGTAAGGCTGGCCTCCACGCTGGCTATGTTCATCAGCGGATTCTTCGGCGACCAGCTTGTGGTAACTGGCGGCCGTTGGGCGATGGCCGATATCGGTATAGCCGACCAGCCGCTGGGCCACGCGTTTGGCATCCAGGCCGGCCAGTTGCGCCAGGGCGCGGGTGACCAGCAGCTTGGACACGCCGACGCGAAAGCTACCGGTGATCAGCTTCAGGCACAGCATCAGACTGGGGCGGTCCAGTTGTGCCCACAGAGGCGGCAGGCGCTGCTGGACTTCTTCAGCAGGCAGGCCACGCAAGGGCAGCAGGTGCGCTTCGACCCAGTATGCCAGGCCGTCGTCACTGGCATGGGCGGCTTGCGGCAACAACAGCGAGATGGTCTCGGCCAGATCACCCACGGCCTGGTAGCTCTCTTCGAACAACCATTCGGGCAACCCCGCCAAGGTCGTGGCCAGCTCGCGCAGCATGCGCGTGGGCACCAGTTGGCGCGGGCGCCCGCCAGCGAGGAAGTACACGGCCCAGGCGGCATCTTCGGCGGGCGCTGCAGCAAAATAGTCGCGCAGGGCTTCGAGCTTGGCATTGCTGGAGGTGGTGGCATCCAGGCGCAGGTACAGTTCGGCGAAGGCTTTCATGCCGCAGGCTCCGTGACCGTGGTGTCATCTTCTTCGCCGTATTCGGTGACGAAGGCGCGCGCGTCCAGGCCTTGTTCGTTGAGGTAGCGCACCAGCACATGCACTGAGCCGTGGGTAACCATGACCCGCTCGGCACCGGTCTGGCCGATGGCCCACAGCAGCCCCGGCCAGTCGGCATGGTCGGACAACACGAAGCCACGATCCACACCGCGCCGTCGTCGGGTACCGCGCAGCAGCATCCAGCCGCTGGCAAAGGCATCGCTGTACTCGCCGAAGCGGCGCATCCAGCTGCTACCTGCGGCAGAGGGTGGTGCCAGGATCAATGCCTGACGCATCAGCGGGTCGTTGCGGGGGATATCACCGGCATAGCGGGTAACCGGCAGCTGCACACCCGCTTCGCGGTACACCCGGTTCAGCGGCTCGACAGCACCATGCACGAGGATCGGCCCGATCTCCGGGGCCAGGCCATGGAGAATTCTCTGGGCCTTGCCGAAGGCATAGCAGAACAGCACGCTGGCCTTGCCTTGCTCGCGGTTGCTCCGCCACCAGGCATTGATCCCGGCGAAGATGGTCGCCTGGCTGGGCCAGCGGTAGATGGGCAGGCCGAACGTGGACTCGGTGATAAAGGTATGGCAGCGCACCGGCTCGAAGGCGGCGCAGGTCCCGTCCGGCTCGACCTTGTAATCACCCGAGGCGACCCAGACTTCGCCCTGATACTCGAGACGCACCTGTGCCGAACCCAGCACATGGCCGGCCGGGTGCAGGCTAAGGGTGACGCCGTGGTGCCGGATTTGCTCGCCGTAGGCCAGGGTCTGCAGGTCGATATCCTGGCCCAGTCGGCTGCGCAGGATGCCCGCGCCAGGGGCGGCGGTCAGGTAGTGGCGGTTGCCGCTGCGCGCATGGTCACCATGACCGTGGGTGATCACGGCGCGGTTGACCGGGCGCCAGGGGTCTATGTAGAAGTCGCCGGGTGGGCAGTACAGGCCTTCGGGGCGGGCGATGACGAGGTCCATGGCTTCTGTGCGCTGGTTTGGGGTTACCAGTTAGGAACCGTGGGCGTGGGTGGAAGTTCGGATGGAGTTGGGGCTGGCAGGTGCTTGGCATGAATTGGTGTCAGGGCTGCCAGGTGCTCGCCACAAAGCTTTCAGGGCCTGTGAGATCGAGCGCCGCGCGGGCGGCGCTCGATCTCACAGGCGCTGAAAATCTAGCGGCGAGCCCCTGGTGGCCCTGAATCACCTTTCAATTTTTCCGAAATCCCTTACCGCCCCGGAACCAGCGTCAACCGCTGGCTGCCATATGCCCGCCCGAAGTTCTGCGGCTGCAGCGGCAGGCTCATGAACCGCCCCTTGAACCAGGCATCCAGCCCGTCGCTGTAATGCGAACTGGCCGGGTTGCCCGACTGGCCATTGCTGGTCAGTACCTGCAGCGGCTCGACCTGGCCGAAGTCGACGATCATCCGCGCCGAGGCCGGCAGGCGGGTGTCGAAATCGCTGCCCCAGGCGTAAGGCGTCAGGGCGAGGGTGGTGAAGTCGCCACCGGCGGCCATTGGCGAGCGGTTCAGCGCATCGCCCAGCCCGTGGTAGGCAGGGGCAGGCCAGCGGTACTGGTGCAACTTGCCCCACTGCCAGGCACGGCGCTCGCTGCCCAGTTGCACGGTGCCGGCATCCACGGCCGCGGCCAGGCTGCGGGCGAGGATGGCAGGTTTGTCTTCTTTTTGCGGGGTGTTGCGATCGTCCCAGAACGGGCTGTCGTCGCGGCCCAGCAGGTGGTCGGCCTGGGCCGAGTACGACAGGCGGGCATTGCTGACGAAGGCCTGCCAGGCCGGGCTCGATTCCGGGCCTAGGTCGTCGAGGAAGGTCTGCCGGGTCACTTCCTGGAGGAACAGCTCGTACAGCGCGGCATCTGCCGATACCGGGCTCAGGCGGCCATCGAAGGCCTTCAGCCGGGCAAGTGCGTCGCGCGCCTTGTCGCGCTGGGGCGCAGGCAGAGCGTCGATGGCCTGCTTGAGCGGCTGGGCCATGCCCGGAGCATCGAACATCTGCTTGAGCTTGTCAGCCAGCAGCGTCACCTGGTCGTTCTGCAACGCCATCAGGCTGCGGCTGTCGTGGCGGCCGTTGCCAGCCAGCTGGCCCAGGCGCTCGGCGCGCTCAGGGTAGTACCAGGTGCTGGACAGCTGCATGCCATAGCCACGCGGCAGGCTGCGCTGGTTGGCGTGGGCGATCCAGCCGGCCGGTGGGTCCTGGTCATAGGGGTGCAGCATCGGGTCGGCATAACCGTCCCAGTCATAGCGACCGTCCCAGCCAGGCGACGGCAGCAGGCCCTGGCCTTCACGGCGGTTCGGGTAGCGGCCGCTGACTTGCCAGCCGATGTGTTCGGGTTCGGCGAAGACGAAGTTCAGCGCAGCAGTGGCGACTTCACGGGTACTCTCGAAGGCGCGTTCTATGTTCTGCGCGCGGGTCAGGTCGAACAGCGCATCGAGGCTACGGTCGCCCTTGAGTTGCGGCAGGCTCAGGGCCAGGCCGAGGCTGGCGTTGCCCGCCTGGGGCAGCAGGGTGCCGTGGCGGGTGTCGTACATCACCTCGCGCTGTGGGCGCTGGCCGCGAACAAAGAAGGTCTCGCTGCGGGCCCGGGCCGGCAGCCACTTGCCGTCGGCCAGGTAGGTCACTTGGTTGCCCGCATGACGCAGCTGCTCCAGGTACAGGTCCTGGTTGTCGGCCATCACCGCGCTGCTGCTCCAGGCGAGCTTGCCGTTGTAGCCGGCCAGCACGATCGGCAGGCCCGGCAGTGACAGGCCGGCAACCTGGTACTTGCCCGTGTGGATCTGTACCGGGCTAAGGGCCCAGGCGGCGCGGCTGTCGCTGGCCAGCAGGCTCTTGCCGCTGCGGCTACGTTGCGGGCCGAGCGCCAGGTTGGCCGAGCCGGGGCTGCCGAGCAGGTCGAGGTCGGCGAGCTTCTGGCTGGCCTCCGCCAACGCGGACAGGCCTGGCAGCTGGCTGCCCAGGTTCAGGCCCTTGAGTTTTTCCACCTCGGCGTCAGCCAAGGGTTCGTCCGGTGCGCCGGGCAGCAGCCAGGGCAGCTTGTCGTTGCCAACCTTCTGCGCCAAGGTCAGGGCGCTGAGCTCTTCCTGCAGGTTTACCGACTGGCTGAAGGCGTACAGGTTGAAGATCAGTGCCGAATCCTCAGGCTTCCAGTATTCCGGACGATAACCGCTGCTGGCCAGGTTGGCCGGCAGCTTGTCGCGGTAGCGGAACAGGTAGGCGTTGACCCCACGGGCATACACCTCGAAGAAGCGCTTCAGGCGCGGCGAGGCATCGGCGTACTGCTGCGCGGCGTTTTGCTTGAGGTTGGCAGCGCGCATCAGCCGGTCGATGTCCAGCGCTTCGCTGCCGGCCAGCTCCGCCAGGCGGCCCTGGGCGAGCAGGCGCATGGCGAGCATCTGCTCGATGCGGTCGCCTGCATGCACATAGCCGAGGGTGAACAGGGCGTCATGGAAGCTGCTGCTTTCGATCAGCGGTGCGCCCATGGTGTTGCGCCGGACCGAGACGTTCTGTGCCAGGCCTTTGAGCGGCTGCACGCCGGTGGTTGGTGGCACGCTGTCCTGATAGCCCCCCATCTGACAGCCGGCGAGCCCGAGCATGCCGAGCAGCGTGGCGGCGGCGCTGAGCCGCGGGCGGAAGGGAGGAAGGACGGGGGCGGCCATGACAAGGGCTCCTGCAAGGCGTGGCGGGTGTTGGGAGGCGCTAAGGTAGCATGCCGACAGGGTTTCGGCGCCTGTGAGATCGAGCGCCGCCCGCGCGGCGCATCGCGGATAAATCCGCTCCTACATTTGTTGCAACGTGCCGAACCTGTTACGCCATGGTTGCCAGCCTTGGTGCATGTCTTGAGTCGTGCAAACCGGCTGACAACCATGGCCTTTCAGGCATGGCCACGTTGCAACAAATGTAGGAGCGGATTTATCCGCGATGCGCCGCGCGGGCGGCGCTCGATCTCAAAGGCGCTACTAGGCCTGAGCCAGGCCCATCAAGCGCCGTGGCACTTCTTGAACTTTTTCTGGCTGCCACATGGGCACGGGTCGTTGCGGCCAACGTCTTTCAGGGCGTTGCGCACCGGCTCCTGGTGGCCGTGGTTGCAGTGCGGGCCGTGTACATGGCCGTGGTCATGATCATGCTGATGATCGTGACTGTGGTTGCAGTCCGGGCCATGAACATGGGGTTGCTGGGTCATTGCAGGGTTACTCCGGTATGAAATCGCCGGGGATTATCTCACCACTGCGCGACAAGTGCAGGTCCTGATGGATGATCAGCCCGGTCTCCAGCTCGCCTTGCAGGCGGTAATGCAGCGGCTGCCCGCTCTTGAGCAGCTTGGCCAAAGGCTTCAGGTGCTGCCACAGGTTGGTCCGCGCCGTGATCTTGAACGTACGCCGGGCATGCCCGCCGACACTGCGCCAGAGGCTGACGTCATCCTGCGCCAGCAGCAAGTCGTCGAGCCATACCGAATAGCTCAGGTTGCGAATGAACAGGCGGCTGTCGTTCGGGTTGTCGACGCGCAGGTGCAGGACGAACTCCTGTTGCAGCAGCCGCGCCTTCACCGTTTCGACCTTGTCCAGGTGCAGTTCCGGCACGCGCGCATCATCGCTGCCCCAACTCGCACAGCCCGCCAGCAGCGTCAGCAGGGCGCTGAGCAAAAGCAGGCGGGGGGCGGCGATCATGCTCAGTTACCGACGTAGCTGGCGCAGCATTTCTTGAATTTCTGCCCGCTGGCGCAGGGGCAGGGGTCATTGCGGCCGGCCTTGAGCGCGACGGTAGGGTCGATGAAGTACCAGCGCCGCTCGTGCTGCACGAAAGCAGAACGCTCGCGGTGCTGATGGTCGCCCTCCTGGTCATGCCAGCGCGCGGTGAAGGTCACGAAGGCGTGTTCGGGCTGGCCGCCGAGTACTTCGGCGCTTTCCACCTCCAGGCCCAACCAGGTGCTCTGGGCGCTCCACGCCGCCATGGCGGCGCGGTCCAGCCCGGCCTGCTGGGCCGGCAGGGTGGTGGCGACCAGGTAGTCGATCAGCCCCATTACATAGGCGCTGTAGCGCGAACGCATCAGCGTCTGGGCATCGGGCGCCGGGGTGCCGGCATGGTAATGCCCGCAGCAGGCGTCGAGCAGATTGCCGCTGCCACAAGGGCAAACCGAGACACTCATCATCACCACCAATACTTGCCGAAGTTTTCAGGGTTGGCCCAGAACTGATGGGGTGGAGGTGGGAGGCCAAGCATAGCGTGGTTCATAGGGGACCTCAAAGATTGCTGGTTACGCGATGGTGACAGTGTTGGTGACAAATGGCGAGTGAGGCAAGCGATGTCGGTATCCAATGCGGTTTGACTTAAGCGTAGTGTAAAGTATCTACGGTGTGCTCGGGTGTGCTTGCGATTTTTATGATAGTAGCTATTCGGGGCGAGCATATGGTCTTTGATGAGGTAGTGCTAACTGCCCCAGGAGAGGCGTTGCTCGGTCGTATCTCTATTGGGGATGTTAGGCCGCATGTCGATGTGGTTGACTATTCGCATGTGCGTTTTCTGAATTGTGTATGTGTTTACAGTGGTGAATTGCTATAAAATTTGATTGAGGTTACTTAGGTGGTGTAGGGGTTGCGAGATAGATGAGATTTCGTTTTTGTTGCCTGTAGACATGTCGCGGCAAGTTGGCTAACATTGCTTGCGTAATGTCGGATGCATATTTGTTGGTATTGGTCAGGGTTGCTCGGCGGTTATCACTGGGGGTGTGTGCGGTGTCGGCTCTATCTATTCGTAGTTTGTCTGATCTTACTCCCACGGAGTTCGAAAATCTTACGCTTGACCTGGTTGTGCGTCTTGGCTTGAAGAACGCTGTGTGGCGGACGCCTGGGCGTGATGGTGGTCGGGACATCCAAGGTGACTCATTTGTCAGTGATTTTTCTGGGTTTGTTTCCAGATCAAGTTGGTATGTTGAGTGTAAGCGTTACGCCGATACCGTGAGTTGGCCAAATGTTTGGGAGAAGATCTCTTACGCTGACTCTAATTCCGCTGATGTTCTTTTGGTGGTCACAACGTCCACCTTGTCTCCGCAAGCTATAGATGAAGTAAATCGTTGGAATAACGCTCATAAGAATCCGAGTGTGCGATTTTGGAATCGACAAGATGTGGAAGCAAGATTGGGGCTGCACCTCGATATAAAGGTTAAGTACGGGCTTAGTCATACCCCTATTCAGGATGCAGCCCTTTCAATGATTGAGCTGTCAAAGGTTCTTTTAAAGTATTCAAACAGTATTACGGCTTGCGTGGAGTTTAGTGGTGTATTGGAGCGCCGGCTTGATGTGGTCCAAACATTGTCAGAGTTGATTAGCGCCAGGCTTGCTGAAATTGAGCAGTATGGCCGCATCTCTGTAATACCATTCAGGCCGAATTACGATGCCCCTGATTGGTTGAAGCAGGTAGAGGCTGTTCAGGGTAAAGGCTTTGATCGATATGCGTTTCGGTGTATCGCTGCTTTGATTCATTGCCACTCTTCCTCCAGCGAAGTAATCATTGCTGATGCGTCCGCGAATAAGTTGACCTTGCAGGCTGGTCCGGTTGTCGAGGAGCTTCTCCCGGATCTTAAAACTATTGCATTCTGGGGTGGGTTGAATATTGCCTCAGACTCTAATTCGATTATCATTGAGAGCCAGTATGCAGCCAATTGATCCCAGTCAAACTATTGCCTTAATCCAAAATATTACCCATCAGGCAATAAATCCGCTGAATGGTGTAATAGGGACCCTTGATAATCTGATTGATGGGACCATTGGCAAGGAACGTAGAGAGCAACGCTTGAAAAGTGCGAGAGCACAGCTTGAGTATACTGTATCTCTCATTCGAAATCTCGCCTACTTTGCCCAATACGGTGCTGATGTTGCTGTAGTGCTAAAAACATCAAATAAAATATGCGTGATTCCACAGTTACTCATTGAGGCTGCGCAATTTTTTCAAGAACAGGCAGCGTTAAGCGGAATACGATTTGAAGTTGGTGATCGTTCTCTTCATACTTGTGTTCATGGCGATCCGGAGTTGCTCCGGCAGGTCTTCATGAATATTTATGATAACTATGTAAAGTATGGTGATTCGAATGGTATCGTTGAAATAAAGCACTGGATTCAGAAAAAGACCAAGGATTTGATAGTCGAATTCTCTGGAAAGAGCACTCCATATGACTCTGATGAAGATATATTTGGTCTCGGAGTGCGAGGCAAGAAAGCAGAAGGTAAAACCTCTGCTGGGTCGGGCCTTGGTCTTCATATCTGTCGCCTCATTGTGGAACGAGTGTTCGGTGGGACGATAACCGCTAAGTATGTGAGTGATACTCGGCTGGCCGTTTTTGAAATTCGTATTCCAAATGCCTTCATGAAGGAGCGATGAGATGGAACGACATAAGATCCTTATTATGGATGATGAACCGCATCTTCTGGATTGGTTGGAAGAGTACCTCTCAAGCAAGGGGTGTGATTGCAGCTTTGCAAAAAATGTGGACGAGGCTATTGATATGCTTGGACGGCAGAGGTTTCGAGCGCTTATACTTGACCTCAACGTTCCCGCGCCAGGACAGTATTATTCTGCAATCGAAGCAAAAGGCGATTTGTACCTTACTTATAGGGGGTTGTTCGTGGCGGAGCACGCGCGGGGAATTTCTTATAGGGGGCGGCAGGTAATTCTCTATTCCGTCCATGATATCGATGAGGTTCGCTTACAAGCTGAGCGCCTGGGTGTGACCTATGTAACCAAGGGTCGCCCTCGAATTTTTAAGCAAGAGATCGATGCAGTGCTTTCGTACGACCCGACATTGGTCAGCTGAGTTCAAGAGATAAGAGTCGCCCGAAGTTGCTTACAGATATGGACGGGGCGAACACGAATTGCAGCGGATGGAGGTTGCATATAGAGGCCATCCGCTGAACTATCATGGTTTGTGCATTCTTGCGTGAGTTGAATCCTATGAGCTCTTAGGATGACTGGTCTCTCATAGCTCGTTGGACACTGCTTAAGCTAACACCAAGCATTAGAGCAGTTTGTCGGAAACTGTATCCCTCGGAGATAGCTGCTCTGATTGCTTTACCGTCTACGATTTTTTTCCGACCTCTGTAGACCCCCGCAGCCTTCGCTTTAGCTATCCCCTCTGCCTGTCTCTCCCGGATCATGCTGCGTTCAAATTGAGCCACAGCGCCCATCATGCTTAGCATCAGATCCTGTGTGTGGTTCTTCTCGCTGGTGAAGATCAGTCCTTCTTTGTGGAAGTGGAGTTGTACGCCGCGAGCCTTAAGGCCCTCAACGAGCTCCAGCAGATCCTTCAGGCTCCGAGCAAGTCGATCAATACTGTGAACGTGGATTGTGTCACCTTGACGGATGAATCTGAGCATCTCTTGGAGCGCTGGACGTTCCGTGGTGGCCCCACTCACTTGGTCCTCGAAGACCTCATCCAGATTCACTCCGTCCAACTGGCGGGCAGTGTTCTGGTCTGCTGAGCTCACTCGCTTGTAACCGACCTGGGCCATCACCATCCTCTCCGTGTATTCAATAGGGTTTAGAGGCAGGCAGAATGTCCGTGTTCAAGGCATGAGTCAACCCTAATGAATACGAATTCGTACCGTCTTCTGTATTCACACTACTGTGGCCGTGGGGTGTACCCAAAAGAGTACATGAGCGTACCTGACTGGGCATCTATGAACGACGGAGAGACTCGATTCCTGTGGCGATTGCTTGGGCATTAGTGTCCAAGGTTTGCAGGATGCTGAGCATGTTGTCATGCACGTTGGTTGAGCCGCGTTGGGCTATCCACAGCGACAGTTCCTCAAGGCCAGCACGTATGGCAATTTGGTTAAGGTGCAGCAGCTCAAGTGTGTCAGCAGTGATGGGAATGCGGTCATCCATATACATTGTCCTGTGAGGGATCGTGCATGAGTGTACCCAATCACCACAACGATTGGGACTATAGGCGGAGGCGCCAGTGCAAGCATTCAAAACACCTGGATACCAGAGCAGGATCGGCTGGCCACCAAGGGCAGACCACGGATACTCCGGCAGTAGCCCGCTGAGTACCCGGTCCTTATTACGCGCATGAGTGGTCATTGCTCGCCAGGATTGAGTGGCGAGGGCCGGGCCACGGGGGACTCTTGGCTGGCAGAGTTAGTGGGATGGGGTCTCAGAAATTCTTCTTGAATTTTCGTCAGGTCCCCTCAGAAGTACTCGGACCAAGATCCTTAGCCGCCATCGGCAATGAACTTCCAACCACCCTCCTTGAGGGTCTTGCTTCGCTGTCGGTCAGCTTGACGCTTGTAGCGCTCAGCTTCCTTTTCGGCCTCGGTCAGTATCCGTGGATGCCGCCGTCTCATTTTCGCAAAAGCATCCGCTCGGATGTCCTTTTCGCGATCCACGAGCTCGACCACAGCCGCCTGTACGGACACACGGGCGAACCCGGAGCCTTCTAACTCCAGCCACCGGCGATTCACCAGGAGGCGCAGCGAGGCGTTGTAGCCGGTCAGGACAGTGAAGGTCAGTTCCTTGTCGAGAATGATCAAAGGCTGTGACTTACCCTGCGCATCGCGGTAGCTCGTCTCGGCGTACTGGGGTCGGTCCAGAAGAGGACCCACCTCACTCAGCATCTTTCGGATTCCACGCAATACGTGCTTGTGGTTCTTTCCGGTCGCCTCTGCGATCTCCAGCGAGGTCATGCCGGGTAGCCCATTGATGGTCGTCGGGTGGAAATCGCCGGAAGAGTTGAGCGTCTGGATGGTGGTTTCGATGTTGATATTCATAATTGTCTGTTTTTCTTTTGGTAGTGCCCTCCAGGTCGCACCCACAGCCGGACATCCAGACCCCAGACGAGGGACCCGGTGTGGCATGGAAGGCACTATCAGAAGAACTGGATGGTTGAGAGAGCCCAGCGACGGGCGAAGTTTATTACAACGGAGAAGGGGAACGACAAGGCCTTGGGGAGAGATTCTTAGGATCCCCCTTCCCCTAATAGTGAGGGTTTCTGGAGTCCGCTTGCTTTGGCTTATCAGTGGGTTTTATCGGCTTCAACATCCTCGTACATGGTCTTGAAGGTTTTTGTCAGTGAATAATCTCGCAGCCTCCTCTTTAAACCCGTCGTTGAGCCAGGTCAAACGCTACCTGGTCAATCAGCGTCATAACCCGCTATTAGTTTATGGCTGCCAATGTTTGGTTGACCGTGCTGTAATATGACAATAAGATTCGTTGCATTCGCTCGGGTAATGAAATGCCGCTGCAACGTTAACGTAAAGCAATGAAAAGCCCTGGCCTAATGATAGTCATCATTGGAGCTTTACTGTGCCTTCCATGCGATTCATGACGTATCTCTTCCACGGCGAATGGGTGTCTGTTCTTGCGGGTCATCCAGAGTTTGAAGTGCTTTTCACTGTCGAACATATTGCAAGATTAGGATTTGTCGAGAACCCATCCTCTGCTCGTGCTTTAGTGATGGAGGAGGTCGAAGGGTACGGCTTCATGCAGCTTAATGACATCGTTGCGCCCATCGCAGGCTCGGTCATATGCGACTCTCCTAAGCTTAATTGCTATGGTGGCGTGTGGTTGGCCTCTGCGGCAGAAACATACAGGGTGCTTCTGCGCGCGGGGTCCCCATCGGCACTATCTTTCCGAAATTTAGTGGCCCGAAATATACTTCCTGATGTACGGGGGATGGCGCAAGCAGATGATTCTCACGCGGTGACTACTTCGGTTGGCTCCGAGAATGCGCGCATGGCATTAACCATAAAGATTCTTGAGCGTGAACTTGCTGCAGAAAGAAGGCATGCTGAGCAGTTAAAGAAGAGGCTGAAGCAAGAGCATGAATTTTTGAGAATGGCTTGTGAAGAAGTCGAGCTCCTGCGTAGAGGAGTACCGTACTTTGAGAAACGACCTGACCCTGAGGGGCCTTTAGAGCGTATGCAGTGGGAGCAAGACCAGCAAGCCCTCCCGTGGCTTAGACCTTTTATGCAGACGGAGGTCTCACTCTGCCGAGTGGATACGGAGGAGAAATGGTGGCGATCCCCAAGGGCGCGAGAGAAGCGTGAGGCGTTTGCCACGATACTCCGAAAAACGTGATTGAAGCATTTTGCTGTGAAAGTCATGGCAACCCTTCGATAAAGCTAAAGCAAGCTGCATGTCGGTCGTCTTGTAGATCTTGCTCGTAAGCCTGTAGGAGGATTCCTCCATCAAGCTACACCTAAGCCGTGAGCGAGCACGGCGAGCATCCTGATAGGGTATTTCCCTATTAGACTCTCCTAAGCCCAGATAGATGCCTTCACCGATGACGAGCGATTGAAGGTGCGTTCTCAGGCCGCCTCTGTGTGAGCTCTGTTCGATTCGTTAGGTGTCACGATTTACAGATTTCACATAGGGGCGTGCTTAAGAATCCGTTATAGCCAATACCTCGATGACCTTGCTCCCCTTCCTCAGAATGCATTTCCGGTACGGAATGCCTCCACGAGGGCGATGTGCAGTTTATCGACGCCGACCCTCTGTGAACCCGCGTAGAGGTCGTAGGTGATGTTCCCGGAGCTATGCCCGGTGATGCTCTGTGCGATGATATCCGGAGTTGCTGCGGCCTTTAGAAGCCCGGAGAGCGAGTGACGTAGTGAGTGAAACGACTGATCGCTGCCCGGCGCCAGGCCCAGCGGCTTTCGCACAGTGTCATTCAGAGGCTTGTTGTAGTAATGGGGTTTCGACTTGAACAACTTCCCAGGCTCTGATGCGACCCATGTAAGGAATGTCTTGAGGTTAAACCCGTAGGCGCCATCGACCAACGGTACCATTCGGATCGAGAAGTCATTTTTGAGCGTCTTTCCTTGCTCATCCTTGTTGATGTCAATAACTGTGATACCTCCTTCCACTCCCTTTACGTCAGCTTGGGTGAGTTGATATAGCTCACCAATACGGGCGCCAGTGAGCACGCCGAGAGATAGCGCCCAGCGCTTCCAATCGCTCGGAGGGAGAGCGTTCGCATGTTCCATGATGGTTGCCACCTCGTCACGGGTGAATGGCCTACGCTCGCTTTCAGCGCCTCGTTCGATCTTCAAGCCTTTATCGAATGAGCGTTCAATGAATCCGTTATTGACCGCCCAGTCCATGACTGTGGATAGCTGTGTGAGTAGCTTGTTCACGGTCAGCGCCTTACGGCCAACCGCGACCTTATCCTTGAGTGCCACCATGTCCGCCCGCGTATGCCTGCGGATGTCGAGGCGACCTAACAGCTTTGTCAGGGTTCGACAGTTGGAGTCAATGCCGTGGAGCGTCGAGTCCTTAACGTTTCCTTGGCGTTCTTTGAGGAACATCGCAGCGAGATCCGCGAAAGTTAGGGGAGTGTATTCGTCAAGGAGGTCACCGGTAGAGGCGGGGGGAGAGCTTACAGACAGGGACGCATCCTCAGCCTCGTCCGGTTTATCCAAGCATTCGATGGTGTCGATCAGAGGCCGTGGGTTGCCCCTTAAGCGCGCCTGAGCGCCTTTTACTATCTCCCGGCTCACTTCCAAGGCCCTGTGTTGGTCGAAGCTTAGTGAGGCCGTAGCACTTGCCTCTGCGAGCGATTGGGCGAGGTCAGAGTAAATCTCGTCATAAACGGATAGATCGCTTTCGGAATAAGCCTGCATCAGCAGCCCGTGGGCGATTTCTGTCAAGCGTTCCTTCAGTTCTGACCATGTGGCTTCCGGGCGGTCGAGGTGAAAGACGGCCAGAGCCCTGAGAATTTCTTGCGATAGCGTCATAGCGGAGGGGCGTTCCGTGGTGCGAAGTGAAACTGTGAGGCTGCGGGCGGAGCATCCCCGAGGTCGGACCCGGAGATAGTAGATGCCGTTACGTCGGTAATGCCAAACCGAAAGCCTTTGAGGCGGTTTGTGGTGACAGGCTGGTGACGCTTGGCCCTGCTCGGGCGTAGTTCGGGAGGTGGTCATTGGTGCTCAAGCCCTTGATGTGCATGGGGTTCACCACCAGTACTTCCCAAACATTTCAGGGTTGGCCCAGAACTTGGCGTTGAGCCAGTCCGGGACCTGCTTGTAGTCATGTAGATCATAGGTGAACAAGCTCAACACCTGCTCATCGCGGCGGAATTTCTCGCTGGCCTGCAGCGCCAAGGAGAAGAAATCGGTGTCTTGCCAGCCGCAGGCGGGCAGGTCTGCCAGCACTGCAACCCGGCTCGCGTTGAGGTTGCGGATGCCGCCCAGCAGTTGCAGGCCGGTGCGTTTGGGCAAGTGCTCCAGGCAGTCCACCAGCACCGCCAGGTCAAAGCGCTGGGCCGCCAGCGCTGCCGGCAATGGCCCCGGCTCACAGGTTTCGATGATCACCTGGGGGTGAGCCTGGGCAAAGGCATCCAGGGCCGGGAAGCGGGTGCCCACCAGCAGCAGGCGTTGCGGGGTGAAGCGCTCCAGCAGGGCGGCCAGGGCTTGTTGCGGGGTGCGCTGGGAAAAACCGTCGGTCATTGCCAATCCTCGTTCAAGTCATCCAAGACTAGCGGGCTGCTGTTCGCCGGCATAGAGGCAAGTGGCCGCGTCGTGGCTTATTGCTGGCAGGGATGGATTGCGCGGTCTTTACTGCCAGAGATCGGTCTTATGCCGATTCCCCCTAGGAGAAGCTACGAAAATGAGCATAGTACGCACAGCGTTACCCCTGGTACTGCTCACCAGTGTGTTGACTGGTTGTGCAGGTTTGCAAAAAACCGACTGGCCGAAGTGCGCTGCCGTCGGGGGCGTCGCCGGTGCCGGCCTGGGTGCCATCGAGAGTTCCAGCTGGGCGGGCTGGGGCGCGCTGCTCGGTGGTGGCCTGGCAGCAGGCTATTGCTGGGCTCACGGCGATGGCGACGAGGACGGTGATGGCGTGCCGGACAGCCGTGACAAGTGCCCCGGCACGCCGCACGGTGTGAAGGTCGATGCCAATGGCTGCCCGCCGCCGCCACCTGTCGTCGAGGAGGTGGTAGTGCAAAAAGAGGAGGTGATCGTCATCCGTGATGTGCACTTCGAATTCAACTCTTCGCGCCTGACCGCGGCCGACAAGGAACGCCTCAACAAGGTTGCCACTCGCCTGAAGCAAGAAGCTCCGAGTGCCCGCCTGACCGTGACCGGCCACACCGACAGTGTGGGTTCCGACAAGTACAACCAGAAGTTGTCCGAGCACCGTGCCCACGCGGTAACTGACTATCTGATTGATAGCGGTGTGCCTCGCGCCAGCTTCGTTTCGGTGGTAGGTGCTGGCGAAACCCAGCCGGTGGCAGACAATGCCACGGCCGAAGGCCGAGCCATGAATCGTCGTACCGAGATCAAGATCCAGCGTTGACGTCCCGGCGCCCGTGCCTTGAGAAGTGGCGCGGGCGCGTCTTTAATCCTGTTAGCCGGTTGCGGCCGATGACACAGGAGCATTCATGATGAGTGTATCGTCGAAGGCGGCGTTGCCGTTGCTGGTGGTGACCGGCCTGTTGGCAGGCTGCGCCACCCACAGTGACGGCAGTGCGCCCCTCAATCAAAGGACTTGGCCCATCTGCAGCCTGCTCGGCGGCGCGGTAGGTGGTGGCCTGGGCGCCTTCGAGAGTTCAAGCTGGGCGGCTGGCGCCGGTATCCTGGGTGCGATCGCCGGTGGCCTGATCTGCTACGCCCAGGATGGCGACGAAGATGGCGACGGTGTGTTCGACCGTCGCGACCGCTGCCCCGACACCCCCGCCAACACCACAGTTGACCACATGGGCTGCCCGCTTGCGCAGTACCCGCCGTCCCAGCCCGCACCCGAGCCCAAGCCCGAGGTGATCACCCTCGACGATCAGGGGCAGGTGATGTTTGCCTTCAATTCAGCCGACCTCACCCCGGGTAGCGAGGAGCGCCTGAAAAGCCTGTTGCCGCGCCTCAACGAACTGGGGGTTACCCGTATCAAAGTGGTGGGCCATACCGACAGCGTTGGCTCCGACAGCTATAACCAGGCGCTTTCCCAACGCCGTGCCGCCAGTGTCGCCGAGTACCTGATCAGTCAGGGCCTGGCGCCGCAGAAGGTGACCAGCGAGGGCCGTGGCGCCCATGAGCCGATCGCCGACAACGCCACCGAAGAGGGGCGTGCGCACAATCGACGGGTGGACCTGCACCTCAACTGACTGCACTGGCGTGTGCCCAGGCATGCAGGTAGTGTTGGCTGCGCGGCGCGCTTGCTCGGGCCGCGTAGACATAACAATAAATAGACATGTAGGGGCGGGGTATGAAATTCATCCTGGGCCTGGGCAAGGTCCTCACCGTGGCGTTCTGGGGCGTGGTGCTGTTCAATCTGATGATGCCGCAACCGCTGCCGTTGAATCTGCTGATCAATGCGCTTGGGATTCTTGTGCTGAGCCTGCATTTTCTTGAAGTGCTGTTTTTCAATGGCAGCCTGCGTGGCCGCAGCCATCGCTGGTTCGACCGGTTGCAGATCCTGCTGACCGGTATCTTTCATGTCATGTCCATTCCCCGTCCGCAGGAGGCGCCTCGCCATGCGTAAATTGATGTTGCTGGCGCTATTGGCTGCGCCCATGGCCCAGGCGCAGAGCCTGGAGGTTGCCTCCCATTCCATGCTGCGCCTGCCGAACAAGTCGGCCAGCGTGCACCTGGAGCAATTGCGCGTGGCGGATTCGGCGACTTTGCTGTTGCCGGCTAGCTTGACCGAACTGAAGGTCGATCATCTGCAACTGGGCCGCGATGCACGGATTGCCGTTGCACCTGCCGAAGCACCGCTGCTCATCGATGTACGCAGTGCTGTGCTGGGTGTGGGCAGCGAGATCAGCGCGCCAGGGGCGCCCGGCACCTATGAGCGGGCTGCGCGCTCTGGGCGCAGCCTGGATTTGAAGCTCGCCGCGGTCGATGCCGAGCGGCTGGCCATTGATGCCCGAGGTGGTGCCGGGGCGCCAGGTTACGTGGGCCTTGATGGCGCCAATGGCCAGGCTGGCGGTTGCACTTGGGGCCAGGCAAGCCCGGGGGCGAATGGCGATGATGGTGGCAACGGGCATGATGGTGCGCCTGGTGGGCGGATTCGCCTGAGCCTGCCGCAGGGCTTCCCGCAGGAGCGCATCGTGGTACGCCTGGATGGTGGTGCGCCGGGCAAGGCCGGAGCTGCCGGCAAGGCCGGTAAAGGCGGGGCAAGCAAGGGCTGCCTGGTGTATCGCACCGATGCCGGGGCCAATGGCCGACCGGGGCAGGAGGGGCAGCCTGGGCTGGCAGGTGCCGAGGGTGAACTGGTCCTGCAGCGCCTCTGAGGCGCATGCCTTTGGATCTGTGGTGCCTGTGAGATCGAGCGCCGCGCGGGCGGCGCACGATCTCACAGGCACTGAAAATGCCGCGTAGAACCCCTCACATCAACAGCCGTGAACTGGCCACCGCGACCACCGCGAGGCCCAGCAGCAGGTTGATCCCCACCATCCGCCGAATGCGTCCGAGCACCGCAGCGCCCGCCGGCCAGTCCTCAGCCTGCACCGCTGCCTTCAGTTCCGGCAACAGCAATGCCTGGATGCGCATGAACAGCGCGAACATGGCAATCCCGCCGCCAATCATCACATGCACATATTTGGGCGCAGTCTCGAAGCCGCTGAAGCGCATGTGCAACATGCCGATACCACTTATCGCCAGAATCGCCACGGCCAGCCAGACCCAGACGAAGAAGCGTCGGAAAACTTCCACCCACAGGCGCAGGCGGGCAGGCCCTTCAAGGGCTGCAACGGTTGCCGGGCGCAGCACCAGCCAGGCGAAGAACATGCCGCCGACCCATACCAGGGCGGCGAAGACATGCAGTGTGTAGGGCAGGGCAAAGGCAAGCATCCGGATCTCCATGCGGCACAAAGGGCAATAGCGGGGTATGATAGCCGCCCCATGTGAAACACTGAAAATATATCCAGCCCTCCGGGCGCCTGCAGACCATGATCAGCAACGAACTCAAAGCCACCATCCAGGGCGCCTACACGCGTTTTCTCGAAGCCAAGAGCCTCAAGCCGCGGTATGGCCAGCGCCTGATGATCGCCGAAGTGGCCAAGGTGCTCGGCGACATCGCCTGTGACGACGAAGGCCGCCGCGCCGGCGAACCCGCCGTGGTTGCGGTGGAGGCGGGCACCGGTACCGGCAAGACGGTCGCCTACGCGCTGGCCGCTATCCCGGCCGCCAAGGCCGCCGGCAAGCGCCTGGTGATTGCCACCGCGACCGTGGCCTTGCAGGAGCAGATCGTCATCAAGGACCTGCCGGACCTGATGCGTAACAGCGGCCTGAACTTCAGCTTCGCCCTGGCCAAGGGCCGCGGTCGTTACCTGTGCCTGTCCAAGCTCGACATCCTGCTGCAGGAGGGGCATGCACAGTCGGCCACCGCTCAGCTGTTCGAGGAAGAAGGCTTCCACATCGAGGTCGACGAGCGCAGTCAGAAGCTGTTCAACAGCATGATCGAAAAGCTCGCCGGCAACCGTTGGGACGGCGACCGCGACAGCTGGTCGGAGGCCATCGAGGACCAGGACTGGGCGCGCCTGACCACTGATCATAGCCAGTGCACCGGCCGCCACTGCCCGAACTTCCAGCAGTGCGTGTTCTACAAGGCCCGCGAAGGCATGGGCAAGGTCGATGTGATCGTCACCAACCACGACATGGTCCTGGCCGACCTGGCCCTGGGCGGTGGCGCGGTGCTGCCTGACCCGCGCGACACCCTGTACGTGTTCGACGAAGGTCACCACCTGCCAGACAAGGCCATCGGCCACTTCGCCCATTATTCGCGCCTGCGCTCCACTGCCGACTGGCTGGAGCAGACTGCCAAGAACCTCACCAAGCTGCTGGCCCAGCACCCGTTGCCGGGCGACCTGGGCAAGTACATCGAACAGGTGCCGGAGCTGGCGCGGGAAGTGCGCACCCAGCAGCAGTTCATGTTCACCCTGTGCGAGCAGGTCGCCGACTTCCGCCCGAGCGAGGACACCGAAGGCCGCGAGCGCCCGCGTTACCGCTTTGAAGGTGGGGTGGTGCCGGAGCAGATCCGCGAAGTCGGCATCGAACTGAAAAAGGGCTTCGCCCGCCTCAACGACTTGTTCACCCGTCTGGCCGACTTGCTCAAGGAAGGCATGGACGGTGAGGTCAACATCGGCATCGCCAGCCACCAGGCCGAAGAGTGGTACCCGCTGTTCGGCAGCCTGGTCACCCGTGCCCAGGGCAACTGGGAGCTGTGGACCGCGTTCACCGCCGAAGACCCGGAAGACAGCCCGCCCATGGCGCGTTGGCTGACCCTGGCGGAAAGCGGCGCGCTGTTCGACATCGAGGTCAATGCCAGCCCGATTCTTGCCGCCGAGATGCTGCGGCGCAGCCTCTGGAGTGTCGCCCATGGCGCCCTGGTAACCTCGGCCACGCTGACTGCACTGGGCAAGTTCGACCGCTTCCGCATGCGCTCGGGGTTGCCCCGCGATGCCGTCACCTGCGTGGTCCCGAGCCCGTTCGTGCACGGCGATGCCGGCCTGTTGCGGGTCCCCGACCTCAAGGCCGATCCGCGCGACGCGGCAGCGCACACCGCGGCGATCATTCGCGAACTGCCGAACATCGTCGCAGATGCCCGCGGTGCGCTGGTGCTGTTCTCTTCGCGCAAGCAGATGCAGGAAGTGTTCGACGGCCTGGATCGCGACTGGCGCAAGCTGGTGCTGATCCAGGGCAATCTGTCCAAGCAGGAAACCCTGAACAAGCACAAGGCACGGGTCGACGATGGCCAGCACAGTGTGCTGTTCGGCCTGGCCAGCTTCGCCGAGGGTGTCGACCTGCCAGGCGCCTATTGTGAACATGTGGTCATCGCCAAGATCCCCTTCGCCGTGCCCGACGACCCGGTCGAGGCGGCCCTGGCCGAATGGATCGAAGCCCGTGGCGGCAACCCGTTCATGGAAATTGCCGTGCCCGACGCCTCGCTGCGCCTGATTCAGGCCTGCGGTCGCCTGCTGCGTACCGAGCAGGATCGCGGCGTCATCACCTTGCTGGATCGGCGACTGGTCACGCAGCGCTACGGCAAGGCTATTCTCAATGCGCTGCCGCCTTTCCGGCGGGAGATTTCCTGACGGCCGGAGCACGATGCGCCGGCCCGTTGTCCATTACTCAGTCGCGGGCCCATGAGGGCCTGGAAGGAGAGCCCCAGCCTTATGTTCCGCCGCACCTTGCCCGTGGTACTTACCCTGTTGTTCAGCACGCCTTTGCTGGCCGGGCAGCAGACGCTGTTCAGCTTCGTTCGCCCGGCCTCGGTGGTCAATGTGGCGACCGAAGGTACCGGCATGCCGCAGTACAACGCGGAGCAGACGGCCGAAGGCGAGGTGCTCAGGCGGGTGGTGTTCAATCCGGTCGAACGCCCGACTCTGCGCCTGAGCCCGCAGAGCGGCGTATGGGACTGGTCGGCCGGGCAGTTCCTCACCTTGCGCATGCAAAGCGCCCAGGACTGGGCATTGACCGTCGACGTCACGGTGCTCGGCAGCGATGGGCGCACGCTGACCAGCCGTATCGACCTGCCTGCAGGGCCTGCGCAAACCGTCATGGTGCCGCTCAAGGCCAGTTCGCCGCTGAGCCAGGGCATGCGTGCCGGCCCGCCCATGCCATGGGCCTACGAAGGGCAACGGTTACTGTTGACCAGCAGTGCCGGCGAGGTTGATCTCAAGCAGGTGGTGGCCGTCAGCCTGACCATACCCAACCCGAAGGTGGCGCAGAACCTGCTGATCGAGAAGGTCGGCATCCAGGACGACGACCAGGCCTACCAGGCGGCCTACCACGAGTTGATCGATGCCTACGGCCAATCCACCCGGGGGCATTGGCCCGAGAAAATCGTCAACGACGAGCAACTTAAGGCCGCCGACAGCCGTGAACAACAGCAGCTCAAGGGCTGGTTGGCCGACCGTCAGAAGCTACAACTGGACAGCTACGGTGGCTTGCTGGCCGGGCCGGCGTTCGCAGCCAAGGGTTTTTTCCGCACCGAAAAGCGCGAAGGTCGTTGGTACCTGGTCACGCCGGAAGGCCACCCGTTCTTTTCCCTGGGCGTCAATGCCGTGGCCGCCGATGGCGGGCGCACCTACGTTGCCGGCCGCGAGGGGATGTTCAAGGCCTTGCCAGGTGAAGGCGACGCACTCACGGCCTTTTATGGTGAAGGCAATAACGACGATGGCAACGCCTCGTCGCAAGGGCGCAGTTTCAAGCAGGGGCGCTGGTTCGACTTCTATGCCGCCAACATCCAGCGCACCTACGGCAAACCTTGCCCGCCAGCCGTGGAGGGGCAAGCCACCCCCGTGTGCCCACCGCTGGCATTGGATGCCGAACGCTGGCAGGGGCACACGCTGGACCGGCTGCAGGCCTGGGGCTTCAACACCCTGGGCAACTGGAGCGATCCGGCCGTCGGCCAGGCCAAACGCATGCCCTACACCTTGCCGCTGTCGATCGTCGGTGACTATGCCAGCATCAGCACCGGCATGGACTGGTGGGGCCGCATGCCTGACCCGTTCGACCCACGGTTTGCCATGGCCACTGAACGCGCTGTGGCCATTGCCGCGCGCGACCACCGTGACGACCCGTGGCTGATCGGCTATTTCGCCGACAACGAACTGGCCTGGGCCGCGCCCGGCAATGACCCCAAGGCGCGCTATGGCCTGGCCTACGGCACCTTGCGCCTGACCACCGACGTGCCGGCCAAACGTGCCTTCCTCAAGCAGCTGCGCGACAAGTACCGCAACCAGGAGGGGTTGTCCAAGGCCTGGGGTATCGACCTGCAGGCCTGGGAGCTGATGGAAGACCCAGGCTTCGAGGCGCCGCTGCCCGACCCCGAACACCCGGAAATCGAGCGTGATTACCAATACTTCCAGCAGGTATTCGCCGAAACCTACTTCAAGACCATTTCCGATGCGCTGAAGTGGCATGCGCCCAACCACCTGCTGCTGGGCGGTCGCTACGCCGTGAGCACACCGGAAGCGGTCAAGGCCTGCGCCGAGTTCTGCGATGTGCTGAGTTTCAATTTCTATACCCTCAAGCCCGAGGATGGCTATGACTTTGCTCGTCTGGCCGAACTCGACAAGCCGGTGCTGGTGTCCGAGTTCCAGTTTGGTTCCCGCGATCGTGGGCCGTTCTGGCCGGGGCCGGTTGAGGTGGCAAGGGAAGAGGACCGTGGACCGGCCTACAGTAATTTCCTCAAGGCCGCCCTGGCACAGCCGATGATCGTGGGCGTGCATTGGTTCCAGTACCTCGACCAGCCGGCCAGTGGGCGATTGCTCGATGGTGAGAACGGCCACCTGGGCCTGGTGGCGATTACGGATGTGCCGTACCCAGGGTTCGTCGACGCAGTGCGCAAGAGCAACCTGCAGGCCGTTGGTCAGTTGAGCAGTGGGCTGGAGAAAAAGGCCCCCTGAATGTCTACCAGGGGCGCTGTGCGCCCCTGGCAAGGCTGACACTGCGGTTTCGGTACGGACCATCCGGCCTTGCCCAGTATGCAAAACTGCCAACTACTGAAACAATGCACGCCTTTGTCAGCAAGGTCGTACGGAGAACAGTGGGTGCAGATCCAGGGTCACTATGAGCTGAAGTTCGAAGCGGTGCGTGAAGCGTTTGCGGCATTGTTCGAAGATCCCCAGGAGCGTGGCGCTGCGCTGTGCATCCAGATCGGTGGCGAGACCGTGGTCGATCTGTGGGCGGGCAGTGCCGACAAGGACGGCCAGCAGGCCTGGCACAGCGATACCATCGCCAACCTGTTTTCCTGCACCAAGACCTTCACCGCCGTGACGGCGCTGCAGCTGGTGGGTGAGGGCAAACTTGCCCTGGATGCCCCGGTAGCGCGCTACTGGCCGGAGTTCGCCCAGGCCGGCAAGCAGAACATCACCTTGCGCCAGTTGCTCAGCCACCGTGCCGGCCTGCCGGCCATTCGTGAGCTGCTGCCGGCGCAAGCCCTGTATGACTGGCAAACCATGGTTGATGCCCTGGCCGCCGAAACGCCCTGGTGGACGCCCGGCACTGAACACGGCTATGCCGCCATCACCTACGGCTGGCTGATCGGCGAGCTGATCCGCCGTGTCGATGGCCGTGGCCCGGGTGAGTCGATCGTTGCCCGTACGGCACGGCCGCTGGGCCTGGACTTCCACGTCGGCCTGGCCGACGAAGAGTTCCACCGCGTGGCGCATATTGCCCGTGGCAAGGGCAACGCGGGTGATGCCGCCGCCCAGCGCCTGCTACAGGTAACCATGCGTGAACCCGAGGCGCTGTCGACGCGTGCCTTCACCAACCCACCAGCGATCCTGACCAGCACCAACAAGCCCGAATGGCGGCGCATGCAGCAGCCGGCGGCCAATGGCCACGGCAATGCGCGCAGCCTGGCAGGTTTCTACGCGGGCCTGCTCGACGGCAGCCTGCTCGAATCCGAACTGCTCGACGAACTGACCCGAGAACACAGCCTTGGCCAGGACCGTACCTTGTTGACCCAGACCCGTTTCGGCCTGGGTTGCATGCTCGACCAGCCCGACGTGGCCAACGCCACCTTCGGCCTCGGCGCGCGGGCCTTCGGCCATCCAGGGGCTGGTGGCTCGGTCGGTTTTGCCGACCCGGAGCACGACGTGGCCTTCGGTTTCGTGGTCAATACCCTTGGCCCCTACGTGCTCATGGATCCAAGAGCCCAGCAGCTGGTACGCGTGCTTGGCACTTGCCTTTGATCGGGTAAAGCGGGTATTAGGCAACCGCTTTGACTATCCTCAATGCCAACGCCTGAAGTGCGTTGGCAAAATATCTATCAATTTCATGGTGTATCGCTGATGTCTTCACATAAAACCTTAGCTCTCGCCCTGTGCCTGGCCGCTATGACCGGTTGCGCCAGCCACTCCCAGGACGCCTCCAAGGAAGGCGGTAGCAGCTGGTGGCCGTTCGGTTCGGACAAGGTAGCCGACAAGGAAGTGAAAGCGGCGGTAACCGACAAAGTCGCTAAGGCTGATGCCAAGTCCGAGAGCGCCAGCCACTGGTGGTGGCCGTTTGGCGGTGACGACCAGCAGGCCAAAGGGCCAGCGGTGCCGAAGATTGACGAAAAGGCCACCCAGGCCTGGTTGGACCAGTACGAGCCGAAGCTGCGTGAAGCGGTCAAGGACAGCAAGCTGGAGCTTGAGCGCCGCGACAACGTGCTGGTGGTAACCATCCCGGTCGACAGCTCGTACAACCCGGATCGCCCGAACATGCTGCTGCCGATGACTCTGGGCCCGATCACCCGCGTGGCCAAGGCTGTCGAAGGTGACTCGAAGACTGCCGTGCTGGTACTCGGCCATGCCGACAGCAGCGGTGTGGCCGCTGCCAACCAGAAGCTGAGCCTGGAGCGCGCCGCCTCGGTATCGGCGATCTTCCGCCTGAGTGGCCTGCAACGTGACCGCCTGTCGCTCAAGGGCATGGGCTCGGAAATGCCGCGCGCCGCCAACGACAGTGCCGAAGGCCGCGCACTGAACCGTCGTGTGGAAATGCTGCTTACGCCGCAGAACACCATGGTTGCCCTGCTGGCCAAGTACCAGCAGGCTGCCCCGGTGGCAACCCCGGCTTCGATGGTTGCCGTGCAGGATGCCAAGGCGCCTGCCGCCAAGCCTGTTGAAACCAAGAAACCGGCCGCCAAGCCTGCAGCGAAAAAAGCCGCTGCCAAACCTGCGGCGAAGGCCACCGCCAAGAAAAAAGCCGCGCCAGCCAAGCCTGCCGCCAAGAAGGCTGCTGCCACCGACAAGAAAGTAGCCGCCAACAGCCCTGCGAAGACCAACTGATCGTCAAGGAAACGCAGCCATGACCCAATCCCTGGCCGATATGCGCCGCGACTACACCCGTGATGGCCTGGCTGAAGCCCAGGCTCCGGGTGAGCCGTTCGCCCTGTTCCACCAGTGGTTTGCCGATGCCGTGAAGACCGAGCAGCCACCAGTGGAGGCCAACGCGCTGACCCTCGCCACGGTCGATGGCGAGGGCCGCCCGCATTGCCGTGTGTTGCTGCTCAAGGGCCTCGATGACCGTGGTTTCACCTTCTTTACCAACTATGACAGCGCCAAGGGCCAGCAACTGCTGGTCAATCCGTTCGCTGCCATGACCTTTTTCTGGCCGGCGCTGGAGCGCCAGGTGCGGATCGAAGGTCGGGTGGAAAAGGTCACGGCCAAGGAGTCGGATGACTACTACCAGGTGCGTCCGCTGGGCAGCCGCCTGGGGGCCTGGGCTTCACCGCAGAGCCGGGTGATTGCCAATCGTGAGGAGCTCGAAGGGTTGGTCAAGGCCACCGAAGCGCGCTTTTCCGATACCCAACCGCATTGCCCGGAGCATTGGGGCGGCTACCGTTTGCTGCCGGAGCGGGTCGAGTTCTGGCAAGGGCGAGCCAGCCGGCTGCATGACCGCTTGAACTACCGCCTGGTCGATGGCCAGTGGGCCCGGGAGCGCCTGGCTCCGTGACTGCCTGGGGCCGCTTTTGCGGCCCTTTGCTTTCCTGATTCCACAACTTCTGCACACGACGATGAAGTAATCCGTGGCTATGCTTGGTCTGAGCTGTAACGCCCGCATTACTGTCCTCTGTGGCTGTACAGGGGCTGAATGGAAATAAATTTTTCGCGTTAGCGCCGTGACAGCCGTCAATGCGCAGCGTCTAATGGACACCTGTTTTTCTGGAGATTGTACCCATGCGTAAATCCGCTTTGCTGGTGGCGACTTTCACCACCATGTCGCTGCTGCTCGGTGGCTGTGCCTCGAGCCTGACCGGTGACAGCTATTCCCGTGATGAGGCCCGTCGCGTGCAGACCGTGCGCATGGGGACCATCGAATCCCTGCGTCCGGTCAAGATCGAAGGCACCAAGACCCCGATCGGCGGTGGCGCTGGCGCCATCGTCGGTGGCGTGGCTGGCAGCGCCGTTGGCGGTGGCCGTGGCAGCGTCGTCGCTGCGGTGATCGGTGCCGTTGCCGGTGGCCTGGCAGGTTCGGCTGCCGAGGAAGGCATCACCCGTACCCAGGGCGTGGAAATCACCGTGCGCGAAGACGATGGCAGCATGCGTGCCTATGTCCAGGCCGTGCAGGAGAATGAAGTCTTCCGCGTTGGCGACCGCGTGCGCATCATGACCGTTGACGGTACCAGCCGCGTTTCGCACTGATCGCAGCGGCAAATAAATACCCCGCACGGTCCAGCACTGTTCGGGGTTTTTCATTTTCTGGGCTGGCCTCTTCGCGGGTAAACCCGCTCCCACAGGTACTGCACAGTTTTCAAGGGCTGTGCAATCCCTGTGGGAGCTGGTTTACCCGCGAAGAGGCCAGCCCAGGCAATGCAGCTCAGAGCCCGAGCATATCCCGCGCCACTGCTTCGGCAATGCGGATGCCATCCACACCTGCCGAAAGAATGCCGCCGGCATACCCGGCACCTTCACCTGCTGGGAACAGCCCCTTCAGGTTCAAGCTCTGGAAGTCAGCGCCACGGGTAATGCGCAGTGGCGAGGAGGTGCGCGTCTCGATCCCGGTCAACACCGCATCATGCAGGTTGTAGCCTTTGATCTGGCGGTCGAATGCCGGCAGTGCCTCGCGGATGGCCTCGATGGCGAAGTCCGGCAGGCTCGGCGCCAGATCACCCAAGGTCACCCCTGGTTTGTACGACGGCTCGACGCTGCCCAGGGCCGTGGACGGTTTGCCAGCGACGAAGTCGCCCACCAGCTGCGCCGGCGCCTGGTAGTTGCTGCCACCCATGACGTAGGCGTGGGCTTCCAGGCGCTCCTGCAACTCGATGCCGGCCAGCGGGCCACCCGGGTAGTCGCGCTCGGGGTCGATACCGACAACGATGCCGGAGTTGGCGTTGCGCTCGTTACGCGAGTACTGGCTCATGCCATTGGTAACGACGCGGCCCGGTTCGCTGGTGGCTGCGACCACGGTGCCACCCGGGCACATGCAGAAGCTGTACACCGAACGGCCGTTCTTGGCGTGGTACACCAGTTTGTAGTCAGCCGCGCCGAGTTTCGGGTGGCCGGCGTACTTGCCCAGGCGTGCCTTGTCGATCAGCGTTTGTGGATGCTCGATACGGAAACCCACCGAGAACGGCTTGGCTTCCATGTATACGCCCTTGGCGTGCAGCATGCGGAAGGTGTCGCGGGCGCTATGGCCGAGGGCCAGGACCACATGGCGCGAGTGCAGCTGCTCGCCACTCTCCAGCACCACGCCAGTCAGTTGTCCGTCTTCGATCAGCAGGTCGGTGACTTTCTCCTGGAAGCGCACTTCGGCGCCGAGGGCAATCATGTCCTGGCGCATCTGCTCGACCATGCCGGTCAGACGGAAGGTGCCAATGTGCGGTTTGTTGATGTACAGGATCTCGTCTGGCGCACCGGCCTTGACGAACTCTTCCAGGACCTTGCGGCCGTGGTGGTTCGGATCCTTGATCTGGCTGTAGAGCTTGCCGTCGGAGAAGGTCCCGGCGCCGCCTTCACCGAACTGCACGTTGGACTCGGGGTTGAGCACGCTTTTGCGCCACAGGCCCCAGGTGTCCTTGGTGCGCTGGCGTACTTCCTTGCCACGTTCGAGGATGATCGGCTTGAAGCCCATCTGCGCCAGCAGCAGGCCGGCAAAGATACCGCACGGGCCGAAGCCGACCACGATCGGGCGTTCCTGCAGGTCGGCCGGGGCCTGGCCGACGAACTTGTAGGTAACGTCCGGGGCCACGCCGATATTGTGATCGTCGGCGAACTTGCTGAGCAGCTCGGCTTCGTTGCTGGCTTCCAGGTCGATGGTGTAGATGAACAGCAGCTCGCTGTTCTTCTTGCGCGCATCGTAGCTGCGCTTGAACAGGTTGAAGCTGAGCAGTTGCTCGTCGCGGATGCCCAGGCGCTGGACGATGGCTTCACGCAGGGCTTCGTCGGGATGGTCCAGGGGCAGCTTCAGTTCGGTGATTCGTAGCATGGCAGGGTCCAGTATCCCGGCCATGGGCGGCCGGCGGCTTTACACAAACCGCCAAGTATAAGCTGTTCGCCGCCCTGACTGGCAGGATAAAAGCGCCCGGCGATCAGTTGTCGCGCGCGCCGCCGTAGTAACCGCAGCCGCGCAAGGTCTGGCCGTCGATACGCAGCTCGGCGCGCAGGTGGCGCACGGCGCCCGTGGCGGCATCGACGCAGCGTTGTGGGGCGACCCACAGTTCAACATGCTGGCCGTTGGCTTCGCTGGTCAGGGTCAGGCCACCGCCGGGCACTTCTTCTTCGAGGAACGGCAAGGGCAGTGGGTCTTTGCCGACGCGGTTGAGCACCATGCCCTTGCCACTGGCCTTGATGTCCCAGCCCGCCTCATGGCCATTGGCGCGCAAGGTCAGCTGCTTGAAGTTGGGGTCGTCGCAGGCGCGGGTGGAGGGCTCCAGGCGGTACAGGCGGCTGACCTCCAGCTGGCCATCGTTGTCGGCCTGCTTGCTGCCGCTCAGGCGACCGCGCACGTCGGCGAACAGCTTGGCGTTGGCGTCCTTGGCCAGGTTGACGGACTCCTGGAGGATGCCAGTGCCGGCGACATCGTTGATCACGAAGTGGCGGCTCTCACCACAGGGTTTGAACAGCAGCCGGCCGCCACCTGCGCTCAGCTCACCCTGCATGCGCGTGGTACCGATGTTCGGGTCACGGGGCTGCTCGGCCAGCAACTGGCAGCCGGCGAACAGGGGCAGCACGGCACTGAGCAGCAGGGTAGGGGTGAGGCGCATGGGGCGGGCTCCGGGGAATCTTTGCCAAAGAGCTGGCCACGTTACTCAGGCTCGGCGGGGATCACAAGCCTTTGCTGAACCTGTGCCGGCCTCTTCGCGTCGAACTGCCGCGAAGAGGCCGGCACGGGTCACTCATTTCTGACAGGCAGAAAAAAGGGCCCGAAGGCCCTTTTCATTCAACCCCCCAGATACGCGTCGCGCACCTTCGGGTCGGTCAGCAGTGCCTCACCGGTACCTTGCATCACGACCCGGCCGTTCTCCAGCACATAGGCCCGGTCGGCGATCTTCAGCGCCTGGTTGGCGTTCTGCTCCACCAGGAACACCGTCACGCCATCGCGGCGCAGCTGTTCGATGATGTCGAAGATCTGCTGGATGATGATCGGCGCCAGGCCCAGCGAAGGCTCGTCGAGCAGCAGCAGTTTGGGCTTGCTCATCAGCGCCCGGCCGATGGCCAGCATCTGTTGCTCGCCACCGGACATGGTGCCACCGCGCTGGATGTAACGCTCCTTCAGCCGCGGGAACAGTTGCAGGACCTTGTCCAGCTGCTCCTGGTAGTCGCCCTTGTCGGTGAAGAAACCGCCCATGGCCAGGTTTTCCTCGACCGTCAGGCGGGCGAACACGCGACGGCCTTCCGGCACCACCGCGATGCTCTTGCGCATGATGTGCGAGGACGGCTGGCCGACCAGCTCTTCGCCGAGGTACTTGATGCTGCCGCTGTGCGCCTGCGGCGAGCCGCACAGGGTCATCAGCAAGGTCGACTTGCCGGCGCCGTTGGCACCGATCAGGGTGACGATCTCGCCCTGGTTGATCTCCACGTTGACGCTGTGCAGCGCCTGGATCTTGCCGTAGAAGGTGGAAACGTTCTCGAACTTCAGCATTTACGCTTCCCCCAGGTAGGCTTTGATCACGTCAGGGTTGTCGCGGATCTCTTCTGGCGTGCCGTGGGCCAGGGGCGTGCCCTGGTTGATCACGACGATGTGGTCGGAGATGCTCATCACCAGCTTCATGTCGTGTTCGATCAGCAGCACGGTGACGTTGTGCGACTCACGCAGGTAGGCGATCAGCGCCTTGAGGTCTTCGGTTTCCTTCGGGTTCAGGCCGGCGGCCGGTTCGTCGAGCATGATGATCCGTGGCTGGGTCATCATGCAGCGGGCGATTTCCAGGCGGCGTTGCTGGCCGTAGGCGAGGGTGCCGGCAGTACGGTTGGCGAACTCGGTCAGGTTGACCTTCTCCAGCCAGTACTGCGCGCGTTCCATGGCCTCCTTCTCGCTACGGCGGAAGCTTGGTGTCTTGAACAGGCCGGCGAAGAAGTTGGTGTTCAGGTGGCGGTGCTGGGCGATCAGCAGGTTTTCCAGCGCAGTCATTTCCTTGAACAGGCGCACGTTCTGGAAGGTTCGCACCACGCCCTTGCGGGCGATCTGGTGACCGGCCAGGCCCTGGATCGGCTGGCCGTCGAGCAGGATGGTGCCACCGCTAGGCTTGTAGAAGCCGGTCAGGCAGTTGAACACCGTAGTCTTGCCGGCGCCGTTCGGGCCGATCAGCGCCACCACCTGTTTTTCCTTGACGGTCAGGGCCACGCCGTTGACCGCCAACAAGCCGCCGAAGCGCATGCTAAGGCCGCTGACTTGCAGAATTTCACGGCTCATCGATGCAGCTCCATGTGGGGACGTTGCATAGGCAGCAGGCCTTGCGGACGCCAGATCATCATCAACACCATCAGCGCACCGAACATCAGCATCCGGTATTCGCTGAACTCACGCATCAGCTCCGGCAGCAGGATCATCACGATGGCCGCGAGAATCACGCCCAGTTGTGAGCCCATGCCGCCGAGCACGACGATGGCGAGGATGATCGCCGACTCGATGAAGGTGAACGACTCCGGCGTCACCAGACCCTGGCGCGCCGCAAAGAAGCTGCCGGCGAAACCGGCGAAGCAGGCACCCAGGGTGAATGCCGAGAGCTTGATCACGGTAGGGTTCAGGCCCAGCGCACGGCAGGCGATCTCGTCCTCGCGCAGCGCTTCCCAGGCACGGCCGATCGGCATGCGCAGCAGGCGGTTGATCACGAACAGCGCCAGCAGGGCCAGCAGCAGTGCGACCAGGTAGAGGAAGATGACCTTGTTGATCGAGTTGTATTCCAGCCCGAAGAACTCGTGGAAGGTCTGCATCCCTTCGGCAGCCTTGCGCTCGAAGGTCAGGCCGAAGAACTCCGGCTTGGGGATGTTGCTGATGCCGTTGGGGCCGCCGGTCCAGTCGGTGAGGTTACGCAGGAACAGGCGGATGATCTCGCCAAAGCCGAGGGTCACGATTGCCAGGTAGTCACCGCGCAGGCGCAGCACCGGGAAGCCGAGCAGGAAGCCGAAGGTAGCAGCCATCAGACCCGCGATCGGCAGGCAGACCCAGAAGCTCCAGCCCAGGTAGTGCGAGAGCATCGCGTAGCTGTAGGCACCGACGGCGTAGAAGCCGACGTAACCGAGGTCGAGCAGACCGGCCAGGCCGACCACGATGTTCAGGCCCAGGCCCAGCAGTACGTAGATCAGGATCAGCGTGGCGATGTCGACCGCCCCGCGCGAGCCGAAGAACGGCCACACCAGCGCCGCGACGATCAGGCCGATGATCACATAGCGCTGGGTTTTCGGCAGGGTCAGGTAGTTGCTGACGGCTGGCGGGATCAGCTTGCGATCCGAGCGACGGCCCATCACCGAGTTCCACTGCTTGTCGAACAGCACGCGCAGGAACATCAGTACCGAGCACACGGCGATGATGCTGATGGTGAATGAACCCTGGCTGTGCACCGCCAGGCTGATGCCGTCGATGCTCAGTTTCAGGCCCAGCACCGGGAAGGCCACGGCCCAGACCAGCAAGGCGCTGAAGAACGCCTGTTTGAGATTTCTGTTCATACTTTTTCAACCTCCGGGCGGCCGAGGATGCCGGTCGGCCGGAACAGCAGGACAAGAACCAACAAGCCGAATGCCACCACGTCCTTGTACTGGTCGCCGAAGACATCGGCGCCGAACGCTTCGGCCACGCCCAGCACCAGCCCGCCGAGCATGGCGCCCGGGATGCTGCCGATGCCGCCCAGTACCGCCGCGGTAAAGGCCTTCAGGCCCACCAGGAAACCGGCGTTGGGGTTGATCACCCCGTACTGCATGCTCAGCAGCACGGCCGCCACGGCCGCCAGGGCGGCACCGATGACGAAGGTCAGGGCGATGATGTTGTTGGTGTTGATGCCCAGCAGGTTGGCCATCTTGATGTCCTCGGCGCAGGCGCGGCAGGCGCGGCCCAGACGGGAACGGGAGATGAACAGGGTCAGGCAGGTCATGGCCACCAGGGTGACCACGAACACCAGGATCTGCATGTAGGAAACCAGGACTTCTTCTGCACCACCCGGCCCGAAGGAGAAGGCTCCCGGGATCAGGTTGGGGATGGATTTGTCCTTCGAGTCTTGCGACAGCAAGACCGTGTTCTGCAGGAAGATCGACATACCGATGGCGGAGATCAGCGGGATCAGGCGGTTGCTGTTACGCAGAGGGCGGTAGGCAACCCGTTCGATGCTGTAGCCATAGGCA
Source organism: Pseudomonas sp. NPDC089428 (assembly GCF_044749325.1). Lineage (NCBI taxonomy): Bacteria > Pseudomonadati > Pseudomonadota > Gammaproteobacteria > Pseudomonadales > Pseudomonadaceae > Pseudomonas > Pseudomonas sp. NPDC089428. The sequence goes on from NZ_JBIVHT010000015.1 coordinate 111,632, forward strand.
CTGGTGACACAGATCGTCGCGACGAAGGCGACGGTCATCAGGATCGGCAACGAATGGATACCCATCATGGCCAGGCCCGCCAAGGCGATGAAGGCCACGTAGGAACCGATCATGTACACCTCGCCGTGGGCGAAGTTGATCATGCCGATGATGCCGTACACCATCGTGTAGCCGATGGCGATCAAGGCATAGGTGCTGCCGATGGTCAATCCATTAACCAGTTGTTGGAAGAAATGGTAGATCTCAGGCATTACAGCGCTCCTAAAAACCTGATTTGCATTTCGCTGGCAGGGGTACGGCCAGGAAACCGCGGGTGACGGTTTTAAGATTTTCAGGTGGGTCGGCCCCCGGATCGCGGGGATCAGGCCCATGAACCTCGTAAAACAAAGCCCACTGCTCGCACAGTGGGCTTCTACGGTCAGCTATTAGTCACGCAGTTACTGAGGGGAGACTTCAGTCTTCGGCTTGCCGAAGTGCCATTCGTAGACCACGAACTTGAAGTCTTTCAGGTCGCCCTTCTCGTCGTACGACAGGGTGCCGGTCGGGGTCTTGAAGGAGCCGGCGTGGATGGCGGCTGCCACCTTGTCGGTGTCTTCGGACTTGGCCGCTTCGATACCTTTGGCGATCAGTTCGACAGCCGAGTAGGCCGGGAACACGAACGGGCCGCTTGGGTCCTTGCCGTCGGCCTTGATGGCGTCGACGATGGCTTTGTTCTCTGGGTCTGCATCGAACGACTTCGGCAGGGTGACCAGCAGGCCTTCGGAGGCGTTCTGGGCGATTTGCGAGATGGAGTCGTTACCCACGCCTTCCGGACCCATGAACTTGGCTTTCAGGCCTTTTTCCTGGGCTTGGCGCAAGATCAGGCCCAGCTCTGGGTGGTAGCCGCCGTAGTAGACGAAGTCGACGTTGTTCTGCTTGAGCTTCTGGATGATCGAGGAGAAGTCCTTGTCACCGGCGTTCAGGCCTTCGAAGACGGCAACCTTGGTGCCTTTCTTCTCCAGCGTCTGCTTGACCGCGGTGGCGATGCCTTCACCGTACTGCTGCTTGTCGTGCAGTACCGCGACGACCTTCGGCTTGACGTGGTCGGCGATGTAGTTGCCGGCCGCCGGGCCCTGGGCGCTGTCCAGGCCGATGGTGCGGAAGATCAGCTTGTAGCCACGGGCGGTGATTTCCGGCGAGGTGGCCGCCGGGGTGATCATGATCACGCCTTCGTCTTCGTAGATGTCGGACGCTGGCTGGGTGGAGCTGGAGCACAGGTGGCCGATGACGAACTTGACGCCGTCGTTGACCACTTTGTTGGCGACTGCCACGGCCTGTTTAGGGTCGCAGGCGTCGTCGTATTCCTTGGCTTCGAGCATCTTGCCATCGACGCCGCCCTTGGCGTTGATATCCTTGATGGCCTGCTTGGCGCCGATGAACTGCATGTCGCCGTACTGGGTCACAGGGCCGGTCTTAGGGCCCGCGATCCCGATCTTGATGGTATCGGCGGCAAACGAATGGCTGGCTACCCCGGCCAGTACCATTGCGGCGAACAGCTTGGAAATCTTGATCATAGTGCTCCACTCATTCTGTTGTAATTCTTATAGTCCTGGCGGCCAGGGCTACAGACCGGGCGGGATTTGCGGCATGGCCACGCCATACTGCATGCCCACCTTCCCCCGGAACTTGTCCCGGAACTGTACCGGTACAGTGTAGAGCGCTGTTCGCGCGCTTGAAAAGCGGGCAAAAAGTGCCTGTTCCGCGGCTTGTCGCATGCTCGACACAAAGATACAGAAAAGCGCCATCACTTTGCCTGTACCCCGGGCTCCACCCCACAACTTCGGAGCCAATCGACCAAATTACATATTTGAAACCGGGTTTTTCTGCAAAAATGCCGACCTTTTTCATTGGCCGAATTTGCGGGTACAAACCCATGACTGATCAAACAAGCACCCTCTATGCCAAATTGCTCGGCGAGACCGCGACAATCGAGTGGAAAGCTTTGGAGCGTTTCTGGGCCAAGGGTGACCTGATTTGGGTCGACCCCGGTCTCGACCTGATCGAGGTTGCCGCGGCAATGGCCGAGAATCGCAGCGAGATCTTCGCCAAGTGGCGTAGTGATGGCACTGTCGGACCGGTTACCGCCGAGCAGGCACTCGACCTGCAAAGCCGCGATCCAGAGATCTGGGCGGTGGTGGTTTCGCCGTTTATCGTGATCCAGGCGAAACAAGCGGAATAACGGCGCGCTTTTTTAGTGCGTAAAAATACGCAGTCGCCCCGTATTGGTGCTTGTTGACGCTCACGTAAGGTGGAAGTAAGTAACAACAACCGGGGGATTCGGCGGGGCGGTAACAGTTTACGGCATGCGTAATGGGGCTGCTGTGCAGCCCATCGCGGGCAAGTCGGATCGCCGCACCGCCGCTCCCACAGGGATTGCGCATGCCTTGAGGTAAGCATTGAACCTGTGGGAGCGGGTTCACCCGCGAAGAGGCCGGCACAATAAGCACAAGACAGTTGCTCCCACAGTGTCCCTGCTAATTCAATGAGTTACGTGCAGTTCTGTGGGAGCAGGCCTGCCCGCGATGGGCCGCGCAGCGGCCCGGGCAGTATCAGTAATCGACCCGGCCGGTGTGGCTGTTCAGCGAAATCACCCGAGTCTTGCCGATGCGGTGGCGGAATATCTCGCGCAGGTACTTCACGGCCTTCTTCACACATTCACGCGACAGGCGGATATCGTTGATCGACACGAAGCGGCTCTTGTCGTTGATCAACTCGCGGTACTTCTTCTCGTACATCGGCTTGATCGCGTACCAGTTGGTGTCGAGGATCTTCGCCGGGTTTTCGAACTCGTTCAGCAGGTCGTCGATCCGCTCCTCCGCGAAATGTTCGCTGGTGATGAACTCGAGGATGGCGTTGTCCAGGGTGTCATCGAAACGGTACGGCGTACGGGCAAAGCAGCGCTTGATGAAGGCCACGATCAGGGTCAGGAAATCGTCCGACAGGCACGGGCTCTTGGCGATCAGGGTGGTCAGCGACAGGTTGGCCGAGGCACCGATCACCAGCGCATAGCGCTTGAGCGTGGTATTGGGGAACAGGCTGTTGAGGTGCGTCTTGAGCCGGTTGAGGTCCATGTACGACAGCTTGTAGTCCTTGGGCAGCGAAACGATCGACACCACCGACGAGCAGTTCTTGAAGAAGTGCAGGTCATGCAGCGCCGCCGCGTCGTAACCCGAAGCCTGATATTGCTCCAGGGCCGCGCGGTAGCGGCGCGACTCGATCGGCAGCAGGCTGATGCCTTCGATGGCCTGGGTCTGCTTGTTGAAATGCGGCAGGTCGATTGAGCGCAAGAACAGGTCATCGATGTCCAACCGTGGGGTTTCGCGCTCGAACACCTTGAACTTGTCCGAACCCTGAGCGGGCACCTCGGGCACCACCGACTCGGCGTAGGCAATGGCTACCGGGCCGGCCAGGCTCATGAACAGGTCGTTGGCGTCCAGGCGGATGGTTTCGCCGATGTCGATACCGGCGCGGCGGAAGTAGTTCTGGTCGTAGTCGGTAGTCACCGCCTGGGCGGTGAGGATGTTGAAGATCTGCTGGGAGATGTACTGGTTGGCGTGCTTCTCCATGGCGTTGACGTCGATGTTGTGGATGGTGCCGTCATCGCTTTCTTCGGCGTAGCGCATGATGTCGTTGGAGATCAGCATCATCGCGTTCCATGGGCGGATACGGCCCATCACGCTGGCTTCGCTGCTGTCTTCATTATCGAAGTTGTAAGAGAAGTCCCATTCTTCCGACAGGTATTTGCACAACAGCCGGCCGGCGTTGATGTGCAGGGCTTCGGACATTTCGCTGCGATGGTCCGTAGCATTGGGCAGCACGCAGATGCCGCTGGTGAAGATCGGCTCGAAGACGAACGAGTGCCCACCCTTGCCATCGTTCTCGTCGGCCGGCTTGGTGTCGAAGGTCTTGTTCATGTACGAGTACTGCTGGGCCAGGCCGAACTCCGAAGCCATGCCTGAGCCGGTACCACCACCGGCACTGAAGATGTAGAAGTACAGCCGCGACTGGTTGGCCTTGATGCCGCAGGAGTCGATCAGGTACGAATGGATCAGTTTCCAGTCGGCGCTGGAGAAGCGCTGGGTGTCCTTGTTGAGGATGATCTTCGCCAGGTACTGGCCGAGGATCGGCGCGTTGCCGGCACCGCCTGCATGCACCTCGGACAGGTCCATGATCTTCATCTTGCTGTAGTCGCGCAGGAACTCGCCACGTTCGCCCTTGCGCGAGAAACGGATGCGCCCGGCGATGTCCTTGTCCAGGTCGCCGAGCATTACCAGCGGTTCGACCAGGAACACCGGCTTGGCCCCCTTGTTCTGCACCAGTCGCAGGTTCTGGCGGATCCAGCGCGCCGGGCTATAGCCCGATTCGCCCTTGAGGCGGTCCTCATTGTTGAACTCATTGAGGAAGAACGTGCGGGCGTTGTAGACCAGTTCGGCCACGTCCAGGGCGATGTTCGAGCCGCAACGGCCCAGGCCGATCAGGCACACCGATGGGAACTGCTGCTCCATGCGCAGTTGTTCATCGTCATCGATGTGCTGGTTGCTGGGAAACACCAAGTCACGCAAGCCGTCGAGATTGTCGAGGATGCGCTGGATGTCCTGCTCGGTGAAGTACAGGTATTGCTGGGTGGCTGAGCTGCGTGCTGGCAGCGTGTCACGAACACCATTGGGGATGGGTAGAGTCGAAGGCTCGGGAACCGCATTGGCAGAAGTGTTCGTAGAGGTCATAGTGCGCCATTTGCCTGGTGTCAGTGATTATTAGTGGGTTATGCCATATGGCCATCACGCGAAATGCCGCGACTCTAGCAGTGCGCCATTTACGGATGCGATAGGGGTTTCCCTTACTTGTTTTAAGGATTTTTTTGTCGAGCTGGCATTGCATCGCCCGCTTGTCACACTTCTTTAATCTTCTGCCTGGAGTCGTTCATGAGTACTGCACTGCCTTCGCTGGGATTTGCCGGGATTGGCCTGATGGGCTTGCCGATGTGCCAGCGCCTGTTGGCTGCGGGTTATCCGCTGACGGTCTGGAACCGCAGCCCGGACAAATGCGCCGCATTGGTGGCCGCAGGTGCGCGCCTGGCTGCCAGCCCCGCCGAGTTGTGCCGTGACAGCGACATGGTGCTGCTGTGCCTGGCCGACACGGCGGTGGTGCGTGAGGTGGTGTTTGGCGAGCAAGGCATTGCCGAGGGCGGGCGCAGGGGGCAGCTACTGGTGGACTTCTCCAGCCTCGAGCCGACCGCAACCCGGGAAATGGCGGCCGAGCTGGCTGCGCTGTGCGGCATGGCCTGGCTGGATGCGCCGGTATCCGGCGGCACGCCAGGGGCCGAGGCGGGGACCTTGGCGATCATGGTGGGCGGCGATGCCACTGACCTGCAGCGTGCGCGCCCGGTTCTGCAGGTGCTCGGCCAACGGGTGACGCACATGGGCGGGGTGGGGGCAGGGCAGGTTACCAAGGCCTGCAATCAGATGATCGTGGCCTGCAATGCATTGGTCATCGCCGAGGTGGTGGCACTGGCCGAGCAGTCAGGCGTCGACGCCACCTTGATCGCTGAAGCCCTTGCTGGTGGCTTTGCCGATTCGAAGCCGCTGCAGATCCTGGCGCCGCAAATGGCCGAAAGCCGTTTCGAACCGATCAAGTGGCATGTGCGCACGTTGCTCAAGGACCTCGACGGTGCTGTCAAACTCTCCCGCGAGCAGGGCGCGGCAACACCGCTCAGTGGCCTCGCCGCGCAGTTGATGCGCCTGCACGGTAGCCAGGGCTATCTGCAAAAAGATCCAGCGACCCTGGTAGAGCTGTATCGCAACAAGGGATGAAAACCGTGTCCTGGCGGTCGAGTTGGTCAAGCAGCGGGCGCAGTTCGCTCATCGGCACCGGGCGGCTGAGCAGGTAGCCCTGCAGGTAATCGCAGCCGTTGCTGGCCAGGAATTCGTGTTGCTCGACGGTTTCGACGCCTTCGCTGACCACTTCCAGGTGCAGGGTGTGGGCCATGGCGATGATGGCCTGGATGATTTCGCGATCCTTGGGGCTGGCGGGCACATCCTGCAGGAAGCTGCGGTCGATCTTCAGCACGTCCAAGGGCAGGCGCTTGAGGTAGGCCAGCGACGAATAGCCGGTGCCGAAATCGTCGATCGACAGGCCGACGCCCTGGCCACGGATGCGCTTGAGCAGAGCGACGGTCTGCTGGATATCACCCATCAGGGCATTTTCGGTGACTTCGAGCTCCAGATGGCGAGGTGCCAGGCCCGCCTGGAACAACGCCACTTCCACTTCGTTGGGCAGGCTTTCGTCCCCCAGGGTCACCGCCGAGCAATTGACCGTGACCTTGAGGCTGGCAAAACCATGTTGGTGAAGCCGGGTCAGATCCTGGCAGGCACGGCGCAACACCCACAGGTCGAGGTCGACGATCAGGCCGTTGGCTTCGGCGATGCCGATGAACCGGTCAGGTCCCATCAGCCCGTGCAGTGGGTGCTGCCAGCGCACCAACGCTTCGAGCTTGCCCACCTGGCCAGTGCGCAGGTCGAAGATTGGCTGGTAATGCACGCACAAGCCGCGTTCTTCAAGCAGGGCAATGCGCAGTTCCTCTTCCAGTTGCAGTGCCAGGCTGGCATGACTTTTCAGACTGCTGTTGAAAAAGTGCAAGCTGTTGCGCCCGCTGCCCTTGGACTGGTAGAGGGCCAGGTCGGCATGTTTGAGCAATTCTTCAGCCGTCAGGCCGTCATCAGGGAAAATGCTGATGCCAATGCTGGTGGTCATGACCATGCGCCGGCCACCCAGATCGATCGGATCCTTCATCCGCTGCATGATGCGCTGGGCCAGGTGGCGGGCCTCGTCGCGGTTGTTGAGGCTGGTGACAACGCAAAACTCGTCGCCGCCGAATCGGGCGACCAGATCGTGACTGCGGGTGGCAGCCTTGATGTGGTTGGCGATCACCTTGAGCAATTCGTCGCCGGCGTCGTGGCCGAGGCTGTCGTTGATCCGCTTGAAGTGGTCGATGTCGAGGAACATCAATGCCAGGCGGCTTTCGCCGGGGTCCAGTTCCGCCAGGCGTTCGGCGAAGATCTGGTTGAAACCGCGGCGGTTGACCAGATTGGTCAGGGCATCATAGTGAGCTGCCTGCTGCAGTGACGCGCGGGCCTGGTCCAGTTGGCTGAGCAGCACACCGTAGCGGCGCAGGTCGTCCTCCTTGCTTTGCAGCTTCTTGTCGGCCAGGGCGGCGCTGATGCTGCTGCCGCTGATCAGCAAGGTGATGAAGGCCACGGTCAGCCCCAACTGCAGGCTGTTGTCTCCGGATGGCAGGCTCAGGGCAGCAGAAGCCGGAATCACCAAGGTCATGGCAGCCATGGCGGTGAAATGTGTGGCGATGATGCCGCCAGCCATCAGCAGGCTGGCGCCATATTTCAAGGTCTGGTGCAGGGTACCGCTGCCGTTGCGGAAGTAACGGGCCAGCAGCAAGGCAGCCAGGCTGGTCAGCAGGGCGATGGCAGCGCTGCCCAGCAGCAGGCTGGTCTGGTAGTACTGCTGGGCACCGGTCTGCAGCGCAGCCATGCCGACGAAATGCATCAGGATGATGCCCAGCCCGATGAGCAGGGCGCTTTGCAGGTAGTGGTGCAGACGCATGTGGATGCGGTCGAGGCTGGCCATCGCCATCCAGGCCACCAGCAATGCGATCAGCAGCGAAAGGCCGGTCAGCGACACGTCGTAGTGCATTTCCACCGGGGCCTGGAAGGCCAGCATGCTGATGAAGTGCATGGCCCAGATACCGCCTGCCAGGCAGCAGGCACCGAGCATGCGCCATTGCCGTTGCGCGGCGGGGTGTTCGCTGTGGGATTGGCGCTCCGCCATGTCGAGGGTGGCAAAGCAGGCTGCACTGGCCACCGCAAAGGCGATCAGGACCAGTAGCGGTTCATGGCGGCAGTTGATGACGATGCGCCCGGTAACCGGCAGCTCGGTGAACAGTTGCAGCCCCAGCCATTCCATTGCTTGCCCTTTGCTCGAGTTTTCACTCGTCTCCGTTCAAGCCCTGTGGAGACTGTCCTGGGGCAGTATAGAAACAGCTGGCTAAACCTTCCTGAGTAATGGCACTTTGGCTTCAATGATTTGGTTCTCAAATCGATAGCCAGTCGTAATAACGAACGGGGGCGCAAGGCGCCCCCAGGTGGTATGGCCTGTCAGTTTACCCGGCAACGAGTACGCGGATGGCTTCAAGCCGCAAGGCGGCCTTGTCCAGCATCGCCATGCCCTGTTCCCGCTGCTTGCGCAGCGCATCGATCTCGCTGTCACGCACGCTCGGGTTGACCGCCTGAAGTGCGGTCAGGCGGGCCAGCTCTTCATCGGCCTCGGCGGCCAGGCGGCGCTGTGCCTCGGCCACGCGCTCGACGTGCACTGGCATGACCTTGGCCTCGCCACCGCTGATGCGCTTGGCCAGCACGTCACGCTGGGCCTGGACGAATTTGTTGGCGCTGGCACGTGGTACGCTTTCGAGCTGGTCATTGAGGGTTTCGAACGCCACGCGCGACGCCAGGTCGTTGCCATTGGCATCGAGCAGGCAGCGCAGTGCCGCTGGTGGCAGGTAGCGGCCCAGTTGCAGGCTGCGTGGCGCCACCACCTCGCTGACGAACAGCAGTTCAAGCAGTACGGTACCGGGCTTGAGCGCCTTGTTCTTGATCAGCGCGACGGCGGTGTTGCCCATCGAGCCGGACAGCACCAGGTCCATGCCGCCCTGGACCATCGGGTGCTCCCAGGTCAGGAACTGCATGTCTTCACGTGACAGGGCCTGGGCACGGTCGTAGGTGATGGTCACGCCTTCGTCGTCGCCCAGCGGGAAGCTGGCGTCGAGCATTTTCTCGCTCGGCTTGAGGATCAGGGCGTTTTCCGAGTGGTCTTCGCTGTCGATGCCGAAGGCGTCGAACAGGGTTTCCATGTAGATCGGCAAGGCGAACTGGTCGTCCTGCTCGAGGATGGCCTCGACCAGCGCCTGGCCTTCACCGGCGCCACCGGAGTTGAGTTCCAGCAGGCGGTCACGGCCGCTGTGCAGTTCTGCCTCCAGGCGCTCGCGCTCGCCACGGGCCTCGCTGACCAGTGCGGTCCAGGCCTTGGCGTCGCCGCCCTCGAGCATCGGCAGCAGGCGCGGGCCGAACTGGTGCTGCAGGGCGTTGCCGGTCGGGCAGGTATTGAGGAAGGCGTTGAGGCCATCGTGGTACCACTGGAACAGGCGCTCCTGCGGGCTGTCCTGCAGGTACGGGATGTGCAGTTCGATGGTGTGCTTCTGACCGATCCGGTCGAGACGGCCGATACGCTGTTCGAGCAGGTCCGGGTGGGCCGGCAGGTCGAACATCACCAGGTGATGGGCGAACTGGAAGTTACGGCCTTCACTGCCGATCTCGGAGCAGATCAGCACCTGGGCGCCGAATTCCTCGTCGGCAAAGTAGGCAGCGGCACGGTCGCGTTCGAGGATGCTCATGCCTTCGTGGAACACCGTGGCCGGGATGCCGGAGCGCACGCGCAGGGCGTCTTCCAGGTCCATGGCGGTTTCGGCGTGGGCGCAGATCACCAGGACCTTGGTGCGCTTGAGCATCTTCAGTGTGTCGATCAGCCAGTCGACCCGAGGGTCGAAGCGCCACCAGCGCTCGTCATCGCTGACGTCACCCTGGGCCTGGAAGGCCACTTCCGGGTACAACTCGGCGTGTTCGCCGGCTGGCAGGTCCTGGTATTGCGCTGGGTTGGCCAGCGGATACGGGTGCAGCTGGCGCTCGGGGAAGCCCTGGACTGCCGCACGAGTGTTACGGAACAGCACGCGGCCGGTGCCGTGGCGGTCAAGCAGCTCGCGGATCAGGCGGGCGCTGGCCTGGGTATCGCCATCGTTGACCGCCGCCAGCAGGGCTTCGCCTTCGGCGCCGAGGAAGCCTTGAATGGTGGCATGGGCCTTGGGAGACAAGCGGCCTTCTTCAAGCAGCTCCTGCACGGCCTCGGCCACCGGGCGGTAGTTTTCGCTCTCGGCGCGGAACGCCGCGAGGTCATGGAAACGGTTGGGGTCGAGCAGGCGCAGGCGGGCAAAGTGGCTGTCCTGGCCGAGTTGTTCAGGGGTTGCGGTCAGCAGCAGCACGCCCGGGATGACCTGAGCCAGTTGCTCGACCAGGCCGTACTCGGCGCTGACCTGGTCTTCGTGCCACACCAGGTGGTGCGCCTCGTCGACCACCATCAGGTCCCAGCCAGCGGCAAACAGCGCGTCCTGGGCCTTTTCGTCATCGACCAGCCATTCCAGAGCGACCAGCGCCAGTTGGGCATCCTCGAACGGGTTGCTGGCGTCGCTTTCGATGAAGCGCTCGGCGTCGAACAAGGCGACCTGCAGGTTGAAGCGCCGGCGCATTTCCACCAGCCACTGGTGCTGGAGGTTTTCCGGAACCAGGATCAGCACGCGGCTGGCGCGGCCGGACAGCAGCTGGCGGTGAATCACCAGGCCGGCCTCGATGGTCTTGCCCAGGCCTACTTCGTCGGCCAGCAATACCCGTGGGGCGCTGCGGTCGGCGACTTCGCGGGCGATGTGCAACTGGTGGGCGATCGGTTGCGCGCGGCAGCCACCCAGGCCCCACAGCGACGACTGCATCTGCTTGCTGGTGTGGTGCAAGGTGTTGTAACGCAGGCTGAACCACGACAGCGGGTCGATCTGCCCGGCGAACAGGCGATCGCTGGCCAGGCGGAACTGGATGAAGTTCGACAGCTGGGTTTCCGGCAGGGTGCGCGGCTGGTTCTGGCCATCCAGGCCGTGGTAGACCATCAGCCCGTCGATGTCCTCGACTTCGCGCACGGTCAGCTTCCAGCCTTCGAAGTGGGTGATCTGGTCACCTGGCGAGAAGCGCACGCGGGTCAGCGGCGCATTGCGCAGGGAATACTGGCGGGTGTCGCCAGTGGCCGGGTAGAGCACGGTCAGCAGGCGGCCATCCTGCGCCAGGATGGTCCCCAGGCCGAGCTCCGCTTCGCTGTCGCTGATCCAGCGTTGCCCCGGTTGATACTGCTGCGCCATACTGCCTGAACTCCCGCGATGAAAAAGCCGGCTATGTTAACGGATAGGCCGGGCGGACCATAGACCAGAAGTCCATCAGTCTAGCTGTTTCATCGCAGATCACCGTCTTGCTGACGAGGGCTACGCACCGATATGCCGCTCAAGCACCGCTGGTTGCACACCTCCCTGGCCATGGGCAGCTTGCTGCTGCTGGCCGCCTGCGAACAGAAAAATTTTGAAACCCTGCCTGCGATCCCGGTCGAGCAGCTCGAAGTGCTGGGCGTGCAGACGCCGATCAAGAGCGTGCACTTCCGTGACCGCGACGGCGAGGGGCTGCTGGTGCTCAGCCGCAGCGATGGCCAGGCAGTGGATGCCGAATCCGAGCAGGAAGTCGACAAGGTGGTGCTCAAGGCCACCCTCTACGGGCGCACAGCCGAGCGCGACGCGTTCAAGCCGCGCTGGCAGATCGAGCAGGAAACCACCTGCCCCGGGCTGGACCTGGATGTCGACTTCTATACCGATGTCAGTGACGTCAGTGACCTGAACAAGGACGGTGTCGCCGAGGTGACCGTGGCCAGCCACGCCTTCTGCGGTGGCGGCATCGATCCGCATGACATCGCCATTGAAATGCGCGAGGGGCAGAACGCCTACACCATCACCGGCCAGTCGCTGATCACCCCGGCAGGTGAAGAGCCGGTCGGCGGCGAGCGTGAAGACAGCGCGTCGCTGAAGAATGCGCCGCAGGTACTGCGCGAGCATATGGATTCGGTCTGGCAGCAGGTCTACAAGCGGCCCTGGAGCGAAGCCAGCCCGCCGGTCGACGACGACCCTGAGGACGATACCGAGTAACCTCTGTCTACATTGGCATGACGCGGCCATGAGCGGCCGCACACCCATACCCTTGACGCTCAAGCTGGCTAACGGACGGCCGATACAGTGGGCACAGGAGAACTGCCATGCTGCCGCCGATCATCCCGCTCAGTGCCGCCCCGGTGACCTCACAACTGGACCCGGTCAAACAGACCCCCGACATCAAGCCGGTGGTGCCGGTGCAGCCTTCGTCCAATGAAAGTGCCATCGACCTGAAGCAGCAGCGCGACCCGCAGGAGCAAGTCCTGCTGCTGCGCGAGGAGCAGCGCCGCCAGCAGCGGCGCAACAAAAAGGACGAAGCGGAGCTTTACAGCGCCATGCCGGGTGACGAAGTCAATGCCGACAACACCGTGCCGGTGGCACCGCTGATGGGCGAGAACCCGCGCCAGGGCCTGCTGGTCGATATCGAAGTCTGACGCGGGGCTGGTCACGGCCAGCGCCTGGCTTCATGATGCAAGTCTCTGTAGATCGTCGAGCCCACCCATGAGCCAAGACAACCTCATCGACTTCGATGCCGAGCGCGCCAAGCGCATCCATGACCTCAAGGAAAAACGCCTGAACGAAGTGCGCCAGGCGTTCGAGCAGGCCATGCCACTTGCCGCAACGAAGAAAAAGAAGCCCAAGGGCAAGCCCAAGAAGCGCTGAAACTTGACGCAGGTCAACCCTGCACCCGCCTCGCGTGCCCGGTCCCGGGCAGCATTGACCCTGATCAATTTTCCCCGCCCCCGTATTCGTTACCTTGCATCCATCGGACAACGGCAAACGAATCGGGAGGCCAGCATGTTCTTCGACAATGTGGTTATCGCGGGCGTGGTAACGGTCGGGTTGATGGTTGCATTCTTTGCCGGTCTGGGCATTTTCATCTGGAAGGACTCGCACAAGCGCAAGCCGCGCTGACCTTTCGGATTCACGAGCACGCAAGGCATTTAGGGCGACTTCGGTCGCCCATTTTTTTGCCTGCGTATTTTGCCGATAAAGATGGTTAGCTAGCTAATTATTCGATCCCGCAGTATCCTGCTCGCCATTGTCTATTGTTTAACTCACCATCCCCCGCAAGGTCCGATTCGTGCCCATCACCTTCCAGGCCCTGTTCGCACCCAGCAGCCTCGCCATCAAGTTCGCCATCAAGACATTGCTTGGGGCGGGGCTGGCGTTGTGGCTGGCCATGCGCTGGGGGCTGGAGCAGCCATCCTGGGCCTTGATGACCGCGTTCATCGTCGCCCAGCCGCTGTCCGGAATGGTGGTGCAGAAAGGCCTGGCGCGTCTGGCCGGGACCTTGGTCGGCACGGTCATGTCGGTGGTGTTCATCGGCCTGTTTGCCCAGACCCCATGGCTGTTCCTGATCACCCTGGCGCTGTGGCTGGCCTTGTGCACGGCGGCCTCCACGCAATTGCGCAGTGCCTGGGCCTATTCGTTCGTCCTGGCTGGCTATACGGCGGCCATCATTGCCTTGCCCGCCATCAATCATCCCTTGCAGGTGTTTGACCAGGCGGTGGCGCGGTGCACTGAAATCTGCCTGGGGATCTTCTGCGCCACCGCCAGCAGCGCCCTGATCTGGCCGATGCGGGTCGAGCAGCAGCTTGCCGGGCAAGCCCGTCAGGCCTGGCAGAACGGTCTGCAGGCGGCAAGCGCCATGCTGGGTGGCGAGGATGAAGCACGCAAAGGGCTGTTGGACAGCCTGGGTCGCATCGTCGCCATCGATACCCAGCGCGAGCATGCCTGGTTCGAAGGCCCACGCGGGCGGCAGCGAGCCAAGGCCATCCGTGGGCTGAGCCAGAAACTCATGGTGCTGCTGCGTATTTCACGCTCGGTGCGTCGGCAGTGGCGGCAACTGGACGAGCACGAAGCCGGGCACCTCGCGCCTTGGCTTGACGAAGTGCGGGCGCAACTGGTCAAGCCCGATCAGCCGAACTTGCTGGTGTTGCGTCAGCGTATCTGGGACGCGGCCCATGATGAGCAGATCAGTTCCGCCGAGCACTTCTGCCTGGCGCGCATGGCCTTGCTGCTGGACTACGCCATGGCTGCCACCCAGGCCCTGGACGATGTCGAGGCGGGCAGGGCGCCGAAAGATGTATCCCAGGGCCTGGCGGCGCACCGCGACTGGTCGCTGGCCTTGTTGTTCGGTTCACGCAGTGCCTTGGCCTTTCTGGTGATGAGCAGCTTCTGGCTGGCCACCGCCTGGCCGTCGGCGCCTGGCGGCCTGGTGCTGACCTGCGTGGTGTGCAGCCTGTTCGCCAGCCGGGAGAACGGCGCGCAGATTGGCCTGAGCTTCTTGCGCGGGATCTTCCTGGCGATCCCCGCAGCTTTTCTGGTCGGGCAGATCATCCTGCCGCAGTGGAGCAGTTTCGCCATGCTCTGCCTGGGCATGGGTGTGCCGCTGTTCTTTGGCGCGTTGGGCATGGCCCACCCGCGTACCGGCGCCACGGCCACTTCCTATTGCCTGCATTTCATCGTGCTGGTCTCGCCGCTCAACGCCATGACGTTCGGTGTGGCGACCATGCTCAACAGCGCCCTGTCCATGTTGGTGGGTGTGGGTGCTGCGGTATTGGCCTTCCGCTTGCTGGTGTTCCGCCACCCGGCCTGGCTTGGCCGGCGCCTGCGCGCCGCAACCCAGAGCGACCTGGTGCGCCTGACCCGGCGCGAACTGCGCGGTGCCGACAGCTGGTTTGGCGGGCGCATGGCCGACCGCCTGATGCAACTGGCCCGGCATGCCAGCGAGCTGCCAGCCACCGAACGCAAGCGCTGGGATGATGGCCTGCATGGGCTGGATATCGGAGATGAACTGGTGCACTTGCGCATGTGCCTGGCGGTAGCCCAGGTGCCATTGGCTGGCGCCGAGCGTGAATACCTGCAGCAGGTCGAGGCGGTGCTGGCCAACGGCCCGGCCGTTGGCCGCGAGCAGCGCCTGGATACGGCCAGCGAGCAGTTCATCGCCGCCTTGCAACGGGCGCCGGCCAGCGACCCGTTGCGCCTGGCCCAGGGCGCGGTGCTGCAGTTGCAGAAAAGTTGGGGTAAATGGTGCCGCGCGCAGGAGGATGCCCATGGGCTTGCGTGAGTGGGAGCTGGGCGGTGTGCTGCTCAGCCCGTTCCTGATTTATGTGCTGATGGCGCTGGCGCTGACCGGGGCGTTGCGCCTGGTGGTACAGGCCACGCCGCTGGGGCGCTGGATATGGCATGAAGCGCTGTTCGACACGGCGTTGTTCGTTTGTGTGCTGTTCCTGGTAGTTCGCCTGCTGGGGCCTTTGTAAGGAGGGATTCAATGCGTGCTGTCGTCCGTATTCTGGTGACCTTGTGCGTGGTCGCCATTGCCGTTCTGGCCGGCTTCAAGCTCTGGCAGTACTACATGCTCACGCCGTGGACGCGTGATGCCCGGGTACGCGCCGATGTGGTGGTGATCGCCCCGGACGTATCTGGCTGGGTGCGTGAACTCAAGGTGCAGGACAACCAGCAGGTCAAGGCTGGCGATCTGTTGATGAGCATCGACCGCGAGCGTTTCCAGGCGGCCTTCGAGCAGGCCAGCGCGGTGGCTGAAACCCGCGCCCAGCAGTTGCACCTGCGTGAGCGTGAAGCCGCGCGGCGCACGGCGCTGGGCCCGGAGGCGATCAGCGCCGAACTGCGCGAAAACGCCCAGATCAACGCCGCCATCGCCCGTGGCGAACTGCATGAGGCCGAAGCCCAGTTGCAAGTGGCAAAGATCAACCTGGCGCGCAGTGAAGTGCGAGCGCCGCGCAGCGGGCATATCACCAACCTGCGTCTGGCCCAGGGCAACTATGTCAACACCGGTCAGTCGGTGATGGCCCTGGTGGATGATTCGACGTTCTACATCCAGGCCTACTTCGAGGAGACCAAGCTGCCGCGCATCCGGGTTGGCGATGAGGTGAAAGTCTGGCTGATGGGCGCGGGCGATGCGATGCAGGGGCATGTGCAGAGCATCAGCCGCGGCATCACCGACAGCAACAGCAATCCGGACAGCCAGCTGCTGCCGGTTGTGGAGCCGACGTTCAACTGGGTGCGGCTGGCGCAACGGATTCCGGTGCGGATCAGGCTGGATCAGATTCCCGAAGGGGTTCACCTGAGTGCGGGGATGACCGCCAGCGTGCAGGTGCATGAGGATCAGGCAGAACAGTGATGGCCAAAGGGCCGCTTCGCAGCCCATCGATGCGGTTCGTCGCCACGACAAGCGCGGCTCCCACAAGTACTGCACATGCCTGCGGGTTAGCGCGGTCGTTGTGGGAGCTGGCTTGCCGGCGATGGGCCGCAAAGCGGCCCCAAGTTTTTCTGCCTTAAAGGAACATCCCGCCAGACACTTCCAGCCGCTGCCCGGTAATCCAGCCATTGCCTTCCTCCAGCAGCAGCGCGATGGCAGCGCCGATATCGTCCGGCAACCCGACCCGCCCGAGCGCTGTATTGCCAGCAATGAAGTCGTTGACCTGCTGGTTGTCGCGCACCACGCCGCCACCAAAGTCAGTCTCGATCGCCCCCGGGGCAAGGATGTTGACGCGGATGCCGCGTGCCCCCAGCTCCTTGGCCTGATACCGGGTCAGAACCTCCATCGCCCCCTTCATGGCGGCATAGGCGGCATACCCAGGCAACGCAAAGCGCGCCAACCCGGACGAGATGTTGACGATGCGCCCGCCATCGACCAGCAATGGCAGCAGCCGCTGTGTGAGGAAGAACGGCCCCTTGAACTGGATGTTCAGCAACTGGTCGAACTGCGCCTCGCTGGTTTCACTGAACGGTACATTCAGGCCGATACCGGCATTGTTCACCAGGAAATCGAAGCGCTCACGGCCAAAGTGTTGTTGCAGGGTCGTACCCAGTCGCTCGGCAAAGCCGGCGAAGCTGCTGCTGTCGCCGACATCCAGCTGGAGCATGGCAGCCTTGGCTCCAGCCGTTTCGAGGGCCTTGGCCACGCGCTGGGCCTCGTCGGCCTTGCTGTGGTATGTGCCGATGATGTCGATACCGCGTGCAGCCAGATGTTCGGCGGCATTGCGGCCCAGCCCACGGCTGGCGCCAGTGATCAGAGCGATCTTGCGAGTCATGTCGTATCCCTCGTGGATGGTGGATGTAGGACAGGTTATTGATCGTGCTGTGGCTGTTAAATCCAGTGGAATCGGAAATACTGTTCGTCTGGTTCGAACAGTAGGGGTGGATATGAACAAGTTGGACCTGCTGCGCACGTTCGTTCGCGTCAGTGAGCTGAGCAGTTTCACACTGGCGGCAGACAGCCTGGGCCTGCCGCGCTCGACGGTGTCGGAGCAGGTGAGGGCGCTGGAGCAACTGCTTGGCACGCGCCTGTTCAACCGCACCACGCGGCGCGTCCAGGCAACCCAGGACGGTACTCTGCTGTATGAGCGCAGCAAGGACCTGCTGTCGGGCATGGACGAGATCGAAAGCCTGTTCCGCGCCGACGATGCCGAGCTGGCCGGCTGCCTGCGGGTCGACATGCCGACCATGATGGCCCGCCGTGTAATCATTCCGGCCTTGCCGCAATTTTTGTCACGGTTTCCCAGGCTGGAAGTGGAGATCAGTTGCACCGACCGCCAGGTCGACCTGCTACGTGAAGGTTTCGACTGCGTCATGCGCATTGGTGCGCTGAGTGACCTGGATGTCGTGGCGCGGCCGGTCGGCCAGTTGAGCATGCGCAATTGCGCCAGCCCGGCCTACCTTGACCGTTGCGGCGTGCCGCATAGCCTGGACGACCTGGGCAAGCACCGACTGGTCCACTATGTACGCAACCTGGGTGCGCGCAGCGCGGGCTTTGAATACATGCAGGCCGGCCGGGTGTGCTTTCAGCCCATGGCCGGCGTGGTCACGGTCAACAATGCCGAGGCCTATTCGGCGGCCTGCCTGGCGGGCCTCGGTTTGATCCAGGTGCCGGCAGTCGGTGTGGCGCATCACCTGGCAAGTGGTGAGCTGCTGGAGGTGATGCACGGCTGGCAGGCTCAGGCCATGCCGGTGTCCTTGTTGTATGCCCGGCAACGGCATGTACCTCGCCGGGTCCAGGCGTTCATGAGCTGGCTGGGCGGGCTACTGGCGTCGCAGGTCGACCCGATGCCAGACGACGAAAACCTTGGCACAACGATGAACACTTGAGCTAGGCTGCCCACTGCGCGTCGCCCAACAGAGGCGACCGTTGCCTGCCTGGCGTGCGTCACTTCCGTTCATTTGCGAGGTTACGTCATGGCCATCACTTCCCAGGACATCTGCAGCGCTGCCGACCAGCTCAATGGCTTTGTCGGCTTTCATGGCAAGCGCGGTGTCCATATCGTGCGGTTTTCCGAAGACGCGTTCGGCATGGACGTGGCGGATGACAGCATCACCCCCTGCAGCGAATTCGTCTGGCGGCCGCAACAGGGCTCGCGCATGTCGCTGTGCCGGGAGCGCCTGGCGCTGTTGCTGGAGCAACATGTGGATGACCGGCTGAACATCGGCGAGCCATTGCGCATTTACCTGCGGCGTCGTGATCTGCCGGAAATCGTGGCTGAGCGCTCGCTGCGCTGAGCTGCGGATTACAAAGCATCTGCGGACCCGTCAGGCTTGCGCCTCAACAATTGCTCGAAGCCGGCCTTGTCCAACGGCCGGCTCAGGTAGTAACCCTGCACTTCGTGGCAGCGATCCTTCTGCAGCGCACGCAATTGTTGCTCGGTCTCCACGCCCTCGGCCGTCACCGTCAGCCCCATTGCTTCCCCCAGGTTGATGATCGCCTGCACCACGGCGCGGTCGCTGCCGGTGCTATTGGCCAGGCCGGCGATGAAGCGCTTGTCGATCTTGATGCTGTCGAACGGGTAGGTCCGCAGGTAGCCGAGCGAGGAATACCCCGTGCCGAAGTCATCCATGTTAAGCCGCACGCCCAGCTCCTTGAGCGCGAGCATGGTGCCCAGGGCGCCCTCGATGTCGTTGAGCATCACGTTCTCGGTAATCTCCAGCTCCAGCTGCTGGGCAGGGAAGGTGGTTTCCAGAAGGATTTCGCGAACATCGGCGACCACGTCACTGCGCATGAATTGCGCAGGTGACAGGTTTACCGAAACCAGCAGGTGCTCTGGCCAGTCGAGTGCGTTGCGGCATGCTTCGCGCAGTACCCAACGGCCCAGGGTGACGATCAGTCCGCTTTGCTCGGCCAGAGGGATGAAGGTATCCGGGGCGAGCAGGCCTTCCTGTGGGTGCTGCCAGCGCAGCAAGGCTTCGACCGAGACGATGCGCAGGTCGCTGAGGCGGTAGCGTGGCTGGTAATGGATGACGAACTCGTTGTTCTTAAGGGCGCGGCGCAGGTCGTTTTCCAGTTGGCGGCGGTACTGGATCTGCTGGTTCATTTCGGCGGCGAAGTAGCGCCAGGTGCCCTTGCCATCTGCCTTGGCCTGGTACAGGGCGATATCGGCGCAGCGGATCAGCTCGCCGGCATCGAACCCCTGGCTGCGGGTCTGGGCGATGCCGAGGCTGGCGCCGATGTGCAGCTGCTGGTTTTCAAAGGTGATGGGTTGCTGCAGCAGTTCGATCAGCCGCCGGCACAGGCGGTCGATCTCGCTGCGGTTATCCACGCCTTCCAGTACCAGCACGAATTCGTCACCGCCCAGGCGTGCCACCAGATCGACGTCGCGCGTGGTGTCGCGCAGGCGGGCGGCCACTTCCTGCAGCACCGCATCACCTGCTGCATGGCCGAGGGAGTCGTTGATCGGCTTGAAGTTGTCCAGGTCGAGCAGCAGCAAGGTCAGCGGCGGTGAGTCGCTGCCGCGCAGCAGCGCCTGCTCCAGGTGCCTGGCCAGTTTGTTGCGATTGGCAAGGCCGGTCAGTGGGTCGTGCAGCGACAGGTGCTGGATGCGCGCATGGGCCTCGACTTCGTCGGTGATATCGCTGGCCGTACCGCGAAAGCCGGCGTGCTTGCCATCGAGCCGGATGGCCCGTGCCGAGATGCGGCAATAGCGGCTCAGGCCGTTGTGGTCGCGGTAGGCGCAACGCAGGTTGGCCGGCTGTTCCGAATCGGTTTCGATCTGCCCATCGAGCCAGGCTGACAACGGCGTGGTTTCACAGCTGAGCAGCTGATTGAGCGGCTGGCCGAGCCAGGCCTCGACCGGGTCGCCGGTCACTTTGACGAAACGCTGGGACAGGTACGTGAGCCGTTGTTGTCGGTCGGTTTCCCAGATCCAGTCGGAGGCCGCCTCAGCCACTGCGCGAAAACGCTGCTCGCTGGCTTCCAGGGCCTGATTGCTCTTCTGCAGGCGCTGCAGGCTGTGATCGATGGCGCGGGAGCTGCGCAACGCAAGGCGAAACAGGTAAAGCATGACCAGGCCCAGTATCAGCAGCGCGCAGAGCAACGGCGGCAACACGGCCCAGAGCAGCTGTCGCCCAGGCAGCGGGCTGATCCAGGCCAGGCGATAACCGGTATCGCCCAGGGCAATATGCGGGTGACCGTGGGTGTGCTCTTCGATCTTTTCTATATGCATGCGCTCAAGGCCCGCGCCTTTGCCCAGGCGCGCGAGTTTGGCCTCGGTAAGCTGGTCGACGAACAGCATGACCGGTGCCTGGCTCACTTCTGCTGCGGTTACGTCCTTGTCCGGGCGTACGGCGGCGGCGCTGAGTACCGCTGGCCAGTTGTTGAACATGACGAAACGGGTGACCTGCTCGCGGGCGCTGGCGGCCGCGCGCGCAGCAGCGATGATTTCAGCCAGGGGGGCATCGATGAAACTGCCCGCAGCGGCCTCGGTAGGCGCACCCTTGAACAGCGCGTAGGTGGTGCGCTGGTCTTCGACCACGAATACCCCTTCGTAACCGCTGGCGCTGTAGAGCGATTCCCCGACGTTCTTTTCTGCATATGCCCACTGCCAGTCGACCTTGCCAGCCAGGTGCTCGAAGGCCGCGTCCCACACGGCGTAGCTCGACAGAAACTGCCGCGAGGCCAGCAGGCGTTGCTCCAGCGCCTGGGTGGCATGGAAGGCACTGCGTTGCTGCTCCTGCTGGTCGAGGGTGGCCGCGATGTTGAACAGTGCACCCAGGGTGACCAGGCAAGCGAGGCCGAAGACTACGCAGAAAACGCCGATCAGGCGGCGGACCTGAAGGCGTGGGGGAGGGCTGGCGGTCCTGGCCATGCGCGACAACTCCTTGATGACTGCAGTCCCCCGCCGGTCAATCAGCAAGGAGGTTCAGTCAGGATAGGCCAGCCTGAGCGGGGTGGCTTCGCCTTGGGCAAAATTGACCTGGTCGCGCCCGCGGCGCTTGGCGCTGTACAGGGCCTTGTCGGCCTGTTCCAGCCAGTGCTCGGGGGACTGCAGGTCGGTGTGGAAGGACGCCAGGCCGATGCTCAGGCTGATGCGCAGATGCGGCAGTTGCGGATTGCGGTAGCTGGCGACCCGTTCGCGCAGGCGCTCCATGGCCTGGCAGGCCTGGGCCTCGCTGGAGGCAGGGAGGATCACGCAGAACTCATCGCCGCCATAGCGCCCGGCCTGGTCGGTTTCACGCAGGTTGCGCTTGAGCTCCTCGCTCATCTGGCGCAGCACGCAATCGCCGACCACATGGCCAAAGGTGTCGTTGATGGTCTTGAAGTGATCGATGTCGATCAGCGCGATCACGGCTGGCGACTGTTGTTGCTGGCAGGCCTGGAACCTGAGCAGCAGCAGGTCTTTCCAGGCGCCGTGGTTGAGCAGGCCGGTCAGGCTGTCGGTCAGGCTCAGGGCGCTCAAGCGTCGCTTGTGTTCGCCCAGTTTGATTGCCAGGCGGTAGCAGACCCAGCCCAGCGCCAGCGGATACAGGGTCAACATTGGCAGGCAGGCGTAGATTTGCAGTGGCGTGGCATTCAACTGCAGCCCTGTGCCCAGCAGCACACTGGCCAGCAGCATGCCGACCAGTTGAGCCATTGCCCCGTGAATGATCAGGCGCTTGCCGCCTGCGGCCACGTTGTTCATGGTCATCATCGACAGCACGGTCACGGTCGGCAGCGGGTTGAAGTGCATGGCTGCGGTCCAGAACCCACCCAGCAGCGAGTCCAGCAGCAGGTTGCGCTGTTCTGCCTGATAAGGCGCCACCGAGCGCGATGCCCACTGATAGGCGACATGCGGCCAGAGCAAGCCATTGAACAGCAGCAATCCCCAAGCCCAGGCTGGCAGCGATAGCGGCGCCACGGCAGCGGCTACGCTGAACAGGCCGATCCCCAGGCCGATGACGCGCGGCAGATAGATGCGCTTGACGAATGAAAGTCCCTTGCCGCTGCGATTGTCCATCATGGTCGTTGTTCTTCTGCCGGGGTTCCGTTTATCGCATAACTCACGTGAATATTGTTGAACAGTGTTTCATCGACGAAAAATGACCTTACAAGCCATTTCACGGTTGATGTGATCCCAGTGGGGTACCATGAAGCCTTTCCTCTTGCTTGGAGTGTTGCTGCTCATGGCTCCCATGGCTAATCCTGGCGACCAATCGGCGCCGCAGCGGGACGGACGTTTTCACAACCAGGCCAGCCTGCCCCAGGATGGCGCGCTGAAGAAGCTGCGCATCGGCCTCAAGTACCTGTTGCTGCGCAAACCGCCAGAAACCCGGCCGGCGGCGGCGATCAGCGTACAGCCCATGACCCGCCAGCAGGTGCTCGATGCGCCGGACCATAGCCTCTGGCGCCTGGGCCACTCCACAGTATTGCTCAAGCTGCGCGGTCGCTACTTCATCACCGACCCGGTATTCGCCGAGCGCGCCTCGCCGGTGCAATGGGCCGGGCCGCTACGCTTCCATGCGCCACCGCTGGGGCTGGACGAGTTGCCGCCGCTGACGGCGGTTATCCTGTCTCATGATCATTTCGACCATCTCGATGAGCAGGCGATACGCCGATTGGCCCCGCGTGCCGAGCGTTTTCTGGCCCCGCTCGGGGTGGGTGACTTGCTGATCGAGTGGGGTGTGCCTGCGGCCAAGGTCACGCAGCTGGACTGGTGGCAGGAAACCGAAGTGGAGGGTGTACGTTTCATCGCCACGCCCGCGCAACACTTCTCAGGGCGTGGGCTATTCGACAGTAACCGGACCTTGTGGGCCTCCTGGGTGCTGATAGACGACCAGACACGCGTGTTCTTCAGCGGTGACACGGGGTACTTCGCCGGTTTTGCCGAAATCGGCGAGCGCTTTGGCCCGTTCGACCTGACGCTGATCGAGACCGGTGCCTACAACGTGGCCTGGCCCAACGTCCACATGCAGCCTGAACAAAGCCTGCAGGCGCATCTGGATCTGCGCGGGCGCTGGATGCTGCCAATCCATAACGGCACCTTCGATCTGTCCATCCATGGCTGGCAGGAACCGTTCGAACGCATCGTCTCCCTGGCTGCGGCGGCCCAGGTGCGGCTGAGCACGCCGCAGATGGGGGAGCGGGTCAGCATCGATTCACCTCACGAGGGGCAGAACTGGTGGCAGCCGCATCCGGCGCGGCAGCGGGGCAGGGCGGTCGAACGGGCGCTGGCGGCGCGCTGAGTTCAGTCCCGGTGCTGATGCTCTTCTTCCTTCAATAGTTGCGATGGTGGTTTGCCGCTGTCGCTGCGTACCTGGGCATGGCTGATCAGGGCGAAGATGCAGCTGCCGCCGATGATGTTGCCGGCCAGGGTCGGCAAGGCGAATGACAGCCAGAAGCTGCGCCAGGTTTCGTCGCCGGCCCACACCAGGTACGAAACCTCCACCGAGCCGACGACGATATGGGTGAAATCGCCCAGGGCCATCAGGTAGGTGATCAACAGGATGATCCAGATCTTGGCCTGCTCCATCGACGGGATCATCCAGACCATGGTAGCGATCATCCAGCCCGAAACGATGCCTTTGGCGAACATCTGGCTGATGTCGTTCTTCATCACCTTGCGCCCGACCTCGAGGAAGGCCACGTCGGTCTTGCTGTCGAAGATCGGCAGTTCGAGCATGACCCATGCCACCAGCAAGGTGCCCGCCAGATTGCCCAGCAGCACCACGCCCCACAGCCGCAGCAAGCGCCCGAGGTTGACCAGGGTAGGCGTGGTCATGACGGGGAGTACGGCAGTAAGGGTGTTTTCCGTGAACAATTGCTGGCGTGCCAGGATCACTGCAAGAAAGCCGGCGCTGTAGCCGATGCTGGCAATGACCTGCGCGCTGTCACCTTCAGGCAGTCGGGCATAGAACAGCCCCATGGCCATCAGTGACAGGCCCATGGTCAGGCCAGCGGCCAGGGCGGACCACCACAATGCCGCGAGGGTGCGCTCCAGTTCCAGGTCGCCCTGGGCCCGAATGATCTCGTGCAATACCGCGGCCCGCGGCGGCTGGTTGAGGCTGACTTCCTTCTCTTCGTCCGCCGACAGGCCTGGGGTCTTCTCGCTCTGGGCATTGCTCATGGCCGTTACGCTCCACGGGTTGTTTCTCTACAGAGCGGTGCTTCATGCATTTAGTTGCCAGGTCGCCGCAGAAGAAGATCGAAAGTTTTT
This sequence comes from Pseudomonas sp. NPDC089428, assembly GCF_044749325.1. Lineage (NCBI taxonomy): Bacteria > Pseudomonadati > Pseudomonadota > Gammaproteobacteria > Pseudomonadales > Pseudomonadaceae > Pseudomonas > Pseudomonas sp. NPDC089428. The sequence goes on from NZ_JBIVHT010000015.1 coordinate 135,944, forward strand.
TCAGATCAAGGTGTTGACTCTGATTTCAAAGCGCGTATTATTCGCCTCCTCGCAGCGTTGAACGCAACGAGGCAGGCGGTAAGTTGTTGAAGTTGAACGCTTTTGAAAGAAAGCAGCTTCGAAAAAACCTCAAAATAAACGCTTGACAGCAAATGAGGAAGGCGTAGAATGCGCGCCTCGGTTGAGACGAAAAGCTCTTAACCAAACGCTCTTTAACAAATCGAATCAAGCAATTCGTGTGGGTGCTTGTGAGTAT
>NZ_JBIVHT010000016.1:0-122356 GCF_044749325.1 Pseudomonas sp. NPDC089428
CAGTAGTGAAACGATGCATCGCCGATGGTAGTGTGGGGTTTCCCCATGTGAGAGTAGGTCATCGTCAAGATTCATTTCGCAAAACCCCTATCTGCGCATGCAGGTAGGGGTTTTGTCTTTAAGTAGGAACTACAGAGATTTCGCGGGTTCGTCCTCAGAACGAACCGGCACACAGAATTTCTTGACGACCATAGAGCATTGGAACCACCTGATCCCATCCCGAACTCAGCAGTGAAACGATGCATCGCCGATGGTAGTGTGGGGTTTCCCCATGTGAGAGTAGGTCATCGTCAAGATTCAAACAAAAAGCCCCTGTCTGCAGCGCAGACAGGGGCTTTTTCTTTTCCGGGCTACAAGCAAGCTGCCGTAGCCTTTGTTGGGGGCTAGCGGACGAGTTGTTTGTCCAGGTAGTTCCTGATCACCCGTGCGCCATTGTTCAGGTGCTGCTCCAGCACCCGGACTGCCTCATCGACCAGTTTGTCAGCCGCAGCATCGACCAGGGCGTTATGGTCATCCTGTGTCAGCTTGCCAAGCCCCATGGAAGACAAATGGAAGCGCAGGAAGCGTTCTTCCTCGTTCAGCTCATTCTCGATCAGGCGCAGCAGTTTCTGGTTGGATGCCTTGCCATAGAGCGCCATGTGGAACAGCCTATTAAGGCGGCCGATTTCCGCATGGCTGGTTTCGTTTTCCAGTTGCTGGATGTAGCCACGGGCGCTGGCAATGTCGCTGGCATCGAGCAGCGGGATCGACTGGCGCAACGCTTCGCTCTCCAGGAGCACGCGCAGTTCGTAGGTGTCGACGGCGTCCTCGCCAATCAAGGGTGCGACCACTGCACCCTTGTGCATTTCTACCTTCAGCAGTGATTGCGCCTCCAGCTGGCGTAGTGCTTCGCGCACCGGCATACGGCTGACGCCGTACAAGTCGGCGATTTCCTGTTGGCGCACGGCGGTGCCAGGTGGCAGGCGGCCATCGAGGATGGCGCTGCGCAGGCGTTCTTCTATGACGCCACGGGCCAGGTGTGCCGGCAGCTGTTCGCTGGCCAGCACGTTACTGAGTTTGATTTTCTCGGCCAAGCGAAGTGTGCCTCGACGACAAAGAGTTGGATCCAATGACACTAGTAACAGGCAAGGGGGCTTGTCAAACCTGCGCCCGCGACGGAGCGAGCGGCCCAAGCTCCCAAATATGGTGGATGAGTTTTAGTGGCAAAGGAAGCGACACACACTAAGCGCTAACAATAAAGTTATAGCCAGCCGACCATCGGCTACATGATTTCGCAGTGCCATTGTCTTTTAAGTGGCCAAGCCGCACCATCGCTGCTCTGGACTGATCTGAACAGGGCTTCGCAGTGGCGATATCCTGGTTGCTCAAAACCACCGTGCGCCGCGTCTGCCTTGCGCTGCTGCTTGGCAGCCTGTTGCTTGGCGGCCTGCATGCGGATTGGGATTTCGCCGAGATCAGCCGCAAGTCCCAGGCCCTGTACGGCCCGCTAGGGGCGGGAAAGGCACGCATCGATGCCTGGCAGAACCTGATGGCCACCCAGAGCCAAGGTACCGAGCTGCAGCGCCTGCAGGTGGTCAACCTGTTCATCAATCAGCAGTTGCGTTATGTCGAAGACATCGACCTGTGGCATGAAGTCGACTATTGGGCCACGCCAATCCAGGCCCTGATCAAGGGCGCCGGCGATTGCGAGGACTACGCCATTGCCAAGTACTTCAGCCTGCGCCGCATGGGCATTGCCGCTGAGAAGCTGCGCATCACTTATGTCAAAGCCCTGCGCCAGAACCGTGCGCACATGGTCCTGACCTATTATTCAACTCCACAGGCACAGCCATTGGTGCTCGACAGCTTGATGGACGCAATCAAACCGGCCAGCCAACGCACCGATCTGCTCCCGGTTTACGCCTTCAATGGCGAGGGTTTGTGGCTGACCGGCGCCTCAGGCAACAAGAAGGTTGGCGACACCAAGCGCCTGTCACGCTGGCAGGACGTGTTGAAGAAAATGCAGGCCGAAGGGTTCCCGGCCGAACCGGTCTACTGAAGGAGCGCAGATGTCACTGTTCAAACAACTGCTGTTGGCCATTTGTCTGTTCCTGGTAGTCGCCTTCAGTGGCAGCTTCATGGTCAGCCTGGAAAGCTCGCGCAACCAGTACGTCAACCAGTTGCGCTCACATGCCCAGGACGCTGCCACCGCGTTGGCGTTGTCACTGACCCCTAATATCGATGACCCGGCCATGGTAGAGCTGATGGTCAGCTCGATCTTCGACAGCGGTTACTATGCCAGCATCAAGGTCATCGACCTGGGCTCCAACGCCGTGCTGGTGGAGCGCCACGCCGAGCCCGACCCAGGCGGCGTACCTGCCTGGTTCATCCACCTGATCGGCCTGGAAGCAGCTGGCGGTGATGCCATCGTCAGCCGTGGCTGGCAACAGGCCGCGCGGGTCGAGGTGATCAGCCACCCGATGTTTGCCATCGGCAAGCTCTGGCAGAGCGCACTGGGCAGCCTGGGCTGGCTGCTGTTGTGCGGTGCTGCCAGTGCGGTGCTGGGCGCATTGCTGCTGCGCCGGCAATTGCGCCCGTTGGATGCGATGGTTGAACAGTCCCAGGCCATTGCCCGGCGTGAGTTTCTCAGCCTCCCGGAGCCGCGCACGCCAGAACTGCGCCGGGTAGTGCAGGCAATGAACCAAATGGTCGCAAAGCTCAAGGCGTTGTTCAGCGAGCAGGCCGAGCGCAGTGAGCGGTTGCGAGCTGAGTCTTATCAGGACAGCCTGACCGGGCTGTCGAACCGACGTTACTTCGAGATGCAGCTAAACGCCCGCGTCAGCAATCTGGAAGAGGCCCGTGCTGGTTACCTGCTGTTGCTGCGTGTGCAGGGGCTGGCAGGGCTCAATGCGCGTCTCGGTGGCCAGCGCACTGACCAGCTGCTGCAAGCGGTGGGGGAGCAGCTGCGGCGCACCTGCGCCACCTTCCCGGAAACCAACAATCTGATCTCACGCAGCCGTGGCGGTGAGTTTGCCGTCCTGGCACCCGGTATGGTCCATGAAGACGCTGTGCGACTTGCCCAGGCCCTTGAGGCGGCACTGCAGAGCCTGCACGAAACCGGTGCCAGTGATATCTCCCCGGTCGCCTGCATTGGCCTGGCACCCTTCAACCCAGGTGATGCGCCGCAGGCGCTACTCAAACTGGCCGATGAGGCCCTGGCGCGAGCCGAGAATCAGCCGACACCGGGTTGGGTCTGCCTGGAGCAGGGCGCGGCTGCCGTTGCTGGCGACAGTCAGCACGAGTGGCATATGCGCCTGGACGATGCGTTCGTCAAAGGGCGCTTCGAGCTGTTCTTCCAGCCCGTGGTGCAGGCTCAAGCCACTCAACGGGTACTCCACTACAAGGTGATCTCGCGGCTGCTCGACGAGCAGGGCGAGGCTCTACCCGCGGGCCGCTTCCTGCCTTGGCTGGAACGCTTTGGCTGGATGTCGCGGCTGGACCAGCTGGTACTGGAAAAAGTGCTTGCGCACCTGCGCATTCACGACCAGGTGCTGGCTTTGAACTTGTCCGCCGCGACCCTGGCCGACCCCAAGGCCTTGCAACGGGTCTTTGAATTGCTGAGCCAGAACACGTCGCTAGGGGCGCGGTTGATCTTCGAGATCGGTGAGGAGCAGCTGCCAGAGCAGGCCGTGCTGGAACAGTTGACCCGGCGCCTGCGCGGGTTAGGTTTTGGTCTGGCTTTGCAGCGCTTTGGTGGCCGCTTCAGCATGATCGGCAACCTGGCGCATCTGGGCCTGGCGTATCTGAAGATCGATGGCAGTTACATACGCAACATCGACCAGGAGCAACACAAGCGCCTGTTCATCGAAGCAATCCAGCGAGCAGCGCACAGCATTGACCTGCCCTTGATCGCCGAACGCGTCGAAACCGAAGGCGAGCGGCAGGTGCTGCGGGAAATGGGCATCGAAGGGATCCAGGGCCAGTTGTCTGGTGAGCCTGCGCCCTGGCGCTGACCTCAGATCAAGCCGCCTGCTTCATCATCTTCAATCAGGTTGTTCAGGCTACCCAGCGCCTTGCGCGCCGTCGAGCGGTTGAGCAGCTTGGCCTGGGCTCCGGCAGGCAGGTCGGTGATACTGATCACACCCTTGGTGGTCAGCACCTCGATCAGGTCTTCGAGCACGCGAATCATGTCCAGATCGCTCTGCTTGAGTTGCTTGAGGCTGTTCTCGACGACATCGTCGGCGAACCATTCCTGAATCTCCGCATGGTCGGCGGGCAGGATTTCCGTGTACTCGGCGTAGGGCGCGGCTTCTACCCGCGCCAACTGCCCCTCGCCGTCGCGTTGCACATAGAACATGGCGTCCATCCTCGTCACGTTGAATCCTCAAGGGTCGGCTCTGGCGCAGCATAGGCAACTTTGCCCAGCTGCGCCTGCCCATCAGCTGTTGTTGTTGTCGATCTTGATGGTCGGGTCGGCGCCGCTGATCAACGAGTTGATCGAGGTGTGCGACCAGTCCACCCCCTCCAGCTTGATACTGACATCGGCGTTGGCCAGGCCACCGGCAGCGTTGAGCTTGCCCTCGGTACTGATCTGCAGGGTCGATTCGCCACCCACGGTGGTGATCTTCAGGTAGTTGTCGATGGTCGTGCCGCGTTCACCTTGCAGCAGGTCGGTCAGGTCGAGGCGGTCGCCTTCGCTCAGCTTGAAGTCCTTGATCACGTCTTGGCCGATGTCGCCGGCTTTCCACACGAAGGTATCGGCGCCAGCGCCACCGCTGAGAATGTCGTTGCCCTTGCCGCCGATCAGGGTGTCGTTGCCAGCCCCGCCAAACAGCAGGTCGTTGCCTTCGCCACCGAGCAAGGTGTCGTTGCCGGTGCCGCCGAGCAGGATGTCATTGCCCTTGCCACCGTCGATGTAGTCGTTGCCACCCTGGCCAAAGATGATGTCGTTGCCGCCCCCGCCCATCAGGGTGTCGGCGCCGTCGTTGGTGCGCGACAGGTCGAAGTCGGTGTAATGCTCGGAGATGTACTGGTGCATCACCTTGGCATCCACCAGGCTCGCGTCCACGCCCAGCTTGGTCGCGACGAAGGCCTGCACGGCTTCGATGCCGCTACCGGGTATCGAGTCGAAACTCACCAGGTCGCCGAAGATGATGTCGTGGCCATCGCCGCCGTTGATCGTATCGGCACCGGCAATGGTCTGGTCGGTGTGGCCGAGGATCGCATCGGTGATCTTGGTCGGGTCGACGTTGACCTGCGGTACGCCGTCGCTGTCGAACGGCTTCAGGTCGGTGCTGCTGATGCCCGTGCCGACGCCGACGGCCTCGACCGACGACAGTGCCGAGAGCAGCGCAAAGCTGGAGGTGGCGTTGGTCAGGGTGTCGCTGGTCGTGCTGCTGCCGGTGCCGGCCAGTTTCGACAGCTCGTAGCCGCCGTTGCCTTCGGCGTGGATCAGGCCGGTGGTCACGGCACTCCACTTGTAGCTCAGGCTCAGCAGGTCGAAGCTGCGGGTTTCGGCGGTGAGCTTGCCGGTGGCGTCGATCGACACCCGGTTGCTGGTGTCCAGCTGATAGTTGGTCAGGGTGTCGCCCATCTTGTAGCTGATGTTGCTTAGCAGCGTGTCGAGCTTGACCGAGCTGTTGGCCAGGGCCGGGTTGGTCTGCTCGCCGGTCTGGTAGTAGGTCGGCTGGCCATCGGTGAGGAAGTAAGTCTGGTTGGTGCCGGTGACGCCGGCGTTCTTCAGGCTCTGGAACCAGTTGGCCGTGGTCTTGAAGGCGTCCTCGTAGTTGGTGCCGCCGTCCGCGCTCATGCCGCTCAGGGCATTGAGCAGGGTCTTGAGGCCGGCATCGTTGAGGGTGACCGCCACGGTGCTCTTGACCTGAGTGCCGAAGTCCACCAGCAGCACATTCACCGTGCCGACCCCGGTGGCCTTGGCATCCGCCAGCAACGCCTGGAACGTGGTGGCCAGCGATGCCTTGGTTGCCTCGATGCCGGTGGTGCTCATGCTGCCCGAGGTGTCGACGATGAAGGCGAGGTTGTAGTTGGTGCCGGCGGCCATGTGCAGGCCGGCGGTGTCGGCGATGATGATGTCGTCGCCGTAGGTGCCGGTTGTGCTGTCGTTGGCGGTGGTCAATTGGGAGGTGGTGTAGGTGTCCGGGTACACCGTGACCTTGAGCGTGCCCTCGGTGGTGGCAAAGCTGCCGCCGACCGACTCGGTGGACGTCGAAGTGACCTTCACATCGAACTGGCCGCTGTAATAGGACGGTGTCTTGATCGTCAGGCTGCTCAGGGTCCAGCCGCTGACGTCGACTGCCGTGGTCCCCACGGTAGCGCTATGCCCGGCGCTGTCGCTGATCACCGAGCCCGCCGGGATGCCTCCCAGCTTGACGCTCAGGGCCTCGGAGCCGTCTGTGTCGGTCAGGCTGCTGCTGATGCCCACCAGCTTGACGCTGCCGTTCTCCGGCCCTTCGTTGAGCTTGTAGCCATCGTAGTAGCCCTGGCCGCTGCTGCCATGCAGGTCGGACAGCGTGACACCGGCGTTGGCCAGGGCGGTGACGTTCGGGTACATCGCGATGCTGGTGCTGTTGAAGTCGCCCACCGTACCGCTGCCAACCTTGATATTGACGTCATAGCTGCCAGGGCCCGCCTGGTTGGCGTGGTAGATCTCCAGGGTGTAGTAGCCACTGGTAGTGGGCGTGTAAGTACCTGACACTGTGCCGCCAGCGCCCCAGGTGGCGGTGACCACGTTCTTGCCGCCAATGTTCACCAGCAGGCTGTCATCGGCGCTGCCGCTGAAGGTGTAGGTCTTGCCGGCTTCCAGGAACACCAGGCCGGACGTCTTCGAACCGCTTTGGGCCGCAACGCTGGCGTCGGACTGCACATTGGTGGTGGTCTCGGACTTGGTGGCGGTGCCCGAGTTGGTGAATACCGTCTTCAGCGCATCGCCGGTTATGCCGTTGCCGTTGTTGCCCAGGCCGGTGAGGGTAGTCCAGGTTTCCTTGGTCAGGCCCAGCGAATTGACGTTGTTGCTGCCGATGCTCAGGGTCGGGGCGTCGGCGACCGGCGTGATGTCCACCTTCAGCGTGGTCTCAGTACCCGGGGTCATGCCGTCAGTGGGCTTGAACTTGATCTGCGCATAATCAGCCTGGTTGTTGCCCACGCCAGTGCCGCCATAGCCGTCAATGCCCGACTGATTGGCCAGCGGCACGAACTTGAGCTTGCCGGCAGCGATATCGGCCTGGCTCACGGTCTGGTTGACCGTCACGTTCACCCAGGCGGTGCCGTTGTTGTACTGCAGTGTGCCAAGGGTCGGCAGCTGGGTGATGGTCACGCCCAGGCTCGAGGTGGGGCTGTCGACGTCGGTGACGTTGAAGTTGCTCCAGTTCAGCACCAGTGCGGTGTCCTCGACACCGGTGACGACACCCCCGGTGGATACAGGGGCATCGTTGACCGCCACCACGTTGACCGTGGTGGTCGCGGTATTGGACACATTGACCCCGTCGGTGACCGTGACCGTGATGATCCGCGGCGTGGTGCTTGGGTCTTCGCTGGTGTTGACGAAGGTGATGTTCTTGATCGCCTGCATGTAGTCGGCCAGCGAGGCGTTGCCTGTCAGGGTCAGCACCACCTTGCCGGCGGTCACGCTGGAGGTAATGGTAATGCCGTTGACGCTGCTGCCCAGGTTCAGTGCATCGCCGGCCTGGGCGTTGGTCAGGGTGACTGTGGCGCCGGCCATCTGTGTGCTGTCGAAGTCGGTGATGGAGATATCCAGGTCACTGATCGAGTTGCCGCTGCCGTTTTCGGTGAAGGTCGTCTGGAAATCTGCACCGGTCTTGCCGCTGGAGTCGTTGGCGTCGAGGTCCAGCACCGGGGCAGGTTCGTACAGCTGGGTGGTGATGCTGCCCGCGGTGCTGCTGACCGCCAGCCCCTCGAAGTTGCCGCCGGTGGCCGAATCGATCTTGATGGTGAACTGCTCGGTGCCTTCGGTGACGTTGTCCTTGATGGTCGGGAGGGTGAAGGTTGCCTGGTTGCTGTTGGCCTTGATGGTCACCGTGGCCACGCCGGTGTAGTCGACGCCGTTGGTGGCGGTGCCGCTGTAGCTCAATTTGACCACCACATCGGTCTGCGGTGGATTGCTCAGGGTCAGGGTGTAGGTGGCGTTGTTGCCCTCGGCCACGGTGGCGGAGCCGGTGATGCCGAGGGTGGTGGTGTTCAACGTATCGGTCACGGCGGTGACCGCTGGCGCCGGGTTCACCACCAGGCTTTCGAAGTTGCCGCCGGTGGCGTTGGTGATGGTGGTGCTGACCGTGGTCGCGTCGAGGTAGACGTCATCGGCAGGTGCGGCCACGGTGACGCTGCCGGAAGACTGGTTGGCGCCGATGCTGATGGTCTGGCCGTTGCTCAAGGTCACGGTGACGGCGGTCTGTGCCGGGTTGGTAAGGGTCGCGGTGTAGACGATCTGGCCGCCCTCGGCCACGGTGGGGGTGGCGGTCAGGGTGACAGTGGTGGTGTCCTGCACATCGGTGACATTGGTGCTGAGCACGGCCTTGTTCGCCACCAGGTTCTCGTAGCTGCCACCGGAAACGCTGCTGATGCCGTTGGTGACGGCGGCATGGCCCTGATACACATCATTGGTCACGGCAGCTGTGGCGCTGCCGGAGCTCTGGCCGACCGGAATGGTGATGGTCTGGCCATTGGTCAGGGTCACGATCACCGGGGTCACGGTGACCGCAGCACTGACGGTGGCGGTGTAAACGATGGTGCCACCCTCGGCCACCGATGGCGTGGCGCTCAGGGTCACGGTGGTGGTGTCCTGCACATCGCTGACCGCGGTGCTGACGCTGGCGGTGTTAGCGACCAGGTTTTCGTAGCTGCCGCCGGACACGTTGGTGATGCTGTTGGTGACCGGAGCGTGGCCCAGATAGACGTCGTTGGTCACACTGGCGGTGGCGGTGCCGGAGCTCTGGCCAACTGGAATGGTGATGGTCTGGCCGTTGGCCAGGGTCACTGTCACAGCGCTGCCAGTAACCGGCGCGCCGACGGTTGCCGTGTAGGTGATCGTGCCGGCCTCGGCCACGGATGGCGTGGCCGTCAGGGTGACGGTTGTCGTGTCCTGCACATCGGTGACGCTGGTGCTGACCGGCGTCTGGTTGGCCACCAGGTTTTCGTAGTTGCCACCGCTGACGGCGGTGATGCTGTTGGTGACCGGCGCATGCCCCTGATAGACATCGTTGGTCACGCTGCCCGTTGCGGAGCCTGAGATCTGGCCGACCGGGATGGTGATGGTCTGGCCATTGGCCAAGGTCACCGTCACTGGGCTGCCGGTCACAGCGGCACTGACGGTTGCGGTGTAAACGATGGTGCCGCCCTCGGCCACCGACGGTGTGGCGGTCAGCGTGACGGTCGAAGTGTCGATGGTATCGCTGACATTGGTCACCGCTGGGGTGCTGTTGACCGCCAGATTCTCAAAGTTGCCCCCCGTGGCGTTGGTGATGCGGGTGCTGACCTGGCCGGCATCGAGGTAGGGGTTATCGCCGTGCGTGGCGACGCTGACGCTGCCGGAGGTCTGGTTGGCGCCGATGGTGATGGTCTGGCCGTTGCTCAGGGTGACGGTCACCGGAGACTGCGCGGCGTTGGTCAGGGTCGCGGTGTAAACGATCTGGCCACCTTCGGCCACGCTCGGCGTCGCCGACAGTGAGACCGTCGTGGTGTCCTGAAGGTCGGTGACGCTGGTGCTGACCTGGGACTTGTCGGCGACCAGGTTCTCGTAGTTGCCGCCCGACACGTTGCTGATGCTGTTGGTGACTGGCGCGTGGCCCTGGTAGACATCATTGCTGACTGCGCCGGTGGCGGTTCCTGAACTTTGGCCGACCGGGATGGTGATGGTCTGGCCATTGGTCAGGGTGACTACGACCGGGCTACCGGTGACCGGGGCTCCCAGGGTAGCGGTGTAGGTGATCGTGCCGCCCTCGGCCACGCTTGGCGTGGCGGTCAAGGTTACTGTGGTGGTGTCCTGGACATCCGTGACGCTGGTGCTGACCGTCGTTTTGTCAGCCACCAGGTTTTCGTAATTGCCACCGGACACATTGCTGATGCTGTTGGTGACCGGGGCATGGCCCTGATAGACATCATTGCTGACGGCACCGGTGGCGGTTCCTGAACTTTGGCCGACCGGGATGGTGATGGTCTGGCCATTGGTCAGCGTGACGACCACTGGGCTGCCGGTGACAGGTGCGCTGACGGTTGCGGTGTAAACGATGGTACTGCCCTCGGCGACCGAAGGTGTCGCCGTCAGCGTCACGGTCGATGTGTCGATAGTGTCGGTGACGCTGGTGCTGACCTGGGTTTTATCCGCAACCAGGTTCTCGTAGTTGCCACCACTGACGTTGCTGATGCTATTGGTGACGGCCGCATGGCCCTGATAGACATCGTTGCTCACGGTAGCCGTAGCGGTACCCGAGCTCTGGCCGACCGGAATGGTGATGCTCTGGCCGTTGGCCAGGGTGACTACGACGGCATTACCCGTGACCGGTGCGGTGACCGTGGCGGTGTAGACGATGGTTCCACCTTCAGCCACTGATGGCGTAGCGGTGAGGCTGACAGTCGAGGTGTCGACGGTATCGGTGACATTGGTCACCGCTGGCGTGCTGTTGATCGCCAGGTTTTCGAAGTTACCGCCAGAGGCATTGGTGATGCGGGCGCTGACCTGGCCGGCGTCGAGGTAGGGGTTATCGCCGTGGGTGGCGACGCTGATGCTGCCGGAGGTCTGGTTGGCAGCGATGGTGATGGTCTGGCCGTTGCTCAGGGTAACGGTCACCGGCGACTGCGCGGCGCTGGTCAGGGTGGCGGTGTAAACGATCTGGCCACCTTCAGCCACGCTCGGGGTCGCCGACAGCGAGACCGTGGTGGTGTCCTGCACGTCGGTGACGCTGGTGCTGACCGTCGTCTTGTCAGCCACCAGGTTTTCGTAATTACCACCGGACACATTGCTGATGCTGTTGGTGACCGGGGCATGGCCCTGATAGACATCGTTGCTGACGGCACCGGTGGCCGTGCCGGAGCTCTGGCCGACCGGGATAGTGATGGTCTGGCCATTGGTCAGGCTGACCACCACTGGGCTGCCGGTGACCGGTGCCCCCACGGTGGCCGTGTAGAGAATGGTGCCGCCTTCGGTCACGGATGGCGTGGCCGTCAGGGTGACCGTGGTGGTGTCGGTCACATCGGTGACGCTGGTGCTGACTTGAGACTTGTCGGCCACCAGATTCTCGTAGTTGCCGCCACTGACATTGCTGATGCTATTGGTGACGGCCGCATGGCCCTGATACACATCGTTGCTGACGGCAGCCGTAGCGGTCCCCGAGCTCTGGCCGACCGGGATGGTGATGGTCTGGCCATTGGTCAGGCTGACCACCACTGGGCTGCCGGTGACCGGCGCACCTACGGTGGCGGTGTAGAGGATTGTGCTGCCTTCGGTCACAGACGGCGTGGCCGTCAAGGTTACGGTGGTAGTGTCAGTCACATCGGTGACGCTGGTGCTGACTTGGGACTTGTCGGCCACCAGATTCTCGTAGTTGCCGCCACTGACATTGCTGATGCTATTGGTGACGGCCGCATGGCCCTGATACACATCGTTGCTGACGGCGACCGTTGCAGTCCCCGAGCTCTGCCCGACCGGAATGGTGATGGTCTGGCCGTTGGCCAAGGTGACCACGACGGCAGAACCGGTGACCGGTGCGGTGACCGTGGCGGTGTAGACAATGGTCCCGCCTTCGGCCACCGATGGCGTAGCGGTGAGGCTGACAGTCGAGGTGTCGACGGTATCGGTGACATTGGTCACTGCTGGGGTGCTGTTGACCGCCAAATTCTCAAAGTTGCCCCCCGTGGCGTTGGTGATGCGCGCGCTGACCTGACCGGCATCCAGGTACGGGTTATCGCCATGGGTAGCAACGTTGACGCTGCCAGATGTCTGGTTGGCGCCGATGGTGATGATCTGGCCGTTGCTCAGGGTAACGGTCACTGGAGACTGCGCGGCGTTGGTCAGCGTCGCGGTGTAAACGATCTGGCCACCTTCGGCCACGCTCGGGGTCGCCAACAGCGAGACCGTCGTGGTGTCCTGCACGTCAGTGACGCTGGTGCTGACCTGGGATTTGTCAGCAACCAGATTCTCGTAGTTGCCGCCAGTGACGTTGCTGATGCTGTTGGTGACGGCCGCATGGCCCTGATAGACATCGTTGCTGACGGCACCGGTGGCCGTGCCGCTGCTCTGGCCGACCGGAATGGTGATGGTCTGGCCATTGGTCAGCGTGATCACGACCGGACTGCCGGTGACCGGTGCACCCACGGTGGCCGTGTAGAGGATAGTGCCGCCTTCGGCCACGGATGGCGTAGCCGTCAGGGTGACTGTGGTGGTGTCGGTCACATCGGTGACGCTGGTGCTGACCTGGGATTTGTCGGCGACCAGGTTCTCATAATTGCCGCCTGTCACATTGGTAATGCTGTTGCTGACCGCAGGATGGCCTTGGTAGACGTCGTTGAAGACTGCTGCGGTGGCGGTGCCGGAACTCTGGCCCACCGGAATGGTGATGCTCTGGCCGTTGGCCAAGGTGACCACGACGGCAGAGCCAGTGACCGGTGCACCCACGGTGGCCGTGTAGAGAATGGTGCCGCCTTCGGCCACGGATGGTGTAGCCGTCAGGGTGACTGTGGTGGTGTCGGTCACATCGGTGACGCTGGTGCTGACTTGGGACTTGTCGGCGACCAGGTTCTCGTAGTTGCCATCACTGACGTTGCTGATGCTATTGGTGACGGCTGCATGGCCCTGATACACATCGTTGCTGACGGCAGCCGTAGCGGTCCCCGAGCTCTGGCCGACCGGGATGGTGATGCTCTGGCCGTTGGTGAGGGTGACTACTACCGGGCTGCCGGTAACCGGTGCGCCCACGGTGGCCGTGTAGAGGATGGTGCCGCCTTCGGTCACTGACGGCGTGGCCGTCAACGTTACGGTGGTGGTGTCAGTCACATCGGTGACGCTGGTGCTGACTTGTGACTTGTCGGCGACCAGGTTCTCGTAGTTGCCACCACTGACATTGCTGATGCTATTGGTGACGGCTGCATGGCCCTGATACACATCGTTGCTGACGGCAGCCGTAGCGGTCCCCGAGCTCTGCCCGACCGGAATGGTGATGCTCTGGCCGTTGGCCAGGGTTACTACCACCGCAGAGCCCGTAACCGGTGCGGTCACTGTCGCGGTGTAGACAATGGTCCCGCCTTCGGCCACCGATGGTGTGGCGGTCAGGCTCACGGTCGAGGTGTCGATGGTATCGGTGACACTGGTCACTGCTGGCGTGCTGTTGACCGCCAAATTCTCAAAGTTGCCCCCCGTGGCGTTGGTGATGCGGGTGCTGACCTGGCCGGCATCGAGGTAGGGGTTATCGCCGTGTGTGGCAACGCTGATGCTGCCGGAGGTCTGGTTGGCGGCGATGGTGATGGTCTGGCCGTTGCTCAGGGTGACGGTCACTGGCGACTGCGCGGCATTGGTCAGGGTTGCGGTGTAGACGATGCTGCCGCCCTCGGCCACGGATGGCGTGGCCGTCAGGGTGACGGTGGTGGTGTCAGTCACATCGGTGACGCTGGTGCTGACTTGTGACTTGTCGGCGACCAGGTTCTCGTAGTTGCCACCACTGACATTGCTGATGCTATTGGTGACGGCTGCATGGCCCTGATACACATCGTTGCTGACGGCAGCCGTAGCGGTCCCCGAGCTCTGCCCGACCGGAATGGTGATGCTCTGGCCGTTGGCCAGGGTTACTACCACCGCAGAGCCCGTAACCGGTGCGGTCACTGTCGCGGTGTAGACAATGGTCCCGCCTTCGGCCACCGATGGTGTGGCGGTCAGGCTCACGGTCGAGGTGTCGATGGTATCGGTGACACTGGTCACTGCTGGCGTGCTGTTGACCGCCAAATTCTCAAAGTTGCCCCCCGTGGCGTTGGTGATGCGGGCGCTGACCTGACCGGCATCCAGGTACGGGTTATCGCCATGGGTAGCAACGCTGACGCTGCCGGAAATCTGGTTAGCGGCGATGGTGATGGTCTGGCCGTTGCTCAGGGTGACGGTCACTGGAGACTGCGCGGCGTTGGTCAGAGTCGCGGTGTAAACGATCTGGCCACCTTCAGCCACGCTTGGCGTCGCCGACAGTGAGACCGTCGTGGTGTCCTGAACGTCAGTGACGCTGGTGCTGACCTGGGACTTGTCGGCGACCAGGTTCTCGTAGTTGCCGCCAGTGACGTTGCTGATGCTATTGGTGACGGCCGCATGGCCCTGATACACATCGTTGCTGACGGCGGCCGTTGCGGTCCCTGAACTCTGGCCGACCGGAATGGTGATGCTCTGGCCGTTGGCCAGGGTGACCACCACCGCAGAGCCCGTAACCGGTGCGGTCACCGTGGCCGTGTAGACAATGGTCCCGCCTTCGGCCACCGATGGCGTGGCAGTGAGGCTGACAGTCGAGGTGTCGACGGTATCGGTGATATTGGTCACCGCTGGCGTGCTGTTGACCGCCAGATTCTCAAAGTTGCCGCCCGATGCATTGGTAATACGGGCGCTGACCTGGCCGGCATCGAGGTAGGGGTTATCGCCGTGCGTAGCGACGCTGACGCTGCCGGAGGTCTGGTTAGCGGCGATGGTGATGGTCTGGCCGTTGTTCAGGGTGACGGTCACTGGCGACTGCGCGGCGTTGGTCAGGGTCGCGGTGTAAACGATCTGGCCGCCTTCGGCCACACTCGGGGTCGCCGACAGCGAGACGGTGGTGGTGTCCTGCACGTCGGTGACGCTGGTGCTGACCACTGTTTTGTCAGCCACCAGGTTCTCGTAGTTACCGCCAGACACGTAGCTGATGCTGTTGGTGACTGGCGCGTGGCCCTGGTAGACATCATTGCTGACTGCGCCGGTGGCGGTTCCTGAACTCTGGCCGACCGGGATGGTGATGGTCTGGCCATTGGTCAGGGTGACTACGACCGGGCTACCGGTGACCGGGGCTCCCAGGGTAGCCGTGTAGAGGATGGTGCCGCCTTCGGTCACGGACGGCGTGGCCGTCAACGTTACGGTGGTAGTGTCGGTCACATCCGTGACGCTGGTACTGACCTGGGATTTGTCGGCCACCAGATTCTCATAGTTGCCGCCGCTGACGTTGCTGATGCTATTGCTGACGGCCGCATGGCCCTGATAGACGTCGTTGCTCACCGCGCTAGTTGCGGTGCCTGAGCTTTGGCCGACGGCAATGGTGATGGTCTGGCCATTGGTCAGCGTGACCACCACTGGGCTGCCGGTGACCGGTGCGCCTACGCTGGCCGTGTAGGTGATAGTTCCGCCCTCGGACACGGATGGCGTGGCCGTCAGGGTGACCGTGGTGGTGTCAGTCACATCGGTGACGCTGGTGCTGACCTGGGTCTTGTCTGCGACCAGACTCTCGTAATTGCCGCCGGAAACGTTGCTGATGCTGTTGGTGACCGAGGCATGGCCCTGATAGACATCGTTGCTGACGGCGTCGGTGGCCGTACCGGAGTTTTGGCCAACCGGAATGGTGATGCTCTGGCCGTTGGCCAGCGTTACCACGACCGGGCTGCCGGTGACGGGAGCACCGACGCTGGCCGTGTAGAGGATGGTCCCGCCCTCGGCCACGGACGGCGTGGCTGTCAGCGTCACTGTGGTGGTGTCCTGAACATCGGTGACCGTAGTGCTGACCGTGGCGGTATTGGCGACCAGGTTTTCATAGTTGCCGCCGCTGACGGCGGTGATGTTGTTGGTGACCGGGGCGTGCCCCTGGTAGACATCGTTGCTCACGACTCCGGTGGCGGTGCCGGAACTCTGGCCGATCGGGATGGTGATGGTCTGCCCGTTGGCCAGGCTGACCACCACTGGGCTACCGGTGACCGGAGCACCCACGGTGGCGGTGTAGAGGATGGTCCCGCCTTCGGGCACGGAGGGCGTGGCCGTCAGGGTGACGGTGGTGCTGTCCTGGACATCGGTCACCGTGGTGCTGACTGTCGCCTTGTTCGCCACCAGGTTTTCATAGTTGCCGCCTGACACATTGCTGATGCTGTTGCTGACTGCGGGATGTCCCTGATAGACGTCGTTGGATACTGCCGTCGTTGCACTCCCCGAGCTCTGCCCAACCGGAATGGTGATGCTTTGACCGTTGGCCAGGGTGACCACGACGGCAGAACCCGTAACCGGTGCGGTCACTGTCGCGGTGTAGACGATGGTCCCGCCTTCCGCTACCGATGGCGTCGCGGTCAGGCTCACGGTCGAGGTGTCGACGGTATCGGTGACGCTGGTCACCGCTGGCGAGCTGTTCACCGCCAGGTTTTCGAAGTTGCCTCCCGATGCGTTGGTAATGTGCGCGCTGACCTGGCCTGCGTCGAGGTACGGATTATCGCCATGGGTAGCAACGCTGACGCTGCCAGAGGTCTGATTAGCGGCGATGATGATGGTCTGGCCGTTGCTTAGGGTGACGGTCACCGGAGATTGTGCGGCGTTGCTCAGAGTCGCGGTGTAAACGATCTGGCCACCTTCGGCCACGCTCGGGGTTGCCGACAGCGAGACCGTGGTGGTGTCCTGCACGTCCGTGACGCTGGTGCTGACCTGGGATTTGTCAGCGACCAGATTCTCGTAGTTGCCGCCGCTGACACTTGTAATGCTGTTGGAAACTGCCGCGTGCCCCTGATAGACATCGTTGCTCGCGGCGCCGGTGGCCGTGCCGGAGCTCTGGCCGACCGGGATGGTTATAGTCTGGCCATTGGTCAACGTGACCACCACCGGACTGCCGGTGACCGGAGCACCCACAGTGGCGGTGTAGAGGATGGTGCCGCCTTCGGCCACGGATGGCGTGGCCGTCAGGGTGACTGTGGTGGTGTCCGTCACATCCGTGACGCTGGTACTGACCTGGGACTTGTCGGCCACCAGATTCTCGTAGTTGCCGCCGGAGACGTTATTGATGCTGTTGGTGACCGCGGGTTGGCCCTGATAAACGTCGTTGGATACCACAGCCGTTGCGGTCCCTGAACTCTGGCCGACCGGAATGGTGATGCTCTGGCCGTTGGCCAGGGTTACTACCACCGCAGAGCCCGTAACCGGTGCGGTCACTGTCGCGGTGTAGACAATGGTCCCGCCTTCAGCCACCGATGGCGTAGCGGTCAGGCTGACGGTCGAGGTGTCGACGGTATCGGTGACATTGGTTACCGCTGGCGTGCTGTTGACCGCCAGGTTTTCGAAACTGCCGCCTGATGCGTTGGTGATGCTGGCGCTGACCTGGCCGGAATCCAGGTAGGGGTTATCGCCGTGCGTGGCGACGCTGACGCTTCCGGAAATCTGGTTGGCAGCGATGGTGATGATCTGGCCGTTGCTCAGGGTGACGGTCACCGGAGACTGCGCGGCGTTGGTCAGGGTGGCGGTGTAAACGATCTGGCCACCTTCGGCCACGCTCGGCGTCGCCGACAGTGAGACAGTCGTGGTGTCCTGAAGATCGGTGACGCTGGTGCTGACCTGGGACTTGTCGGCGACCAGGTTCTCGTAGTTGCCACCGCTGATATTGCTGATGCTGTTGGTGACGGCCGCATGGCCCTGATAGACATCGTTGCTCGCGGCGCCGGTGGCAGTCCCCGAGCTCTGGCCGACCGGGATGGTGATGGTCTGGCCATTGGTCAGCGTGACCACCACCGGACTGCCGGTGACCGGAGCGCCAACGGTGGCGGTGTAGAGGATGGTGCCGCCTTCTGCTACGGACGGTGTGGCGGTCAGGGTGACGGTGGTGGCGTCCTGGACATCGGTGACGGTGGTGCTGACCTGGGTCTTGTCTGCGACCAGGTTCTCGTAATTGCCGCCCGACACGTGGTTGATGCTGTTGGTGACCGGAACATGGCCCTGGTAGACGTCATTGCTGACAGCGGCCGTGGCGGTGCCAGAGCTCTGGCCGACCGGAATGGTGATGGTCTGGCCATTGGTCAGGGTTACTACGACCGGGCCGCCGGTGACCGGTGCGCCCACGGTCGCGGTGTAGATGATAGTCCCACCCTCGGCCACGGACGGCGTGGCGGTCAGGGTGACGGTAGTGGTGTCGACGGTATCGGTGACGCTGGTCATCGCTGGCGAACTGTCGACCGCCAGGTTTTCGAAGTTTCCGCCCGACGCGTTGGTAATGTGTGCGCTGACTTGGCCGGCGTCGAGGTACGGGTTATCGCCATGGGTGGCAACGCTGACGCTGCCGGAAATCTGGTTGGCAGCGATGGTGATGGTCTGGCCGTTGCTCAGGGTGACGGTCACCGGCGACTGTGCGGCGTTGGTCAGGGTGGCGGTGTACACAATCTGGCCACCTTCGGCCACGCTCGGGGTTGCCGACAGCGAGACCGTGGTAGTGTCCTGCACGTCGGTGACGCTGGTGCTGACCGTAGTGGTGTTAGCCACCAGGTTCTCGTAATTGCCACCACTGACGGCGGTGATGTTGTTGGTGACCGTGGCATGGCCCTGGTAGACATCGTTGCTCACTGTGCCAGTAGCAGTACCGGAGCTTTGGCCAACGGCAATGGTGATGGTCTGCCCGTTGGCCAGGCTGACCACCACTGGGCTGCCGGTGACCGGCGCACCCACGGTGGCCGTGTAGAGAATGGTGCCGCCTTCGGTCACAGACGGCGTGGCCGTCAGGGTGACGGTGGTGGTGTCGGTCACATCGGTGACGCTGGTGCTGACTTGGGACTTGTCGGCCACCAGATTCTCGTAGCTGCCGCCACTGACATCGCTGATGCTATTGGTGACGGCTGCATGGCCCTGATACACATCGTTGCTGACGGCAGCCGTAGCGGTCCCCGAGCTCTGCCCGACCGGAATGGTGATGGTCTGGCCGTTGGCCAAGGTGACCACGACGGCAGAACCGGTGACCGGTGCGGTGACCGTGGCGGTGTAGACAATGGTCCCGCCTTCGGCCACCGATGGTGTGGCGGTCAGGCTCACGGTCGAGGTGTCGATGGTATCGGTGACACTGGTCACTGCTGGCGTGCTGTTGACCGCCAAATTCTCAAAGTTGCCCCCCGTGGCGTTGGTGATGCGCGCGCTGACCTGACCGGCATCCAGGTACGGGTTATCGCCATGGGTAGCAACGTTGACGCTGCCAGATGTCTGGTTGGCGCCGATGGTGATGATCTGGCCGTTGCTCAGGGTGACGGTCACTGGCGACTGCGCGGCGTTGGTCAGGGTTGCGGTGTAGACGATGCTGCCGCCTTCGGCCACCGATGGCGTAGCGGTCAGGCTCACGGTCGAGGTGTCGACGGTATCGGTGACGCTGGTCACCGCTGGCGAGCTGTTCACCGCCAGGTTTTCGAAGTTGCCACCCGATGCGTTGGTAATGTGCGCGCTGACCTGGCCTGCGTCGAGGTACGGGTTATCGCCGTGGGTGGCAACGCTGACGCTGCCGGAGGTCTGGTTGGTGCCGATGGTGATGGTCTGGCCGTTGCTCAGGGTGATGGTCACCGGCGACTGCGCGGCGTTGGTCAGAGTCGCGGTGTAAACGATCTGGCCACCTTCAGCCACGCTTGGTGTCGCCGACAGTGAGACCGTCGTGGTGTCCTGAACGTCGGTGACGCTGGTGCTGACCGTCGTTTTGTCAGCCACCAGGTTTTCGTAATTACCACCGGACACATTGCTGATGCTGTTGGTGACTGGGGCATCGCCCTGATAGAAATCGTTGCTGACGGCACCGGTAGCCGTGCCGCTGCTCTGGCCGACCGGAATGGTGATGGTCTGGCCGTTGGTGAGGGTAACTACCACCGGGCTGCCGGTGACTGGCGCGTCCACGGTGGCGGTGTAGACGATGGTGCCGCCTTCGATGACCGACGGTGTGGCCGTCAGCGTGACAGAAGTGGTGTCCTGCACATCGGTCACCGTGGTGGTGACCACGGCCTGGTTGGCCACCAGATTTTCGTAGTTGCCGCCGCTGACAGCGGTGATGCTGTTGGTGACCGGCGCATGTCCCTGGTAGACGTCGTTGCTCACGGCGCTGGTGGCTGTGCCAGCGCTCTGGCCGACGGGAATTATGATGCTCTGCCCGTTGGCCAGGGCCACGACCACGGCAGAGCCGGTGACGGGAGCGTTCACCGTGGCGGTGTAGACGATGGTGCCGCCTTCGGCCACGGACGGCGTGGCGGTCAGGGTGACGGCGGTGGTGTCGACGGTATCGGTGACGCTGGTCACCGCTGGCGAACTGTCGACCGCCAGGTTTTCGAAGTTTCCTCCCGATGTGTTGGTGATGTGCGCGCTGACCTGGCCGGCGTCGAGGTACGGGTTATCGCCATGGGTGGCAATGCTGATGCTGCCAGAGGTCTGGTTGGCGCCGATGGTGATGGTCTGGCCGTTGCTCAGGGTGACGGTCACCGGCGACTGCGCGGCGTTGGTCAGAGTCGCGGTGTAAACGATCTGGCCACCTTCAGCCACGTTCGGAGTCGCCGACAGCGAGACCGTGGTGGTGTCCTGAACGTCAGTGACGGTGGTGCTGACTGTCGCGGTGTTAGCCACCAGATTCTCGTAATTGCCACCGGACACATTGCTGATGCTGTTGGTAACGGCTGCATGACCCTGATAGACATCGTTGCTGACTGCACCGGTAGCCGTGCCGGAGCTCTGGCCCACCGGGATGGTGATTGTCTGGCCGTTGGTGAGGGTGACCACCACCGGGCTGCCGGTGACCGGAGCGCCGACGGTGGCGGTGTAGAGGATGGTGCCGCCTTCTGCAACCGATGGCGTGGCGGTCAAGGTCACGGTTGTCGTGTCCTGTACGTCCGTGACAGTCGTACTGACCTGGGACATGTCGGCGACTAGGTTTTCAAAGTTGCCGCCCGTCACATTGCTGATGCTGTTGCTGACCGCCGGGTGGCCCTGGTAGACGTCGTTGGATACGGAAGCAGTTGCGGTGCCGGAGCTCTGGCCGACTGGAATGGTGATGCTTTGCCCGTTGGCCAGGTTCACCACGACTGCGGAACCCGTAACCGGGGCGGTCACTGTCGCGGTGTAGACGATAGTCCCACCCTCGGCCACCGATGGCGTAGCGGTCAGTGTGACGGTCGAAGTGTCGACGGTATCCGTGACATTAGTCACTGCAGGAGTGGAGTTGATCGCCAGGTTTTCGAAGTTGCCACCTGTGGCATTGGTAATTCGCGCACTGACCTGGCCGGCATCAAGGTACGAATCATCGGCTGGCGCAGCCATGGTGATGCTGCCGGAGGTCTGGTTGGCAGCAATGGTGATGGTTTGGCCGTTGCTCAGGGTGACGGTCACCGGAGACTGTGCGGCATTGGCCAGAGTTGCGGTGTAAACGATCTGGCCACCTTCGGCCACGCTCGGGGTCGCCGACAGCGAGACTGTGGTGGTGTCCTGCACGTCGGTGACGCTGGTGCTGACGGGGGCCTGATTGGCGACCAGGTTCTCGAAGTTGCCGCCGCTGACACTGGTGATGCTGTTCGAAACGGCCGCATGCCCCTGGTAGACGTCGTTGCTGACGGCGCCCGTGGTGGTGCCATAGCTTTGGCCGACCGGGATGGTAATGGTTTGCCCATTGGCCAGACTGACCACAACCGGGCTACCGGTAACGGCCGCGTCTACGGTGGCGGTATAGAGGATGGTCCCGCCCTCGGCCACGATTGGCGTGGCCGTGAGTATGACGGTCGTAGTGTCCTGCGTATCGGTGACCGCGGTGCTGACCGGTGTCCGGTCGGCGACCAGCTCTTCGAAGTCGCCGCCCGACACTGATGTGATGCTGTTGGTGACCGGGGCGTGGTCCTGATACACGTCATTGCTCGCGACGCCGGTCGCGGTCCCGGAACTCTGTCCAACTGGGATAGAGATGGACTGCCCGTTGGCCAGGGTGACGACCACCGCAGAACCGGTGACAGGTGCGTTCACCGTGGCGGTGTAGACAATGCTGCCGCCTTCGATGACCGACGGTGTGGCCGTCAGCGTGACAGTAGTGGTGTCCTGCACATCGGTCACCGTGGTGGTGACCACGGCCTGGTTGGCCACCAGGTTTTCGTAGTTGCCGCCGCTGACAGCGGTGATGCTGTTGGTAACTGGCGCATGTCCCTGGTAGACGTCGTTGCTCACGGCGCTGATGGCTGTGCCAGCGCTCTGGCCGACCGGAATGGTGATGGTCTGGCCGTTGGTGAGGGTGACTACCACCGGGCTGCCGGTGACTGGCGCGTTCACCGTGGCGGTGTAGACGATGGTGCCGCCTTCGGCCACGGACGGCGTGGCGGTCAGGGTCACGGTTGTCGTGTCCTGTACGTCCGTGACAGTCGTACTGACCTGGGACTTGTCGGCGACCAGGTTTTCAAAGTTGCCGCCCGTCACATTGCTGATGCTGTTGCTAACCGCCGGGTGGCCCTGGTAGACGTCGTTGGACACGCCAGCAGTGGCGGTGCCGGAGCTCTGGCCGACTGGAATGGTGATGCTTTGCCCGTTGGCCAGGTTCACCACGACTGCGGAACCGGTGACGGGGGCTGTCAGCGTGGCGGTGTAGACGATGGTCCCGCCTTCAGCTACCGATGGCGTCGCGGTGAGGCTGACAGTCGAGGTATCGACGGTGTCGGTGACTTCAGTCACCACTGGCGTGCTGTTGACTGCCAGATTCTCGAAGTTGCCGCCCGATGCATCGGTAATGTGTGCGCTGACCTGACCGGCATCCAGGTAGGGGTTATCGCCGTGCGTGGCGACGTTGATGCTGCCAGAGGTCTGGTTGCCGCCGATGGTGATGGTCTGGCCGTTGCTCAGGGTGACGGTCACCGGAGACTGTGCGGCATTGGTCAGAGTTGCGGTGTAAACGATCTGGCCACCTTCGGCCACGCTCGGGGTCGCCGACAGCGAGACTGTGGTGGTGTCCTGCACGTCGGTGACGCTGGTGCTGACGGGGGCCTGATTGGCGACCAGGTTCTCGAAGTTGCCGCCGCTGACACTGGTGATGCTGTTGGAAACGGCCGAGTGCCCCTGGTAGACGTCGTTGCTGACGGCGCCCGTGGTGGTGCCATAGCTTTGGCCGACCGGGATGGTAATGGTTTGCCCATTGGCCAGACTGACCACAACCGGGCTACCGGTAACGGGCGCGTCTACGGTGGCGGTGTAGAGGATGGTCCCACCCTCGACCACGGACGGCGTTGCCGTCAGCGTGACGGTGGTGGTGTCCTGAATATCGGTCACCGTGGTACTGACCGTGGCGGTATTGGCGACCAGGTTTTCATAGTTGCCGCCGCTGACGCCGGTAATGTTGTTGGTGACTGGCGCATGACCTTGATAGATGTCGTTGCTCACGACGCCGGTGGCAGTCCCCGAGCTCTGGCCGACGGGGATAGTGATGGTCTGGCCGTTGCTGAGGGTGACTACCACCGGGCTGCCGGCAACCGGCGCACCCACGCTGGCCGTGTAGGTGATGGTCCCGCCCTCGGCCACAGACGGCGTTGCGGTCAGGGTGACGGTGGTGGTGTCAGTCACATCGGTGACGCTGGTGCTGACCTGGCTCTGATCGGCGACAAGGCTCTCGTAATTGCCGCCGGAAACGTTGCTGATGCTGTTGGTGACGACCGCATGGCCTTGGTAGGCGTCGTTGCTGACGGTGCCCGTGGTGGTGCCGCTGCTCTGGCCGACCGGGATGGAGATTATCTGGCCATTGGTCAAGGTCACCACGACCGGGCTGCCGGTAACCGGTGCGCCCAAGGTGGCGGTGTAGAGGATGGTGCCCCCTTCGGCCACGGACGGCGTGGCCGTCAGGGTCACTGTTGTAGTGTCCTGCACATCGATGACCGAGGTGTTGACCGTCGCGGTGTTGGCAATCAGGTTCTCGTAATTGCCACCACTTACGGCTGTTATGGCGTTGGTGACAGGTGCGTGCCCCTGATACACATCGTTGCTCACGACATCGGTGGTGGTGCCGGAACTCTGGCCGATCGGTATGGTGATGGTCTGGCCATTGCTGAGGGTCACCACGACCGGGCTGCCGGTAACTGGTGCGCCTATGGTGGCGGTGTAGAGGATGGTGCCACCCTCGGCCACGGACGGCGTGGCAGTCAGGTTGACGGTGGTGGTGTCCTGAACATCGGTCACCGTGGTACTGACCGTGGCGGTATTGGCGACCAGGTTTTCGTAGCTACCACCGGCCACGCTGCCGATGCTGTTGATGACCGGCGCATGGCCCTGATAGGCGTCATTGCTGACGACAGCCGTCGCGGTGCCAGAGCTTTGGCCGACCGCGATGATGATGGCCTGACCATTGGTCAGTGTCACCACGACCGGGCTGCCGGTAACTGGCGCGTCTACGGTGGCGGTGTAGAGGATGGTCCCGCCCTCGGCCACGATTGGTGTGGCCGTGAGTATGACGGTGGCGGTGTCCTGAACATCGGTGACCGTGGTGTTGACCGTGGCGGCATCGGCGATCAGGTTTTCGTAGTTGCCACCGCTGACGGCAGTGATGTTGTTGGTGACCGGGGCGTGACCCTGGTAGACGTCGTTGCTCACGGCCTCGGTAGCGGTGCCCGAGCTCTGGCCAACAGGGATAGTGATGGTCTGACCGTTGGCCAGACTGATCACGACCGGGCTGCCAGTGACCGGGGTCCCTACACTTGCGGTGTAAGTGATGACCCCGCCTTCGGCTACCGATGGCGTGGCGGTCAGGGTCACGGTGGTGGAGTCTTGCACATCGGTGACGGTGGTGCTGACCGTCGCGGCATTGGCTACCAGGTTTTCGTAATTGCCGCCGGACACGCTGCTAATGCTGTTGATGACGGGTGCATGGCCCTGATAGGCGTCATTGCTCACAGCCGCTGTGGCGGTGCCGCTGCTCTGCCCGACGGGAATGGTGATGATCTGGCCGTTGGCGAGAGTGACCACCACGGCGGAGCCGGTCACTGGCGCATTTACCGTAGCGGTATAGACAATGGTGCCGCCCTCGGCGACGCTCGGTGTCGCCGACAGCGAGACCGTCGTAGTGTCCTGCGTATCGGTGACGGCCGTGCTGACCTGGGTCTTGTCGGCGAGCAGATTCTCGTAATTCCCGCCCGTGACGTCTGTGATGCTGTTGGTGACGGAGGCATGGCCTTGGTAAACGTCATTGCTCACGGCGCCGGTGGCGGTGCCGGAGCTCTGGCCAACCGGAATGGTGATGGTCTGGCCGTTAGCCAAGGTCACCACTACAGGGCTGCCGGTAACCGGCGCATCCACCGTCGCGGTGTAGAGGATGATGCCGCCCTCGACGACACTCGGCGTGGCGCTCAGGGTCACATGGGTGGTATCGACCGTATCGGTGACATCCGTCACCGCTGGCGCGCTGTTCACCGCCAGGTTCTCGAAGTTGCCGCCCGTGGCCTGGATAATGTGCGCACTGACCTGTCCGGCATCGACATACGGATCATTGCCAGGGGCCGCGACGCTGATACTCCCCGACATCTGGTTGGCGGCGATGGTGATGGTCTGGCCGTTGCTCAGCGTAACGGTCACTGCCGATTGCGCGGCGCTGGTCAGCGTGGCGGTGTAGAGGATCTGCCCGCCCTCGGCCACGCTCGGCGTCGCCGACAGCGAGACGGTCGTAGTGTCCTGCACGTCGGTGACGCTGGTGCTGACCGTCGTTTTGTCAGCCACCAGGTTTTCGTAATTACCACCGGACACATTGCTGATGCTGTTGGTGACTGGGGCATCGCCCTGATAGAAATCGTTGCTGACGGCACCGGTAGCCGTGCCGCTGCTCTGGCCGACCGGAATGGTGATGGTCTGGCCGTTGGTGAGGGTGACTACCACCGGGCTGCCGGTGACTGGCGCGTCCACGGTGGCGGTGTAAACGATCTGGCCACCTTCAGCCACGCTCGGGGTCGCCGACAGCGAGACTCTGGTGGTGTCCTGCACGTCGGTGACGCTGGTGCTGACCGTCGTTTTGTCAGCCACCAGGTTTTCGTACTTACCACCGGACACATTGCTGATGCTGTTGGTAACGGCTGCATGGCCCTGATAGACATCGTTGCTGACAGCACCGGTAGCCGTGCCGGAGCTCTGGCCGACCGGGATAGTGATGGTCTGCCCGTTGGTGAGGGTGACCACCACCGGGCTACCGGTGACCGGCGCTCCCACGCTTGCGGTATAGAGGATTGTGCCGCCTTCCAGCACGGACGGCGTGGCGGTCAGGGTAACCGTGGTGGTGTCCTGCACATCCGTGACGGTGGTGCTGACTGGCGTCTGATCGGCCAGCAGATTTTCGTAGTTGCCCCCGCTGAAGCCGGTGATGCTGTTTCCGATCGGCGCATGCCCCTGGTAGGCATCGTTATCCACAACCGCAGTGACAGTTCCCGAACTTTGCCCGACCGGGATGGTGACAGTCTGGCCATTGGCAAGGCTGACGACCAGCGGCTCGCCAGTCACTGGTGCATTCACGGTCACGGTGTAGACGATGGTGCCGCCCTCGGCGACGGCGGGGGTCGCCGTTAACGTCAGGGCGAGGCTGTCCGGCACATTGGTCACGCTGGTACTGACCGGTGTCTGGTCCGCCACCAGGTTTTCGAAGTCGCCCCCGCTGATCCCGGCGATGCTGTTACTGATTGCTGCATGCCCCTGATAGGGCTCGTTGCTTACAGTGGCCGTGGCCGAGCCGACGCTTTGCCCGACGGCGATGCTGATGGTCTGGCCATTGCTGAGGGTGACCACCACGGGAGCCCCCGTCACCGGGGCGTCGAGGGTCACGGTGTAGACAATGCTTCCACCCTCGGCCACCGAAGCTGTCGCACTCAGCGTTGCCCGCACGCTGTCCAGCACGTCGGTCACGCTGGTGCTGACCGGCGCGGGGTCGGCCACCAGGCTTTCATAATTGCCGCCACTGACCCCGATGATGCTGTTGGTCACCGGCGCGTGCCCCTGATACACGTCGTTGCTTGCAGTTCCCGTGGCCGTGCCGGCGCTCTGGCCGACCGCAATGGTGATGGTCTGCCCGTTGGCGAGGGTGATGTGCAGCGGTGAGCCGGTGACCGGCGCATTCACGGTGGCGGTGTAGACAATGGTCCCGCCTTCGGCTACCAACGGTGTAGCGCTGAGCGTCACGGTCGAGGTATCGAGGGTGTCGGTGACCGTCGTCAGCGCCGGCGTACTGTTGAACGCCAGGTTCTCGAAGTTGCCGCCGCTGGCCTGGATGATGCGCGCGCTGACCAACCCGCCATCGACGTAGTGGTCGTCGCCCGGTGCGGCCACGCTGATGCTGCCGGACGTCTGGTTGGCCGCGATGGTGATGCTCTGGCCGTTGCTCAGGGTTACGGTTACTGCGGTCTGGCCGGGGTTGCTGAGGGTCGCGGTGTAGATGATCTGGCCACCCTCGGCCACGCTTGGGGTCGCGGTCAGGGTCACCGTGGTGGTGTCCTGTACTTCGTTGATCGTGGTGCTGACTGGCGCTGGGTTGGCGACCAGATTTTCGAAGTTGCCACCGCTGACCGTGCTGATGCTGTTACTGACTTGTCCCTGCCCCTGATACACATCGTTACCCACCGGTACGCTGACCGTGCCGACGCTCTGGCCCACTGCCACGGTGATGGTCTGGCCGTTGGCCAGGGTCACCACCACCGGCGTGCCAGTGACCGGCGCCGAGAGGCTGGCGGTGTAGACGATGGTGCCGTTTTCGCTGGCCGAGGTGCTGGCTGTCAGGGTCACTGTAGTGGTATCGGCCGAATCGCTGATCACGGTCACTACGGGCGCAGGGTTGGCCTCCAGATGCTCAAAGTTGCCACCGGTCACGGATGTGATGCTGGCGTTGAGCGTGCTTGCGCCCTTGTACACATCGTTGGCCACCTGCAACGACACGCTGCCGCTGCTCTGGCCCGCAGCAATACTGATGACCTGGCCATTGGACAGGCTGACCGTGACGGCGGTCTGCGCCGGGTTGCTCAGGGTCACGGTGTAGGTGATCGCACCGCCTTCGGTCACCGTAGGGCTTGCGCTGAGGGTGGCGGTGGTGGTGTCGATGCTATCGACCACGCGGGTGCTGGCCGGGGTATTGTCGATGCTGACGGGCAGTCCGCCACCAGTGGTACCGGCGATGTTCACCGACAGCACCCGGTCATCGACGTACACTGTGTCGTTGGCAGGCAACGCGACATTCACCGAGCCACTGGTCTGCCCGGCGGCAATCACGATTACCGCACCATTGGACAAGGTCACGGTGAGGTCGCTGAGCGGGGCTTGGCCCACTGTTGCGACATAGACGATGGTGCCACCGTTCTCACTGATTGACGGCGTCGCGCTCAGTGTCACGGCCGTCCCCGTGTCCGCAGCCACGGTCGTGTCCACGCCGGCGAACTGCTCGAAACGCAGGCCCTCGCTGAAATTCAGCGGCCCGGTCTGGTAGCCGACCGTCGGGTCGACCCGCCCGGCGGTTTCCTCGAGCATGACGACACTGTGCCCGCCACCGAGGGCGCCACTGCTGCCCGAAG
This sequence comes from Pseudomonas sp. NPDC089428, assembly GCF_044749325.1. NCBI lineage: Bacteria > Pseudomonadati > Pseudomonadota > Gammaproteobacteria > Pseudomonadales > Pseudomonadaceae > Pseudomonas > Pseudomonas sp. NPDC089428. The sequence continues at coordinate 28,459 of NZ_JBIVHT010000016.1, forward strand.
ACGTTGGGCCTGCTGCCGTCGCCTCCAGCGCCGTAGTCGGGTCGACGCCCGCCTGGATGGCCTGTTGCAGCTGCTCCACTGACGGCGCCGTCTGTGCTGTGGCCAGGCGCATATCGGTGCTGCTATCAGGGGTACCGGCGCTCCACTGGCTATCGCGACCAAGGTCCAGGTAGCGCCCATCCGGCAGTTGCAGGGTAATGGCCCCCCCTACACCAGTCAGTACCTGCTCGCCCGCATACAGCCGATCGCCTTCGATAAGGACACGGCGGATGCCTTCTGGGGATACCGCGATGACTTGGCCAACAATGCTCTTGACGATGGCGACTACCGTGCTCATGGGGCTCTCCAGATGACTCGATCAGTATCTTCCATGCCCCGCTGACGGGTGTGTGGAGTGGTTAGAAAGTGCTTTTATTCAGGGAATATAGAAAGTTCGAACTTGCAATCTCAGGGCTGCCGTTAAATGACGAAATATTGACTACTCTTGTCCCACTGCGAGTGCTGGGCAATCTAAAGTCATATCGTTAATTAACCGCTTGCCAACTCTCACTTTCGTATTAGTTGTAATGTCTTTTTAGCGAAAGAACGCTTGTGTTCGCTGTCTAGGCCCCATGCTGCTTGGCATTGGCAAATATTCACCCGCCTCTTGGTACAGGCGCTGCGCAGCTTTGACTTGCGCGGGCGAGATCAATCGTTAGTCTTTGATAGTGAGGCTGGAAGGGCGGCTATATTTTCTGAACTGTTCGCTGTGCAGCCGTAATGGAATCTTCGGGTTTTGCTGCCGTCTGCTTGGTAGAACAACAGGCAATTGATGAAGGGGAATCCCCCACTCCTGCAAGGAATAGCACCACGTGGAATCCGACGTCAGAAGAATCCAGCTCAGCCACGATCCGCGAAGTCAGCACGACGATCCCCTGCTGGACTGTCTGCTGACCCTTTGCGTGTTGCATCAGAAACCCGCCAGCCGGGTGATGCTGACCACCGGGCTGCCCCTGCCAGCTCAGCGCCTGAGCCCTGAGTTGCTGCCCCGTGCCGCAGCTCGGGCGGGCCTTCAGGGCCGCCTGTTGCAGCGCAAGCTGGAGCAGATACCCTCTATTGCCATGCCGGCCATGCTGCTGCTCAAGGAGGGCCGCGCTGCCGTCCTGCTCGGCTGGGAAAACCCTGAAACCGCGCGCCTGCTGCTCAGCGAAAGCGACGGTGGCGAAGTGCTGGTCAGCCGGGAAGCCCTGATCAGTGACTACAGCGGCCGGGTATTTTTCGCCCAGCCGCAGCACAAGTACGACGTCAACCACGGCAACCTCATCCCGCGCGCCAAGTCCTGGTTCCGCGACACCTTGTTGCGCAGCAAGTGGCTGTACATCGACGCCATCGCGGCCAGCCTGGTGATCAACCTGATTGCCCTGGCTGCACCGTTGTTCGTCATGAACGTGTACGACCGGGTAGTGCCCAATCAGGCCACCTCGACCCTCTGGGTGCTGGCGGTGGGCATTACCGGGGCCTACATTTTCGACCTGATCCTCAAGGGCCTGCGCAGCCTGTGCCTGGACCTGGCCGGCAAGAAGGCGGACCTGATCATCTCGGCCACGCTGTTCGAGCGCATCGTCGGCATGGCCATGAAGTACCGCCCCGCCAGGGTCGGCAGCTACGCGCAGAACATCCATGAATTCCAGGGCCTGCGCGATTTTCTCGCGTCGCTGACCCTCACCAGCCTGATCGACCTGCCGTTTACCCTGATCATCCTCATGGTCATCGCCATCATCGGCGGCCACCTGGTATGGATTCCGGTGCTCGCCTTCCCGTTGGCCCTCGGCATCGGCTATGCGCTGCAGAAGCCGCTGATGGCGACCATGGAGCGGACTATGGCGCTGGCCTCCGAACGCCAGTCCAGCCTGATCGAAACCCTGGCCGGGCTGGATGCGGTCAAGGTCAACAACGCCGAAAGCGAACGCCAGTACAAGTGGGAGCAGACCCTTGGCACTCTCAGCCGCCTGGAACTGCGGGTAAAGGTGCTGTCGGGCCTGGCCATGAACATCACCTTGCTGATCCAGCAACTGGCAGGCGTGGCAATGATCTGCGTGGGGGTCTACCTGATCATCGATGGCAGCCTGAGCATGGGCGGGCTGGTCGCCTGCTACATGCTCAGCGGCCGCGCCCTCGGCCCGCTTGGCCAGTTGAATGGCCTGCTGGCGCGCTACCAGCAGGCCAAGGTGACCATGGCCGCCACCGACCAGATGATGGAACTGCCCCAGGAGCGCAACTTCGAGGAGCGCCCGCTCAGCCGCCAGGTGTTGCAAGGTGCGATCGAGTTCCGTGGCGTCGATTTCACTTACCCCAACCAGCAAAACCAGGCCCTGAAGAACATCAGCCTGAGCATTCGCCCCGGCGAAAAGGTCGGCATCATCGGTCGCAGCGGCTCGGGCAAAAGCTCCCTGGCCAAGCTGCTGGTCGGCCTGTACGAGGCGGACAACGGCTCGCTGCTGGTCGACGGCGTAGATATCCGCCAGATCGACGTCAGCGAGCTGCGCCACAACATCGGCTACGTGCCCCAGGACATCCAGCTGCTGGCCGGTACCTTGCGCGATAACCTGGTCAGCGGTGCGCGTTACATCGAGGACGAGATGATCCTGCAGGCTGCCGAGTTGTCCGGCGTGCACGAGTTCGCCCGGTTGCACCCGGACGGTTACGAGCTGCAGGTCGGCGAGCGCGGGCAGAACCTGTCCGGCGGCCAGCGACAGAACGTGGCCCTGGGCCGGGCACTGCTGCTCAATCCGCAGATCCTGCTGCTCGACGAACCCACCGCGGCCATGGACAACACCGGTGAAGAGCGCCTCAAGCAGCGCCTGCAGGCGGTGATCGAGAGCAAGACCGTGCTGCTGGTCACCCACCGCGCCTCGCTGTTGACGCTGGTCGACCGGTTGATCGTCATCGACCGTGGCCAGGTAGTTGCCGACGGCCCGAAAACCGCTGTCATGGATGCACTGAAGAAGGGGCAGATCAGTGTTGCATAAGCTTGATATCGGTCAGTTCAAGGAACAGCTGCGCCGCTACTTCAAGGGTTCGGAGTCGCTGCATGGGCAGCCGCTTCCCGAGGTCAACAAGGCGCTTATCGAGGACGCCCCGCGCGTGGTGCGCCTGACCATCTGGGGGGTGATTGCGTTCTTCCTGTTCATGATCGTCTGGGCCAGCTTCGCGCCCATCGACGAAGTCACCCGCGGCGAGGGCAAGGCCATTCCCTCGTCCAAGGTGCAGAAAGTCCAGAACCTTGAGGGCGGCATCGTCGCCGAAATTTTCGCCAAGGAAGGGGAGGTGGTTGAAGTCGGCGAGCCGCTGCTGCGCCTGGACGAAACCCGCTTTGCCTCGAACAAGGGCGAAACCGAGGCCGACCGCGTGGCCATGGCCCTGCGCGTCGAACGCCTGAGCGCCGAGGTCGAAGACGTTGCGCTGAAGATCGAAGACAGCCTGCGCCAGGCGGCGCCCAGCCAGGCCGCCAGTGAAGAGTCGCTGTACCAGAGCCGTCGCCAGCAGTTGCAGGATGAAGTCAGCGGCCTGCAGCAGCAACTGGTGCAAAAGCAACAGGAACTGCGCGAGTTCAACTCCAAGCGGGACCAGTACGCCAACAGCCTGCAGCTGCTGCGACAGGAAATTGGCATGTCCGAGCCACTGGTGGCCAAAGGCGCCGTCTCCCAGGTCGAAATCCTGCGCCTGCGCCGCTCCGAGGTCGAGACCCGTGGCGAGCTGGATGCCACCGCGCTGGCCATTCCGCGAGCTGAAGCGGCAATCAAGGAAGTGCAGAGCAAGATCGAGGAAACCCGTGGCAAGTTCCGCAGTGATGCCCTCACTCAGCTCAACGAGGCCCGTACCGAGCTGAACAAGGCCACGGCTACCAGCAAGGCGCTGGACGACCGGGTCAACCGCACCTTGGTCACTTCGCCCGTACGCGGGATCGTCAAGCAGCTACTGGTCAACACCATCGGCGGGGTCATCCAGCCGGGCAGTGACATCATCGAAATCGTCCCGCTGGATGACACCCTGGTGATCGAGGCGAAGATCCTGCCCAAGGACATTGCATTCCTGCACCCCGGCCAGGAAGCCATGGTCAAGTTCACCGCCTATGACTACACCATCTATGGCGGCCTCGAGGCCAAGCTGGAGCAGATCGGCGCCGATACCATCACTGACGAGGACAAGAAGACCACCTATTACCTGATCCGCCTGCGTACCGAAAAAAGCCACCTGGGCAGCGACGACAAGCCGCTGCTGATCATCCCTGGCATGGTCGCCACAGTGGATATCAAGACCGGCAAGAAAACCATCATGAGCTACCTGCTCAAGCCGATCATCAAGGCCCAGACCGAGGCGTTGCGCGAACGTTGAGCAGCCGTCAAATTGCGCGAGATCACGTTTGGCAAACGTGTGCCTAATTCAAACGAATATCACCTTGACACTATTTTCACAGAGTGCTGTAGAATTGACGGCTTAAACTAAAGCCCCAACTGCAAGCGTCGTATTTTTGACACTTTCGCTCGTCAAAAAGCCGCAACTGCATCCGCGCGGCCTACGTCTTTGAATCAGTTCCGATTTCGAATTCAGAGTCATTGTTTTGACGAAAAGTATTCCGTTGTTGGCTATTCCCGGACTAGGTGCCGAGCATAGTCAGTTCCATGAGCAAGGCCTGTATTGGTTGGCCTGTGACACCACAGAAAACGCCGCTACGCTCTGCCGCCAAGTGATCGAAGCCATGCCTGAACAAGGCCGGGCGGCGTTGCTCGGGGGTGCGCGCGTCATTCAGGATGCCCTCGAAGGCCTGGATCCCGCTTGCGGTCCTGGCGAACTGACGCTGTTCGAGGCCGACACGCGGGCCATCCTGCACCTGAAAAACGACCTGCCGCGTATCGACTTGCCAGGCCGCATGCTGCTGGTCATCGTGCCGTCGGCTGCCTGGGAAGGCGGCCAAGCCGAGCACTGGTGCCAGGCGCTGCGTCAGGCGGCGCTTGCCGCCGGTGCGCTGATTCTGGTGATCAGTGAAGGGCAGAGCGCCTCGCTGGTCGAGCGCCTGCGCGCCTTCAACCAGTCGCTCGACGGGCTCGCCCAGCTTTATCGTGGCCAGGGTGGCACGCGTTACCTGCAGCACTTCTGGAGCAACAGGCTCGGCGTTGCAGGTACCCAGGACCTGGAGCTCGCGCGCCATGCCGGTGGTTTTGCGGTTGCCGGGCAGCCGCTGCCGTTGACTGATGCTGGTGGCGACGAGCTGCTCTGCCTGGCCCAGAGCCAGGTCCTTGAAGGAGCACCGGCATTGTCGGAGCACTGGCAGGTCTTTGACAGCATCAGCGAGGTGGGTGCCAAGGCCAGCCGCGCGGTATCTGCAACCGTGATCTTCGCCATGGACGGTGGCCAGCGCCTCGATGTCCTTGCCCGTCAGTTGCATACCTTGCGGCAGCTGCGCGGCAATGCCCTGAAGCTGGTGGTGCGGGAAATGGCGCCAACCCTGCGTTATCAGGACGAGCAGCTGTTGCTGGCCTGTGGTGCCAGCCAGATCGTGCCGTTTGGTGCCAGCCTTTCGCGCTTCCTGACCATGGTCGACAGCATCCAGGGTTATGTCTGGCGCCGTCACCTGCCAGTGGATTTCGATGCTTTGCTCGCTCGCCTGCGGCCACTGCCGGTCTGCGGCCTGGTGGCGCCACGGGTATTTGCCGAGGCGGTGCAGCAAATGTGGCACGGCCACCGTAACGGTGAAATCGTCCACCAACTGCTGGTGCTGCGCCCCGCTCCGGGCCTGAGCCCGCTGCAGGCCTGCGCGCGCACGGTGTTCCGCCGCGATGGCGATATCGCCTGCGTGGTCGGCGAAGTGTTGTTCCTGTTCTTGTTCGCCTGCCGTTCCGAGGGTGTAGAACAGGCGCTGGACCACATCTTCCAGTTGTCCTGGAAGGAGCTGTTCATCAGCCAGGATCTTCTGGTCAGCCTCGATAGCCTGGACGCTCCGGTGTTTCTCGACGACACCCTGCCGCAGCCGCCGCTGGCCGAGTCGGTGGCACTGCCAGCGGCGCTTAAACGGCCCACCCTGGCACCTCGGCAGATCGCCTTGGGCCACGGAGGGGCAGCATGAATTTTGTGCAAATGCTTCAGGTAATCGGCATCAGTGCACTGGTTACCTTGATCCTGGTCCTGTTCGTGGTGCGCGTACGTGCCATCGTGCAGGGCTGGCTCAACCGCGTTTTGCGACCCCGTTACCTGAAGCCGGTGGGTGTACGCCGCCGTGTAGTGCGTCAGGGCCCTGAAAAATGACCAGTTCGACACTTTCCACCCGGGTACCGCTCCGCTGGCACGGCCTGGGTGCCTGGAACCTTTATTTCCTGGCCAAGTTCCTCTTGGTCGCCGTTGGCATGCTCGACTTCCAGGCGCTGCCCAACCTGCTGTTCGCGGCATTCCTGCTGATCCCGCTGCCGGGGCGCTGGTTGCGCGTCGGGCGCCAGGCCGTGGCCGTGCCGCTGGGTATCGCGCTGTTCTATCACGACACCTGGCTGCCACCATTCCAGCGTTTGCTGGCGCAGCCGGGGGTGCTCGATTTCTCGTGGGATTACCTGTTGGAACTGCTGGCCAGGTTCATCAACTGGAACCTGATGGGCGCCCTGGTGCTGCTGGTGGTGGGCTACCTGTTCCTGCGGCATTGGCTGCGCCTGAGCACCCTGAGCCTGGCCGGCCTGGCCTGGCTGGCGGTCGGCGGGCTGCCGGCACTGAGCATTGGTGGCGGCCAGCCAGCCGCTGCAGGGGCAGCCACTTCGGCCACCACGGCCGCTGCTGCGCCGGCTGCCGCCGTGGCCGACACGGCGACCCTGAATGCCTGGCTGGAGCGCTTCTTCGCCAGTGAGCGTCAACGGGTGACCGCATTCCCTGTCGCGAAGCCGGATGAGCAGACCTTCGACCTGCTGGTGATCAACGTGTGTTCCCTGGCCTGGGACGACCTCTCGGCCGTCGGCATGCACGACAACGCGTTGTTCTCGCGCCTGGACGTGGTCTTCGATCAGTTCAACTCGGCGACGTCCTACAGCGGGCCGGCGGCGATTCGCATGCTCCGCGCCAGCTGCGGCCAGTCGTCCCATGCGGGCCTGTACCAGCAGGCGCCCGAACAGTGCCTGCTGTTCCAGAACCTGGCCAAACTGGGCTTCCAGAGCCAGACACTGCTCAACCACAGTGGGCGCTTCGACAACTTCATCGGCGACATCACCACCCAGCACATGCCTCAGCCAGGCTTCAGCGTTAGTGACTTCCCGCGGGCCCTGGTCAGCTTCGACGGCTCGCCGATCGCTGGCGACCTGGACGTGCTGCATGGTTGGTGGGGCAAGCGCAAAAGCTCTGGCGCCGACCATGTCTCGCTGTTCTACAACACCATCAGCCTGCACGACGGCAACCGCATGGTCACCGCCGACGGTGGCACGCGCCCGGCCGATTACGCCACGCGGGCCAACCGCCTGTTCAACGATCTCGGCAAGTTCCTCGACGAACTTGAAGGCAGTGGCCGTCGTGTCGTGGTCGCCATCGTTCCCGAGCACGGTGCGGCCTTGCACGGTGACCGCATGCAGCTGTCCGGCATGCGTGAGATCCCGACACCGTCGATCACCCATGTGCCGGTCGGCCTCAAGTTCATCGGCATGGGCCAACCGGCGCGCGGCGAGCCGTTGCGGGTCACCGCGCCGACCAGCTTCCTGGCGCTGTCCGAGCTGGTTTCCCGCGTGTATGCCGGGCTGGGGGCGGGGCAGACCCTCGACCTGCCGAGCCTGCTGACCGACTTGCCGACCACCGAGCGTGTGTCGGAAACCTCTGGTGCCCAGGTAGTGGATTACCAGGGCCGTACCTATATGCGCCTGCAAGGCCAGCCGGATTGGCAGCCTGTTCCCAAGGAGAGCCCATGAAGACTGGCAAAGCTGACCCATCCGACCGCAGTGATGATATCGCCCAGTTGCGTCAGTACCTGGGCATGCCTGCCTTGAGCTATCAGGACATTTCCATGATGGTCGGTGTGCAGCAGGCGTTGCAGCGCTGGCCGCTGCTGGGCGAAAGCTGCATGGCTCTGCGGGAAGACGCTGCCCCGGCACGTATAAAGCGGCCTGAGGCCGCGCTGCCATGATCAGCCTGGCCTTGCATGGACTGCGTGGCGGTCTAGGCCGTACCGCGCTGCTGGCGGCGCTGGGTTATGCCTTGCACGAGCTGGGCGAGCGCGTACTGCTGGTCGACATGAGCCCGGACAACCTGCTGGGCCTGCATTTCAACCTGCCGCTCGAGCAACGCGATGGTTGGGCGTGCGCCGAGCTGCAGGGGCGGCCCTACAGCGAGCCCCTGTATGAGGTGCTCGACGGGCTGTGCGTGATGCCCTTTGGTGAAGTAGATCCGCACCGGCTCGATGAACTGAACGGCTATTGGCAGCCTGAAGTGTGGCGAACTCGCCAGGCGGCACTGGCCAAGCATTTCGACTGGCTGCTGTTCGATCTGCCTCACCCTGTAGCGGCCAAGACCACGCGGGGTTTCGTCACCGACATGCGAATCCTGGTGGCCGAGGCCGAGATGACCAGCCACGTCCTGCTTGGCCGTCAGCAGGTCGAGCGTTACGACCTGCTGCTGGTCAACCGTTTCGATCCGGCCAGCAGCCTGCAGAGCGATGTGCTGATGGTGTGGCGTGACCTGTTCCGCAAGCGCCTGCCGATGCAGCTGGTGCACCGTGACGAAGCATTCGTCGAGGCTTTCGCCTGCAAGGCGCCGGTCGGCCATTACGCGCCGCAGTGCCTGGCATCCCGGGATGTGCAAAGCCTCGCGGTACGTTGCCTGGCGAGGCGCGAAGCGTGAACGTGACCCCCTTCACGGCCTACGCCCATTTCACCACGCGCGGCGCACAGCGGGCGGTCGCCCTGTTGTTCACCTTGGGCGTGTGGCTGGCCTTCCTGTTCTTGCGGCTTGAATCACCTGCCTGGCAGGCATTGCTGGCTGAGCGTCAGCGCCTGTTCCCGCAGTTCGTCGGCAAGCGGCCGACACTGGGTGACCCGCTGCGGCTGCTGATCCAGTGCGTCTGGCTGCTGCTGCGGCAAGTGCCTCAGCCGCGTAAACCCGGTCGGCCGTTGCGTGCCTTGTCGTTCGCGGCCGGCTACCTGGGCAAAGCCTGGAAGGTGCTGCGCAACTGGCGTGCCCGGGTGGCCACAACCATGGGCCAGGTGCCGGCACGTTTTCGCGACAGCGACTTGCAGCAAGGTGCCGCCCAGCGCCTGAAAAGGCTGAGTGTGTTCGGCCGGCGCCTGTTCTATACCGTGCTCACCTCGTTCGCCGTGCTGCTGGCCGTGCTCTGCGTGACCGAGCCGTTTGGTTACCTGGCGCAGCTGGTGTTCATTTTCCTGCTGTGGGGCATCGCCATGCTGGTGCGCTACATGCCGGGCCGCTTCCCGACCCTGATGCTGATCGTGCTGTCGACGATCATTTCCTGCCGCTACCTGTGGTGGCGCTACACCTCGACCCTGAACTGGAACGACTCGCTCGACCTGGTCTGTGGCGTGATTCTGCTCGCGGCGGAAACCTACTCCTGGTTCGTGCTGATCCTCGGCTACATCCAGACCTGCTGGCCACTGCAGCGCAAACCGGCGAACCTCCCGGAAGACCCGGCGCGCTGGCCCAAGGTCGATCTGATGATCCCCACCTACAACGAGGACCTTTCGGTGGTGCGTACCACCGTGCTCGCGGCCCTGGGCCTGGACTGGCCGCGCGAATGCCTGCGCATCTACATCCTCGACGACGGCAAGCGTGAGGAATTCCGTGCCTTCGCCGACGAGGTCGGTGTGGGCTACATCGTGCGGCCGAACAACAATCACGCCAAGGCCGGTAACCTCAACCATGCGTTGGGGGTCACCGACGGCGAGCTGATTGCCATCTTCGACTGCGACCATGTGCCGGTGCGTTCCTTCCTGCAGATGACCGTAGGCTGGTTCCTCAAGGACGCGAAGCTGGCGCTGGTGCAGACGCCTCACCACTTCTTCTCGCCCGACCCGTTCGAGCGCAACCTGGGTTCGTTCCGCCGCCGCCCCAACGAAGGTGAGCTGTTCTACGGGCTTATCCAGGACGGCAACGACATGTGGAACGCGGCCTTCTTCTGCGGCTCATGTGCCGTGCTGCGGCGCACCGCACTGGAGGATATTGGTGGCTTTGCCGTGGAAACGGTCACCGAAGATGCCCACACTGCGTTGCGCCTGCACCGCCGGGGCTGGACCTCAGCCTACCTGGGTATTCCCCAGGCTGCGGGCCTGGCCACCGAGAGCCTGTCGGCGCACATTGGTCAGCGTATTCGCTGGGCGCGTGGCATGGTGCAGATCTTCCGCACCGACAACCCCCTGTTCGGCCGCGGCCTGAGCCTGTTCCAGCGGATCTGCTACGCCAACGCCATGTTGCACTTCCTCGCCGGCCTGCCGCGGCTGGTGTTCCTCACCGCGCCGCTGGCGTTCCTGCTGCTGCACGCTTACATCATCTACGCGCCGGCCGTGATGATCCTGCTGTACGTGCTGCCGCACATGATTCACGCCAGCCTCACCAACTCGCGCATGCAGGGCAAGTACAGGCAGACGTTCTGGGGTGAGGTCTACGAGACCGTGCTGGCCTGGTACATCGCCCGTCCGACCACGGTCGCACTGTTTGCGCCGAAGAAGGGCAAGTTCAATGTCACCGCCAAGGGCGGCTTGATGGAGCACGGGCAGTTCGACTGGCGCATCGCCCAGCCGTACCTGTTCCTCGCGGGCCTCAACGTGGTCGGCCTGGGCTTTGCTGTCTGGCGCCTGTTCACCGGCCCGGCTGCGGAAATCGGCACGGTGATCGTCAGTTCGTTGTGGGTGACCTACAACCTGCTGATTCTCGGCGCCGCCTGCGCAGTGGCCGCCGAAGTGCGCCAGGTGCGCCGTGCGCACCGCGTGCAGATGCACCTGCCGGCCGCCCTGCTGCTGGAAAGCGGCCACGCTTTCCCGTGCACCCTGGTCGACTATTCCGATGGCGGCATCGGCCTGCAGCTGGGTGACGGTGTGAAGCCCGCTTCAGGGGAGCGTGTGCGCCTGCTGCTGAGCCGCGGGCAGCGTGAGTTTGCCTTCAACGCGCGGGTCACCCGCATTGTCGGCCGGCATGTGGGCCTGACGTTCGAGGGCCTCAGCCAGCAGCAGCGCATCGACCTGGTGCATTGCACCTTCGCCCGCGCCGATGCCTGGCTGGGCTGGCAGGACAAGCACGAAGTCGACCGCCCGCTGCGCAGCCTGATGGACGTGCTCAAGCTGGGCGGCGTCGGCTACCTGCGCATGATCGAGCACACCCCCATCTGGCTGCGCGGGTGGCTGCTGCCACTGTACGAGCTGCTGCGCTGGCTGGGCAGCTACCTGCCGCAGACACCACGACCTCTTCCCTCCACGAACCTTGCTGACCGAGACGCATGATGACTCGTTATCCCGCGCGCACCTGGGGCCTGGCGATGGCGCTGCTTGCCTCGCTGTTCCAGAACGCTGCTGTCGCCGCTGTAGCCCCCCTTGCCATGCCGGCCGAGCCATCGGTGCCCAACTGGCCCGTCACCCAGACCTTCGAGCAGCTTGGCCGGTCGGCCGACAGCCTGATGCTGGGCGTTCGCAACAGCGAGAACATCGAGTTCGGCCTGCGCCGCGATCGGCTGGCCACCGACGCAGTGCTGCAACTGGACTACACCCCGTCGCCAGCCCTGCTGCCGAACCTGTCGCATCTGCGCGTGTACCTCAACGACGAGCTGATGGGCGTGGTGCCGATCGAGAAGGACCAGCTTGGCCAGCGCGTGCGTCGTCAACTGCAGCTGGATCCGAAACTGATCAGCGACTTCAACCGGGTACGCCTGGAGTTCGTCGGGCACTACACCGATATCTGTGAAGACCCGGCGCACAGCGGCCTGTGGCTGAACGTCAATCGCAAGAGCCAGGTGCAGCTGCACGAGCAGGCGCTGGCGCTGGAAAATGACCTGGCCTACTTCCCGCTGCCGTTCTTCGATGCGCGCGAAACCAACAAGGTCGAGTTGCCGGTGGTCTTTGCCGACGCCCCGACCCTGGGTGAGCAGCGTGCCGCAGCGATCCTGGCGTCGTACTTCGGCAGTAAGGCCGGCTGGCGCAAGGCGACCTTCCCGGTGACGTTCAACAGCCTGCCGGCCAGCGGCGACAAACCGCAGCCAGTCATTGTCTTCGCCACCAACGATCGGCGCCCGGCGTTCCTCGCCGACCTGGAGAAATTCCCGGCGGTCGATGGCCCGGTCGTGCAACTGATCGATCACCCGAACGACCGCTGGAGCAAGCTGCTGCTGGTACTGGGCCGCGATGACCAGGACCTGGTCAAGGCCGCCTCGGCGCTGGCCGTCGGCAGCGACCTGTTCCGCGGTTCGCGGGTCAAGGTCGAGCAGATGACCGCATTGCAGCCACGCAAGCCCTACGACGCGCCGAACTGGACGCGTACCGACCGCCCGGTACGGTTCTCCGAGCTGCTCGACTACCCCGAGCAACTGCAGGTCAGCGGCTTGCAGCCACGGCCGATCACCCTCGACGTGAACCTGCCGCCGGACCTGTTCGTCTGGCGCAACCAGGGCATTCCGCTGCAAACCCTGTATCGCTACACGCCGCCAGCGGTTACCGATGAATCGCGCCTGAGCATCAGCGTCAACGACCAGTACATCACCAGCATGCCGCTGGTGGGCAACGACCGTCGCAGCAGTACCCTGGAACAGATGCGCCTGAACGTGCTGTCCACGGACAGCACCGCCCTGACCGAGCAATCGATGGTCCCGGCCCTGAAAATCGGCGCACGCAACCGTCTGCGTTTCGACTTCAGCTTCGCCAGCACCTTGGGCAGCGCCCAGCGCGATCACTGCCAGACCACGCTGCCGGTAGACGTGCGTGCGGCGATCGACGAGAACTCGACCATCGACCTGTCCGGCTATTACCACTACATGGCCATGCCTGACCTGCGCGCCTTCGTCCGCAGTGGCTTCCCGTACAGCCGCATGGCCGACCTGTCCGAGACCCTGATCGTGGTACCGGCCAAACCCACGGCGATGCAGGTCGGCACCTTGCTTGACGTGATCAGCAGCATCGGCGGGCATGTGGGCTACCCGGCCCTGAATGTGCAGTTGACCGACAACTGGAAACAGGCTGCAGGCGCCGATGCCGACCTGCTGCTGATTGGCAGCCTGCCCGAAGACCTGCGCGAGCAACCGAACCTGGGCCTGCTGCTGAACGCCCAGCGCGACTGGATGGTGCAGGGGCGGGCGGTGGATCAACCTGGCCTGCGCCGCTTCGATGGCGCCCCCGTGATGTCCAACAGCCGCATCGAAGTGAGCGCGCAGGCACCGATTGCCGCGATCACCGGCCTGAAGTCGCCGTTCCACGAACAGCGCAGTGTGGTCGCCTTGCTGGCCAGCTCCGATGCGGCGTACGGCTTGCTGCGTGAAGTGCTGGCCGATTCCGGCAAGCTCGACGCCGTGGCGGGCTCTGTCGCCCTGGTGCGCAGCAGCGGTGTCAGCAGCCAGTTCGTTGGCGAACACTATTACGTCGGCCAGCTACCCTGGTGGCTGCTGCTGTGGTTCCACCTGTCCGATTACCCGACTCTGATCGCGGTGATCGCCGTAATCAGCGTGCTGCTGTTTGCCTTCCTGTTGTGGCGTGCGCTGCGTTGGGCTGGGCGTCGTCGCCTGGGTGGGGCCGATTGACCATGCGTCAGCTGTTGGCCTTGCTGCTGGTGTTGTGCATGCCCACTGTCGCCAGTGCGGCGACGGCTTGCCCTTGGCCGGCCTGGGAGCGTTTCAAGACCGACCTGGTGAGTGCCGATGGCCGGGTGCTCGACCGCAGTGACGAGCGCCTGGTCACCACCTCCGAAGGGCAGAGCTATGCGTTGTTCTTCGCTCTGGTGGGCAACGACCGCCAGGCGTTCGACAGCCTGCTGCGCTGGACCGGCAACAACCTGGCCGAGGGCGACCTTTCCCGCCATTTGCCTGCCTGGCTCTGGGGCCGCGGCAAGCAGCAGCAATGGCAGGTGCTGGACAGCAACAATGCCAGCGATGCCGACTTGTGGATCGCCTACAGCCTGCTCGAAGCGGGGCGGCTGTGGCATGAGCCGACGTACACCCGGTTGGGTACCCAGATGCTCTGGCGCATTGCTGCGCAGACCGTGCGCAAGTTGCCTGGCCTGGGTGTGATGCTGCTGCCGGCGGACTATGGCTTCGACGACCACCGCGGCTGGCGCCTGAACCCCAGCTACCTGCCGCCGCAACTGTTTGACCGCTTTGCCCTGGTGGACCCGCTGTGGGGCGAGATGGCCGGCAATGTCCGCCGCGTCTGGTTGCAGGCATCGCCCAAAGGCTTTGCCCCGGACTGGCTGCTGTGGACGCCGGCAGCAGGCATCGAGCCCGACCCTGAGCACGGCAGTGCCGGGGACTATGACGCCATCCGCGTTTACCTGTGGCTGGGCATGCTGGCTGACGGCGCGCCGCAGCGCGATGAGCTGCTGCGTCACTTTGCACCAATGGTCGCCGCCACCACCGAGGGCGGCCTGCCGCCGGAGAGCGTCGATGCCCGCACGGGCAAACTGAGCGGCCAAGGGCCGGTGGGCTTTTCTGCAGCGCTGCTGCCGTTGCTGACCAGCGCCGCAGACAACCGCGCTGCACTTGAAGCCCAACGCAAAAGGTTGCGCGAGCAGCCGGCCGAGCCTCAGGCCTATTACAACCAGGTCCTTGCCTTGTTTGGCCAAGGTTGGGACCAAGCCCGCTATCGCTTCGACAACCAAGGGCGTCTGCTGCCAGCCTGGAGTGCTCCATGTTCCGAATGATCGGCGTGCTGACGCTGACCGCGTTGTCCTGTGCAGTGGCCGCGCAACCAAAGGACCGCGATGAACAGCGCCAATGGCTGCTGGAGCAGGTGCGTATCGGCGAAGCCCTGCACCGCGACGACCTGATCCACGACGCCCTGGCCCGCTTGCGGCTGCTGGAGCCGCGCAACCCAGATGCCATGCTTGCTGCGTTGAGCCTGGCGCTGCGTGAGCAGAAGCCTGAAGAAGCCGAGCGATTGCGTGCAAGCATCGCTGAAGTGGCACCGGGCAGCCTTCAGGATCGGCAAGCCCGACGCCTGCTGGCGCTTCAGCAGCCGGAGCAGGCGCAGCGCCTGCAGCAAGCACGGCTCATGGCAGTGACCGGGCGCTACGACGAGGCCCTGTTTGCCTATGACCAGCTGTTCGGCGGCGAGCCGCCCAGCCTGGACCTGGCCCTGGACTACTGGCGTGTGCGCGGCAACCTGGACGGTCAGCGGCCAGAAGCGATCCGCCAGTTGCAGCAGCTCGATCGCCAATACCCAGGCAACGCCGGCCTGCGCCAGACCCTGGCCGCCTGGCTGTTCAGCGAAGACCGGGACAGCGAGGCCCTGGCCATCCTCGAGCAGTTGTCGCGCGACCCGACGGCGCGCGATGCCGCCGCGCAGCGCGAGTTCGACTACCTGTCCGAGCAACCGGTGAGTGCCAGTAGCGTCGCTGCCTGGCAGGCATTCGTCCAGCGCTATCCGGCGACGCCGCTGTTGCCGCTGGCCAGCGACAATCTCAAGCAGCAGCGCACCCTGGTGGCCGACCCGGCCTGGCAAGCAGGGCAACGTGGCAAGGCGCTGCTCGATCAGGACCGCAACGTCCAGGCCGAAGCACAACTGCGCCTGGCCCTGCGCCGCTATGCCGACGATGCCAGCCTGCACGGTGCGCTCGGTGTCGCGCTGATGCGTCAGCGCCGCTATGCGGAAGCCAACCTGGCGTTCCATCAGGCCGTCACCATCGAGCAGAACACTCGCCTGATGAGTAAGTGGAAAGACCTCGAAGCCTCCAGCCAGTACTGGGGAATGCTGCAGCGGGCCGACAGCGCGCTGGAGAAGCAGGACTTGCGCACTGCCCGCTCGCTCTACCAGCAGGCGCGCCAGCAACGCCCTGACGACGAGTTCGCGATGCTGGGGCTGGCCGATGTGTCGTTTGCCGAAGGCGACCTGGCCAGTGCCGAGCGGCAATACCTGCAGGTGCAGCGCAAGGTGCCGGGCAACGAAAGTGCGGTGCGTGGCCTGATGCGGATCTATCAAGCTCAGTCGATAGAAAAGGCTGAAGCGTATCTGAGCAGCCTGCCTGCGGCCCAACAGGCCCAGTTCGCCAGCCTGCGCCGCAGCCTGCAACTTGGCCGCCTGCGCGAGCAGGCTGATGCAGCCGTGCAACGGCAGGACTGGGCGACCGCCAGCCGGGTGCTGGGGCAGGCTGCCGAGTTGGCGCCCGATGAACCCTGGTTGGCCTACCAGCTGGCCAACAGCCTGCGCCAACAGGGCCGCAACGCCGAGGCAGACGCTGCGTTCACCGGCGTGTTGCAGCGCCAACCCGCCGACCCCGCCACGCGTTACGCCCATGGCCTGTACCTGGAGTCCACAGACCGTGATGCACAGGCCCAGGACACCCTGCACGCCGTGCCGCAAGGTGCTTGGACCGACGACATGCACACCCTCGACAAGCGCGTGCGCCGGCGCATGACCCTGGCCCAGGCCCAGCGCCTGCAAGACCAGGGCCGCACCGACGAAGCCAGCGCTGTGCTGGAAGCCGGCCTGGCCCATGGCGAGGGTGACCCGGACGACCTGCTGCTGATGGCGGACTGGGCGGCCGAGCGGGGCGATCAGCGCAAGGCGCGGGGGTATTACGAGCGCGTGCTACAGGTTCAGCCGCAGCGCCCGGAGGCCCGCCTGGGCGTGATGGAGAGCTGGATTGCCGAAGGCGACCTGCCCCGTGTGCGCCAGGCACTGGATGCACAACCGCTGCAACTGACCGACGAGCAGGGCGATGCCCAGCGCCGTTATGCTGAAGTGCTGGTGGCACTGGGCGAGAAGGAAAAGGCGGCCCGGCTGCTGGAGCATGTTGCCGCCAGGCAGGCGCTGCCCGACCCGTTGTTGCGCCGCGACGCCGCCCGCCTGGTGGCGGCCAACGACCCACAGCGGGCGCTGGATTTGTATGCCGCGGCGATGGCCGATGCGCAGATGATCAGCCGCTCGCAGGCGTCGCCGCGCGACGACCGTGCAATGACCTTCGCCAGCCGGGCGAAGGACACCGATGACTGGCTGGCACGCAGCCTGCGCAGCGACGTCGATGAGCTGTACCAGCAGCGCAATACCAATGTGACCCTCATGCATGACTACGGTTGGCGCAAGAACGATGGCACGCCCGGTATCTCCCGCTTGAGCACCCAGTCGACCTTGCTGCATGTCGATACCCCGTGGGAGGACGGCAGGGCGTTTGCGCGGGTTGAGCGCATCGGTATGGATGCCGGCTCGTTCGACCTCGACGAAAATGGCAACAACACCGCTGACTTCGGTACCTGCCAGTTTGTCGGCGTCACCCGCAGCGGAGCGCCGCTGCCGACCTGTCAGGCGGGCTCGCAAACAGCCAATGGCGGGGTGCTGGCCATGGGGTGGCAGAACAGCCGCTGGGGCTTCGACCTGGGCACGACCCAGGGCTACGAGGTCAACAACTGGCTGGGCGGCGCCATCGTCAATGGCGACCTGGGGCAGGTGGGTTGGTCGTTGGCGGCCTCGCGCCGGCCAATGAGCAACTCGCTGCTGTCGTTCGCCGGCGCGCGCGACCCGGCCACCAACGTACGCTGGGGCGGGGTCACGGCCAACGGCGCGACCCTGGGCCTGAGCTGGGACCAGGGCGGGGATCACGGCGTCTGGGCCAGCCTTGGTCACCATTGGCTGTACGGCGAGAACGTTGCCGACAACCAGCGCACCCGCGCCATGGCGGGGTACTACTATCGCGCCGTGGAGAAGGCTGACGAGCGCATGCGCGTGGGTCTGACCGTGATGGACTGGCGCTATGACAAGGACCTGGGCGGCTACAGCCTCGGCCAGGGCGGTTACTACAGCCCGCAACGCTACGAGTCGATCGGCGTGCCGGTCAGCTATGCCTGGCGCAACTATGACTGGTCGTTCCTGCTTGAAGGCTCGGTCAGCTGGTCCCACGCCAAGAGCGACAGCAGCCGGCTTTACCCGAACGATCACCTGAACAGCAAGTTGCTGGCGCGCTACGACATCATCGAGTCGAACATCGACGCGACCACCGATGCCAGCAGCAGCACCGGCCTGGGCTACCGCCTGCACGGTGCCTTCGAGCGGCGCTTGAGCGATCACTGGGCGCTCGGTGGGGGTTTCGACTGGCAGCACAGCGATGACTATGCGCCGAGCCATGCCGTGTTCTATGTGCGTTACCTGTTCGAGCCGTGGCGTGGCAACTTGGCCTTGCCGGTCACTTCCCTGGAGCCTTACAGCGAGTGGCGTTGAGGGGCGCCTGGCGCCCCTTTTCAGTGCGTGAGCCGTTTCATATGGTTATGCGCTAACGGTATTTAAATTATTTTTCTTATGCCTTTATAGTCACTTCCACTGCGTACCCGTCGACCAATCGATGCGCCGCACGACTTGAACCCACACGGGTAATCCCCGTGCGTTTCTGATCGTTGCGCGCCATTGAAGTCGCGCACTGCGTGGGAGTGAAACATGCCAGCCGCCTCGAACGCCTTGTCGTCCATCGACAGCGCCCAGCCGCAAACCTTCGAAATCCGTCCGTTCGCCGGTGCCGTCGGTGCCGAACTCATCGGCCTGGACCTGGCCAAACCGGTCACCGCCGAGGATTTCACCCGTATTCATCGCGCCCACCTCGACCACCATGTGCTGGTGTTCCGTGACCAGCGCATCAGCCCGGAACAACAGATCGCCTTCAGCCGCCGCTTCGGCGAATTGCAGATCCATGTGCTCAAGCAGTTCCTGCTCGCAGGCCACCCGGAAATCCTGATCGTCTCCAACATCATCGAGAACGGCCAGAACATCGGCCTGGGTGATGCCGGCAAGTTCTGGCACTCGGACCTGTCGTACAAGGAGCTGCCAAGCCTCGGTTCCATGCTGCATGCCCAGGAGCTGCCCAGCGAGGGTGGCGACACCCTGTTCGCCGACATGCACAAAGCCTGGGACGCCGTGCCCGAGGCCCTGCGCAAGGTGGTCGAGGGCCGCAGTGCCGCGCACTCCTACACCGCCCGCTACGCCGAAACCAAGTTCGAGGGCAACTGGCGCCCGACCCTGACTGCCGAGCAACTGGCGCAGGTCAAGGAAGTCATCCACCCGGTGGTGCGCACCCACCCGGAAAACGGCCGCAAGGCGCTGTTCGTCAGCGAAGGCTTCACCACCCGCATCGTCGGCCTGCCGGACGATGAAAGCCGCGATGTGCTGCAGCAGCTGTACGCGTTGAGCGTGCTCGAGCAGAACATCTATCGCCATCAGTGGCAGCCCCACGACCTGGTGTTCTGGGACAACCGGTCGCTGATCCACCTGGCCACCGGTTGCCCCGCGCACCTGCGCCGCAAACTGTTCCGCACCACCATCCAGGGCGATGCCCCGTTCTGACGACTGAGGAATTCATCATGCGCAAATCCATCAGCCGCCTGGCGGCAAGCATCGGCCTGGGCGCCAGCCTGGTTGTCGGCAGCCTGGCGGCCCCCGCCGTGGCACAAGCCGAAGGCAAGATCCGCATCGCCGAGCAGTTCGGCATCGTCTACCTGCTGCTCAACGTGGTGCGTGACCAGCACCTGATCGAGAAGCACGGCAAGGAGCAGGGCATCGACATCGAAGTGGACTGGGCCCAGCTGTCCGGCGGCTCGGCGATCAACGACGCGCTGCTGTCCGGCTCCGTGGACATCGCCGGGGCCGGGGTTGGGCCGCTGCTGACCGTGTGGGACCGCACCAAAGGCCGGCAGAACGTGAAGGCCGTGGCCTCGTTGGGCAACTTCCCGTACTACCTGGTCAGCAGCAACCCGAAGGTGAAGACCATCGCCGACATTTCCGACAAGGACCGCATCGCAGTGCCTGCGGTGGGTGTGTCGGTGCAATCGCGCTTCCTTCAGTACGCCGCCGCCCAGCAGTGGGGCGACAAGGAATACAACCGCCTCGACAAGTACACCCTGGCCGTGCCGCACCCGGATGCCACCGCCGCGCTGCTGGCCGGTGGCACCGAACTGAACGGGCACTTCTCCAACCCGCCGTTCCAGGACCAGGCGCTGGCCAACAAGGACGTGCACGTTGTGCTCAACAGTTATGACCTGCTCGGCCCCAACTCGCCGACCCTGCTGTTCGCCACCGAGAAATTCCGCAACGACAACCCCAAGACCTACAAGGCCTTCGTCGACGCCCTGGCCGAGGCGGCGGACTTCGCCCAGAAAGACAAGGCCGCTGCAGCGGATACCTATATCCGCGTGACCAAGGCCAAGATCGACCGCGACGCGCTGATCAAGCTGATCGACAACCCGCAGTACGAGTTCACTGTCACGCCGAAGAACACCTACAAGCTGGCCGAGTTCCTGTATCGGGTAGGCGCCATCAAGCACAAGCCGGAGTCGTGGAAGGACTACTTCTTCCAGGATGAACGCCCGCTGCAGGGGAGCTGACCGACCATGACCGCCCCATTGCCAGGCCACACGGCCAGCAACCTGAGCCGTGTCGCTACACCGCCGTTGCTGCAGGTAGACAACCTCAGCCTCGAATACCGCACTGCGCAGCGCGTGGTGCGGGCCACCCACCAGGTCAGCTTCGAAGTCGACCGTGCTGACCGTTTCGTCCTGCTTGGCCCGTCGGGCTGCGGCAAGTCCACCTTGCTCAAGGCCGTGGCCGGTTTCATCACCCCTCGGGAAGGGCAGATCCTGCTGCAGGGCCAGCCGGTCAACGGCCCCGGCCCGGACCGCATCGTGGTGTTCCAGGAGTTCGACCAACTGCCGCCGTGGAAGACGGTGAAAGAGAACGTCATGTTCCCGCTGCTGGTGTCTGGCCAGCTCAAGCGTGCCGAAGCCGAGGAGCGGGCCTTGCATTACCTGGACAAGGTCGGCCTGGCCGCCTTTGCCGATGTCTACCCGCACATGCTGTCGGGCGGGATGAAGGCACGGGTGGCGATCGCCCGGGCGCTCGCCACCCAACCGAAGATCCTGCTGATGGACGAGCCGTTCGCCGCACTCGATGCGCTGACCCGGCGCAAGATGCAGGAAGAACTGCTGCTGCTGTGGGAGGAAGTGCGTTTCACCTTGCTGTTCGTCACCCACTCCATCGAAGAGGCGCTGGTGGTCGGCAACCGCATCCTGCTGCTGTCGCCCCATCCGGGCCGGGTACGGGCCGAGGTGCACAGCCACCAGTACGACCTCGGCAGCCTCGGCGCTGCGGACTTCCAGGCCAGTGCTCGGCGCATCCATCGCTTGCTGTTCGACGAGGCTGAAGCCCCCGAACAAGCTGATGACCTGGGCTTCAACGACATCCGCATCGCCTACTGACAGGAGCTTGAGCCATGACCCCTACACCTGTACGCCAGGAATACGAGGTGCAGCTGGAGCCTTTGCTCAGTGTGCCTGTGGAACGCAACCTGCCGTTGGCCCAGCGCCTGTGGCAGCACGGCTGGCTGCGCAAGGTGGTGATCCTGGTGGTGATCGCCGCCTTGTGGGAAGCGATCGCCCGCTACCAAGGCAACGACTTGCTGCTGCCGACCTTCCTGCAGACCGCCGCCGCACTGTGGGACGGGCTGCTCAGCGGCGAGCTGCCGGCCAAGGTCGGCGTGTCGCTGGTGATCCTGCTCAAGGGCTACCTGCTGGGGATCGTGCTGGCCTTTGGCCTGACCAGCCTGGCGGTGTCGACCCAACTGGGGCGGGATCTGCTGGGCACCCTGACCTCGATGTTCAACCCGCTGCCGGCGATAGCCCTGCTGCCGCTGGCGTTGCTGTGGTTCGGGCTGGGCGACAACAGCCTGATCTTCGTGCTGGTGCATTCGGTGCTGTGGGCGCTGGCGCTGAATACCTATGCGGGCTTTCTTGGGGTGTCGGAAACCTTGCGCATGGCCGGGCGCAATTACGGCCTGAAAGGGCTGCGCCTGGTCCTGCATATCCTGGTGCCGGCGGCGTTGCCGTCGATCCTCTCGGGGCTGAAGATCGGCTGGGCGTTCGCCTGGCGCACGCTGATCGCCGCCGAGCTGGTGTTCGGCGCCAGCAGCGGCAAGGGCGGGCTGGGCTGGTACATCTTCCAGAACCGCAACGAGCTGTACACCGACAAGGTGTTTGCCGGGTTGGCGGTGGTGATACTTATCGGCTTGCTGGTCGAAGGGCTGGTGTTCAACACCCTGGAGCGGTTGACCGTTCGGCGGTGGGGGATGCAGAGGTAGTTTTCCAGTGCCGGCCTCTTCGCGGCGGTTCGACGCCTCGGCACGCCCACTCCCACAGGTACTGCGCAGCATTCAGGGCCTGCGCGATCCTTGTGGGAGCGGGCAAGCCCGCGAAGAGGCCGGCATGGGCGACCAATTCATGTGCTGTGGGTCATGGCCCTTGCTCTGAAAAACTTTCATACATTCACAAGCTAATTTGTCTGAAAAGTTGTAGGAAAATTCTGAGTTTAGTCTCGATCTCCTTAGAACTATTGCGGCCCTCTTTCCTCGCGCCTAGCCTGTTCCGCTCATTCGTTTACAAGGAACAGTAATCATGGCTTTCGACGCTTTCATTCAAATCGCGGAAATTGCTGGCGAATCACAAGACGAGCAATACAAGCATTGGATCGAGATCCTCGGCTACACGTTCGGCACCAGCCAAAGCACCTCTGTTACCGCAAGTTCCGCAGGGGGCGCCACCTCCGGGCGTACCACCCTGAGCAACCTGACCTTCACCAAATACCTGGACAATGCCAGCTGCAAATTGCTTGAAGCCAGTTGCACAGGGCAGCACCTGAAAGAAGTCAGGCTGGTCGTCTGCCGCGCCGGTGGCGACAAGCTGAAGTACTACGAAGTGGTGCTCGAAGAAGTGATCATTGCCGATTTCATACAAGGCGTGCACGCCGGCGTG
This sequence comes from Pseudomonas sp. NPDC089428, assembly GCF_044749325.1. Classification (NCBI taxonomy): domain Bacteria; kingdom Pseudomonadati; phylum Pseudomonadota; class Gammaproteobacteria; order Pseudomonadales; family Pseudomonadaceae; genus Pseudomonas; species Pseudomonas sp. NPDC089428. The sequence goes on from NZ_JBIVHT010000016.1 coordinate 51,371, forward strand.
CCGACTGAAATCGTCCAACTCAACTACGGCCGTATCAAGACCACCTACACCCGGCAGCAGCGCGTCGATGGCGGTGCTGGCGGCAGTGTCACCGGTGGCTGGGACCGCATTGCCAACAAGAAATTTGCGTGAGGAACGACCATGTCCGAGGCACGCAGCTTTATAAATTCCAAGGCACAGAACTACGCGACCCTGAAGAACGGCACACCGATGAACGCCAATCAGCAGGCCAAGTTCGATGTGCTCAATGCGCATATCGTCAACACGGTTGTCCTGGCCGGCGAACTGGTGATTGTGGGTGATCCCAGCACGCCCTCCTGTACCAGCCATGAAGCCTTTCTCATGGGCAAGGCGGCAGGTATCCATCGCGACATCGTCTTCAACGGCGGCGGTGTCGATGGGTTCATGCTGGATAACTTCGAGATGCTGCAGAGCCTGCTGTCCCATGCGTCGATGGGGGCAGGGGCCGCGAGCGATGGCTGGGCCAGGCATTTGGATGCAATCAAGAAGACGCTGGAAGAGATTGAGCAATTGCACCGCGAGCACATGAGTGGTGGTGCGTTCAGGGCGCGGGAAGCGTTCTATGCCAAGCGGGCGGCGCTGTTCAGCACGTTGGATGAACAGTTGGGGAAGACTGCCGCGTACGGCTCTGGCCTACGAAACCAGGGATCGATCAAGCGGATGCTGCAGCTTTCCACTAAGCGCTATCTTAGTAACGGTGAAATTACGGGGTATGCAAAGAAGGTGACGGGAGTGGCGAGGGCTGCGAGTCTGATCAAAAAAGGTGCTTACATTGGGGTTGCATTGGATGTAGCCGCTACTGGGCTGGAAATTAATAAAGCTTGCACTCTAGGGAGAGAGGAGGAATGTGCTAGAGCTAAGTATGTAGAGGGTGGCTCCCTGGCACTAGGTTTAGCCGGAGGTAGTATCGGGGGAGCGTACGGCGGGGCAATCGCCACCGGGGCATGCGCTTTTGTGCTTGGAATTACAACAGGCCCTGGCTCTTTGGTTTGCGGTGTAGTGGGTGGGGCGGTTGGGGGAGCAATCGGCGGCGAGATAGGAGGGGCAGGGGGTGAGATTGCAGGTGATTTTCTATATCGCAAAGTTTCAGAATGAACATGTTTGAGCCTGGTCTTGTTGTCTTGTTGGGTTTTGGCTTTGGGATAATAACTCTATTTGTACTGGTGTATGTTGCTTGTGTGTATATAGATAGAATTGAGTCCTTTCTTGAAGGGTCTAAGTATGTGCAGGGCGTCAAGGAGGCATTTTTCCATGCAGGTATGCCGGGAAAGGTTCTGCGTATATGTAGCATTGCCTGTCTTTTGACACTGCCAGGCCCTTATGTGCGACGCGGGCTAGCGAACGGCGAGGAGATAAAGAAATTTCCGAGATCAATGAGGTGTGTGTTGGTTGGGCTATGGTTAGCGCTGACCTTTGAAGTCTTAGCGATGCTGGCATTTAGGGTCTGGCTTTATATTGTTTGAATTGCTCTGGTAGTCGTGATCTTGGTAAATTTTTAATGATTACCTTAGTGGCGGTAGGTAGGGCGCTAAGGTCTATGTTTGGAGAGATAATGGGTCAGGTCTTATGTGAGGCTGCAAAGTGACGAATATCCAGATAGCCGGTATTTTTCCTGTGCCGGCTTCGCGGGCAAGCCCGCTCCCACAGGATCAGCACAGACTTCAGGTCTATTAAAATCCTGTGGGAGCGGGTTTACCCGCGAAGAGGCCAGCACAGGCGACTAATTCATGTACTGTGCTGCCGCATTGCGCAAGGTCCTGGCGATCTCTTCACGCAGTGCCTGTGGCTCTTCGACCACCACCCCTTCCCCATGGCTCAGCAACCACCAGCGCAATGGCCCGCCATCTTCCACCGTGGCCCGCAGCCGATGCCCCTGGTCCAGCGCAGTCAGCTGCATGTCCACGCTCAACGGCGCCTCGCGCAACTGCCGGGCCAATGGGTCGCTGACCCAGGCCTGCATCTCGATCCCTTCACCCAGCGCCGGCTGCAGCGAATCACCACGTAAATACTCCTGCAAATCGAAATTCCCCCGCAACTCGCCAGCAACGTTCGCCGACCAGTGCCAGCCAAACGGAATGCTCTTGTCATTGCGGTCCAGCGGAAAGATCAGCGACAGCTCGTTGAGGTCGCGCTCCACCGTGCGTTTGCTGACACTGAAGCCCACATCGCGCAGGCGCCACACCAGTTCGGCGCTGGTAATGCCTGGGGAGCGGCTGGGTAACTGGCGCAGCAGCGCCCATTGACGGCTGAGGGTGGCGCGGGTGGTAGCGAACGGCAAAAGGTAACGTCCTTGTCTAGGCTTGCCGCAACAGCATGGCGGCTGGAACAGGTCATGGCAATTAGCCATAACCCGTTCAGATCCAGGAATGCGCAATTGGTTGCCTGACCTCGAATCGTTCGCGACAGGTTTTGTCGTGACGTCGCGCAGAATCACGCCTCATCACAGCCGCGGTCGGGCCTGTGGGTCGTTCAATGAGGATGAACATGTCTGCTGTCAGCAATATCCATTCGCTGCTCGCCCGTCTTCTGCCTGAGCAGGTCATTTGCCCTCCGACACACGCCGGCAGGCGGCAGCGGCTGTTTGCCGGGGTCGGGCTGCCCAGCCAGCGCGCGCTGCTGGTCAACCGCCTGGAAGAGGCCCACGACCTGCAGGCGGTGTACGCCGACCTGCGGCAACAGGCACTGGCGGGCAATGTGGCCGCGCTCAACGACCTGGGCTGGATCTGGCTCAATGGCAAATACTGGCGCGCCGACACCGCGCTGGCCGGGCACCTGCTGCGCATGGCGGCGCTGCAGGGCAATGCGGCGGCGTGGTTCAACCTGGGGCAGCAGCACTACTTCGGCAAGGGTGTGGAAACCTCCTATGTGCAGGCCGAGGAATGTTATCGCCAGGCCTTCGAGCGCGGCCTGCTGCATGCCGCTGCCGCGCTGGGCGACCTGTACGAAGAAGAAGTCTGCGATGCTGCGCTGGGCTGGCAGGTCGACCCCGGTCAGGCCTACCAATGGTTCTTGCGCGGCGCCGAGCGGGGCGAGGCGCGTTGCCGGTTTGAAGTGGGCTACCGCTTGTTGCATGGCCTGTACGTGAACGCGGACATCAAGGCCGCGCTGTATTGGCTGGAGCTGGCGGCGGCAACTGGCGTGATGCAGGCGGCCGAGGAGTTGGCGGTGCATTTCAGCAGCCGGGATGACGCGCGTTACCAGGGCTGGCGTGACCGGGCAGTTCAGATGGGCAGCACCTTGGCCCTGACCATGAAGCTGGAAGACCAGATTCAGCCCTGAGCATTGTGCTGCATTCTTTGCGGGCAACCCCGCAGCCACAGAGATTACACGGCATTCAAGCTTTGGGAGATCCCTGTGGGAGCAGGCTTGCCCGCGAAGAGGCCGTTGCAAGCGAGCAAAAAATTCATCTTGGCCCCCCGTCGCCCGCAGTTGACGACAGGGGGAGGCACAGGCGTATATTGATAGTTAGCAAACTATGAATATCCTTGGTTCCCCAATGTCCATTGACTCCCTGCGCCTGCAAGTCAGCAGCGGCATGGTGGTTGCCGCTCGCCACTGGCGGCGCATCTGCCACAACGCCCTGATCGGCTACGGTATCTCCGAGGCCTGCGCCGCACCGTTGCTGATGATCGTGCGCCTGGGCGATGGCGTGCACCAGGTGGCTGTGGCCCAGGCTGCAGGCCTGGAAAGCCCGTCGCTGGTACGCCTGCTCGACCAGCTGTGCAAGGCTGGCCTGGTCTGCCGCAGCGAAGACCCGCTGGACCGCCGCGCCAAGGCCCTGAGCCTGACCGCCGAAGGCCGTCGCCTGGCCGAAGCCATCGAAGCCGAACTGGTGCGCGTGCGCCATGACGTACTGCAGGGCATCGACGAGGCCGACCTGCAGGCCGCGCTGCGCGTGTTGCGTGCCTTCGAGGCCGCTGGCCTGGGTACTGCGGGCGGGGTGGCATGAACGGTTTCTTTAGCTCGGTACCGCCGGCCCGCGACTGGTTCTACGGCGTGCGCACCTTTGCCGCGTCGATGATCGCCCTGTACATCGCCCTGCTGTTGCAATTGCCGCGACCGTACTGGGCGATGGCCACGGTGTACATCGTCTCCAGCCCGTTCGTCGGCCCTACCAGCTCCAAGGCGCTGTATCGCGCCGTGGGTACGCTGCTCGGTGCTGCCGGGGCAATCTTCTTCGTGCCGCCGCTGGTGCAGTCACCGTTGCTTTTGAGCATCGCTATCGCCCTGTGGACCGGCACCTTGCTGTTCCTTTCGCTGAACCTGCGCACGGCCAACAACTACGTACTGATGCTGGCGGGCTACACCTTGCCGATGATTGCCCTGGCGGTGGTCGACAACCCGCTGGCGGTGTTCGACGTGGCGTCTTCACGGGCCCAGGAAATCTGCCTGGGGATCGTCTGCGCGGCGGTGGTCGGTGCGATCTTCTGGCCGCGCCGGCTGGCTCCGGTGGTGGTGGGGGCCACCGGCAACTGGTTCGCCGAAGCGATCCGCTACAGCGACACCTACCTCGCCCGCGAAGCCAGCGCCGACAAGGTCGGCGGCATGCGCGGGGCGATGGTCACCACTTTCAACTCCTTGGAGCTGATGATCGGTCAGCTCGGCCATGAAGGTGCCGGCCCGCATACCCTGAAGAACGCCCGCGAGCTGCGCGGGCGGATGATTCACCTGCTGCCGGTGATCGACGCCCTCGACGATGCGCTGATCGCCCTCGAAGGCCGCGCCCCGGCCCATTACGCGCAGCTCCAGCCGGTGCTAAATGCCGCCCGAGAGTGGCTCAAAGGCACCGCCGACAGCGCCTCCATCGCCCGCTGGACGGCCCTGCACGAGCAGATCGAGCGCCTGCAGCCCGGCGCCGCCGCCCTCGACCAGCGTGCCGAGCTGCTGCTGTCCAACGCCCTCTACCGCCTGACCGAGTGGGCCGACCTGTGGCAGGACTGCTGCTCCCTGCAGCACGCCCTGCGCAGCGACGATCCCAAGCCCTGGCGCGCGGTTTACCGCCACTGGCGCCTGGGCCGGCTGACGGCGTTCTTCGACCGTGGCCTGATGCTCTACTCGGTGGTTTCCACGGTGCTGGCGATTGTCGTCGCCTGCGGCCTGTGGATCGGCCTGGGCTGGAACGACGGCGCCAGCGCAGTGATCCTCGCCGCCGTGTCGTGCAGCTTCTTTGCCGCCATGGACGACCCGGCGCCACAGATCTACCGGTTCTTCTTCTGGACCTTGATGTCGGTGATCTTCTCCAGCCTGTACCTGTTCCTGGTATTGCCCAACCTGCACGACTTCCCGATGCTGGTGCTGGCCTTCGCCGTCCCGTTCATCTGCGTCGGCACCCTGACCGTGCAGCCACGCTTCTACCTCGGTACCTTGCTGACCATCGTCAACACCTCGACGTTCATCAGTATCCAGGGAGCCTACGACGCCGACTTCCTGACCTTCCTCAACTCCAACCTGGCTGGCCCGGCGGGCCTGCTGTTCGCCTTCATCTGGACCCTGGTGATGCGCCCGTTCGGCGTGGAACTGGCGGCCAAGCGCATGACCCGCTTCGCCTGGCGCGACATCGTCGAAATGACCGAGCCGGCCACCCTGGCCGAGCATCGTCAGGTCGGCGTGCAGATGCTCGACCGCCTGATGCAGCACCTGCCGCGTCTGTCGCAGACCGGCCAGGACAGCGGCGTGGCCCTGCGTGACCTGCGCGTGGGGCTTAACCTGCTCGACCTGCTGGCGTACCTGCCGCGCGCCGGCCAGCAGGCCCGCGAGCGCCTTAGCACGGTGATCGAGGAAGTCGGCGCGCACTATGCCGCCTGCCTGCGCGCCGGTGAGCGCCTGCACGCGCCAGCCGCGTTGCTGCGCAACATGGAACGTGCGCGCCTGGCGCTGAACCTGGATGAACTGTACGAACGCGGCGATGCCCGTACCCACCTGCTGCATGCCCTGAGCGGCCTGCGCCTGGCACTGCTGCCGGGTGTCGAGGTGATGCTCGAGCCTGCCGAACAACCGCAACTGCCCCCCGGGCTCGACGGAGCGCCCCTGTGATCGGTGAACTGGATATCAGTGGGGTGTTCCTGCCCACGCTGCTGGTGATGATGTTTGGCACCTACCTGCTGTTCCTGGGGGTGCACGCGGTGCTGGTGCGCCTGCATTTCTACCGCCTGGTCTGGCACCGGGCGCTGTTCAACGTTGCCCTGTATGCCGTGCTGCTTGGCGCGGTGGACCATTTTTGCCGAAGCCTGATGCTGCCATGAAAAAACCTTTGCTGACCCTGGGCCGTGTGGTCCTGACCTTGCTGGTAGTGACCTTCGCCGCCGTGCTCGTGTGGCAGATGGTGGTGTACTACATGTTCGCCCCCTGGACCCGCGACGGCCATATCCGCGCCGACGTGATCCAGATCGCCCCGGACGTGTCCGGGCTGATCCAGAAGGTCGAGGTGCGTGACAACCAGACCGTCAAGCGCGGTGACGTGCTGTTCACCATCGACCAGGACCGCTTCACCCTGGCCCTGCGCCAGGCCAAGGCGACCCTCGGCGAGCGCCAGGAAACCCTGGCCCAGGCGTCCCGCGAAGCCCAGCGTAACCGCAAGCTCGGCAATCTGGTGGCGGCCGAACAGCTGGAAGAGAGCCAGTCCCGTGAGGCCCGTGCCCGCTCGGCGGTCAGTGAAGCCCAGGTGGCGGTCGACACAGCCCAGCTCAACCTTGACCGCTCGGTGGTGCGCAGTCCGGTGGACGGCTACCTCAACGACCGCGCCCCGCGCGACCACGAATTCGTCAGTGCCGGCCGCCCGGTGCTGTCGGTGGTCGACAGTGCTTCGTACCACGTTGATGGCTACTTCGAGGAAACCAAGCTCGGTGGCATCCACATCGGCGACGCCGTGGACATCCGCGTGATGGGCGACAACACCCGCCTGCGCGGCCATGTGCAGAGCTTCGCCGCCGGTATCGAAGACCGCGACCGCAGCAGCGGCGCCAACCTGCTGCCCAACGTCAACCCGGCGTTCAGCTGGGTGCGCCTGGCCCAGCGCATTCCGGTGCGCATCGCCTTCGACGAAGTGCCGGAAGACTTCCGCATGATCGCCGGGCGAACAGCCACCGTGTCGATCCTCGAGGGCCAGCGCCCATGAAACAGCTGATCCTGGCGGGGTTCTGCCTGTCCCTGGGGGCCTGCATGATGGTCGGCCCCGATTACCAAGTGCCGAAGGATGCGGCGGTGCAACGCAGCGACCTCAACGGCCCGCTGCGCCAGGATGCCGACAGCGTGGTGTCGGCACCGGTACCCGAGGACTGGTGGCAGCTGTATCAGGATCAACGCCTCAACGAGCTGGTGCGCCAGGCGCTGAGCGCCAATACCGAACTGCGCGTGGCCGCGGCCAACATCGCCAAGGCCCGTGCCCAGGTCGAAGTGGCCGAGTCGCAAGGTGGCTTCAATGGCGGCATCAAGGCGGGTGCCCAGCGCCTGCAGGAGTCCGGCCAAGCCTTCCTGCTACCTGAGAAGGTGCCGGTGGCCAACATCGGTGAGGCCATCATCAGCGCCTCGTACCAGTTCGACCTGTGGGGCACCTTCAAGCGCGGCACCGAGGCCGCCAAGGCCAACGCCGACGCGGTGCAGGCCGCCGCCGACACTGCGCGTATCACCCTGGTGGCCGACGTGGTCAAGGCCTACACCCAAGTGTGTTCGGCCAACGAGGAATACCACATCGCCCGCGAGTCGCTGGACCTGCAGGAGCAGAGCGTGAAGCTCAACCAGCGCCTGCGCGACGCCGGCCGTGGCGACGAAACCCAGGTCACCCGCTCGCAGACCCAGTTCAAGTCGTTGCGCGCCGAACTGCCGCGCTTCAAGGCCGAACGCGAAACGGGCATGTACACCTTGGCGGCGCTGCTGGCCAAGCCTGTGGATAAGTTGCCTGCCGGCACCGCAGATTGCGCCGAGTTGCCACAGCTGAACCAGCTGGTCCCGGTGGGTGACGGCGCGGCCCTGCTCAAACGCCGCCCCGACGTGCGCCAGGCCGAACGCCAGTTGGCAGCCGCCACCGCCGAAATCGGTGTGGCGACCGGTGCGCTGTATCCGGACATCAGCATCGGTGCCCAGGTCGGCACCATCGGTATCCTCGAAGACCTCGGTGATCCGTCGACCAACCGCTGGGGCTTTGGCCCACAGATCAGCTGGAGCATCCCGACCAACGGCACCCGCGCCCGCATCCGCATGGCTGAAGCCTCGACCCAGGCGGCCCTGGCGCACTTCGACGGGGTGGTGTTGAACGCCATCCGCGAGACCCAGACCCGCCTGGCGCAGTACAGCGCGCTGCTGGACCGGCGTGATGCGCTGGCCGAGGCGGAGAAGTCGGCGAAGGAAGCGGCGGATCAGACACACCGGTATTACCAGGCCGGGCGTGAGTCGTTCCTGGCGGATTTGCAGGCGACGCGGACCTATACCGATATGCGCTCGCAGCTGGCGGCGGCCAATAGCCAGGTGGCGTTGGGGCAGATTGGTGTGTTCCTGGCGTTGGGTGGGGGGTGGAAGGAGGCTGGGAAGCAGTGAGGGTGCAAGGGGGGGGTGGAAGGCTGATAGGTGCCTGCCTTTGCATTTTCGGCGCCTATGAGATCGAGCGCCGCCCGCGCGGCGCTTCGCGGGGCAAGCCCGCTCCCACAGTCTGTTTCGGGCCAATTTCTCCTATGCAAGTACTGGCGCCTGCCTTGGTGCATGACTGAAGATCAATAAAAAAGCAGTTGCGCCCACCTCAAAATACTGAAGGGGACAAACAAGGCGGGCAGTGGAGACCTCACAGAAGTGACTGGCCCGAAACAGACTGTGGGAGCGGGCTTGCCCCGCGAAGCGCCGCGCGGGCGGCGCTCGATCTCACAGGCGCTGAAAAAGCCAAGGCAGGCCCCTGTCAGCCCCCACCCAATCTCCCGCCAGGCACCTCAAGAATCCACTGCATTCCCCAGCCGCCATCCCTTTCCCTCACTTCATCAGATTTGTCTCAAGATTTTTCATGAAATCCCGCCACAACCCTTGAGAGAAGCAAAGTGGAAGTGAACAATGTTCTCTTTCGCATTCCCACCGAGACTGGCCATGAAAACCCGTTCCCGTCTGCTCGCCTGGTTGCCGGCTGTACTGCTTGGCCCGGTGCTGGCGCTGTGCAGCACCCTGGCGCAGGCCGAAGCGCCCGCCGAGGCTGCCAAAGCCCTGCATTTGCTGGACTACATTGGGGCCGACTACCCGCCGACCGTGGACAACGGCAAGGTGATCGACGACGGTGAATACCGTGAGCAGCAGGAATTCAGCGGCGTACTGGCCGACCTGGTCCAAGGCCTGCCGGCCAACGCCGAGCAAGCCGGTCTGCAGCAAGGTGTACAAGCACTGCGTCAGGCCATCGACCAGCGTCAGGACGGCGCAGCGGTAGCCAGGCAGGCCCGCCAGCTGGGCGCGCGCCTGGCGGTGGCCTATGAGGTCAGCCAGGCCCCGGTGATCACGCCGGACCCGGCCCGTGGCGCCTCGCTCTATGCGCAGAACTGCTCGATCTGCCACGGCGACACCGGCGCAGGCGACGGCCCGGCGGGCGTGGGCCTGGAGCCAGCACCGGCCAACCTGCGTGACACCGCACGCCTCGACCAGTTGAGCTTGTTCGACCTCTACAACACCCTGGCGCTGGGCATAGACGGTACCGAGATGCCGTCGTTCGCCGACCAGCTGGATGAGCGCCAGCGTTGGGATGTGGCTGCCTACATCGCCAGCTTCACTGCCAAGCCAGAAGCCGCCAAAGGCGACAAGACTTGGAACATCGCTGACCTGGCTCGTCAGACCCCGGCCGAAGTCGCCGCCAATGAAGGTGACGCTGTGGTCGAGGCGTTCCGCGCCCAGCGCGCCCAACCGCCGCTGGTCAAGCGCGGCCCGTCGCAGTTGCTCGAATACACTGCCAGCACCCTGGACAAAAGCCTGGCGGCCTACCGTGCAGGCGACCGTGACCAGGCCTACGACCTGTCCGTAGCGGCCTATCTGGAAGGCTTCGAGCTGGTCGAAAGCTCACTGGACAACATCGACACGCAAGCGCGCAAGAGCACCGAAAAGGCCCTGATGGCCTACCGTCAGTCCCTGCAGGACGGCCTGCCAGTCGCCCAGGCCGAACAGCGTCTTGCCGATGCCAAAACCAAGCTCGGCCAGGCGGCCAAGCTGCTGGGCAGCGATGGCCTGAGCTGGTCGCTGAGCTTCATTTCCGGCCTGCTGATCCTGTTGCGTGAGGGCCTGGAGGCGATCCTGGTACTGGCCGCTGTGCTGGCGTTTCTGCGCAACACTGGCCAGCAAACGGCCATTCGCAGCGTCAATATCGGCTGGGGCCTGGCGCTGGTCGCCGGCTTTGCCACCTGGGCCGTGGCGGCCTATGTGATCGACGTCGGCGGTGCACAGCGTGAGCTTCTCGAGGGCAGCACGGCCTTGTTCGCCAGCGTCATGGTGCTGTGGCTGGGGGTGTGGATGCACGACCGCCGCCATGCTGCCGCCTGGCAGGACTACATCAAGAGCAGCCTGGTCAGTGGCGGCGGGCGCTTCGGTTTTGCCGTGCTGGCGTTCTTCTCGGTGTACCGCGAGCTGTTCGAAGTGATTCTGTTCTACGAAACCCTGTGGCTGCAGGCTGGCCCAGCTGGTCACCAGGCGGTGCTGGCCGGCGGCGCAACGGCGTTGGTGCTGCTGGTGGGCCTGGCCTGGGTGATCCTGCGTGGGTCGGCGAAGTTGCCGCTGTCGCTGTTCTTTAGCATCAACGCCGGGCTGTTGTGCGCGCTGTCGGTGGTGTTCGCCGGGCATGGCGTGAAGGCGCTGCAGGAGGCGGGCGTGCTGGGCACGCGGCCGGTGGCGTTCTTCGAATTTGACTGGTTGGGGATTCACCCCGATGTGTACTCGCTGAGTGCACAGGCGGTGGCGCTGCTGGCCATTCTGGTGTTGTATGGGCGTAGTCGCCTGGCCGAGAAGCGGCGGGCTACCGTTTGAAGGTTGATGCTGCTGGCCTCTTCGCGGGCTTGCCCGCGAAGAGGCCAGTGCAGGAATGAAGAGATCTGACTGAATGCGCATCTGGATCGACGCCGACGCCTGCCCCAAGGCAGCCAAGGACCTGATCGTCAAATTCGCCCTCAAGCGCCAGCTCGAGGTGGTGATGGTCGCCGGCCAGGCCGTGGCCAAGCCGGCCTTCGCGATTGTGCGCCTGATCGTGGTGCCCAGCGGCATGGACGCAGCCGACGATTACCTGGTCGAGCACGCCGTGCCTGGCGAGCTGGTGATCTGCAGCGACGTGCCGCTGGCCGACCGCCTGATCAAGAAGGGCGTGGCAGCCCTGGACCCGCGTGGCCGCGAGTTCGACGAACGCAACATGGGCGAGCGCCTGGCGGTGCGCAACCTGTTCACCGAGCTGCGCGAGCAGGGCCAGGTCGGGGGAGGGCAGGCGCCCTATGGCGAACGCGAGAAACAGGCGTTTGCCAATGCCCTGGACCGCATCCTGACCCGCTTGACCAAGTAGTGGCCTGGGGCTGCTTTGCAGCCCATCGCCGGCAAGCGCGGCTCCCACACCGACCGTATTCTGCTCTAGTCATGCGCAATCCCTGGACTGCGCTTGGCGGCGATGGCCAGCGCAGCAGGCCCTTACTGCTCCCCTTCGTGGGTCAGTTCCAGCACCCGGTCGACCAGCTTGTAGATGCCACCGGCGGCTTCGCTGATCGATTTGGCAACCATGTAGGCTGGGGTGGTGACCAGTTTGCGCTGGCTGTCTTCGACGATGTCATGTACATCGCATTCTTCATGCTTGCCGCCCATTTTCTCCACGGCCGACGCGGTGCCCGCGTCATTGCCGATGGTGCAGATCACCCCCGGGCCATAGATCTTCGCCGCCAGTGCCGGCGAGATGCAGATCAGGCCGACCGGCTTGCAGGCTTCGGCAAAGGCTTCGGCCAGTGTCAGTACATCCGGGTTCACCGTGCATTCGCTGCCAGCCACGGCAAAGTTGGACAGGTTCTTCGCTGCACCGAAGCCACCCGGCACGATCAGCGCGTCGAAATCCTCGGCCTTGGCTTCGCGGATATCCTTCACCTCGCCGCGGGCGATGCGCGCCGACTCGGTCAGCACATTGCGTGATTCGGGCATTTCCTGACCGGTCAGGTGGTCGATCACGTGCATCTGCGCGATGTTCGGCGCAAAGCACTGCACCTGTGCGCCACGCTGGTCGAGGCGCAGCAGGGTGATCACACTTTCGTGGATTTCGGCACCGTCGTACACACCACAGCCGGAAAGAATCACCGCTACTTTCTTGGTCATGCTCATTACTCCATTTTCGAGGCGCTAAATGTCCTCTAGTTTGGCAGATGTGGCCATAGGGATTACGGCGGGCGCATCCTAATCTCTGTGGATAACCATCGAGAGCGTTGCCCATGGACCTGATTCTGCTGGCCGTGCCGTTCTTCTTCGTGCTGATCGCGGTGGAGCTGGTCGCCGACCGCGTGCGTGGCCAGCGCAACTTCACCCTGGCCGATTCGATCAACAGCCTCAGCACCGGTGCGCTGTCCACCAGCACCGGCCTGTTGACCAAAGGGGTAGGGCTGCTGACCTATGCGCTGGCCTGGGAGCACCTGGCGCTGCTGCGCCTGCCGCAGAACGCCCTGTGGGTCTGGCTGCTGGCCTTCGTGCTGTACGACCTGTGCTACTACTGGCTGCACCGCCTGGGCCATGAGCGCAACGTGCTGTGGGCGGCGCATTCGGTGCATCACCAGAGCGAGGAGTACAACCTCACCACCGCCCTTCGCCAGACCAGCAGCGGTTTCATCTTCTCGTGGATCTTCTACTTGCCGCTGGCGCTGGTCGGCGTGCCGCCCGTGGTGTTCATCACTGTGGCGTCGCTGAACCTGCTGTACCAGTTCTGGGTGCACACCCGGCACATCCCCAAGCTGGGTTGGCTCGAGTGGGTGCTGATCACGCCGTCCAACCATCGCGTCCACCATGCGCAGAATCCTGCTTACTTGGATCGCAACTACGGTGGTGTGTTCATTGTCTGGGATCGCCTGTTCGGCACGTTCAAGGAAGAGGACCCGGCCGAGCCCGTTGTGTTCGGCGTGACCACGCCCTTGGCCAGCTGGAACCCGTTGTGGGCCAACCTGCAGTTCTATGCCCAGCTGTGCAGCGATGCCCGCCGCACCCGCCGCTGGCAGGACAAGCTGCGCATCTGGTTCATGCCCACCGGCTGGCGCCCGGCCGATGTCGCGGCGGCTTATCCACAGGCGAAGCAGAACCTGGCGTTGTTCCGCAAGTTCGAGATTGCCCTCGGCCGGGCGTGGCAGGTGTACGTGGCGGCGCAGTTCGTCGTCTACATCGCATTGGGCAGCTACCTGATGGACGTGGCCGAGCGTGTGCCGAGCGCCGCCCTGGTGCTCGGTTGGTCGCTGATGGCATTTGGCTTGTTCGTCTTGGGTGCGGCCCTGGAAAACCGGCCGTGGGCGGTGCGCCTGGAGCTGGCGCGCCTGCTGACGCTGGTGCCGGCGCTGTACCTGGCCGGCACGCTGGGCTTAGCGGTGGTCGTGCCCGTGTTCTGGCTGCTTCTCGGTGTTTACCTGCTGCTCAGTGCTGGCGGGCTGTTCCTCTGCCGCCGCGCGGCGCTCGGCGCGGATGGTGCGAAAGCGCCGGCGCAGCCACAGCAGGCCACCCAGCAGCAACAGGCCGCCGAGCACCCATAGCTCGTACTTCTTGATACTGCCCAGCATGCCTTCGAGGATGGCGCCGAAGTGGTAGGCCGCCAGGCCCAGCGCCAGGGCCCATACGGCGGCGCCGATGCCGTTGAGCAGCAAGTAGCGGCGCGGCGGGTAGCCGGACAGACCGATGGCCACCGGCATCACCGTGCGCAGGCCATAGACGAAGCGGAAGCTCAGCACCCAGATGTCCGGGTGGCGGCGGATATGCTCCAGTGCCCGGTCACCCATGGCCTGCCAGCGCGGCTTGCGCGCGAGGATCTTGCGCCCGTGCCGCCGGCCCATGAAGTACCACAGCTGGTCGCCGGCGTAGCTGCCACAGAAGGCCACCAGGACCACCAGCTTGATGTCCATGTATTCGCGGAACGCAAGGAATCCCGCAAGTACCAGAATGGTCTCGCCTTCGAAGAAGGTGCCTAGAAAAAGGGCAAAGTAGCCGAAATCCTGCAGGAATTGTTGGAGCATTTTCTGAGGTGCTGGCGAAATGAACGCGCAGCCTACCCCTTCGCGCGCATTCGTGAAAGTGTCCAAATGTGTCTCGACGTGAACAATTCCTACACGGACAATACCGGCAGCCTCAAGCCGCGCCTTGCGCGAAGCTGTAACACAGCCGTCATAATGGACGCTTATCTTGCCGCTCAATTGATCATAGGGCGTTAACGTCCTCAGGAACGTCAGATGAATAATGAAGTGCTAACCCCTGTCGCGATCAAGGATGCCCAGGCAGTCCCCGAAGAGATGGTACAGACCCCGCCGGACCTGCCCGAGGTTGCCGAGCCGGTGGTCGAAGCCCCCGCCCCGGCCCCCACGCCGGCGCCGGCCATCGCCGTCCCGAGCCTGGACGACAGCAGCCTGTACATTCATCGCGAACTTTCGCAGCTGCAATTCAACATCCGCGTGCTGGAGCAGGCGCTGGACGAATCGTATCCGCTGCTCGAACGCCTCAAATTCCTGCTGATCTTTTCCAGCAACCTCGACGAGTTCTTCGAGATCCGCGTCGCCGGCCTGAAGAAGCAGATCAACTTCGCCCGCGAACTTGCCGGCGCCGACGGCCTGCAGCCGCACCAGGCACTGGCGCGCATCAGCGAGCTGGTGCACATCGAGGTGGAGCGCCAGTACGCCATCCTCAACGACGTGCTGCTGCCTGAGCTGGAAAAGCACGCCATCCGCTTCATTCGTCGCCGTTACTGGACGCCGAAGCTCAAGACCTGGGTGCGCCGCTATTTCCGCGACGAGATCGCGCCGATCATCACCCCGATCGGTCTCGACCCGACCCACCCGTTCCCGTTGCTGGTCAACAAGAGCCTGAACTTCATCGTCGAGCTCGAAGGCGTCGACGCCTTTGGCCGCGATTCCGGTTTGGCGATCATCCCGGCACCCCGCCTGCTGCCGCGCGTCATTCGCGTGCCGGAAGACGTCGGTGGCCCAGGCGACAATTACGTGTTCCTGTCGTCGATGATCCACGCCCACGCCGATGACCTGTTCCAGGGCATGAAGGTCAAGGGTTGCTACCAGTTCCGCCTGACCCGTAACGCCGACCTGGCGCTGGATTCCGAAGAAGTCGACGACCTCGCCCGGGCCCTGCGCGGTGAACTGTTCTCGCGCCGCTACGGCGATGCCGTGCGCCTGGAAGTGGCCGACACCTGCCCGAAACACCTGTCGGATTACCTGCTCAAGCAGTTCAGCCTGAGCGAGAGCGAGCTCTACCAGGTCAACGGCCCGGTCAACCTGACCCGCCTGTTCAGCATCACCGGCCTCGACAGCCATCCGGAGCTGCAGTACACGCCGTTCACCCCGGCCATCCCCAAGCTGCTGCAGAACGCCGACAACATCTTCAGCGTGATCGGCAAGCAGGACATCCTGCTGATGCACCCGTTCGAGTCCTTCACCCCGGTGATCGACCTGCTGCGCCAGGCCGCCAAGGACCCGCACGTGCTCGCCGTGCGCCAGACCTTGTACCGCTCCGGGGCCAACTCGGAGATCGTCGACGCGTTGGTGGATGCGGCGCGTAACGGCAAGGAGGTCACCGCGGTGATCGAGCTGCGCGCGCGCTTCGACGAAGAGTCCAACCTGCAGATGGCCAGCCGCCTGCAGGCCGCCGGTGCGGTGGTGATCTACGGTGTGGTCGGTTTCAAGACCCACGCCAAGATGATGCTGATCCTGCGCCGCGAGCAGGGCGAGATCGTGCGTTACGCACACCTGGGTACCGGCAACTACCACGCCGGCAACGCCCGGCTGTACACCGACTATAGCCTGCTGACCTCCGACGACGCCCTTACCGAGGACGTCGGCAAGCTGTTCAGCCAACTGATCGGCATGGGCAAGACCCTGCGCATGAAGAAGCTGCTGCACGCGCCGTTTACCTTGAAGAAGGGCATGCTCGACATGATCGCCCGGGAGACCCAGTTCGCCCTGGAAGGCAAGCCCGCGCACATCATTGCCAAGTTCAACTCGCTGACCGACGCCAAGGTCATCAAGGCGCTGTACAAGGCCAGCCAGTCGGGCGTGAAGATCGACCTGGTGGTGCGCGGCATGTGCTGCCTGCGCCCAGGTATTCCGGGGGTTTCGCACAACATCCAGGTGCGCTCGATCATCGGCCGCTTCCTCGAGCACACGCGGGTGTTCTACTTCCTCAACGGCGGCGAAGAGCAGATCTACCTGTCCAGCGCCGACTGGATGGAGCGCAACCTCGACAAGCGCGTCGAGACGTGCTTCCCGGTAGAGGGCAAGAAGCTGCTGCTGCGGGTGAAGAAGGAGCTCGAAGGCTACCTGACCGACAACACCCACGCCTGGACCCTGCAGCCTGACGGGCGCTACGTACGCAGCACCCCGACTGGCAACCAGAACCCGCGCAGTGCCCAGGCGACCCTGCTGGAGCGCCTGAGCAACCCGGTCCTCAACGTACGCTGAGGACGAAGCCGACCCGGGTCAGCCACTCCGCCTCGTTGGCGAAGTCGGCCTGGGTCAGCTGGTTCTGCTCCAGCCAGCCTTCCGGGAATACCACTTCAAGGCTGTTTTCGCCGGCCCGCAGCTCTACCTTGGGCATCTGCTGGTTGCCCCGGATGTGGTGGAACAGGATGGCGAAGCGCAGCAGCACGCACAGGCGAATCAGTTGCACGGCGTCGTCGCCGAATTCTGTGAACTTGTCCTTGGGGATGTTGCGGCGATGGCCGCGTACCAGCAGGGCCATCATCTGCTGCTCGTCGCGAGAGAACCCGGCCAGGTCGGAGTGCTCGATCAGGTAGGCACCGTGCTTGTGGTAGTGGTAGTGGGCGATATCCAGGCCGATTTCGTGGATTTTCGCCGCCCAACCCAGCAGATCGCGCCAGTTTCCTTCCTCAAGCTGCCAGGCCTCGGCCACCTGGTCGAAGGCATTCAGGGCCTTGCGCTCGACGCGCGCGGCCTGCCCCTGGTCGACGTGATAACGCTCCATCAGCGAGTTGAGGGTGCGCTCGCGCACATCCTCGTGATGATGGCGGCCAAGCAGGTCGAACAGCACGCCTTCGCGCAGGGCACCGTCGCAGTGTTCCATGCGCTGCAGCTCCAGGGCGTCGAAGATCGCCTCGAGAATCGCCAGGCCGGCCGGGAAGATGGTGCGCCGGTCGGGTTTGATGCCTTCGAAGTCGATCTTGTCGACCTCGCCCAGCTTGAACAGCTTGCGCTTGACCCAGGCCAGGCCTTCGGCATTGACCTCGCCGTTGCCCAGGCCGCCGGCCTTGATCGCGGCGCCGATGGCGCGGATGGTGCCGGACGAGCCAATGGCCTCGTCCCAGGTCAGGCGATGCAGGGCGTTTTCGATGCTCATCAGCTCCAGGCGTGCGGCGGTGTAGGCCTGGGCATAGCGCGCCGGGGTGATCTTGCCGTCACGGAAGTAACGCTGGGTAAAGCTCACGCAGCCCATCTGCAGGCTTTCGCGCAGCAGCGGTTCGAAGCGCTGGCCGATGATGAACTCGGTACTGCCGCCGCCGATGTCGGCGACCAGGCGCTTGCCGGGGGTGTCGGCCAGGGTGTGCGACACGCCGAGGTAGATCAGGCGCGCCTCTTCACGGCCGGAGATGACCTCCACCGGGTGGCCGAGGATGGCTTCGGCACGCTGGATGAATTCGTTGCGGTTGCGCGCTTCGCGCAGGGCGTTGGTGCCGACGATGCGCACCGAGCCTGCCGGCATGCCGTTGATCAGCTGGGCAAAACGCTTGAGGCATTCCAGGCCTCGCTCCATGGCTTCTTCGCTGAGCCTGCGCTCATCGTCGATGCCGGCGGCCAGCTGAACCTTCTCGCCGAGCCGCTCGAGAATGCGGATCTCGGTGTGGTGTGCCTTGGCCACGACCATGTGGAAGCTGTTGGAGCCCAGGTCGATGGCGGCGATCAGGGACAGGTTCTTCGCGGAAGTATGCGGCATTCTGTGTGTTCTCGGTCGGTAACCCGGCAATCGTGCCACGATCCTTGGCTGACGCCAACGCGCACCACACCGGGCCTTGATGCAAGGCAATGTGCCATTCCAATGCTATGACACTTGTGTGACAGTTTCGATTCGCGGCGTCTTGCACAACTATAGTTACACTCAATCGTCCGTGACTTCCTGTAGGGCCTGGGTACGGCTATCATGGGCCACGTTTTTTTGCTTACGACCCTGGAGATATCCATGAGCAGCGATCTGATCAAACACGTCACCGACGCCACCTTCGATGCCGAAGTCCTGCAGGCTCAAGGCCCGGTGCTGGTCGACTACTGGGCTGAATGGTGCGGTCCATGCAAGATGATCGCTCCGGTTCTGGACGACATCGCCGCTACCTACGAGGGCAAACTGACTGTCGCCAAGCTGAACATCGACGACAACCAGGAAACCCCAGCCAAGCACGGCGTGCGTGGTATCCCGACCCTGATGCTGTTCAAGAACGGCAACGTCGAAGCCACCAAGGTCGGCGCCCTGTCCAAATCGCAGCTGGCCGCGTTCCTCGACGCCCACCTGTGAGGTGATGTGAAAAAGCCCCGCAAATGCGGGGTTTTTCTTTTTCAGAGCACTAGACGCAGAAAAAAGCAAGTGTTACATTCGGCCTCGCACTGCTTCTCCAGTGCCCTCTGCACGCCGTCGCCGAAGCATCCCTAATTCGAATCAGTACGCGATCCTGTCGCCATCTAGCGGCGCGGCTTCATTAAGCCAAAGCTTAATTCTCCCTTCTTACATGATTACGTCATTCCCCTTATGAACCTGACTGAACTCAAGCAAAAGCCGATTACCGATCTTTTGGAAATGGCCGAACAGATGGGCATCGAAAACATGGCCCGTTCGCGCAAACAGGACGTGATTTTCGCCCTGCTGAAGAAGCATGCGAAAAGCGGCGAAGAGATCTCGGGTGACGGCGTGCTGGAGATTCTCCAGGATGGTTTCGGTTTCCTGCGTTCGGCTGATGCGTCCTACCTGGCCGGCCCCGACGACATCTACGTCTCGCCAAGCCAGATCCGCCGCTTCAACCTGCGTACCGGCGACACCATCGTCGGCAAGATCCGCCCACCGAAGGAAGGGGAGCGTTACTTCGCCCTGCTGAAGGTCGACACCATCAACTTCGACCGCCCGGAAAACGCGAAGAACAAGATCCTGTTCGAAAACCTGACGCCGCTGTTCCCGAACAAGCGCCTGAAGATGGAAGCCGGTAACGGCTCCACCGAAGACCTCACCGGTCGCGTCATCGACCTGTGCGCCCCGATCGGCAAAGGCCAGCGTGGCCTGATCGTCGCTCCGCCGAAAGCCGGTAAGACGATCATGCTGCAGAACATCGCGGCGAACATCACCCGTAACAACCCCGAGTGCCACCTGATCGTCCTGCTGATCGACGAGCGCCCGGAAGAAGTGACCGAAATGCAGCGCACCGTGCGCGGCGAAGTGGTTGCCTCGACCTTCGACGAGCCGCCAACCCGCCACGTGCAGGTTGCCGAAATGGTCATCGAGAAGGCCAAGCGCCTGGTCGAGCACAAGAAGGACGTGGTCATCCTGCTGGACTCCATCACGCGTCTGGCACGTGCCTACAACACCGTGATCCCGAGCTCTGGCAAGGTGCTGACCGGTGGTGTCGACGCCCACGCCCTGGAGAAGCCGAAGCGCTTCTTTGGCGCCGCGCGTAACATCGAGGAAGGCGGTTCGCTGACCATCATCGCCACTGCGCTGGTCGAAACCGGCTCGAAGATGGACGAAGTGATCTACGAAGAGTTCAAGGGTACCGGCAACATGGAGCTGCCCCTGGACCGTCGTATCGCCGAGAAGCGCGTCTTCCCGGCCATCAACATCAACCGTTCCGGCACCCGCCGCGAAGAGCTGCTGACTGCCGACGACGAACTGCAGCGCATGTGGATCCTGCGCAAGCTGCTGCACCCGATGGACGAGATCGCCGCCATCGAGTTCCTGGTCGACAAGCTCAAGCAGACCAAGACCAACGACGAGTTCTTCCTGTCGATGAAGCGCAAGTAAGCACTTCAAGCCGGAATTGATTGGGGCTGCTTCGCACCCCTTCGCGGGCAAGCCCGCTTCCACAGGTTCAATGCGATCCTTGTGGTAGCGGGCTTGCCCGCGAAGGGGCGCGAAGCGGCCCCAACGCATTTTTGGCCCAAATAAAGCCCGAACGGCGCTACACTCTGCACCCCGACCGATACGGCCAAAACGAGGCTCATGCATGCAGTATCGCGATTTGCGCGACTTCATCCGTGGCCTGGAGCAGCGCGGTGAACTCAAGCGCATCCAGGTTCCGATTTCCCCAGTCCTGGAAATGACCGAGGTCTGCGACCGCACCCTGCGCGCCAAGGGCCCGGCGTTGCTGTTCGAAAAGCCCACGGGCTTCGACATCCCGGTGCTGGGCAACCTGTTCGGCACGCCCGAACGCGTGGCCATGGGCATGGGCGCCGAGTCGGTCGACGAACTGCGCGAGATCGGCAAGCTGCTGGCCTTCCTCAAGGAGCCTGAGCCGCCAAAAGGCCTGAAAGACGCCTGGTCCAAGCTGCCGATCTTCAAGAAGGTCGTGTCGATGGCGCCGAAGGTGGTCAAGGACGCGGTGTGCCAGGAAGTGGTCGTCGAGGGCGATGATGTCGACCTCGGCCAGCTGCCGATCCAGCACTGCTGGCCGGGCGACGTGGCGCCGCTGATCACCTGGGGCCTGACCGTGACCCGCGGCCCGAACAAGGACCGCCAGAACCTGGGTATCTACCGCCAACAGGTGATCGGCCGCAACAAGGTGATCATGCGTTGGCTGAGCCACCGTGGCGGCGCCCTGGATTATCGCGAGTGGTGTGAGAAGAACCCGGGCCAGCCGTTCCCGGTCGCCGTGGCCCTGGGCGCTGACCCGGCCACCATCCTTGGCGCCGTGACGCCAGTGCCGGACACCCTTTCCGAGTATGCCTTCGCCGGCCTGCTGCGCGGCAACCGTACCGAGCTGGTCAAGTGCCGTGGCAGCAACCTGCAGGTGCCGGCCACCGCCGAGATCATCCTCGAAGGTGTGATCCACCCGGGCGAAATGGCCCCGGAAGGCCCGTATGGCGACCATACCGGTTACTACAATGAAGTGGACAGCTTCCCGGTGTTCACCGTCGAGCGCATCACCCACCGGCAGAAGCCGATCTACCACAGCACCTACACCGGCCGGCCGCCGGATGAGCCGGCGATCCTCGGTGTGGCGCTGAATGAAGTGTTCGTGCCGATCCTGCAGAAGCAGTTCCCGGAAATCGTCGACTTCTACCTGCCGCCGGAAGGCTGCTCGTACCGCATGGCGGTGGTGACCATGAAAAAGCAGTACCCAGGCCACGCCAAGCGCGTGATGCTGGGTGTGTGGTCGTTCCTGCGACAGTTCATGTACACCAAGTTCGTTATTGTCACCGACGACGATATCAACGCCCGCGACTGGAACGATGTGATCTGGGCCATCACCACGCGCATGGACCCCAAGCGTGATACGGTGATGATCGACAACACGCCGATCGATTACCTGGACTTCGCGTCGCCGGTATCGGGGCTGGGGTCGAAGATGGGCCTGGACGCCACGCACAAGTGGCCGGGCGAGACTACACGCGAATGGGGCCGGGTCATCGTCAAGGACGAGGCCGTCACCCGCCGTATCGATGAGCTGTGGGATCAGTTGGGAATAGATTGATGCAGGTAACGTTGCAGCCGTCCGGGGCGGTGCTGGCGCTCGAACCCGGGGAACGGATCCTGGATGGAGCGCGGCGGCTGGGCTATGACTGCCCGAACAGCTGCCGCAATGGCAATTGCCATGTCTGCGCCGCGTTGTTGGTCGAAGGAAGCGTGCGTCAGGACGGTGAAGTCCGTGACCATGGCGAGTTGTTCACCTGCATTGCCGAACCACTGGAGGACTGTGTGTTGCTCTGGGATGGCGTGCTCGCCCTGGGTGAGCTGCCAGTGCGCAAGCTGGCGTGCAGCGTGAGCGAATGCGTCGAGGTCGGTGGCGACGTCTGGCGCGTGCGCTTGCGCGCGCCGGCCGGCAAGCCGCCGCGTTACCATGCCGGGCAGTACTTGATGATCGAGCGCGAGGGCGGCAAGCAGGCGGCCTTCTCGCTGGCCTCTGCGCCGCATTCCGGGCGAGATCTGGAGCTGCATGTGCTGGTCCGAGAGGCCAGTGCCCAGCAACTGCTGGCACAGCTGCAACGCGACCGCGTGGCGCGCATCGAAATGCCGTTTGGCGATACCCACCTGGCCGAGTTGCCTGACGGGCCACTGGTGCTGATTGCCGCCGGTACCGGCATGGGGCAAATGCACAGCCTGGTCGAACATTGCCGTGCCCAAGGCTTCAAGCATCCGGTGCACCTGTACTGGGGCGTGCGTCGTCCGGAAGACTTCTACACAATCGAGCATTGGGCCGAATGGCAGCGCTTGCCCAACCTGTTCCTGCACAAGGTGGTCAGTGACCTGTGTGGCTGGGAAGGGCGCTGCGGCATGCTGCACGAAGCGGTGTGCGAGGACGTGAAAGACCTCAATAGCGTGCATGTGTATGCCAGCGGCTCGCCGAACATGGTCTACGCCACCCTCGACGCCCTGGTCGAGGCTGGCATGGATGCGCACCGCATGCGTGCCGATGTGTTTGCCTACGCACCACGCGGTTAATAACCGAAGTTTCAAGTAGCGGGTATAAGGCGGTAATTATTACCGCCTGAGCCACTAACTTTCACCGCTTTCGGAATAATAATTCCCAGTCGTCGGAACTGTGCGTGAAACTTGCTCGCCAGGGCTTGAGCATTCTCCTGTTTCTATCCTATGGTTAATGCAGGCGCCCTTGGCGCGGCGGCGCAGGCCGCATGGCACACGACTCTCGCTACGTCTGTAGTACACGGGGAATAATGGCGGCAGCTTATGTCGGCACTTGAAAGTTTGTCCTGGGAAGTTGCTTATCCTCCGACGCTCGACTTCGGTCAGCAACTGACCCGTGAGCAATTGCTCAACTCCATGCAAACCACCATGTCTCGCCATGAAGGTGGCCCCGTCTGGTTGTTTGCCTATGGTTCGTTGATCTGGCGGCCGGAATGCAATTCTGTGGAGCGCCAGCGGGCGCGAGTACATGGTTATCACCGCGGCTTGTACCTGTGGTCGCACGAGCACCGGGGCACGCCGGAAACGCCAGGCCTGGTGTTCGGCCTTGATCGCGGCGGCTCCTGCAGCGGTTTTGCCTACCGCCTGGATGAAAGCAACCTGGACGATTCGCTGATGGCCCTGTGGCAGCGGGAGATGCCTTATCCGGCCTATCGGCCGCACTGGCTCAGTTGCCGGCTGGGTGATGGCAGCAAGGTGCAGGCGCTGGGGTTTGTGCTGGAGCGGCACTTGCCATGCTATGCAGGCAATTTGCCGGATACCTTGCTCAGCCAGATCCTGGCCAGTGCCAAGGGGCGTTACGGCTCGACACGGGATTATGTCGAGCAGACCTTGCATGCGCTGCGCAGCCACCAGATGCCGGATCGCAACCTCGAGGCTCGGTTCAGGCGTTGCCATAACCTGCGCGAACTTTGATTGGGCGACTGGCCCTTTCGCGGGGCAAGCCCGCTCCCACAGGTACTTCACAAACGTCCAGGATTGTAAGGGACCTGTGGGAGTGGGCTTGCCCCGCGAAAGGGCCGGGCCTTCCCTAATTGGCCAGCACCACCAACTTACCCACAGCCCGCCGCTGCCCAAGCGCTTCAATTGCAGCCCCGGCTTCAGCCAGTGGATAAGTCCTCGACACCAATGGCTTCAGCTTGCCTTCGGCATGCCAGGCAAACAACTGCCGGAAGTTGGCGGCATTGTCCTCTGGCTGGCGCTGGGCAAACGCGCCCCAGAACACCCCAAGCACCGCCGCCCCCTTGAGCAGCACCAGGTTCGCCGCCATCTGCGGTATGGTCCCGCTGGCAAACCCCACCACCAGCAGCCGGCCCTGCCATGCCAGGCCGCGCACGGCTTGGTCGAACAGCTCACCGCCCACTGGGTCGTAGATCACATCGACGCCCTGGCCGCCGGTCAAGCGCTTGATTTCTTCCTTGAGGCTGGCCTGGCTGTAGTCGATCAACTCGTCAGCCCCGGCAGCCTTGGCTACGGCAAGTTTCTCGGCGCTACTGGCTGCGGCGATCACTTTTGCGCCCATGGCCTTGCCGACTTCCACCGCTGCCAGGCCAACACCACCCGATGCGCCGAGCACCAGCAGGGTTTCGCCGGGTTGCAGCTGGCCGCGCTGCTTGAGCGCATGCATCGAGGTGCCATAAGTCATGCCGAACGCGGCGGCAGTGGCAAAATCCATGTGCTCGGGAATCGGCATCACGTTGTAGAACGGTACCGCCACCTGCTCGGCGAACGCCCCCCAGCCGGTCAGGGCCATCACCCGGTCGCCCACCTTGAAGGTGCCGGCCCGTTCGCCGACCGCGGCAACCACACCTGCAGCCTCGCCGCCCGGGGAGAACGGCAGGGGTGGCTGGAACTGGTATTTGCCTTCGATGATCAGCGTGTCGGGGAAGTTGACCCCGGCAGCCTGCACGTCGAGCAGGATCTCGTTCTTCTTCGGTACAGGGCTGGCCACGTCCTCCAGTACCAGGTCGCGAGCCGGGCCCAGGGTTTTGCACAACACAGCTTTCATCGGGGCTATTCCTTTGCGTGTAGTGGCCGATAAGTGTAGGAGGGTCGCCTGCCGGGTCAACGAGCATGGCCGGCCCTGATGTGCGGGTATAAGTGCTGGCATAAGCCCGGGCTTGGGTTTGAGCGGCATGCTGGGTAAGCTGGCGCCAACTGTTTCTAGGAGCGAATTCGTGAAAGCGTGGATCTTGATGGTGCTGGCGCTGATGCTGCCAGCGGCGGCCATGGCCGAGGAAGCCAAGGAAGGGGAACCGAAGGTTTCCTATATCACCCTGAGCCCGCCCTTCGTCGGCAATTACGCCCTCGATGGCAGCCCCAAGCTGCGCGTGTACAAGGCCGATGTGGCCCTGCGTGTGACCGGCGACGCCGCAGCAACTGCGGTCAAGCATCAGGAACCGCTGATCCGCAACCAGCTGGTGGCACTGTTCACCCAGCAGACTGTTGAGACCATGAGCAACGTCGACGCCAAGGAAAAGCTGCGTCAGGA
The DNA here is from genome assembly GCF_044749325.1 of Pseudomonas sp. NPDC089428. Lineage (NCBI taxonomy): Bacteria > Pseudomonadati > Pseudomonadota > Gammaproteobacteria > Pseudomonadales > Pseudomonadaceae > Pseudomonas > Pseudomonas sp. NPDC089428. The sequence goes on from NZ_JBIVHT010000016.1 coordinate 76,671, forward strand.
AGCGTTGAAGCAGGTGCAGCAGGTGATGGAAGCGGAAGAGGGCAAGCCGATTGTCGAGGATCTGCTGTTCAATAACCTGATTGTGCAGTGAGTCGAACCTCACGGGCCCCTCGGGGATGTGGTCGAAACGCTGAAGCTAGCGCGATCACTGTGGGAGCGGGTTTACCCGCGAAGAATCCAGCGCAGTTTATGGCACCGGCTCCGCCGGTGTTCGCGGGTAAACCCGCTCCCACAGGAAATGCGTCGGGGCCGGCGAGTGCGTTCAGCGCGCCAGGGCGATGATCGCCGCCCACTGCTCTTCAGTCACCGGCATCACCGACAACCGTGTGCCTTTCTGCACCAGCGGCAACTCTGCCAGCGCACTCTGCTGCTTGAGCAAGCCCAGCCCCAGCACCTGCCGGAATGTCTTCACGTGGGCTACGTCCACCGCGCTCCACGGGTTCTTCTCGGCATTGGCCTTGGGGTCGAAGTAGTGGCTTTCCGGGTCCAGCGCCGTGGGATCGGGGTAGGCCGCCGCCGTGATCCGGGCGATGCCGGCAATGCCAGGCTGTGGGCAGCTGGAGTGGTAAAAGAAAAACTCGTCGCCCTCGCTCATGGCCCGCATGAAATTGCGCGCCTGGTAGTTGCGTACGCCATCCCAGCGCGCCTCGCCCAGGCGACCCAGGCCTTCGATCGAGAGCTCGTCGGGCTCGGACTTCATCAGCCAATAGGCCATGGATACTGCTCCTGAAAAGGTTTGAAATAACCTGTTGCACGAAACCGACAGCCGGTTGGCGTCAACGTTTGCGTGGCGACTCAGGTTGTCGGAAAATGCGCCGATTTTAAAGCTAGACGCTCCGGCGGCACCTAGAAGGTCGCCGAGCCTGAACGTATGCCTAGGGGGGCATTCTTCGATGAATCAACGCAAACCGGATCTACTGTGGATCCTGGTCTTCATCTTTGGACTGGGTGTGGTCACCACCGGTTATGCCCAGGGCATCTGGGAGAAAAAGCTGGATACCGCCTATCAGACTCCGGTCGACGCCAATCCGCAGCAACGTTGATGCCCCCTCGCTGACGCCGCTCAGTTCGGCGCCAGGTACCAGGCTCGGTCGCTTACCGTGCCCTGCAGTGGTACATCCCAACTGGCTTGTGCCAGTCGTTCTACCTTCTGGCATTCATGTGCCAGCCCCAGCAGCAGCGGTTTCTTCCAGGTCTTGCGGCGCGCCTGGTAGGCCAGGCTGCGGTCGTAGAACCCCCCGCCCATGCCCAGTCGCCCGCCGACTTCATCGAAACCGACCAACGGCAACAGGATCAGGTCCAGCGACCAGATCGGGCGCTGGCGCCTGCGATCGGTCAATGGTTCTGGAATACGGAAGCGGTTGCGCTTGAGTTTTTCGCCCTGTTCGAAACGCTGGAACACCATGCGCGTGCGCGGCCAGGCATGCAGCACTGGCAGGTAGGTGCGTTTGCCCCGGCGCTGGGCCTCGCGCAGCAGCAGGCGCGGGTCGATTTCACCGTCGTTGGGCAGGTACAGGGCGATATGCCGGGCGCGGCGGAACAAAGGGTGCTGCGCCAACTGGCGGTACAGGCCGCGTGAGGCCTGGTGTTGCTGGGCGGGTGTAAGGGCGCGGCGGGCGTTGCGTAGCAGGCGACGAAGCTGGGGGCGGGTGAGCGGCGCAGTTTCGGTCATGGCACTGGCTATCCCAGGTGTCGGTTTGCCCAGCTGAGCGCTGGGCAGGAAGAATCAGGCTCCCCGATAAGACCGCTATCGGTGTAGCCCTTGAACCCGAAAGTTCAAGGTGGAGATTGCAGGGGGCGTTAAGGCTTTCCGTCGGGCGGACATGCACACCGGCCCCAGCGTGCAACCCCCGTGGTTGTGCGTATCGGCTCAGGGACATAACCGACTGGCGCATCCCCCAGGGAGTGGCGCCAGTATACCAATCTCAGGGGTTTTTGGTACCCGCATCGTCGGACAAAGCCTGATCGACCCGCTCCAGCAGGTCGCGTACCTGTTCACGGCTGGTGCCACTCACCGGCGCGTCGCTGCGGTCTTCCTGGCGGTGCAGCATTTCGTGAGTGATGTTCAACGCCGCCATGACCGCAATGCGGTCGGCCCCGATCACCTTGCCGCTGCTGCGGATCTCGCGCATCTTGCCATCCAGGTAGCGCGCCGCGCTGACCAGGTTGTTGCGCTCTTCCGGCGGGCAGATGATCGAATACTCCTTGTCGAGGATCTGCACGGTGACGCTATTGCTTGAACTCATGAGTCTTGCTCCAGGGCCTTCAGGCGTAAAATCATCGACTCGACCTTGCGCTTGGCGATCTCGTTCTTTTCGATGAGGTGGGCGCGCTCCTCGCGCCAGGATTTTTCCTGAGCTACTAGGAGTGCATTTTGCCGTTTTAGTTGCTCGACGCGTTCGATCAGCAACTCGAATCGGCTCATCAGCGCTTGCAGGTCGTTCTCTTGCGTGGGTTGCACTCGATTCGCTCCGTCGTTGAATCACCCTGCGATGATGCCTCTCCCCGCGTAGCGGCGGCCAGTGCCGATGGTCTTGGCGCGCCTGCCGGTGCTAGGATACAAGGTCTTCATTCTAGTCAAATGCGCCGTCTGGCGCCTAGCCGACCATGCCTAATACTCAATCGCCTTACGTTGCCTTCGCCATGCTGCTCTCCAGCAATGGCCACCCTGTAACCCCTGCCGAGCTGCATGGCCTGTTGATCGGGCGCAGCTGTGCCGGTGCAGGCTTCGATGCCGAGGCCTGGCTGGCCGATGCCGCCCAACTGCTGGAAACCGAACCCGGCGACACCGTGCGCAACGCCCTGATCGGCCTGCAAGAGATGGTCAAGGGCGAGCTGAACAGCGAAGACATGGCCATCGTCCTGCTGCTGCCTAGCGACGATGCCGCACTGGCTGACCGCGCCGAGGCACTGGGCCAGTGGTGCCAGGGCTTCATCACCGGTTTTGGCCTGAACGCAGGTGGCAAGGACCTGTCTACCGAAGCCAAGGAAGTGCTGCAGGACCTGGTGGCGATTTCCCAGGTCCAGGAAGCACTCGAAGAATCCGAAGACGGCGAGAGCGACTACATGGAGGTCATGGAGTACCTGCGCGTCGCACCGCTGCTGCTGTACACGGAGCTGGCCGCGCCTGCCGCACCCGCGTCAAAACCTTCGCTGCACTGATCAACCGGGGGTAGTTCTGCCCATGAGCCACATACCCAAGGCCGAGTATGCCCGTCGGCGCAAGGCGCTGATGGCGCAGATGGTCCCCAACAGCATCGCCATCCTGCCCGCCGCCGCCGTTGCCATCCGCAACCGCGACGTCGAGCACGTGTACCGCCAGGACAGCGATTTCCAGTACCTCAGCGGCTTCCCCGAGCCCGAGGCGGTGATTGCCCTGATCCCTGGTCGCGAGCATGGCGAGTACGTGTTGTTCTGCCGCGAGCGCAACCCGGAGCGCGAGCAATGGGACGGGCTGCGTGCCGGCCAGGAAGGCGCAGTCCGTGACTTTGGCGCGGACGATGCGTTCCCGATCACCGATATCGACGAGATCCTGCCGGGCCTGATCGAAGGCCGCGAACGGGTCTACAGCGCCATGGGCAGCAATGCGGAGTTCGACCGCCGGCTGATGGACTGGATCAACGTGATCCGCTCCAAGGCACGCCTCGGCGCCCAGCCGCCGAACGAGTTCGTTGCGCTGGATCATCTGCTGCACGACATGCGCCTGTATAAATCGGCAGCGGAAGTGAAGGTGATGCGTACCGCCGCAGAGATCTCCGCGCGCGCCCATGTGCGGGCCATGCAGGCCTGCCGCGCAGGGCTGCACGAATACAGCCTGGAAGCCGAGCTGGACTATGAGTTCCGCAAGGGCGGGGCAAAGATGCCGGCCTACGGTTCGATCGTCGCCGCCGGGCGCAATGGCTGCATCCTGCATTACCAGCAGAACGATGCCCCGCTCAAGGACGGCGACCTGGTGCTGATCGATGCCGGTTGCGAGATCGACTGCTACGCCAGCGACATCACCCGTACCTTCCCGGTCAGCGGGCGTTTTTCGCCCGAGCAGAAGGCCATCTACGAGCTGGTGCTCAAGGCCCAGGCCGCTGCCTTTGCCGAGATTGCCCCAGGCAAGCACTGGAACCACGCCCACGAGGCGACCGTGCGGGTCATCACCGAAGGCCTGGTGGATCTCGGCTTGCTCAAGGGGCAAGTGCAGGCGCTGATCGACAGCGAGGCCTACCGGGCGTTCTACATGCACCGCGCCGGGCACTGGCTCGGCATGGATGTGCACGACGTCGGCGAATACAAGGTCGGTGGCGAGTGGCGGGTGCTGGAGCCCGGCATGGCGCTGACTGTCGAGCCAGGCATCTACATTGCCGCCGACAACCAGGAAGTCGCGAAGAAATGGCGCGGCATCGGCATCAGGATCGAGGATGACGTGGTAGTGACCAAGCAAGGTTGTGAAATCCTGACGTCGGGTGTACCCCGCACGGTCGCCGAGATCGAGGCGCTGATGCAGGCTGCACGTAAGGACGCGGCATGAGCCGGGTCAACCTGGCGATCATCGGCGGCGGGCTGGTCGGTGCGAGCCTGGCCCTGGCCCTGCAGGCCGGCGCCAAGGCGCGCGGCTGGAAGATCCTGCTGATCGAGCCGTTCGCCCCCGGCGACAGCTTCCAGCCCAGCTACGATGCGCGTTCTTCGGCGCTGTCGTTTGGCACCCGGCAGATTTACCAGCACCTTGGCCTGTGGCAAACCATCAGCGCGCGCGCCGAGCCGATCCGGCAAATTCAGGTTTCCGACCGTGGCCGCTTCGGCGCCACCCGCCTGGACGCCATGGAAGAAGGCGTGCCGGCCCTGGGTTACGTGGTGGAAAACGCCTGGCTCGGGCAATGCCTGTGGCAGGGGCTGGACAGTGAGGTGGTGAGCTGGCGCTGCCCGGCCGAAGTGAAGGCGATGCAGGCCATCGAGGGTGGCTATCGCCTGCTGCTGGATGACGACACCAGCCTTGAATGCGACCTCGCCGTGCTGGCCGATGGCGGCCGCTCCGGTCTGCGCGAGCAGTTGGGCATTCATGTGCGCCGTACCCCCTACGAACAGAGCGCACTGATCGCCAACATCACCCCTGGCGAGGCCCACTGTGGCCAAGCCTTCGAGCGCTTCACCGAGCAAGGCCCGATGGCCTTGCTGCCATTGCCGGAAAACCGCTGCGCGCTGGTCTGGACACGGCAAGGGATGGATGCCCGGCGCCTGGCCGAGATCGACGAGCGCAGCTTCCTGCGCGAGTTGCAGGATGCCTTTGGCTACCGCCTCGGTGCCCTGCGCCAGGTCGGTGCGCGGCATCTCTATCCGCTGGCGCTGATCGAGGCCGAAGAGCAGGTGCGGCCACACCTGGTGGTGTTGGGCAACGCGGCGCACAGCCTGCACCCGATCGCCGGCCAAGGCTTCAACCTGTCGCTGCGTGACGTGCAGTCGCTGGCCGATGCCCTGTTGGCGGGCCCACAGCATCCAGGCGACCTGGCCAGCCTGCAGGCCTATCGCCAGCGTCAACGTCTCGACCAGGCGCTGACCATCGGCTTCTCCGACCAGGTCACTCGCCTGTTCGGCAGCAATCAGCCGCTGTTGGCGGCCGGGCGCAATCTCGGCCTGCTCGGGCTCGACCTGCTGCCACCGGCAAAAAGCTGGTTCGCCCGGCAGGCCATGGGCCTGGGTACCCGCCCAGACCCGCGGGGCCAGGCATGAGCAACCCACGCAGGCTGGCGCGCCGGGCGCGCATGTTGCGCTGGCTGCTGAACTTCTACCCGCCCTACATCGGTGCCGGTATCCGCATCCAGCACATCAGCCCGGACATGCGCAGCGTCAAGGTACGCATGAAGCTGACCCGCTGGAACCGCAACTACGTCGGCACCCAGTTTGGCGGCAGCCTGTACTCGATGGTCGACCCGTTCTACATGCTGCTGCTTATCGAGCAGCTGGGCCGCGAATACATCGTCTGGGACAAGGCCGCCAGCATTGACTTCATCGCCCCAGGCAAGAGCACGGTTTACGCCGAATTCCACGTCGATGATGCGCTGCTGGATGAGATTCGCCAGCAGACCGCCGGCGGCAAGAAATACCTGCCCCGTGTGCAGGTCGATATCCGTGACGAAGCCGGCGAGCTGGTGGCACGGGTCGATAAAACCCTATACGTGCGGCTCAAGCCGCAAGCGAGGCAGGCGTAAGGCATGGAAATGCGCGCAGATCTGTTGATTGTCGGTGCCGGTATGGTCGGCAGCGCCCTGGCCCTGGCGCTTCGCCACAGCGGCCTGGAAATTCTCCTGCTGGATGGCGGCCCGCTGTCGGTCAAACCGTTCGACGGCGCCGCACCGTTCGAACCACGGGTGAGTGCCTTGTCGGCGGCCAGCCAGCGCATCCTTGAGCGCCTGGGTGCCTGGGAAGGCATCGCCAGTCGGCGCGTGTCGCCGTATTCCGACATGCATGTATGGGATGGCAGCGGTACCGGTCAGATTCATTTCTCGGCAGCCAGCGTGCATGCCCAGGTGCTCGGCCATATCGTCGAGAACCGGGTGGTACAGGACGGTCTGCTCGAGCGCCTGCACGACAGCGACATCGGCCTGTTGCCCAATGCCCGTCTGGAGCAGCTGCGCCGCTCCGGTGACGAATGGCTGCTGACCCTTGCCGATGGCCGCCAGCTGCGCACACCGTTGGTGGTAGCCGCCGACGGCGCCAACTCGGCGGTGCGCCGACTGGCCGGTTGCCAGACCCGCGAATGGGATTATCTGCATCACGCGATCGTCACCAGCGTGCGCTGCAGTGCCGCACACCAGGCCACCGCCTGGCAGCGGTTCACCGATGAGGGGCCCCTGGCGTTCCTGCCGTTGTCGCGTGACGGAAAGCAGGACTGGTGCTCGATCGTCTGGTCGACGACGCCAGAGCAGGCCGAGCAGGTCATGGCGCTGGATGAACAGGCCTTCCTCAAAGCCCTGGAGCGTGCCTTCGAGGGGCGTCTGGGCGATGTGCTGGAAGCCGACCCGCGCGTCTGCGTGCCGTTGCGCCAGCGCCACGCCAAGCGCTACGTGGACGAAGGGCTGGTGCTGATCGGCGATGCCGCGCACACCATTCACCCGTTGGCCGGGCAGGGTGTCAACCTGGGCTTCCTCGATGCTGCCGTGCTGGCCGAGGTGCTGGAGAATGCCTGCGCGCGTGGTGAGCGGTTGGCGGATGTGAAGGTGCTCAGCCGTTATGAGCGCCGGCGCATGCCGCACAACCTGGCGTTGATGGCGGCGATGGAGGGTTTTGAGCGGTTGTTCCAGGCCAACCCGCTGCCGTTGCGCTGGTTGCGTAACAGCGGGTTGAAGCTGGTGGAGCAGATGCCGGAAGCCAAGGCGATGTTCGTGCGCCAGGCCCTGGGGTTGACCGGGGACCTCCCGGAGCTGGCCAAGGCTTGAGCTGGTGGGGCCGCAAAGCGGCCCCTTGCAACATTCGGTAACTGCTCGGTAGATGAGCTGGAAAATGGGATTCACTACCATTTGCACCTCTCATACGATCCGAGGAGTGCTTTCCATGTTGCCACGCAAGCCCCTATTGGCCGCCCTGGCCCTGACCCTGTTCGGCGGCACAGCCCAGGCGGCGGACGAAGTGGTGGTGTACTCCTCGCGCATCGACGAGCTGATCAAACCGGTATTCGACGCCTACACTGCCAAGACCGGGGTCAAGGTCAAGTTCATCACCGACAAGGAAGCCCCACTGATGCAGCGCATCAAGGCCGAGGGCGAGAACGGTGTGGCCGACCTGCTGCTCACGGTCGATGCCGGCAACCTTTGGCAGGCCGAGCAGATGGGCATCCTGCAACCGATCAAGTCGGACATCATCGACCAGAACATCCCACCGCAGTACCGCGCTTCCTCCCATGACTGGACCGGCCTGAGCCTGCGCGCGCGGACCATCATCTACTCCACCGAGCGGGTAAAGCCGGCCGAGCTGACCACCTACGAAGCCCTCGCCGACAAACAATGGGAAGGGCGTCTGTGCCTGCGTACGGCGAAGAAGGTGTACAACCAGTCGCTGACCGCCACGCTGATCGAGAACCACGGCGAGGCCAAGGCCGAACAGATCGTCAAAGGCTGGGTCAGCAACCTGTCCACCGATGTGTTCTCCGACGACAACGCCGTGATCCAGGCCATCGAAGCCGGCCAGTGCGATGTGGGCGTGGTCAACACCTACTACTACGGCCGCCTGCACGCCCAGAACCCGAAACTGCCGGTGAAGATCTTCTGGCCCAACCAGGGTGACCGTGGCGTACACGTCAACCTGTCGGGCATCGGCCTGACCAAGCATGCGCCACACCCGGAAGCCGCCAAGAAGCTGGTCGAGTGGATGACCGGCGAGGAGGCGCAGAAGCTGTTCGCCGACATCAACCAGGAGTTCCCGGCCAACCCGAAGGTCAAGCCGTCGGATGAAGTAGCGGCCTGGGGCAGCTTCAAGGCCGACAGCATTCCTGTGGAAGTGGCCGGCCAGCGCCAGGCCGAGGCCATCCGCCTGATGGACCGGGCTGGCTGGCGTTAAGCACCAGGCTTTACTCTTCCGGGGCCTGACAGGGCCCTTTCGCGGGTAAACCCGCTCCCACAGCTTGCGCCATCCTGAAGGGCGATGGTGTTGCTGTGGGAGCGGGTTTACCCGCGAACGACCGCGCAGCGGTCGCTATCGCAACCGAGAATTCAACCTTGCCGCACACCCCACAACGCCGCTGGTACCTCCCGGTCACCCTGACCGCTGCCCTGGTCCTCTTGCCCCTGAGCGTCCTGCTGCTGTCCTGGCAGTCGGTCGACCTGCAGATCTGGTCACACCTGCTCGACACCCAGATGGGCCGCCTGCTGGGCAATACCGCGACGCTGGTGGTAGGCGTCGGTATCGGCGTCACCCTGCTCGGCGTCAGCCTGGCCTGGCTCACCAGCCTCTGTGAGTTCCCTGGCCGGCGCTGGCTCGATTGGGCACTGATGTTGCCGTTCGCCATCCCGGCCTACGTGCTGGCCTTCGTCTTCGTCGGCCTGCTCGACTTTGCCGGCCCGGTGCAGAGCGCCCTGCGCGAGGTGTTCGGGCCCATGCGCCTGCCACGGGTGCGTTCCACCGGTGGAGTGATCATCGTCCTGGTGCTGGTGTTCTATCCCTATGTCTACCTGCTGGCGCGCACGGCGTTCCTGGCCCAGGGCAAGGGCTTGATGGAGGCTGCGCGGGTGCTTGGCCTGTCACCGCTGCAAGCCTTCTGGCGGGTAGCCCTGCCGATGGCGCGGCCAGCGATTGGTGCCGGCATCGCCCTGGCGCTGATGGAGACCCTGGCCGATTTCGGCGCCGTGGCGGTGTTCAATTTCGATACCCTCACCACGGCCATCTACAAGACCTGGTACGGCTTCTTCAGCCTGTCCAGCGCGGCCCAGCTGGCCAGCCTGCTGCTGTTGGCGGTGATGCTGGTGTTGTACGGCGAGCGCCGCGCCCGTGGCGCTACCCGCAGCGGCAACGAGCGCCCGCGCGGGCAGGCGCTTTACCACTTGCGCGGGGTCAAGGCGCTGCTGGCCAGCGGCTGGTGCCTGCTGGTGTTCGCCTGCGCTTTCGTCATTCCACTTCTGCAGTTGCTGGCGTGGTTCTGGCAGCGCGGTCGGCATGACCTGGACGAGCGGTATATCGGCCTGGTGCTGCACACCTTGTACCTGGGCGGCATGGCCGCTCTGATCACCGTTTGCGTGGCCCTGCTGCTGGCCTTCGCCCGCCGTCAGGCACCGACCGGCGGCATCCGCGCAGGCGTCGGCCTGGCCAACCTGGGCTATGCCTTGCCCGGCTCGGTGCTGGCAGTGTCGATCATGCTGGCCTTCAGTTACCTGGACAATCAGTTGGTCATTCCGCTGTCGAGCTGGTTGGGTGGCGCGGGCAAGCCATTGTTGCTGGGCAGCCTGGCCGCTTTGCTGCTGGCCTACCTGGTGCGCTTCATCGCCGTGGCCTATGGCCCGTTGGAGAGCAGCCTGGAACGTATCCGCCCATCATTGCCGGAGGCCTCGCGTAGCCTCGGTGTCGGTGGCGTGGGTTTATTTTTCAAGGTGTATCTGCCGCTGCTGGTTCCTGGGGCCCTGAGTGCCGCGTTGCTGGTATTTGTCGATGTGCTCAAGGAAATGCCCGCCACCTTGCTGATGCGCCCGTTCGGCTGGGACACCTTGGCGGTCAGGGTGTTCGAGATGACCAGCGAAGGCGAATGGGCGCGTGCCTCGCTACCGGCGCTGACCTTGGTGCTGGTAGGGCTGTTGCCGGTCATCGGGCTGATCCGCCGTTCCGCTCGGCGTACGGGTCACAGTCACTGAGGATGCCAGCTTGCGCCCTTGCGGCTACAATGCGCGGCATTCGCGCGGCGGGTCCTACAAGAAGAGCTGACGATTAAACGTCATCGACCGCCGCCGCTTCGCCACGCCCGGAAGGAGAAACCCATGGGACAGCGCACGCTTTTGTACGACTTGCACCTGGCGCTCGGCGCCAAGACGGTCGATTTCGGTGGCTGGGACATGCCGCTGCACTATGGCTCGCAGGTCGAGGAGCACCATCAGGTGCGCAGCGACTGCGGTGTCTTCGATGTTTCCCACATGACGGTCATCGACATTGCTGGTGACGACGCCACACCCTGGCTGCAACGTCTGCTGGCCAACGACGTGGCCCGTCTCGACGTCACCGGCAAGGCGCTGTACAGCCCGCTGCTCAACGATGAAGGCGGGGTTATCGACGACCTGATCGTCTATCGCACCCAAGGCGGTTACCGCCTGGTCACCAACGCGGCCACGCGGGCGAAGGTCATCGCTTGGCTGCAGCTTCAGAGCGCCGGTTTCAGCGTCTCGTTCGACGTGCGTCCGGACCTGGCCATCCTCGCCATCCAGGGGCCCCATGCCCGCGAGAAAGTCGCCGCGCTGCTGAGCCCAGCTCGTGCCGCGCTGATCCGTGAGCTGCGCCCGTTCGAAGGTGTTGCCGAAGGTGACTGGTTCATCGCCCGCACTGGCTACACCGGTGAAGACGGCCTGGAAATCATCCTGCCGGGCGACCAGGCTGTAGCCTTCTTCAACGACCTGGTCGGCGCCGGCATCGCGCCGAGCGGCCTGGGCGCGCGCGACACCCTGCGTCTGGAAGCTGGCATGAACCTGTACGGCCAGGATATCGACGAGAACCACACCCCGCTGACCTCCAACCTGGGTTGGTGCATCGCCTGGGAGCCAGCCGAACGCAACTTCGTCGGCCGTACCGGCCTGCTGGCGGAAATCGAGCGCGGTGTGCAGGAAAAACTGGTTGGCCTGGTGCTCGAAGAGCGTGGTGTGCTGCGCGCCCACCAGGTGGTTCGTGTAGCCGGGATTGGCGAAGGGGAGATCACCAGTGGTAGTTTCTCGCCTACGCTGAGCAAGTCCATTGCCCTGGCACGTGTGCCCATGGCTACGGGTGACCGTGCCGAGGTCGAGATCCGCGGCAAATGGTACCCGGTACGGGTGGTCAAGCCGACCTTCGTGCGCCAAGGCAAGATTCTGATCTGAACATTCAACGGCGGGCCGAACCGCTGACCCAAACGAGGAATTCAAGACATGAGCAATATCCCCGCCGATCTGCGTTTCGCCGAAAGCCACGAGTGGGCGCGCCTGGAAGCTGACGGCAGCGTAACCGTAGGCATCAGCGACCACGCCCAGGAAGCGCTGGGTGACGTGGTGTTCGTCGAGCTGGCCGAAGTCGGCAAGGTGTTCGCTGCTGGCGACGCTGCAGGCGTGGTCGAATCGGTCAAGGCCGCGTCCGACATCTATGCGCCGGTTTCCGGTGAAGTGATCGCGGTCAACGAAGAACTGGCCGACAGCCCGGAACTGCTCAACGAAGAACCGTACGGATCGTGGATCTTCAAGCTCAAGCCAAGCAACCCGGCCGAGCTCGACAAGCTGCTGGATGCCGCTGGCTACAAAGCCGCCATCGGCGAGTGATACCGCAGCGCCTGTTTCGCGGCTAAAGCCGCTCCTACAGGTATGGCGCCGCGCTCGAGGCCTGTGCGCACCTCTGTAGGAGCGGCTTTAGCCGCGAAGAGGCCGAGCCTGCAGAAACAAGTTTTCCCGCAGTATCGGCGATCCCTTCCTAGACTTATAAGTCTCCATGAGACCTGGTCTAGGAAGAGAGCGTCGACATGTCCCAGTCGCCATCCCTGCATCAACTGCAAGAGCTCAACCCTTTCCTGCGCCGCCACCTGGGGCCCGATGCCTCGGAGCAGCAGGCAATGCTCAGCGCCCTCGGCCTCAGCAGCCGTAGCGAGCTGATCGAGCAGACCGTGCCGCCAGGCATCCGCTTCAACCGCGCCCTCGACCTGCCACCGGCCCTGGATGAACAGGCTGCGTTGGCCAAGCTCGCAGGCTTCGCCGAGCAGAACCAGGTGTGGACCAGCCTCATCGGCATGGGCTACCACGGCACCGTCACGCCCAATGTCATCTTGCGCAACGTGCTGGAAAACCCCGGCTGGTACACCGCCTATACGCCCTATCAGCCCGAAATCGCCCAGGGCCGGCTGGAGGCGCTGCTCAATTTCCAGCAGATGGTCATCGACCTCACCGGGCTGGCGCTGGCCAATGCGTCATTGCTCGACGAAGCCACGGCGGCTGCCGAAGCCATGGCCCTGGCCAAGCGGGTGGCGCGCAACAAGAGCAACGCGTTCTTTGCCGACGAGCATTGCCATCCACAGACCTTGTCGGTGCTGAAAACCCGCGCGGAAGGGTTTGGTTTCCAACTGATCGTCGACGCTGTGGATAACCTTTCAAGGCACCAGGTTTTCGGCGCTTTGCTGCAATACCCGGACACCCATGGCGAGGTGCGCGACCTGCGCCCGTTCATCGACCAGTTGCACAGCCAGCAGGCCCTGGCCTGCGTGGCCGCCGACCTGCTCAGCCTGGTGGTGTTGACGCCCCCCGGCGAACTCGGCGCCGATGTGGTGCTGGGTTCGACCCAGCGCTTTGGCGTACCCATGGGTTACGGCGGCCCACACGCCGCCTATTTTGCTTGCCGTGACGACTACAAGCGGGCGATGCCCGGGCGCATCATTGGCGTGTCCCGTGATGCCCGTGGCAATACTGCGCTGCGCATGGCCCTGCAGACCCGCGAGCAGCATATCCGCCGCGAAAAGGCCAACTCCAACATCTGCACGGCCCAGGTGCTGTTGGCCAACATCGCCGGTTTCTATGCGGTGTATCACGGCCCTGAAGGCCTGCAGCGCATTGCCCAGCGCGTGCACCGGCTGACCTTCGTGCTGGCAGCAGGCCTTGAGGCCAAAGGCATCAAGCGCCTCAACCAGCACTTTTTCGACACCTTGACCCTGGACGTCGGTGGCGCCCAGGCCGCGATCATCGAGAGCGCCGAAGCCGCTCGCATCAACCTGCGCATTCTAGGCCGCGGCCATCTGGGGGTGAGCCTGGACGAAACCTGTAGCGAAGCCACCGTGCTGCGGCTGCTGGATATTTTCCTGGGCGTGGATCACGGCCTGGATATCGCCACGCTCGACCAGCACGCGCTGCCCGAAGGCATCCCCGCAGCGCTGGTGCGACGTACGCCGTTCCTCAGCCACCCGGTCTTCAACCTGCACCACAGCGAAACCGAGATGCTGCGCTACCTCAAGCAGCTGGAAAACAAGGACCTGGCGCTGAACCAGTCGATGATCCCGCTTGGCTCCTGCACCATGAAGCTCAATGCCACCAGTGAGATGATCCCCATTACCTGGCCCGCTTTCGCCCAGCTTCACCCCTTTGCACCCGCGGCACAGACGACGGGCTACAAGGCGATGATCGACGAGCTGGAAAGCTGGTTGTGCGCCATTACCGGCTTCGATGCCATCTGCATGCAACCCAACTCCGGCGCCCAGGGCGAATACGCCGGGCTCATGGCCATCACTCGTTATCACCGCAGCCGTCATCAGCCGCAGCGCACGCTGTGCCTGATCCCGTCGTCGGCCCACGGCACCAACCCGGCGTCGGCGCAGATGGCTGGCATGGAGGTGGTGATCGTCGATTGTGACGATGCTGGCAACGTCGATCTCGAAGACCTCAAGGCCAAGGCCCATGCCGCCGGCGACAAGTTGTCATGCCTGATGGTCACTTATCCCTCGACCCATGGCGTGTACGAAGAGGGCATCCGCGAGATCTGCGAGGTGGTCCACCAGCACGGCGGCCAGGTGTACATGGACGGCGCCAACCTCAACGCCCAGGTCGGCCTGGCGCGGCCGGCGGATATCGGCGCCGATGTTTCGCACATGAACCTGCACAAGACCTTCTGCATTCCCCATGGCGGCGGTGGCCCGGGCATGGGGCCGATCGGCATCCGTGCTCACCTGAAACCGTTCGTCGCCAGCCACCCGGTGGTGCCGGTGCCGGGGCTGGAGCCGAACAACACAGCGGTCAGTGCCGCGCCCTGGGGCAGTGCCAGCATCCTGCCGATCAGCTGGATGTACATCGCCATGATGGGCCCGCAGCTTGCTGACGCGAGTGAAGTGGCGATCCTTTCGGCCAACTACCTGGCCAGCCAGCTTGGCGGTGCGTTCCCGGTGTTGTACCGCGGGCGCAACCAGCGCGTGGCGCATGAGTGCATCCTCGACCTACGGCCGCTCAAGGCGCAAACCGGCATCACTGAAGAGGACGTTGCCAAGCGCTTGATGGACTATGGCTTCCACGCCCCGACCATGTCGTTCCCGGTGCCGGGCACCCTGATGGTCGAGCCGACTGAAAGTGAGTCCAAGGCCGAGCTGGACCGTTTCGTCGAAGCGATGCTGGCGATACGGGCGGAAATTGCCGAGGTGCAGGAGGGACGCTGGCCGGCGGAGGACAACCCGCTCAAACATGCGCCGCATACCTTGGCTGATGTGCTGGCGCCGTGGGCCCGGCCTTACAGCCTGGAACAGGCGATTGCACCCAGTGCCCATGTGCGGCTGCACAAGTACTGGCCAGCGGTGAACCGGGTCGACAATGTGTATGGGGACAGAAATCTGTTCTGTGCTTGCGTGCCGGTGGAGGCTTACCGGTAGGGCATTGGATCGGCACAGGCTTCTTCGCGGGTATTGCGCAGCACGTGAGAGCGATGCGGCCCTTGTGGGAGCGGGTTTACCCGCGAAGAAGGTGGCGCGGTTACTCGGCTACCGCGTTCTTGGCCAGGATGGCATTGGCCAGTTCCATGTCCGAAGCTTGCATCCCTGGGTTCTCGGCACGCACCTGCTGCAGCGCCTGCTCAAGGAACGGCCCGCGAATCGCCCCCTCACTGGCGACGAAGCTGCCGGCGTCATCCTGCGCCGCGAGTACCAGCTTGTGGTCGTGCGAAGTGATATAGCTCGACGCCGTGGTCGCGCCCGAGGTCATTACGTTACGCCAGAAGGTATCGGCCATGGCGGAGCCAACAGGCAGCGAAAGCAGGGCAGCCGCTGCAATGGCGGTTTTGAGACGCATGATGAAACACCTCGAAGGGTGAGGGTTGGAGATGGCCGCTTTGATCCAGAAAAAGGGCCGCAAGTTCCTTGAATACAAGGGTTTTTTGCTCAGGAACAGACCCGCAGCACCTCCTCGGGACGGGTCAGTCCAAGGGCCACTTTCGCCTCCCCGCAGCTACGCAAATCCTGCAACCCTTCAGCTAGAGCCTGCCGTTGCAGTTCGGCCAGATCGGTGCTGGCGCCTATCCGTGCACGCAGGCTCTCGCTCGGTATCAGCAATTCGAACAGACCCGTGCGGCCGCGGTAGCCGGTGCCCCGGCAAACCTGGCAAGGATCGTTCGATGGGCGGCCCAGGCATGCGTGGCAGAGCAAGCGGACCAGGCGTTGGGCCATGACGCCGCCGAGGGTCGCCCGGATCAGGTAATCGGCCACACCCAGCTCCAGCAGGCGGGTAATGGCGCTGCAGGTGTCATTGGTGTGCAGGGTCGAAAGCACCAGGTGCCCGGTGAGCGCCGCTTGAACCGCTACCAGCGCGGTCTCGCGGTCGCGGATCTCGCCGATCATGATGATGTCCGGGTCCTGGCGCAGCAGGGCGCGCACGCCATCGGCAAATCCCAGGCCCAGGGCAGGCTGCACCTGCAACTGGTTGAACGCTGGCTCCAGGCGCTCGATCGGGTCTTCGATGGTGCACAGGTTGACCTGCGGCGTGGCCAGCAGCTTGAGGCTGGCGTAGAGCGTGCTGGTCTTGCCGGAGCCGGTAGGTCCGGTGACCAGCAGGATGCCCTGGCGGCGCTGCAACAGCATTTGCCACTGGAGCAGCTGCTCGCCTTCCAGGCCCAACTGGTCGAAGTCTTCCTGCAGCTGGCGCGGGTCGAACAAGCGCAGCACCAGTTTTTCACCAAAGGGCGTCGGCAGCGTCGAGAGGCGCAGCTCCACCTCGCTGCCGCCTGGCAGGCTGCTCTTGACCCGGCCGTCCTGCGGGCGGCGTTTTTCCGCTACATCCATGCGCCCCAGGTGTTTCAGGCGGCTGACCACGGCCAGGGTGACACTGGCGGGGAAGGCATAGACCGTGTGCAGCAGGCCGTCGATGCGGTAGCGCAGGTGGCCTTGTTCGCGGCGCGGCTCCAGGTGGATATCGCTGGCGCGTTGCTCGATCGCATACTGCAGCAGCCAGTCGACGATATGCACGATGTGCGCATCGTCGGCGGTGTCCTGTGCCTGGCGCTTGCCCAACTCGAGCAAGTGTTCGAGCTCGCCCAGGCTGGTCGCTTGCTGATGCTGCGCACCTTGTACCGAGTGAGCCAGGCGAAACAGTGACTGGCCCAGCTGGCGGATCTGCAGCGGGCTGGCCAGCACGCGGCGGATCGGCTTGCCCAGGCTGCGTGCCAGGTCGGCTTGCCACAGTTGTTGATAGGGCTCGGCGCTGGCCACGGTGATGGCGTTGGCATCGTTGGCCACGATCAGGATGCCGTGGCGCTGTGCGAAGGCAGGGGAGATCAGGCCATTGACCTGGGCCAGGTCGAGTTGCATGGGGTCGATGCGCAGGTAAGGTTGGCCGACCTTTTGCGCCAGCCATCGGCAGAGGGTGTCCAGGTTCAGCTGCTGGCCTGGCTGGCTGCGATCTTCCAGGCCCAACGCCGCGATGGTTTCAAGCGGGTGCTGAGCGCTGTATTGGGATGCTTGTTCGCGAACCAGGCATGAATCGTTGGCGGTCAGGTGCTGGTCGGCTTGCAAGGCGTCCAGCAGGCTTTTGAGGTCGAGGGGTTGCTCGTCGGAAGTGAACATCGGCGGCGTCCGTGCCTTGAGAGAGTCATTGATCAAGGCTAGCCGTGCCTGGCTCAGCTAGGCACGGGAAAGAATTACGGAATTTTGCGCCCCGGGCTTCAGCCCACCGCCAGCTCCAGGCGGGCCAGGTTTTCCAGGCTCACCTCCCCGACACACACCAGGTTGCGCAGTTTTTGCTCGATCACTTGCGCCCGATGCCAGCTCAAGCCGCCGATACCGACCTCAATGGCGAGCCAGTCTTCCTGCTGGCTGACCTGCACACTGTGGGGCGTGAGGAACTGTAGGGCAAACAGGTTGAGCACACGGCACAGGGTATCCGGCTCGGCTTCGGCCTGCAGGCGATAGCGCACGGTGCTGTGGCTGGTGTTGGCGGCCCAGGCATCGCTGCGGGGCAGGGGGCGTTCGAGTGCGTTCATGCTGGGTCTCCGCGAATGTGGGAGAAATTCTTGCACGTCCAGGCCGGTATTTTTTCGCTATGATTCCAACGATTAGCTGCTGCTGCAGATAGATCAATTCGAATATTTGTGTTTTGGGGAATTATTTATGCAAGGCGAGCTGGATGCCTACGACCGACGCATTCTCGAGTTGCTGCAAGAGGACGCGTCGCTATCCAGCGCGCAGATCGCCGAGCGTGTGGGGCTGTCGCAATCGCCCTGCTGGCGCAGGATTCAGCGCCTGAAAGAGGAAGGAGTGATTCGTGGGCAGGTGACCCTGCTGGACCGCAAGAAGGTCGGCCTGAACACGCAGATCTTCGCCGAGGTGAAACTCAACGCCCACGGCCGTTCCAACTTCACCGAGTTTACCGAGGCGATCCGCGGCTTTCCGGAAGTGCTGGAGTGCTATGTGCTGATGGGGGCGGTTGACTTCCTGCTGCGCATCGTCACCTCGGATATCGAGGCATATGAGCGCTTTTTCTTCGAAAAGCTGTCGAACGTGCCAGGGATTCAGGAAGTGAACTCGATTGTGGCGCTGTCGGAGATCAAGTCCACCACCAGCCTGCCACTGTCGAGGTAGAGCCATTCGCGGGCAAGCCCGCTCCCACATGACCTTCCACAGGCCTCAGGCCTGTTTTCATCTATGGGAGCGGGCTTGCCCGCGAAGAAGCAGACGCGCTATCAAGCCTTGAGCAGGTGCTTCCAGCCACGGCTCTGATCAACCGCCCGAGCCTGCTCGATACGCGCTTCCAGCAGTTCGCCAGGCTCTTCGCCCAACGGCAGTTCTGCCAGTTCATGCAGCTTCTTCAGGTCGCCGTACAGGCGGTCCATCTGCGGTGCCTCGAGTACCTGACGCGCATGGTGCAGCCAGGCCAGCAACTGTTCGATACGCGGCAGTTGTTCGGCCAGGTCTTCCGGGCGCTGGGTGTACAGCGGCAGCTTCAGCGCGCGGCCTTCCTCACCCAGCAGGTGCGCCAGCCAGCTGGCCAGCTGCGCCTTGCCCTGGCGCTCACCCCGGCCTTTGCGTTCCACGGTCCAGGCACGGGCCAGCAGCCAGCGCGAGGTTTCCAGGGAGAACTGGCCCCAGCGCACGTCCTCGAGCTCTTCGATGAACTGTTCAGGCGCGGCACGGCGGATGTCTTCGTCGTCATTGCCGGCCTGCACCAGCGGGCGCCAGTCTTCCAGCAGCGCATCGAGGCTGGCGCGCAGCTCGCGGGTGGTCGCGCGTGGAGCGGCCTGGCCCAGGCTGGCAACCAGTGCGCGCAGTTCGGCCAGGCACTGCACCCAATCCTGCAGCAGGCGCCAGTGGCCATTGTGGCGGTACTGTTCGGCCAGGCGCTGGCTGCTGCCCAGCAACTGCCAGGCGAGGGCGGTGAAGGCGTCGTCCACGGCCGTTTCCGCGTCCAGCTCGGTGGTTGGCAGGCCCAGCTCGTAGCTGTCCGGCTCCAGCAGGCGGTAGCCGCGCTCGGCCTTGCTGATGTCGCACGGCATCAGCGGCAGGCTGGCGGCCAGCTCGGCGGCCAGTTCCAGCAGCGCTTCAGGGGCGCCTTCGCGCAGCTCCAGTTCGAGCTCGCAGATCTCTTCCTTTTGCTTGCCGGCGATCACGAAGCCCTGGTCCAGCGCGGCCTCGATCACCACCTTGCTCTTGCCACGGCCCCAGGCGATTTCGGCGAACTCGCGGGTGAAGTCGGTGGTGAACAGCGGCTTGATGGTTTTCTTGTCCAGCTCGGCCAGTTGCTCCGGCCAGCAGCTGGCGTCGAGCTTTTTCAGGTCGAGCTTGACCTTGTCCAGGTGCCATTCGTATTCGTTGCGCTCGGACAGCCCGGCGACGCTCTGGCCGCGGCACTTCAGGGTCTGGATGATCTGTTCGCCGTCGCGGCGCAGGCGCAGGGCGACACGGGCAGCGGAGAGCTCGCGCGCAGGGGTGTCGAAGTACTGGTTGAGCAGCTCGCGGGTCTGCCAGCCGGACTTGTTGCGCTTTTTCAGCAGGGGGTGCTCGCGCAGGGCTGCCAGGGTCTCGCGACTGGCGCGGAGCTTGAGTTCGGTTTCTTTGTGCATCGCAGGCTCGAAGGAGGGCGTGATAGCCGTGCAGTCTACAGGACTGGGCCGGCAACGGTTTATTCCTTGCGCCGGATGGCCCTATGATGGGCAACGCTTCCGAGGAGTACGCGCATGCCGTTGCCAACGCTCAAAGACCAGTTTGCCGCCTTGATCGCCGCGCCCTCGGTCAGTTGCACCCAGCCAGCCCTGGACCAGTCGAATCGCCAGGTCATCGACTTGCTGGCCGGCTGGCTGGGCGATCTGGGCTTCAGTTGCGACATCCGCCAGGTCACCCCCGGCAAGTTCAACCTGCTGGCCAGCCGTGGCAGCGGCCCCGGCGGCCTGGTGCTGGCTGGCCATAGCGACACCGTGCCCTACGACGAACAGCTGTGGTCCAGCGACCCGCTCAAGCTGACCGAGGCCGATGGCCGTTGGGTCGGCCTGGGCAGCTGCGACATGAAAGGCTTTTTCGCCTTGATCATCGAAGCGGTGATTCCGCTGCTTGAGCACGATTTCAAGCAACCACTGCTGATCCTTGCTACTTGCGATGAAGAAAGCTCCATGTCCGGCGCCCGCGCCCTGGCTGCCGCCGGCCAGCCGCTCGGTCGCGCCGCAGTGATCGGCGAGCCCACTGGCCTGCGGCCGATCCGCATGCACAAGGGCATCCTCATGGACCGCATCGACATCCTCGGGCGTAGCGGCCATTCGTCCGACCCGAGCCTGGGCCACAGCGCCATGGAGGCCATGCACGAGGTGATGGGTGAGCTGATGGGCCTGCGCCGGCAGTGGCAGGAAACCTTCCGCAACCCGCAATTTACCGTGCCCACGCCCACCATGAACTTTGGCTGCATCCATGGTGGTGACAACCCCAATCGCATTTGTGGCCAGTGCGCGCTGGAGTTCGACCTGCGGCCGCTGCCGGGCATGGATGTCGAACAGCTGCGCGCTGCCATTCGCGGCAAGCTGAAACCGGTGGCCGAGCGCCATGAGGTGCGGATCGACTACGCACCGCTGTTCCCTGAGGTGCCGCCTTTCGAGCAGGCTGCCGATGCCGAACTGGTACAAGTGGCCGAGCGCCTCACCGGCCATCGCGCCGAAGCGGTGGCGTTCGGTACCGAAGCGCCTTATCTTCAGCAACTGGGTTGCCAGACCATCGTGCTGGGCCCCGGCGACATCGCCTGCGCCCACCAGCCTGGCGAATACCTTGAAATGTCACGAATCGAGCCTACCGTGCGTCTATTGCGTGACCTGATCCGGCACTACTGCCTGAATTAAACGTCCACCCTGTTGATTCGTTCTTGCCTAGAGGAGACCGCGCGTGACCGCAAGCCTGTTCCGACGATGATCCTGAACGCCGTGTGATTCACCGTTCTCCGTCCACTTTATCCACAGGCCCTGTCATGCCCGAATACGTCAACTGGCTACGTCATGCCTCCCCGTACATCAATGCCCATCGCGACTGCACCTTCGTGGTCATGCTCCCTGGCGATGGGGTTGAACACCCGAATTTCGGCAATATCGTCCACGACCTGGTCTTGCTGCACAGCCTGGGTGTGCGCCTGGTGCTGGTGCATGGCTCGCGCCCACAGATCGAAAGCCGCCTGGCTGATCGCGGCCTGACGCCGCACTACCACCGGGGCATGCGCATCACCGATGCCGCCACCCTGGACTGCGTGATCGACGCCGTCGGCGCCCTGCGCCTGGCCATCGAGGCGCGCCTGTCGATGGACATCGCCGCCTCGCCGATGCAGGGTTCGCGCCTGCGTGTGGCTTCCGGCAACCTGGTCACCGCACGGCCGATCGGCGTGCTGGAAGGGGTGGACTACCACCACACCGGCGAAGTGCGCCGGGTCGACCGCAAGGGCATCAGCCGCCTGCTCGACGAGCGCTCCATCGTGCTGCTGTCGCCGCTGGGCTACTCGCCCACCGGTGAAATCTTCAACCTGGCCTGCGAAGACGTCGCCACCCGCGCGGCCATCGAACTGGGTGCCGACAAGCTGCTGCTGTTCGGTGCCGAGCCTGGCCTGCTGGATGAAAGCGGCAAGCTGGTGCGTGAACTGCGCCCGCAACAGATCGCCCCGCACCTGGCGCGCCTGGGTAGCGATTATCAGGCCGAGCTGCTCGATGCCGCTGCGGAGGCCTGCAAAGGCGGTGTAGCGCGTAGCCATATCGTCAGTTATGCCGAAGACGGTGCGCTGCTGACCGAGCTGTTCACCCGCGAAGGTGGCGGTACGCTGGTGTCGCAGGAGCAGTTCGAGGTGGTACGCGAAGCGACCATCGAGGATGTCGGTGGCTTGCTGGAGCTGATCAGCCCGCTGGAAGAACAGGGCATTCTGGTACGTCGTTCGCGCGAGGTGCTGGAGCGGGAGATCGAGCAGTTCAGCGTGGTCGAGCGTGAAGGGATGATCATTGCCTGTGCGGCGTTGTACCCGATTGCCGATTCGCAGGCGGGTGAACTGGCGTGTCTGGCGGTGAACCCCGAGTACCGCCATGGCGGTCGCGGGGATGAGCTGCTGGAGCGGATCGAAGGGCGGGCGCGGCAGATGGGGTTGAATACCTTGTTCGTGCTTACCACGCGTACGGCGCACTGGTTCCGGGAGCGCGGGTTTGCGCCTAGCGGCGTCGAGCGGCTGCCAGCGGCGCGGGCTTCGCTGTACAACTACCAGCGCAATTCGAAGATTTTCGAGAAGTCCCTGTAAATCTGTAGCGGCCTCTTCGCGGCGGTTCGACGCCTCGATAAACCCGCTCTCACAGGTAATGCTCAAGGCTCAGGCCCTGTGAAGATCCTGTGGAAGCAACTGTCTCGCCTAATTGCTTAAAGCTGGCGCGACCCTGTGGGAGCCGCGCTTGCCGGCGATGGGCCGCGAAGCGGCCCCTGTATACGTGTGATCGCTATCGACCCATGTCAAACGCAAGAATGTTGGGGCCGCTGCGCGGCCCATCGCCGGCAAGCGCGGCTCCCACAAGTACAGCGCACGCCTGGAAGCTGGTGATAATCGTGTGGGCTTGCCCGCGAAGCAGGTGACGCGGTCCCGAATGAAAAACGCCGCCCTTGTGGGCGGCGTTTTCGTTTACACGGTATGCAGGTACCAGTTGTACTCGAGGTCGGAGATCGAGTGCTCGAACTCCTCCAGCTCGCTCTCCTTGCACGCGACGAAGATGTCGATGTACTTCGGGTCGATGTACTTGTTCAGGATCTCGCTGTCGTCCAGCTCGCGCAGGGCATCGCGCAGGTTGTTCGGCAGGCTCTGCTCCAGCTGCTCGTACGAGTTGCCTTCAATGGGTGTGCCTGGCTCGATTTTGTTGGTCAGGCCGTGGTGCACGCCCGCCAGCACGGCAGCCATCATCAGGTACGGGTTGGCGTCGGCGCCAGCCACGCGGTGCTCGATGCGCACGGCATCTGCAGAACCGGTCGGCACGCGCAGGGCCACGGTACGGTTGTCCAGGCCCCAGCTCGGCGCGTTCGGTACGTAGAACTGCGCGCCAAAGCGGCGGTACGAGTTGACGTTCGGGCAGAGGAACGCCATGGACGCAGGCAGGGTCTCGAGCACACCGCCGACAGCGTGACGTAGCGCGGCGTTCTGCTCGGGATCCTCGCTGGTGAAGATGTTGTTACCATCTTTGTCCAGCACGGAGATGTGTACATGCAGGCCGTTGCCAGCCTGGCCCGGGTAGGGCTTGGCCATGAAGGTGGTGTCCATTTCATGGTCGTAGGCGATGTTCTTGATCAACCGCTTGAGCAGTACCGCGTAGTCGCAGGCCTTGAGCGGGTCGGCAACGTGGTGCAGGTTGACTTCGAACTGCGCCGGGGCGCTTTCCTTGACGATGGCGTCAGCCGGGATGCCTTGCTCTTTCGCGCCTTCGAGGATGTCCTGCAGGCAGTCGGCATATTCGTCGAGGTCGTCGATCAGGTACACCTGGGTCGACTGTGGGCGTTTGCCCGAGATGGGCGAGCGTGGTGGCTGTGGACGGCCGTTCACGTTCTCCTGGTCGATCAGGTAGAACTCCAGCTCGAACGCGGCGCAGATGGTCAGGCCCATTTCGGTGAACTTGCTCACCACCTGACGCAGCACTTCGCGCGGGTCGGCGAAGAACGGCTCGCCTTCCAGTTCGTGCATGGTCATCAGCAGCTGCGCAGTCGGGCGCTTTTGCCATGGTTCATTACAGAGTGTGTCGGGGATTGGATAGCAGATGCGGTCAGCATCGCCGATATCCAGGCCCAGCCCAGTGCTTTCGACGGTGGATCCGTTGATGTCCAGGGCGAAGAGGGAGGCAGGCAGGTTGATGCCTTTCTCGTAAACCTTGTGGAGGCTGGTGCGCTCAATGCGCTTGCCACGCACCACACCATTCATATCTGCAATCAGAAGGTCAACGTAGAGAACCTCAGGATGTTCCTTAAGGAACGCGTTCGCTTCGTTAAGCTGAACGGCACGCGGGGGTACCGACATGATGCAACACCTTTGTTGTTAAAAATATCAATCAAGGGGGGCTTGCAGGACCAGTCAATCGAAAAGACAAACTGATGTCAAGCCAACCCCATGATGCCCTGAAATGGCACATCGACGGCAGATTTGCTGCATATCGGGGCGTACCATTATCCGCTATTTCCCTCGCAAAGGGCTATCTCCGACATGCCGTGTTTTATTTTTTACGGAGGTGTTGTGTAAAAAAATTAACAAGGCTAAGCTCGGACTCAACCCAGAACACAATAATACGAGGGTCACATGGTCCGCTTGTCGCGACCTGAACGCGCTGCCTGCGCAGTGCAGTCGGGTATCCCTGCCGTTCCCGCACGCATCAGTCGAGCTGTGGTCTGCATGGCCGCAATAATTGACGCTTTGCGCACCTGGACCACACCTCGTAACGCTTTTTCGTTGCTCTTCTCGTATTCCTGCCCTTTGATCCCGCTGCGGACACGCTTGATTTCAGTGTATCCACAGTGCGCCTGCGCGTGGGTTTTTGCTTTAGCAATCTACTCCATCCAGAATCAGGGCGCGGACCACCTTACCTCCTGAGGTATTTATGAGTAACAACCTCGACCAGCTCACCGATTGGTTGAAAGAGCACAAGATCACCGAAGTCGAATGCCTGATCAGCGACCTGACCGGCATCACCCGCGGCAAGATCTCGCCGACCAACAAATTCATCGCCGAAAAAGGCATGCGCCTGCCCGAAAGCGTGCTGCTGCAGACTGTGACTGGCGACTATGTCGACGATGACATCTATTACGACCTGCTCGACCCGGCCGATATCGACATGATCTGCCGCCCCGACCAGGACGCTGTGTTCCTGGTGCCTTGGGCCATCGAGCCGACCGCCCAGGTGATCCACGACACCTACGACAAGAAGGGCAACCCGGTCGAGCTGTCGCCGCGCAACGTGCTGAAGAAAGTCCTCAAGCTCTACGCCGACAAGGGTTGGCAGCCGATCGTCGCGCCGGAGATGGAGTTCTACCTGACCAAGCGCAGCGAAGACCCGGACTTCCCGCTGCAGCCGCCGGTCGGTCGCTCTGGCCGCCCGGAAACCGGCCGCCAGTCGTTCTCGATCGAGGCCGCGAACGAATTCGACCCGCTGTTCGAAGACGTCTATGACTGGTGCGAACTGCAGCGCCTGGACCTCGACACGCTGATCCACGAAGACGGCACGGCGCAGATGGAAATCAACTTCCGTCACGGCGACGCCTTGCACCTGGCCGACCAGATTCTGGTGTTCAAGCGCACCATGCGCGAGGCTGCGCTCAAGCACAACGTGGCCGCCACCTTCATGGCCAAGCCGATGACCGGCGAGCCGGGCAGCGCCATGCACCTGCACCAGAGCGTGGTCGACGTGGCCACCGGCAAGAACATCTTCAGCAACGAAGACGGCAGCATGAGCGAGCTGTTCCTGCACCACATCGGTGGCCTGCAGAAGTTCATCCCCGAAGCGCTGCCGCTGTTCGCCCCCAACGTCAACTCGTTCCGCCGTTTCCTGCCCGACACCTCGGCGCCGGTGAACGTCGAGTGGGGCGAGGAAAACCGCACCGTCGGCCTGCGCGTACCGGATGCCGGCCCGCAGAACCGTCGTGTCGAGAACCGCCTGCCCGGTGCCGATGCCAACCCATACCTGGCCATCGCCGCCAGCCTGTTGTGTGGCTATATCGGCATGGTCGAGGGCATCGAAGCCAGCGCGCCGGTCCAGGGCCGTGGCTATGAACGCCGCAACCTGCGCCTGCCGCTGACCATCGAGGACGCCCTCGAACGCATGGAAATCAGCCGTGCACTGGTGCAGTACCTGGGCAAGAAGTTCATCACTGGCTACGTCGCCACCAAGCGCGCCGAGCACGAGAACTTCAAGCGCGTCATCAGCTCCTGGGAACGTGAGTTCCTGCTGTTCGCTGTCTGATCAACCCTGAGGCCGCTGGTGCGGCCGCCGGAAAATGGAGAGGCACATGAGCGTCAACAACCCGCAAACCCGTGAATGGCAAACCCTGAGCGGCGAGCACCACCTTGCACCCTTTTCTGACTACAAGCAGCTGAAGGAGAAGGGGCCGCGCATCATCACCAAGGCGCAGGGTGTGCATTTGTGGGACAGCGAGGGGCACAAGATCCTCGACGGCATGGCCGGCCTGTGGTGCGTGGCAGTTGGCTATGGCCGTGAAGAACTGGTGCAGGCGGCAGAAAAGCAGATGCGTGAACTGCCGTACTACAACCTGTTCTTCCAGACTGCTCACCCGCCAGCCCTGGAGCTGGCCAAGGCGATCACCGACGTGGCGCCCGAGGGCATGACCCATGTGTTCTTCACCGGCTCCGGCTCCGAAGGCAACGACACCGTGCTGCGCATGGTTCGCCACTACTGGGCGCTGAAGGGCAAACCCCACAAGCAGACCATCATCGGCCGCATCAACGGCTACCACGGCTCCACCTTCGCGGGTGCGTGCCTGGGCGGCATGAGCGGCATGCATGAGCAGGGCGGCCTGCCGATCCCGGGCATCGTGCACATTCCGCAGCCGTACTGGTTCGGTGAGGGCGGCGACATGAGCCCCGACGACTTCGGCGTGTGGGCTGCCGAACAGCTGGAGAAAAAGATTCTGGAAGTCGGCGAAGACAACGTCGCCGCCTTTATCGCCGAGCCGATCCAGGGTGCCGGCGGGGTGATCATTCCGCCGCAAACCTACTGGCCAAAGGTCAAGGAAATCCTGGCGAAGTACGACATCCTGTTCGTCGCGGACGAAGTGATCTGTGGCTTCGGCCGCACCGGCGAGTGGTTTGGCTCCGACTACTACGACCTCAAGCCCGACCTGATGACCATCGCCAAGGGCCTTACTTCCGGTTACATCCCCATGGGCGGTGTGATCGTGCGTGACAAGGTGGCCAAGGTCATCAGCGAAGGTGGCGACTTCAACCACGGTTTCACCTATTCCGGCCACCCGGTGGCGGCCGCAGTGGGCCTGGAGAACCTGCGCATCCTGCGTGACGAGAAGATTGTCGAGAAGGCGCGCACGGAAGTGGCACCCTACTTGCAAAAACGTCTGCGCGAGCTGCAGGACCATCCGCTGGTGGGCGAGGTGCGCGGCCTGGGCATGCTCGGCGCGATCGAGCTGGTCAAGGACAAGGCCACCCGCAGCCGTTACGAAGGCAAAGGCGTGGGCATGGTGTGCCGCAACTTCTGCTTTGAAAACGGCCTGATCATGCGCGCGGTGGGCGACACCATGATTATCGCGCCACCTTTGGTGATCAGCCGCGAGGAGGTCGACGAGCTCGTGGAAAAGGCGCGCAAGTGCCTCGACCTGACCCTCGAAGCGATCCGTTGAGCGTTTGCTAGGCTAGCGATGTGACATTAAGTGGTTACAAGGGGCTGGTTTCCTTGAAACAGCGCCTTGTAACTTGCCAGACTAGCGACTGTTTCAGTCGCTGCGACGCGTGTAGCGCGGGGCCTGGCTGCTGAACGGATGGCTAATCAAAAAAATCTGGAGCATGACGCATGAAGAAAATGGGCAAGACGTTGCTGGCCGCCGCCCTGATGGGTGCCATGGCCACTGCTGCACAGGCTGAGGACAAGGTACTTAACGTCTACAACTGGTCGGACTACATCGCTCCGGACACCATCGCCAAGTTCGAGAAGCAGACCGGTATCAAGGTCAAGTACGACGTCTTCGACAGCAACGAAACCCTGGAAGCCAAGCTGCTGGCGGGCAAGTCGGGCTACGACATCGTCGTGCCGTCCAACAACTTCCTGGCCAAGCAGATCAAGGCAGGCGTCTACGAGGAGCTGGACCGCTCCAAGCTGACCAACTGGAAGAACCTCGACGAAGACCTGCTCAAGGCCGTTGGCGATGCCAGCGACCAGGGCAACAAGCACGCTTTCCCGTACATGTGGGGTTCGATCGGTATCGGCTACAACCCGGAGAAGGTCAAGGCTGCGCTGGGCGTGGACAAGATCGACTCGTGGGACGTGGTGTTCAAGCCTGAGAACATCGCCAAGCTCAAGAGCTGCGGCGTGAGCTTCCTGGATGCCCCGACCGAGATGATCCCGGCCGCACTGCACTACCTGGGCAAGCCGACCAATAGCACCAGCAAGGAAGACCTGAAGGCCGCCGAGGAGCTGTTCCTCAAGATCCGTCCTTCGATCACCTACTTCCACTCGTCCAAGTACATTGGCGACATGGCCAACGGCAACATCTGCGTGGCCGTCGGCTATTCGGGTGACCTGGAGCAGTCCAAGGCACGTGCCCACGAAGCCGGCGACAAGGTCAAGGTGGACTACGTGATTCCAAAAGAAGGTGCCGGCACCTTCTACGACATGGTCGCCATCCCGAAAGATGCCGAGCATAAAGACGCCGCCTACCAGTTCATGAACTTCCTGCTGCAGCCGGAAATCATGGCCGAAATCACCAACGCTGTGCGCTTCCCGAATGGCAACGCCGCTGCTACCCAGTTCGTGGACAAGGCAATCACCAGCGATCCAAGCATCTATCCACCGGCTGAAGTGAAGAAACAGCTGTATGCCATCGCGGCACCTGATGCCAAGGTCCAGCGTGACATCACTCGTAGCTGGACCAAGATCAAGTCGGGCAAATAACCCCGATGCGTGACCTCTGGGCCGGGGT
Organism: Pseudomonas sp. NPDC089428; assembly: GCF_044749325.1. Taxonomy (NCBI): domain Bacteria; kingdom Pseudomonadati; phylum Pseudomonadota; class Gammaproteobacteria; order Pseudomonadales; family Pseudomonadaceae; genus Pseudomonas; species Pseudomonas sp. NPDC089428. The sequence goes on from NZ_JBIVHT010000016.1 coordinate 105,439, forward strand.
TTTCCGGCCCAGAGCCAGTGAAGGGCAATTGATGATTGCGGCATCGAAGCTGCGCAGGTAAGTTGCGCGCCGGTTTTGAGTGTGCGGCAGCACTTGTACCCAAGTAAGTACGCCGTCACCAAGGCACTGATTGTGAGGACCACCCACTTGTCTATTTCTGTATTACGCAAGGCCTTGATGGCTGGAGCGGGCCTGACGCTGGCATGCAGCGTCCAAGCGGCGCCTACGGTGCACTTCTACAACTGGTCGGACTATATCGGCCCGAACACCCTCGCGGACTTCGAGAAAGAAACGGGCATCAAACCCGTGCAGGACGTTTTTGATTCCAACGAAACCCTGGAAGGCAAGCTGCTGGCCGGCAACACCGGCTATGACGTGGTGGTGCCGTCCAACCATTTCCTCGGCAAGCAGATCAAGGCGGGCGCGTTCCAGAAGCTCGACAAGAGCCTGCTGCCCAACTACTCCAACCTGGACCCGGCGTTGATGAAGCGCCTGGAAAAGAACGACCCGGGCAACCAGTACGCCGTGCCTTACCTGTGGGGCACCAACGGCATCGGTTACAACGTCGACAAGGTCAAGGCCGCGCTGGGCGTGGACACCATCGACTCCTGGGCTGTGCTGTTCGAACCCGAAAACATGAAGAAGCTCTCCAAGTGCGGTGTGGCCTTCCTCGACTCGGCGGACGAAATGCTCCCGGCGGTGCTCAACTACATGGGGCTCAGCCCCAACAGCACCGATGCCAAGGATTACGCCAAGGCCGAACAGAAGCTGCTGGCCGTACGCCCGTACGTGACCTACTTCCACTCGTCCAAGTACATCACCGACCTGGCCAACGGCGACATCTGCGTCGCGGCAGGTTTTTCGGGTGATGTGTTCCAGGCCAAGGCCCGCGCTGAGGAAGCGAAGAAGGGTGTGAACCTGGCCTACGCCATTCCCAAGGAAGGCGGCAACCTCTGGTTCGACGTGCTGGCGATCCCCAAGGACGCCAAGAACGTGAAAGAGGCGCACGCCTTCATCAACTATTTGCTGAAACCTGAGGTTATCGCCCAGGTCAGTGATTACGTCGGTTACGCCAACCCGAACCCCAAGGCTGGCGACCTGATGGACCAGGCCGTGAGGACTGACGCTGCGGTTTACCCACCGCAGGAAGTGCTGGACAAGATGTTCGTGAACTCAGAGTTGCCGCCCAAGGTGCAGCGTCTGATGACCCGTAGCTGGACCAAGGTCAAGTCGGGCAAGTAATTATCCAGACCCGTTGCGGTACCTGGAACACAGGCCGCGCGGGCACAAAAATCTTGTTGGGAGTTTCACTCATGGCAGTTGCCTCCGGTGCCTATAAGAAAGCCCTCGAGGGTGGCCAGCAACCCAAGCAGGTGCTGGTCAAGATCGACCGGGTTACAAAAAAATTCGACGAAACGGTCGCCGTGGACGATGTGTCCCTGGAAATCCGCAAAGGCGAGATCTTCGCCCTGCTGGGTGGCTCCGGTTCCGGCAAATCGACCTTGCTGCGTATGCTGGCCGGCTTCGAACGCCCGACTGAAGGGCGGATTTTCCTCGATGGCGTCGACATTACCGATATGCCGCCGTACGAGCGGCCGATCAACATGATGTTCCAGTCCTACGCGCTGTTCCCGCACATGACCGTGGCGCAGAACATCGCCTTCGGCCTGCAGCAGGACAAGATGCCCAAGGCCGAGATCGACGCCCGCGTGGCCGAGATGCTCAAGCTGGTGCACATGACCCAGTACGCCAAGCGCAAGCCACACCAGCTCTCCGGTGGCCAGCGCCAGCGGGTGGCCCTGGCCCGCTCCCTGGCCAAGCGCCCCAAGCTGCTGCTGCTCGATGAGCCGATGGGCGCGCTGGACAAGAAACTGCGTTCGCAGATGCAGCTGGAACTGGTGGAAATCATCGAGCGCGTGGGCGTGACCTGCGTGATGGTGACCCACGACCAGGAAGAGGCCATGACCATGGCCCAGCGCATCGCCATCATGCACCTGGGCTGGATCGCCCAGATCGGTTCGCCGGTGGATATCTACGAGACCCCGACCAGCCGCCTGGTGTGCGAATTCATCGGTAACGTCAACCTGTTCGACGGTGAAGTGGTCGACGACGCCGAAGGCCACGCGATCATTGCCAGCCCGGAGCTGGAGCGCAAGATCTACGTCGGTCACGGCATCACCACGTCGGTGGAAGACAAGCACATTACCTACGCCCTGCGCCCGGAAAAGCTGCTGGTCACCACCAGCCAGCCGGACTTCGAGCACAACTGGTCGCGCGGCAAGGTCCACGACATTGCCTACCTGGGTGGCCACTCGGTGTTCTACGTCGAGCTGCCGAGCGGCAAGATCGTCCAGTCGTTCGTCGCCAACACTGAACGCCAGGGCGCCCGCCCGACCTGGGGCGATGAAGTGTATGTGTGGTGGGAAGACGACAGCGGCGTGGTACTGCGGTCATGAAACCACGCAAGCTCAAGCGAGCCTTCCAGCGTTTGATCCCGGAGGGGCGGCACGTGGTGATCGGGATTCCGTTCATCTGGCTGTTCCTGTTCTTCATGCTGCCGTTCTTCATCGTGTTGAAGATCAGCTTCGCCGAAGCCGACGTGGCGATCCCGCCGTATACCGAGATCTACAGCTACGTCGAAGACAAGATCCAGGTGGTGCTCAACATGGCCAACTACGGCCTGTTGACCGAGGATGAGCTGTACATCTCGGCCTACCTGGGCTCATTGAAGATGGCCTTCTTCAGCACCTTGCTGTGCCTGCTGATCGGCTACCCGATGGCCTACGCCATCGCCAACGCCAAGAAGGAGACCCAGACGGTCCTGCTGCTGCTGATCATGATGCCGACCTGGACCGCGATCCTGATCCGCGTCTATGCCTGGATGGGCATCCTCAGCAACAACGGGCTGCTCAACGGCTTCCTGCTGTGGACCGGGTTGATCGATCAGCCGTTGCAGATCCTCAACACCAACCTGGCGGTGTACATCGGCGTGGTCTATTCGTACCTGCCGTTCATGATCCTGCCGCTGTTCGCCAACCTGGTGAAGCACGACCCGAGCCTGCTCGAAGCCGCTTCGGACCTGGGTTCGAGCACCTTCAACAGCTTCTGGAAGATCACCGTGCCGCTGTCGAAGAACGGCATCATCGCCGGCTGCATGCTGGTGTTCATCCCGGTGGTGGGCGAGTTCGTCATTCCTGAGCTGCTGGGCGGCCCGGAAACCCTGATGATCGGTAAAGTGCTGTGGCAGGAATTCTTCAACAACCGTGACTGGCCGGTGGCATCCGCCCTGGCGGTGGTGATGCTGGCGATCCTGATCGTGCCGATCCTGATGTTCAACCGTAGCCAGGCCAAAGAAATGGAGGGCAGAGCATGAAGCGCTTCAGTTTTTCCAAGCTGATGCTGGTGCTCGGCTTGCTGTTCATCTACCTGCCGATGCTGATCCTGGTGATCTACTCGTTCAACGCCTCCAAACTGGTGACGGTGTGGGGCGGCTGGTCGGTGAAGTGGTACGTCGGCCTGCTCGACAACACCCAGCTGATGGGTTCGGTGATGCGCTCGCTGGAAATCGCCTGCTACACGGCGGTGGCGGCAGTGGCGCTGGGTACCCTGGCGGCCTTCGTGCTGACCCGGGTCACCCGCTTCAAGGGCCGCACGCTGTTCGGTGGCCTGGTTACCGCGCCGCTGGTGATGCCTGAGGTGATCACCGGTCTGTCGCTGTTGCTGCTGTTCGTGGCCATGGCGCAGATGATCGGCTGGCCGCAGGAGCGTGGCATCGTCACCATCTGGATTGCCCACACCACGTTCTGTGCGGCGTATGTGGCGGTGGTGGTGTCGGCACGCCTGCGTGAGCTGGACCTGTCGATCGAGGAAGCGGCGATGGACCTGGGTGCCAAGCCGTGGAAGGTGTTCTTCCTGATCACCATCCCGATGATCGCGCCATCGCTGGCGGCGGGCGGCATGATGTCGTTCGCGCTGTCGCTGGATGACCTGGTACTGGCCAGCTTCGTGTCCGGCCCGGGTTCGACCACCCTGCCGATGGAAGTGTTCTCGGCGGTGCGTCTGGGCGTGAAGCCGGAGATCAACGCCGTGGCCAGCCTGATCCTGCTCTCGGTGTCGCTGGTGACCTTCTTTGTCTGGTACTTCAGCCGCCAGGCCGAAGAGCGTCGTCGCAAGGCGATCCAGCAGGCGATCGAGGAAGGCGCGGCGGCCAACGCCTCGCAGCCACAGGTCAAGCGCCCGACTCAAGTGGCCGCTTCGGCTTGATCTTGAGGGCACCCTGCAGGGCTTTGGCTCTGTGGGGTGTCTGGTGCCCGCCACAACATTTTCAGCGCCTGTTGAACCGAGCGCCGCCCGTGCGGCGCATCGCGGATAAATCCGCTCCTACATTTGTTGCAACGTGCCGAACCTGTTACGCCATGGTCGCCTGCCTTGGTGTATGTCTTGAGTCTTGCAAACCGGCTGACAACCATGGCCTCACAGGCATGGCCACGTTGCAACAAATGTAGGAGCGAATTTATTCGCGATGCGCCGCGCGGGCGGCGCTCGATCTCATAAGCGCTGAAGATGGTGTGGCAAGCACCTCGATGCCATAACCCCTTCTCATACCTGGCACCAGTCAGTGCCGTTTATCCAACCCTGAACTACGCTGACAGTCGCATCTCACGAATCATTTGCGCGCAAGCAAGGAGCCTGCATGACGTTGATGCGTCCGCTGTCGGTCGTTTGCCTGGGGCTGCTGTACATGCTCACCGGCTGTAGCAAGGAAGAGGTACCCGAGACACTGCCACGTGTAGGTGTGCAGCAGGTCCAGCCCACCGATTTCGCTGCCAGGGTAACCCTGACCGGCGACGTGCAGGCGCGGGTGCAGACCGATCTGTCGTTCCGCGTCGGCGGCAAGATCATTTCGCGCAGCGTGGATGTTGGTGAGCACGTGAAAGCCAACCAGGTATTGGCCCGGCTCGACCCGAAAGACCTGCAGAACAACGTCGACTCGGCCAAGGCCGAGGTGTTCGCCGCCCAGGCCCGGGTCACCCAAACCAGCGCCGCCTTCGTGCGCCAGCAGAAACTGCTGCCCAAGGGCTACACCAGCCAGAGCGAATACGACTCTGCCGAAGCCGCGCTGCGCAGCAACCAGAGCGCGCTCAAGGCTGCTCAGGCACAGCTGGCCAACGCCAATGAGCAACTGAGCTACACCGCGCTGGTGTCCGAAGCCGATGGTGTGATCACCCAGCGCCAGGCCGAGGTCGGCCAGGTGGTGCAGGCGACCATGCCGATCTTCAGCCTGGCCCGTGACGGCGACCGCGATGCCGTGTTCAACGTGTATGAATCCCTGCTGGTGGCGCCACCCAGCGACGCCGGCGTGATCGTCAGCCTGCTGGATGACCCCAAGGTCCAGGCCCATGGCTTTGTCCGTGAAATCACCCCCACCGTGTCGGCGCAAAGCGGCACGGTGCAGGTCAAGGTGGCGCTGAAGGACATACCGCCGGGCATGCAGCTGGGCGCACCGGTCACTGCCAGCACCAATGCGGTGGGGCGGCCGAGCATCGAACTGCCGTGGTCGGCGTTGACCAAGGGGCTGCATGAACCGGCAGTCTGGGTGGTGGGCGAGGGCGACAAGGTGGAACTGCGCAAAGTCGAACTCAGCCGCTACCTGACCGGCAAGATCGTGGTCGCCAGCGGCCTGAAGGCTGGCGAGACCGTGGTGGTCAACGGCAGCCAGTTGCTGCACCCCGGCATGCAGGTAGAAAAGGTCGATGCCAAGGCCCAAGGGGGTGAGCTATGACGCGCCTGCTGCTGATACTGTCAGCCGGCGTGCTGCTGGCCGCCTGCGGCAATGAGGAAGAAGCACCCGAGCCGATCCGGCCGGTGCTGTCGGTCAAGGTGGAGCCGCAGGTGCAGTCGCAGCTGGGGCGCTTCGCCGGCCTGATCGAGGCGCGCTTCGAAAGCACCTTGGGCTTTCGGGTTGGCGGGCGCATTGCCCGGCGTTGGCTGGATGTGGGCGCCCAGGTCAAACCGGGGGACACGTTGGCCACGCTCGACCCCACCGACCAGCAGAACCAGTTGCGTGCCGCCGAAGGCGACCTGGCAAAGGTCCAGGCACAGTGGATCAATGCCCAGGCCGATGCCCGCCGTCAGCAGCAGCTGTACGATCGCGGCGTCGGTGCCCAGGCGCAGCTGGATATCGCCCAGACCAACCTGAAAACTACCAGCGCCGCGCTGGAGCAGGCGCGCTCGGCGCTCAGCCAGGCCCGTGACCAGCTCGACTACAGCACCCTGCGCACCGACCACGCGGCAGTAATTACCGCCTGGCAGGCCGAAGCCGGGCAGACCGTCACGGCGGGGCAGGCCGTGGTGACCCTGGCGCGCCCCGATGTGAAGGAAGCGGTAATCGACCTGCCTATCGGCTTGGCCGAGCAACTGAACAAGGACCTGACCTTCACCGTCGCGTCGCAGCTCGACCCGACCATCAACACCACCGCCACCCTGCGCGAACTGGAGCCGCAGGCCGATGCGACGACCCGGACCCGTCGCGCGCGCCTTACCTTGGCAAGCACCCCGGCGGCCTTCCACCTGGGCACGGCAGTAAGCGTGACCCTGAGCTCGGAAGTGAGCCCGCGCAGCGAGCTGCCCCTGAGTGCCTTGCTCGAACGTGACGGCAAGACTCAGGTCTGGGTGATCGATACCCAGCAGAAAACCGTGGGTACTCGCGACGTCACCCTGATCGACCGTACTGCCGACAGCATCGTTCTGGCCGCAGGGGTGCAGCCCGGCGAGCGCGTGGTGACGGCGGGCGTGAACAGCCTCAAGCCTGGCCAGAAGGTCACCTTCGACGAGGATGCGCAATGAAAGGAAGCTTCAACCTGTCCGAATGGGCGCTCAAGCATCAATCGTTCGTTTGGTACCTGATGTTCGTCGGCCTGCTGATGGGCATTTTTTCGTACTTCAACCTCGGCCGTGAGGAAGACCCTTCGTTCACCATCAAGACCATGGTGATCCAGACCCGCTGGCCCGGCGCGACCCAGGACGAAACCCTCTACCAGGTCACCGACCGCATCGAGAAGAAGCTCGAGGAACTCGACTCCCTCGACTACACCAAGAGCTACACCCGGCCGGGCGAATCCACGGTGTACGTGTACCTGCGCGACACCACCAAGGCCAAGGACATCCCGGAAATCTGGTACCAGGTGCGCAAGAAGATCCAGGACATCCGGGGCCAGTTCCCTGCCGGTATCCAGGGGCCGGGGTTCAACGATGAGTTCGGCGACGTGTTCGGCTCGATCTATGCCTTTACCGCCGACGGCCTGACCCTGCGCCAGCTGCGTGACTACGTGGAACAGGCGCGTGCCGAGGTGCGCGACGTACCCAACATCGGCAAGATCGAGCTGATCGGCACCCAGGATGAAGTGCTGTACCTGAATTTCTCGACCCGCAAGCTGGCCGCCCTGGGCATTGACCAGCGCCAGGTCATGCAGGCCCTGCAATCACAGAACGCAGTGACCCCGGCCGGGGTGATCGAGGCTGGCCCAGAGCGCATTTCGGTGCGTACCACCGGGCAGTTCGCCTCGGAAAAGGACCTGCAGACCGTCAACCTGCGGATCAATGACCGCTTCTTCCGCCTGGCCGATATCGCCGATATCCAGCGCGGCTACGTCGATCCGCCGTCACCGATGTTCCGCTATAACGGCCAGACCGCCATCGGCCTGGCCATCGGCATGAAGGCCGGCGGCAACATGCAGGTATTTGGCGCGGCGCTGAAAAAGCGCATGGACCGGGTGGTCGAAGACCTGCCGATAGGCGTCGGCGTGCACACCGTGTCTGACCAGGCCGTAGTGGTCAAGCAGGCGGTCGGCGGCTTCACCAGCGCGCTGTTCGAAGCGGTGGTGATCGTACTGGCGGTGAGCTTCGTCAGCCTCGGCATGCGCGCCGGCCTGGTGGTGGCCTGCTCGATCCCGCTGGTGCTGGCGATGGTGTTCGTGTTCATGGAATACAGCGGCATCACCATGCAGCGGATTTCGCTGGGTGCGCTGATCATCGCGCTCGGCCTGCTGGTGGATGACGCGATGATCACGGTCGAAGTGATGGTCACGCGCCTGGAAATGGGCGAGAGCAAGGAGCAGGCGGCCACGTTCGCCTATACCTCGACGGCGTTCCCCATGCTGACCGGTACCTTGGTGACGGTGGCAGGCTTCGTGCCGATCGGCCTCAACGCCAGTTCCGCGGGTGAGTACACCTACACACTGTTCGCAGTGATCGCGGTGGCGCTGATGGTGTCGTGGGTGGTGGCGGTGTTCTTCGCCCCGGTGCTGGGTGTGCATATCCTCAGCAGCTCCAAGCTCAAGGCCCATGAAGCAGAGCCAGGGCGGGTCGGCCGCGCCTTTGAGCATGGCCTGCTGTGGTGCATGCGCAACCGTTGGCTGACCATCATCGGCACGGTGCTGCTGTTTGCCCTGGCGATCTTCTGCGAGCGCTTCGTGCAGAACCAGTTCTTCCCGTCTTCGGACCGCCCGGAAATCCTCGTCGACCTCAACCTGCCGCAGAACGCCTCGATCGAGGAAACCCGCAAGGTGGTGGACCGCTTCGAGGCGCGGATCAAGGACGACCCGGACCTGGTGCACTGGAGCACCTACATCGGCCAAGGTGCGATCCGTTTCTACCTGCCCCTCGACCAGCAACTGCAGAACCCGTACTACGCGCAGCTGGTGATCGTCAGCAAAGGGTTCGAGGAACGCCAGGCCATGATGGAGCGCCTGCAGAAGATCCTGCATGAAGAGTTCGTCGGCATCGGCGTCAACGTGCAATCGCTGGAGATGGGCCCGCCGGTGGGCCGGCCGATCCAGTACCGGGTCAGCGGCGCCAATATCGATGAGGTGCGCAAGCACGCCATCGACCTGGCCACCTTGCTCGACCAGAACGAGCACATCGGCGAGATGATCTACGACTGGAACGAGCCGGGTAAGGTGCTGCGCGTGGAAATCGCCCAGGACAAGGCGCGACAGCTGGGGTTGTCGTCGGAGGACGTGGCCAATGTGATGAACAGCATCGTCAGCGGCGTGCAGATTACCCAGGTCAACGACAACATCTACCTGGTCAATGTGGTCGCCCGCGCCGAGGACAGCGAGCGCGGTTCACCCGATACCTTGCAGAACTTGCAGATTCTCACGCCCAACGGCACCTCGATCCCGCTGCTGTCGTTCGCCACCGTGCGCTACGAACTGGAGCAGCCGCTGGTGTGGCGCCGCGACCGCAAGCCGACCATCACCATCAAGGCCTCGGTCAACGGCGATATCCAGCCCACCGACCTGGTGGCCCAGCTGAAACCGAAGATCGACGAGTTCGCCAGCAAGCTGCCAGTGGGCTTCGAAGTGGCCACGGGCGGTACCGTGGAGGAGAGCGCCAAGGCCCAGGGGCCGATCCGCAAGGTCATTCCGTTGATGCTGTTCCTCATGGCGACATTCCTGATGATCCAGCTGCACAGCGTACAGAAGCTGTTCCTGGTGGTCAGCGTCGCGCCGCTGGGGTTGATCGGGGTGGTGCTGGCGCTGGTGCCCACGGGCACGCCGATGGGCTTTGTGGCGATCCTCGGCATCCTTGCGCTGGCGGGCATCATCATTCGTAACTCGGTGATCCTGGTGACCCAGATCGACGAGTTCGAGGCCCAGGGCTTCTCGCCGTGGGATGCGGTGGTGGAGGCCACCAACCACCGGCGCCGGCCGATCCTGCTGACGGCAGCGGCAGCGAGCCTTGGCATGATCCCTATTGCCCGTGAGGTGTTCTGGGGGCCGATGGCCTACGCGATGATTGGCGGGATCATCGTCGCGACCCTGCTGACGTTGCTGTTCCTGCCGGCGCTGTACGTGGCCTGGTACAAAATCCGCGAGCCTGAGCACAAGGCCAGGCCCCAACACTGAACTCTGTGGGAGCGGGCTTGCCCGCGAATGCGATGGTGAACTCACTGCCGCATTCGCGGGCAAGCCCGCTCCCACAGCGGTACAGCCGTGTCTTTTAAAAATAGTTATATAAACATTCTTAAACAGTATTTTTAAGAATATCCGCGCCTCACTAGTATTGCCTCAAGCCAGGCGCAAATTCCCCTTCAAACCTCAGCCCGGCACCTACTCCAAGGAGAACGAGCATGAGTGCATCGCTGCGTAGCATCGACGGTCAGGACGAAGCCACCATTCTGCGTGAGATCCAGAGCGCCTTGCGCGACCTGCGTTTTGGCGCGGTGGAAATCACCGTGCACAACGCCCAGGTGGTACAGATCGAACGCAAGGAGAAGTTCCGCCTGCAACAGCCCGGCAACAAGGCCGGCTGATTCGCGCCACACCCTTCAAAACTAGAAAAATGCCAATCGGGAGCTTCACCATGTCCATCCGCCGTTATGCGCTCGCCGCTCTGGCCAGTGCTGTTTTTGCCGGTTCCGCCATCGCCAAGGACTACGAACTGCTGAACGTGTCCTATGACCCGACCCGTGAGCTGTATCAGCAGTACAACGCCGAATTCATCAAGCACTGGCAACAGGCCCATCCGGGCGACAAGGTGAAGATCCAGCAATCCCATGGTGGTTCGGGCAAGCAGGCCCGCGCGGTGATCGATGGCCTGCGCGCCGACGTGGTGACGTTGGCCCTGGCCGGTGATATCGACGAAGTCGCCAAGCTCGGCAAGACCCTGCCGGACAACTGGCAGACTCGCCTGCCGGACGCCAGCACCCCATACACCTCGACCATCGTGTTCCTGGTGCGCAAGGGCAACCCGAAAGGCATCAAGGACTGGGGCGACCTGATCAAGAAGGACGTCTCGGTCATCACCCCCAACCCGAAAACCTCCGGCGGCGCCCGCTGGAACTTCCTTGCTGCCTGGGCCTACGGCCTGAAGGCCGGCGGTAGCGAAGAGAAGGCCAAGGCCTACGTGCAGGAGTTGTTCAAGCACGTGCCAGTGCTGGATACCGGCGCTCGCGGCTCGACCATCACCTTCGTCAACAACGGCCAGGGCGACGTACTGCTGGCCTGGGAAAACGAAGCGTTCCTGGCGCTGAAGGAAGACGGTGGCGCCGACAAGTTCGACATCGTCGTGCCGTCGCTGTCGATCCTCGCCGAGCCGCCAGTGGCGGTGGTCGACAAGAACGCCGAGAAGAAGGGCAATACCGAGATTGCCACCGAATACCTCAAGCACCTGTACAGCCCGGCCGGGCAGAAGATCGCTGCCGAGAACTTCTACCGCCCGCGTGACGAGAAAGTCGCTGCCGAGTTTGGCAAGCAGTTCCCGAAACTGGACCTGGTGACCATCGACAAGGACTTCGGCGGCTGGAAGACTGCACAGCCTAAGTTCTTCAATGATGGCGGTGTGTTCGACCAGATCTATCAGGCACAGTAAGGCCACGGAAAAGCGGGGCCGCTCTGCGGCCCATCGCAGGCAAGCCAGCTCCCACAGGGACCGAGCAGCCCTCAGGCCTGTGGTGATCCTATGGGAGCTGGCTTGCCTGCGATGGGCTGCAAAGCAGCCCCAAGATTGAGAGTCCTGCACCGCCCCGGCATAACCGGGGCTTCGTGCGTTCAACCAGGGATATTTATGTCACGTCGCATTTCCCCCGTCATACCCGGCTTCGGGCTGACGCTGGGCTACACCTTGGTGTACCTCAGCCTGATCGTGCTGATACCGCTGGCCGCCATGTTCGTGCATGCCGCGCAGCTCACCTGGGAACAGTTCTGGAACGTCATCAGTGCGCCGCGGGTGATCGCCGCGCTGCAACTGAGTTTCGGCACCGCCCTGCTCGCCGCCATCATCAACGGTGTGATCGGTACCCTGCTGGCCTGGGTGCTGGTGCGCTACACCTTCCCCGGGCGCAAGATCATCGACGCGATGATCGACCTGCCGTTCGCCTTGCCTACTGCCGTTGCAGGTATTGCCCTGACCGCTCTGTACGCACCTGCGGGCTGGGTTGGCCAGTTCGCCACCGACCTGGGCTTCAAGATCGCCTACACGCCGCTGGGTATCACCCTGGCGCTGACTTTCGTCACCCTGCCGTTCGTGGTACGCACGGTGCAGCCGGTGCTGGCGGATATCCCGCGTGAAGTCGAAGAAGCTGCAGCCTGCCTGGGCGCGAAACCATTGCAGGTGTTCCGCCATATTCTCGCACCTGCGCTGTTGCCCGCCTGGCTCACCGGTTTCGCCCTGGCCTTTGCCCGTGGCGTTGGCGAGTACGGTTCGGTGATCTTCATCGCTGGCAACATGCCGATGAAGACCGAGATCCTGCCGTTGCTGATCATGGTCAAGCTCGACCAGTACGACTACACCGGCGCCACTGCCATCGGCGTTTTGATGCTGGTGGTTTCCTTCATCTTGCTGCTGCTGATAAACCTGCTGCAGCGCCGCATCGAAACCCCTTGAAGGAGGCCGCATGTCCAGTTCAACCCTGAGTGCAAGCGCTGCCGCCAATGCCGCCCGGCGTGGCAGCGCCACTTCGCGACGCGTCCTGATCGGCCTTGGCTGGCTGGTGTTCGCGCTGTTCCTGCTGCTGCCGCTGGTGATCGTGGTGTCGCAGGCGCTGAAGAACGGCTTTGGCACCTTCTTCGAGGCGATCTTCGAGCCTGATGCCTTGTCGGCGCTCAAGCTCACCGTGCTTGCCGTGGTCATCTCCGTGCCGCTGAACCTGGTATTCGGTGTCAGCGCCGCCTGGTGCGTGAGCAAGTACAGCTTCCGCGGCAAGAGCATCCTGGTGACGCTGATCGACCTGCCGTTCTCGGTGTCGCCGGTGATCGCCGGCCTGGTCTACGTGCTGATGTTCGGTGCGCAAGGCCTGTTCGGCCCGTGGCTGCAGGACCATGACATCCAGATCGTGTTTGCCCTGCCGGGTATAGTCCTGGCGACCATCTTCGTCACCGTGCCGTTCGTCGCCCGTGAGCTGATCCCGCTGATGCAGGAGCAGGGCACGCAGGAGGAGGAGGCCGCGCGCCTGCTCGGCGCCAACGGCTGGCAGATGTTCTGGCATGTGACCCTGCCGAACATCAAATGGGGCCTGATCTACGGCGTGGTGCTTTGCACCGCGCGGGCCATGGGCGAGTTCGGCGCGGTGTCGGTGGTGTCGGGCCATATCCGTGGCGTGACCAACACCTTGCCGCTGCACGTGGAGATCCTCTACAACGAGTACAACCACGTCGCGGCCTTCAGCGTGGCCAGCCTGTTGCTGATCCTGGCGCTCTTCATCCTGCTGCTCAAGCAGTGGAGCGAGAACCGTATTAACCGCCTGCGCCACAGCGCCGCGGAGGAATGATTCATGTCGATCGAAGTTCGTAACGTCAGCAAGCGCTTCAACAGCTTCCAGGCCTTGAACGCCATCAACCTGGACATCAACAGCGGCGAGCTTGTGGCCTTGCTCGGCCCGTCCGGCTGCGGCAAGACCACCCTGCTGCGCATCATCGCCGGCCTGGAAACACCGGACCAGGGCAACATCGTGTTCCATGGCGAAGACGTGTCTGGCCATGACGTGCGTGATCGCAACGTCGGCTTCGTGTTCCAGCACTACGCGCTGTTCCGCCACATGAGCGTGTTCGACAACGTCGCCTTCGGCCTGCGCATGAAGCCCAAGGGCGAGCGACCGAGCGAAAGCAAGATTGCCGAGAAGGTCCATGAACTGCTGAACATGGTGCAACTGGATTGGCTGTCCGACCGTTACCCCGAGCAGCTGTCCGGTGGCCAGCGTCAGCGTATCGCCCTGGCCCGCGCCCTGGCTGTGGAACCGAAGGTGCTGCTGCTGGACGAGCCGTTCGGTGCGCTCGACGCCAAGGTGCGCAAGGAGCTGCGCCGCTGGCTGGCGCGGCTGCACGAGGACATCAACCTGACTTCGGTGTTCGTCACCCATGACCAGGAAGAAGCCATGGAAGTGGCCGACCGCATCGTGGTGATGAACAAGGGCGTGATCGAGCAGATCGGCTCGCCGGGCGAGGTATACGAGCATCCGGCCAACGATTTCGTCTACCACTTCCTTGGCGACTCCAACCGCCTGGCCTTGAGCGAGGGCCACCATGTGTTGTTCCGCCCGCACGAGGTGTCGTTGTCGCGGCATGAGACCGAGGGGCACCATGCGGCCGAGGTGCGCGACATTCGCCCGCTGGGTGCGACCACCCGGGTGACCTTGAAGGTGGAAGGGCAGAGCGAGTTGATCGAGGCCGAGGTGGTCAAGGACCACGACAGCCTGACCGGGCTGGCGCGTGGGGAAACGCTGTTCTTCCGGCCGAAGGTCTGGCAGAAGGTGGCGGATATCTGAGCCGTTTTGAGTGATGAAAAGCCCGGGATTGGTCCCGGGCTTTTTTTTGTCTGTGCAATCGTATTCGCGGGTAAACCCGCTCCCACAGGGGTGGCGCGATCCCTGTGGGAGCGGGTTTACCCGCGATCGAGGGCGCAGCCCTCGCGGCAATCTGATGCCTTGCACGAATATTTCGTATGCCCACAAGGCATCGTCTGATCATTGATCTTCTACACCCCACGAAACCCGCGGGTTAGAGCCACCCAATCGAAATATATATTCCCAAAGGATCTAACTTTAATTTTAAACATTACTTTAAGCGATAAGCCCCTGCCCCCGATGATTCAGCCACACACCTGAATCAAGAACCCCAGGAGTTTGATCAATGGGTAATGTCCAGTCGGCCGTCAGGGCCTACGACCAGCCATGGCGCCCGAGCCCGGGTGACCTGGTCGAGCTTGGACGGACACTTCGCCTGCCACTGGGCCAATTGCGCCTGCAACGCACCCCGGTCAGCGGCCTCAAGCGCCGTGACAAGCTGGCGTTGGGCCTGCTGGTGCTGGCCCTGCACGGCGCTGCTGCCTACTGGGTCAGCCAGGCCCCCACGCCCGCGCTGCCCGTGGTGCCGCCACAGATTCCGCCCATGACCATCGAGTTTGCGGCGCCCGCGCCGCCTGTCGTGCAACCGCCGCCACCCGCGCCTGCACCGCCGGTGGTCGAGCCACCGCCCCCGGTGGTCGACGAGCTGGCCGCCAAGCCCAAACCCAAGCCCAAACCCGTGCCCAAGCCGGTGGTCAAGCAGGCGCCCAAGCCACAGCCCAAACCGGTCGAGGCGCCGCCACCTGCCCCGGTTGCTGCCCCGGCGCCCCCAGCGCCACCTGCGCCGGCCCCGGTCACGCCACCGTCGGCCAACGCCGCGTACCTGAAGAACCCGGCGCCGGAGTACCCGCAGATGGCCCAGCGCCGTGGCTGGGAAGGCACCGTGCTGCTGCGGGTGGAGGTGCTGCCCAACGGCAAGCCGGGGCAGATCCAGATCCAGAAGAGCAGCGGCCGCGATGCCCTCGACGCCGCCGCACTGGCTGCGGTCAAGCGCTGGAGCTTCGTGCCCGCC
This sequence comes from Pseudomonas sp. NPDC089428, assembly GCF_044749325.1. Lineage (NCBI taxonomy): Bacteria > Pseudomonadati > Pseudomonadota > Gammaproteobacteria > Pseudomonadales > Pseudomonadaceae > Pseudomonas > Pseudomonas sp. NPDC089428. The sequence goes on from NZ_JBIVHT010000016.1 coordinate 120,792, forward strand.
AAGCAGGGCGACGTGGCCCAGGCCGGCTGGGTGAGCGTGCCGATCGATTTCAAGCTTCGCTAACTTTTTCGCAGAACACAGGAAGACATCATCATGAGCCTGCTGGCATCCCCTCTCGAATCCGTTGAAAGTGCAGTCATCTGGCTGCTGGTCGGTTTCTCCGTCGTCACCTGGGGCCTGGCCCTGGTCAAGGTCGCGCAGTTCGTACGGCTGAAGAACCAGGACAAGCGTTTCCACCAGCAATTCTGGGCCGCATCGAGCCTCGACTCGGCGGCGGAAATCAGCCACGAACTGCCTGGCCCGGCCGCCCGAGTCGCCCAGTCCGGCTATGCCGCGATTGCTGTTGGTGATTCCCACGCCAGTGACCTGAGCCACGCCATCAACCACCAGGACCGCCTTGAGCGCGCCCTGCGCCAGCAGATCGTGCGTGAGCGCCGTTCACTGGAGACTGGCTTGGCGGTGGTCGCCAGTATCGGCAGTACCTCGCCCTTCATCGGCCTGTTCGGTACCGTATGGGGCATCATGGAAGCGCTCAAGGGCATCAGCGCGGCCGGTTCCGCCAGCCTGGAAACCGTGGCCGGGCCGATCGGCGCGGCGCTGGTCGCCACCGGTGTGGGTATCGCCGTCGCGGTGCCGGCGGTGCTGGTCTACAACTACTTCCTACGCCGCCTGAAGCTGACCGCGGCCGACCTCGATGACTTTGCTCACGACTTCTACAGCCTGGCGCAGAAGAGTGCCTTCCGGGTGTTGGTGCACCCTGCGGTCAACAAGGCTCAGGCCGGTTTCACCCAGCCGGTGAAGGAGGCGTCCTGATATGGCCTTTTCGACCCAGGACAGCGACGAAGTCCTCAGTGAAATCAACGTCACGCCGCTGGTGGACGTCATGCTGGTGCTGTTGGTGGTGTTCATCGTCACCGCGCCGCTGCTGACCAATGCCATCCCGATCAACCTGCCCAAGACCGAGGCCGTGGCCCCGGTGGAACAGAAAGACCCGCTGGTGGTGAGCATCGACGGTGGCGGCAAGCTGTTCATCAACAAGGATGAGATCCAGCCGGACTTGCTGGAAACCAACCTTAAGGCAGCCAAGGACAAGGACGCCGACGTGCGTGTGCAGCTGCAGGCTGACGATGGTGTGAATTACGGCGAAGTCGCGCGGGCCATGGCCGCGATCGAGCGCGCCGGGATCAGCAAACTGGCGGTAATAACTGCACGGTAGTCTTCATTCTTCAGGCAAGTGCTTATGGGCCATATCTCTTGGCAGGGGTTGGCCCTTTTTTTGTTCGCCGTGACGGTATCAGCGCCTGTGAGATCGAGCGCCGCCCGCGCGGCGCATCGCGGATAAATCCGCTCCTACATTTGTTTCGGGCCAGTCACGACAGTGCCTTGGCATATGTTCCTGGTGTATCCCCTTCGATACCGAGCCATACGCCAAAGGTGCGCGCGCGAATGGCGCAGGACTCATTGGCCCGAAACAAATGTAGATACTCTGTTGGCGGTCAAGCTTTTCTGAGGTGTTCAGAGCTGAAAAGCTTGGCTGTATGGAATGGCTCATCTCCGTGCATACA
>NZ_JBIVHT010000017.1:0-62939 GCF_044749325.1 Pseudomonas sp. NPDC089428
GCCTTCAGGAGCGATCGGTCTCCCCGGAAGTGCTTCTTAGCCCAACGAGCATAACCTCTCTCGTTAGGCCAGACACAACATACAAGGAGCGGATTCATCCGCGATGCGCTGCGCGGGCGGCGCTCGATCCCACAGGCACTGAACATCCATCGCCAACCGCAAACAACCTCATACCTACCGCCGCAAACGGAATGCCCATGAAATCCCCATCCCTGAGCCGCGCCCTGATCCTGCTGATGGCTACCGCCACCGGCCTGGCCGTGGCCAGCAACTACTACGCCCAACCGCTGCTGCACAGCATCGCCCAACAGTTCGGCCTGAGTACCGCCAGCGCCGGCAGTATCGTCATTGCCGCGCAACTGAGCTATGGCGCCGGCCTGCTGCTGCTGGCGCCGCTGGGTGACCTGTTCGAGCAGCGCCGGCTGATCGTGGTGATGACCGCCATTTCCACCCTCGGCCTGGTCATCAGCGCCTGTTCCCCAAGCCTGCCCTGGCTGCTGCTCGGCACCGCGCTCACCGGCCTGTTCTCGGTGGTGGCGCAGATCCTCGTGCCAATGGCCGCCACCCTGAGCGAGCCGCATCAGCGTGGCCGCGCAGTGGGCACGTTGATGAGCGGGCTGCTGCTGGGCATCCTGCTGGCGCGCACTGCGGCCGGCTTCATGGCCGAGCTGGGCGGCTGGCGCAGCATCTATGTGCTGGCCGCGGCGCTGATGGCGCTGACGGCACTGGCGCTGTACCGCAACCTGCCCGAGCACAACAGCCATGCTGGCTTGAAGTACCCGGCGCTGATCGGCTCGGTGTTCCGCCTGTTCATCGAAGAGCCCGTGCTGCGCCTGCGCTCGCTGCTGGGCCTGTTGGCATTCAGCCTGTTCGCGCTGTTCTGGACACCACTGGCGTTCCTGCTGGCGCGCGAGCCCTACCACTACTCCGACGCCGCCATCGGGCTGTTCGGCCTGGCCGGCGCGGCCGGTGCCCTGGCGGCCAACTGGGCCGGGCGCCTGGCCGACCGTGGCAAAGGCTCGCTGGGCACCACCGTTGGCCTGGTGGCGCTGCTGTTGTCGTGGGTGCCGCTGGGCTTTGCCGAAAGCTCGCTGCTGGCCTTGCTGCTGGGCGTGCTGGTACTGGACCTGGCCGTGCAACTGGTGCACGTGAGCAACCAGAATGCGGTGATCGCCTTGCGACCTGAAGCACGTACCCGGCTGAATGCCGGCTACATCACCTGTTACTTCGTCGGTGGTGCGCTAGGCTCGTTGCTGGGCACGCAGCTATTCCAGCGGCAAGGGTGGATGGGCATCGTGGTGGCAGGCCTGGCGATCGGCACACTGGCCCTGGTGGTATGGGGCCTGGCGCAGCGCAAGGCCGCGGCGCAGCTAGCCTGAAGCCACCATTGAGCGCGACGGGCTGTCGCATTACCCTCCGTCGCCTGATCGTTGACTTGGCTGCCCCGGCGGCGCTCAGTAGGCGCTGGTCAAGGACCTTTCACTGACAGGACGAATCAATGACAAGACTCACGGTGCAATCCGGCGATTTCTTGCAAGGTGAAGGCGAGTTTCGCAATGGATCGCTCACACTCAAGACCCCGCGCAGCCCCTCACCTGGCGAACGCATTTCACTTGCCCGCATCGCTGACCTGCGCCTGGCCAGCCTGGAGTCCAGTCGCAGCCTGGGTACCGCCCTCGGCTGGGGCGTGGCCGGGGCGCTGGTGGCCGGCCCGGTTGGCCTGCTTGCCGGCCTCTGGCTAGGCGGTAAAGAGGAAGAGGCCACCTTCCTGGCCACCTTCAAGGATGGCCGCAAACTGATGGCCATCACCGACGGCAAGACCTGGTCGAAAATCGACGACACCTGGCGCCAGCATCGCCGCCCGCCACCTGCCGATTGAACCCCAGCGGGGCTTGGCCCTGTTAAGATAGCGGCCCTTTTTTCGCCTGTTCCGGCCTTTTCGCGGGTAAACCCGCTCCCACAGGTTCCGCACTGCTTTCATGGGCAGTGCCGTACCTGTGGGAGCGGGTTTACCCGCGAAAGGGCCTGCGCGGTATCTGCCCCAAGGACGCTCTCTGCATGCCCCTGCTTCGCCCTCACCTGCCCCTGAGCCTGCTCAGCCTGGGCCTGGCCCTGCACAGCCCCCATGGCCTGGCTGAAGACAGCCTGGAACTGGCCCCGGTGCAAGTGTCCGATACCTACGGCGATGAGGGCTACCAGGTTCGCGAGGCCTCGGTCGGCGGCTTCCAGCCCGCGCCACTGCTCGACACCCCGGCCTCGGTCAGCGTGTTCAGCCAGCAGCTACTGGAAGACCGCCAGGTCCGCCTGCTCAGCGAAGTGCTGCAAAGCGACGCCTCGGTGGGCGATAGCTATGCCCCGATCGGCTACTACGAAAACTTCAACGTGCGCGGCTTCGAGCTCAATGCCGCCAGCAGCTACCGCATCAACGGCCAGACCATCGCCGGCGAGCAGAACGTGGCGCTGGAGAACAAGCAGCAGGTCGAGCTGCTCAAGGGCCTGTCCGGGCTACAGAGCGGCGTATCGGAGCCTGGCGGGCTGATCAACTACGTGACCAAGCGCGCCGCCGACGTACGCAGTGTGACGGTTTCGACCAACGCGCAAGGCGAGCGCTACCTGGCCACCGATCTCGGCGGCTGGTTCGGCAGCGAGCGCCAGTTCGGCCTGCGCGCCAACCTGGCCCATGAGGACATCCGCTCCTACGTCGACCATGCCGACGGCCGGCGCGACTTCGCCTCGCTGGCCTTCGACTGGCAGATCAGCCCCGAGGCCACCTTGCAGCTGGACGCCGAATACCAGCACCGCGAGCAGCGCTCAGTGCCGGGCTACCAGCTGCTGGGCGGCAGCGAACTGCCCCATGACATCGACCCGAGCGACCGCCTGGCCTACCAGCATTGGGCCAAGCCAGTGCAGACCGACGCACTGAACCTCGGTGGGCGCTTCGAGTACCGCTTCAACGAGGCCTGGACCGGCACCTTGAGCGCGTCGCGCAGCCAGGTGGTGATCGATGACTACAGCGCGTTCGCCTGGGGCAGCGAGGGCGGCTGGCAGTCACACTTCAGCCCCGAAGGCGACTACGACATCTACGACTTCCGCAGCCCCGACGATACCCGCCGCACCGATGAGGCCCAGGCCATGCTCAATGGCCATTTCGACGCGCTGGGCGTGCAGCACGACCTGACCGTGGGCAGCAGCGCCCAGCGCCGCACGCTCGATCAGCGCCCCTATTACAACGAGCTGGTCGGCAGCGGCAACATCTATACCGGCGCACCGGCTGTGGCGCCGTCGGGCAAGGCGGTCGGCGCCAGCGAAAAGCGCCTGGACAGCCGCCAGTACGGCCTGTTCGTCAGCGACCGCATCAGCTTCAACGAGCAATGGCAGACCGTACTTGGCGCCCGCGAAGTGCGCCTGGATGAAAGGACCTGGGACGAGAACGGCGTGGCCGGGCGCCATACCCGGCAATACCAGCTGCTGCCCAATGCCGCGCTCATCTACAAACCCCGCCCCGACACCACGGTGTATGCCAGCTACGCCAAGGGGCTGTCGGCGGGCGGCACAGCGCCCTGGTATGCCAGCAACGCGGCCGAGATTCTCGCCCCCACCCTCTCGCACCAGCTGGAGCTCGGCATCAAGCGTGACTGGCAAGGCATGAGCTTCAGCGCCGCGCTGTTCCAGATCCGCCAGGCGTACCAGTACGCACGGCCGGAAGGCGACGGCAGCTTCACCTATGTGCAGCAGGGCCAGCAGAAGAACATCGGCCTGGAACTGGGCGCCAGCGGCTGGGCAACTTCGAACCTTCAGCTTCAGGCCAGCGCCGCGGCGATTCGCGCCCGGGTGCAGGAAAGCGGCACCGACGCCTATGAAGGCCATCAGGCGATCAACGTGCCGCGACTGCGCGCAGCCCTGCAGGCCGAGTACAGCCTGCCAGTGCCTGGCCTGGCACTGCTCGGTGGGGCGCGCTACAGCGCCAGTAAATATGCGAGCCAGGCCGGCAATGTCGAGGTGGGTGGATACACCGTGTTCGATCTCGGCAGCCGCTACCGCACGCGCATTGGCGGGTATGACACGACGCTGCGGCTGACCGTGGATAACGTCTTCGACAAGCGCTACTGGCGCGATGTGGGGGATTACCTGGGCGACAACTACCTGTTCCAGGGGGCGCCGCGGACGGCGCGGCTGTCGGCTTCCATCAGTTTCTGACAGCTCGTAGAAACCCTGTGGGAGCGGGCAAGCCCGCCCCCACAGGGTCCGCGCAAGGCTCAGAAGTTTGGGCACAAACTGCCCAGAATGAAAAAAGCCCCCGAGCTTTTCAGCGCGGGGGCTTTTCAGAATGTGGCGGTGAAGAAGGGATTTGAACCCTTGATACGATTTCTCGTATACACACTTTCCAGGCGTGCTCCTTCGACCACTCGGACACTTCACCGTTTTCTCTTCAAGGCTTTCACCCCGTCGAGGCGCGCTAATTTAGTAGAAGAGCTTTTCTTTGGCAAGCATTTTTTTCAAATTTTTCATGCATTTAAGCCAACCCACTGAAAACCCGAGGTTGCCAGGGCAATGCTGCCAATCTCGCCAGCGCTTTTACCCGCTGCAAACGCTCTGCCCGCGCCGTGCAAGGCATCGCGCCCCGGCGCTGACTGGCCGGTCAGCCTTGCTGCTTTACCTGGCCTGCCGTGCTGGGTAACGTCGTCGCCACGCCACCCAAAGGATTCCGCCATGAGCGAGCTGATTACCTACCACGCCGAAGACGGCATCGCCACCCTGACCCTGAACAACGGCAAGGTCAATGCCATCTCGCCGGACGTCATCGCGGCCTTCAATGCCGCCCTCGACCGCGCCACGCAGGAGCGTGCCTTGGTGATCATCACCGGCCAGCCGGGCATCCTCTCCGGCGGTTACGACCTCAAGGTAATGACCTCCGGCCCCAAGGAAGCCGTTGCCCTGGTCACCGCCGGTTCCACCCTGGCCCGGCGCCTGCTGTCGCACCCGTTCCCGGTGATCGTCGCCTGCCCCGGCCATGCCGTGGCCAAGGGCGCCTTCCTGCTGCTGTCGGCCGACTACCGCATCGGCGTCGAGGGCCCGTACAAGATCGGCCTGAACGAAGTGCAGATCGGCATGACCATGCACCACGCCGGCATCGAGCTGGCCCGCGACCGCCTGCGTCGCTCGGCCTTCCACCGCTCGGTGATCAACGCCGAGATGTTCGAGCCCAAGGATGCACTGGATGCCGGTTTCCTCGACAAGGTGGTGCCGGCCGAGCAGCTGCTGGAGATCGCCAAGGGTGTTGCCGGTGAGCTGAAGAAGCTGAACATGCTGGCGCACAAGAACACCAAGCTGAAAGTGCGCAAGGGGCTGCTGGACGCCCTGGACGAGGCGATTCTGCTCGATCAGGGCCACATGGGCTGACCTGTACCGGCCCTTTCGCGGGTAAACCCGCTCCCACAGGTATATCACTGACCCTGAGTGCAGCGCTGTACCTGTGGGAGCGGGTTTACCCGCGAAGAGGGCGCACAGGCTTACACCAGGGTTTGCCCCGGCCAGTGCACAGCCGTACACTGCGCCGCGACTGTCTGGTGTGAGTCGTACCATGCTTTACTCGCTTCGCATGCTCCTGCTGGGGCTGCACTTTCTGCTGGTGGGCGCCGTCGGCCTGCTGATCGGCCTGCTGCGCCCCTTCAACCGCGACAACAGCCGGGTCTTCGCCCGCCTCTACAGCCTGCCGGCCACCTGGCTGATGCGCATCAAGGTCAAGACCGAAGTCGGCCCGCTGTGGGACCAGCCGCCTGGCTGCGTGATCGTCGCCAATCACCAGTCCAACTTCGACCTGTTCATCCTTGGCCATGTGGTACCGCAACGCACTGTCGCCATCGGCAAGAAGAGCCTCGGCTGGATTCCGTTGTTCGGCCAGCTGTTCTGGCTCGGTGGCAATGTGCTGATCGACCGCAAGAACGCCTACCAGGCGCGCAAGGCGATGCAGACCACCACGCGCATCCTGCGTGACGACACCTCGATCTGGATCTTCCCGGAAGGCACGCGCAACCCGGCAGAACAGTTGCTGGCGTTCAAGAAAGGCGCGTTCCACATGGCCATCGAAGCCGGCGTGCCCATCGTGCCGGTGTGCGTCAGCCGCTATGCCCGGCGCCTGAACCTGAACAGCTGGCGGCGGCGGACCGTGATCGTGCGCTCGCTGCCACCGATCGCCACCAGTGGCCTCAGCCAGCAGGACCTGCCGGCGCTGATCGAACAGTGCCGTACCCAGATGCAGCAGTGCATCGACCATATGGAAGATGAACTCGGCAATCGCTAGGTTGCTCTGCGCGCCACTACAGCCCAAGCTGTAAGCCGTGTGCAACCGGAAAAGTGGATAACCATGGGTCGAGTCGTGGCATCGGCGGTGTATGCCGCCGGCAGAAAGGTCACCAACATCAGCATCGACGAAGGCAGCGAGTGGGCGCGCAAGCCGGGGCACTTCGTGTGGATCGGCCTGGAAGAGCCCAATGCCGAGGAGCTGGCCAACCTGCAGTGCCAGTTCAACCTGCACGAACTGGCCATCGAGGATGCGCTGGAAAAGCACAGCCGGCCCAAGCTGGAAACCTTCGGTGACGCGCTGTTCATCGTCACCTACTCGCCGGTACGCCACGAAGGCAAGCTGGAGTTCATCGAAACCCACATCTTCGCCGGCAACGGCTACATCATCACCTGCCGCAACGGCCACTCGAAATCCTACGCCCTGGTGCGCCAACGCTGCGAGGCGCGCCCGCTGCTGCTCGAACATGGCGAGGACTTCGTGCTGTATGCCCTGCTCGACTTCGTCACCGAGAACTACCAACCGGTCAGCGAGGCCATTCATGGCGAGATCGAGGAGCTGGAGCGCAGTGTGCTGAGCAACTCGTTGCAGGAAGAAGACATCCAGCGCCTGCACAGCCTGCGCCGCGACATCCTGCGCCTGCGCCGCTATGTGGCACCGATGGTGGAAATCAGCGAGGAACTGCAGCGCCTGAGCTTCCCCTTCATCGACAAGAACATGCGCCCGTACTTCCGTGACGTGCAGATCCACGTCACGCGGCAGATGGAGGACCTGGCCGGGATCCGCGACATCGCCAGCCAGACCATCGAGATCGGCATGCTGCTGGAGTCGTCACGGCAGAGCATCGTGCAGCGCAAGTTTGCCGCGTGGGCGGCGATCCTGGCCTTCCCCACGGCGATTGCCGGGATCTACGGGATGAACTTCCAGAACATGCCGGAGCTGAACTGGCACTATGGCTACTTTGGGGTACTCGGCGTGATTGCGCTGGGCTGTAGCGGGCTCTATGCCAGCTTCAAGAAATCTGGCTGGCTGTGAGGCCTCTTCACGGGCAAGCCCGCTCCCACAGGGTTCGAATGCGATCCAATAGCAGTGGGAGCGGGCTTGCCCGCGAATGGGCTGCAAGGCAGCCCCGGTAATCGATCAGGCGGCGCTGTCGCTGGCCTTGGCCGGCTGCTGGATGAAGCGCAGCATCCACTCCCCCACCAGGTCGCCCTGGTGTTCGTTGGCCAAGCTGGCAATGGCCTTGTGATACACCTCGTCCCCCAGGTACTCCTGACGCGCATCGAGCAGCGCCCGCGAGTATTCATGGACGAACTCCGGGTGCCCCTGGAAGCACAGCACCTGGTCGCGAATGTGGTAGGCCGCATTCGGGCAGAAATCGCTGGAGGCGATCACCGTGGCGCCTTCGGGCAGCTCGGTAACCTGGTCCTGGTGGCTGATCAGCAAGGTCAGCTCGGAAACCTCCGGGTCCATCCACGGTGCATGCGCCGCCAGTGAATAGCGGTGAATGCCCACCCCCCAGCCCTGATCGGCGCGCTCGGCCTTGCCACCCAGGGTCAGCGCCAGCAACTGGTGCCCGAAACACACACCCAGCAGCTTCTCGCCACGCTCGTAGAGCTTGAGCAGGTAAGCCTTCAGGGTCTGTATCCAGGGATCACTACCAAACGAATCGGCCTTGCTGCCCGTGACCAGGTAGGCATCGAAGCGTTCACCGTCGGGCGGGTAGTCGCCGTTCATCACGTTGTACACACGAAACTCGGCTGCGATCGGCTGACGCGAGAAGAGCTGCTCGAACATCCTTCCGTAGCCCTGGTACTGCGCGGTCAACTCCGGTCGCAGGACATCGGTTTCAAGGATGCAGATGCGTAACGACATAGGGATAGTCCTGAACGACATGGGTGGGAATCTGGTGTAGAGACTGACGCGAAAGACACGTACAAGCAAGTAGGCTGTACTGACGAACGGTCACATTTTGTCGGGGAACCGCGGGTGGAGACGCGGCTGTCTAGGCAGAGCGTGTCAGCGGAATGGCCACTGGCCTCATAGCCAATCGAAATCTAAGAGTTAGCCCTTTAGAACAAAGGGTTCTCAATAATGGATAACGCTCGCCCTGCGGGTGGTTTATATCCACATACATGAGGCAAGCAGACCCGACAAGGAAGCCACCGGGTATTCAGGAATAACAACAAGAAGGCGGTCCGCCATGTTCAGACAATCGAAACTTCGCCAAGCCGGGCTCATTCTCTTCGCCACGACTTTGCTACTGATCCTCCCCAACCTTACGCGGTTGTTCGGTTGACAGCGCCAATGCTTCGCTTGGGTTAATCTTTCGGCTTTATGCCGGAGTTTGCCCATGCGCCATTGCCTTGCTGCGCTAGCCCTGTTGTTGAGCCTGCCGCTATCGGCGGCGCAGTTACACCTGGAGCTGGGTGACAGCGCCCGGCAGTGGTCCAGTGAAGCACTGCTGAAGCACCCTCAGGCTCGCGATATCGATATCGATCAGGACGTTTCCTACCAGCGGCCCATGCACTATCGCGCCGTGCCTTTGGCAACGCTGCTGCAAGGGGTGAAGGCCGATGACCATCTACAGGCAGTGGCACTGGATGGCTTTGCCGCAGAAATGCCGGCCGGGCCGTTGCTGCAGGAAGGCCCGGCACGTGCCTGGCTGGCTGTCGAGGACCCAGCCACGCCGTGGCCGGCACTGGGCGACGGCAAACCGAGCGCAGGGCCTTTCTACCTGGTCTGGACTAACCCACAGGCAAGCAGCATTCGCCCCGAACAATGGCCCTTCCAGGTCGCCACGATCCGCCGCCTGGCGCCGGTCGAACAGCGTTTTCCGGCGCTGCTGCCCGACCCCGCTTTGCCGGCCAACGACCCGGTGCGTCAAGGCTTTGCGCTGTTCCAGCAGAACTGCCTGGCCTGCCACCGGCTCAATGGCGCGGGGGATGCTCAGTTCGGGCCGGACCTGAATGTGCCACACAACCCGACCGAGTATTTCCGGCCTGAGTACCTGCGCCGGTACATTCGAGACCCGCAGAGCTTGCGGCAATGGCCGCAGGCGAGGATGCCGGGGTTTACTGAAAGTGTGCTGAGTGAGCAGGAGCTGGATGAACTGCTGGCCTATCTGGGCCATATGGCCGGGCGCAAGCCCTGAAGTCGGGGAGGCTTCTTCGCGGGCACGCCCGCGAAGAAGGCAATGCATTCCTTTCAGGCTATCGGCCTTTCGTGCTTGACGCCCCACCCTTCGACTTCGCCGCCATAGGGTGATACGACCTGCTCGAAGGCCTCCTCGAAGTCACCAATGCCACCATAGGTGGCGTACATGACCTTGCTCAGTTCCAGGTGCCACGCGCCATCGTCCAGTTCACGCACCTGAGCATTCAACGATTCACCACGAAATTGCCCGGCGGCCCGTCGCGCGCCGGCTTCATCTGGAAATACCGCGTAGAACTCGATGGGGTGGATGCGGGTGAAGTCGAAACCGCCAGCTTTCATCTGGCGCAGGACATTGCTGCTGATATCGTCGTTCAGGCTGCTCATGAATCGTCCTCCCGAATAAAGCGATGGATAGACTTTCCGTGCACTACGCACCTGCCGGCATTGCCAGCAGATCGAGCTGATGCAAGACGCGAATTGAATGGGTGCAGGCCCGCAGAAAAGGCCCACACCTCCCACCAGCGTAGTGCCTGCGCAGGCACCACGCCAACCTGTGATTCAGGGCGCTTCGTGAATGCTGGTGATGATCACGCCATTCTGCTCCTTGAGCCAGCGTGCGGTAGGGGATGGAGCGCGGTCCTGGAAGTCGTTGAGGTCCAGTTCATCCATGACCGGAAACAGATGCGAACGGATGGCGCGGGCAGCCTCTTCCTCGCTGGGGCACTGTTCACCGTGCATCAACAAAGTGGTTGGCTCGCCTTTCTGATCGGCAAAGATGACTTCCCACTCTTTCATTGAATTGCCCTCTCAATCAAAGAACACCCGGTGAGTGACGCCTGTAGATGCAGACCTTGTGCCTGAGAATTCGTTCAGCAACAGAAAAGGACCGCAATGCGGCCCTTTTCTGTTTACTGCTTGCTAGTTACTTCTTCGGCGTACCGTGTACGACACCGGCCGTGTTGTCCAGCAGGCTCTTGGTCGCCGTCTGGATGAAGGCCTCGAGCTGCTGCAGCATCTGCGGCTGCTCCGGGCTTTCGATCAGCTCGGCCTTGAACTCGCTGCCCAGCTGGTAGCGGTACATGCGCGGGCTCATGTCCTTGGACTCGATCAGCAGGTGATCGCCCTTGACCAGGCCGACGATCTGCTCGCTGCCCGACGGCTTGATCATGCCCACGCCCGGGTCGCCCTCAGGCAGGTTGAGCAAGTCGCGCCCCCAGCACTGGTGGCGCGTCTCGCCACCCAGGCGGCCCATGATGGTCGGCACGATGTCGACCTGGGTACCCACGGTGTGGTTGACCGCACCGAACTTCTCCTGAATGCCCGGCGCGATCAGCAGCAGCGGCACGTTGAAGCGGCCCAGGTCCAGCTCGGTGACCTGCTGCTGGTTGCCGAAGCCGTGGTCGCCGACGATGACGAACAGGGTGTCCTTGAAGTACGGCTCTTTACGCGCCTTCTCGAAGAACTGGCCCAGCGCCCAGTCGGAATAACGCATGGCGGTCAAGTGCTCATCCAGGCGGCCCTGGCCGGTGACCTTCTCGACCGGCAGGTTGGCTGGCAGCGCGTAAGGCGTGTGGTTGGACAGGGTCTGCAGCAGCGCGTAGATCGGCTTCTTGCCATCGTGCTTGGCCAGTTCCTCGTTGCCGCGGTCGAACATGTCCTGGTCGGACACACCCCAGGTCGGGTCGGAGAACACCGGGTTGACGAAGTCGTTACGGCCGATGAAGGTGGTCATGCCCTGGTTGCCGAAGAACCCGGACTGGTTGTCCCAGGCGAAATCGCCGTTGTAGACATAGACGTCGTCGTAGTCGCGGGCACTGAGCAGCGCCGGCAGGCCCGACAGCTTGTGGCCGCCCTCAGGGGTCTGCATCAGGTATTCGAAGCCTGGCAGGTTGGGGAAGCAGGCCATGGTGGCGAACATGCCCTGGTGGGTATGGGTGCCGTTGGAGAAGAAGCGGTCGAACAGCAGGCCTTCTTTGGCCAGCTTGTCGAAGTACGGGGTGATGTTGTTCGGGCTGCCCAGGGCGCCTACCGAGTGGCCGGCGAAGCTTTCCATGAGGATCACCACGACGTTCTTGATCGGCAAGGTGCGGTCGGCCGGCGGCACGAAGTCGCGGCGCACGGCAGCCTCGTCGGCATCGACCAGGGTGTCGTGGGCGGTCAGCAGCTGCTTGCGCACGGTCTCGGTGGCCAGCTCCTGCTTCAGCACCGGCTTCCAGATATTGGCGCGGTCTTCGCCGAAGCGGCTCTTGGCGGCGTCGATCAGGGTCAGGGTGCCGTTCAGGCCCAGCTGGTTGACGAAGTTCGAGTCGGTGGTGAAGGCGTCACCCCAACGCATCGGCGGGCCCTGGCGCAGGGTGCCACGGGCGGCGACCACGGCCACCAGCAGGATCACCATGAACACCGCCAGACGGTTATACCACGGCGCCACGCGCTGTTCGCCGGTACCACGGGTCAGGCGGTCGATGCCCTTGAACAACAGGCTCAGCAACCAGGTGCCGAAGGCCCAGGCCAGCAGGTAACGGACCACCGGGAAGCCATACCAGAGCATGCTCAGCACGGTCTTCGGGTCTTCCTTGATGTACTGGAAGACCAGGCCGTTGAGGCGCTGGTGGAACTCACGGTAGAAGTCCATCTCCATCAGGCCGAGGAACATCACCACGCTCGAGGCCACGGTCAGCCAGAAGCGGAACAGCCCACGCCGGGCCATGAGCCAGGGGCTGAGCATCGCCAGCAGCAGCGGAATGCTCAGGTACACCACCACCCGCAGGTCGAAGCGCAAACCGTTGAAGAAGCCTTCGGCGACGGTCGAGTAAGGGGTGTCGCCGATCATGTCGCTGTTGTAGACCAGCAGCGCCAGACGCACCAGGCTGAGCATCAACATGATCACCAGGCCGCTGAGCAGCGTATAGGCCAGGTGCGATTTCAAGGTCGGCGTGAACGCTCGCGCGCCCTGTTGCCTCAAGGCATCCGTGTTAGCCATGAATGGGAAGGTCCTAGGATTGCGGTTTGCGGAGATGGCGTTGGGGCTGGCCCAACGCAAGCATTATGCGGGAGCGGATTCTGTTTAATCCAATGTGAAAATTTTGTCACGTTACTATTGCTGATTTTGTCTGGGACGCGGCTTTCATATCCGCACATTACCCCGCGGCCCGGCAATCGCCCAGATCACCAGGCCGATCACTGGCAGCAGGGCAATCAGCAGAATCCACAGCACTTTGATCCCCACTTCGCTGCTGCTCTTGATCACATTGAGGATTGCCCAGATGTCCAGGGCGAGGATGATCAGGCCGACCAGGCCATTGAAGCTAGAGCCCATTGCCACGTTCTCCTTGAAAGGCTGTCGTTGTGCATCATCCTCTATCAAGGCTATAGAAGGGAATCCTTGGCCAGCCGCGCAGGTCACTGCATAAACTGCAAGCATTCATGGATTCGAGGTTCGTATGCCCCCCGCCCACAGCCAAAGCGCCACCCCACCCTCCTTGCTGAATGCCTGGCGCCAGCAAGTGCTCAGCACACCATGGCTCAGCGCGGGCCTGGGCGTGAGCTTGCTGGCGGTCATCGTGCTGCTGGCGGCAAGCTTCTGGAATGCCATCAACGGCGACCACGCCGACAACTTGCACCTGGCCGCGCTCGGCGGGCTTTCCGGTTTCGCCGCCACCGCCCTCGGTGCGGTGCTGGCCGTTGTGCTGCGCGATGTCAGCGCGCGCAGCCAGGATGTAATGCTCGGTTTTGCCGCCGGCATGATGCTCGCCGCCAGTTCGTTCTCGCTGATCCTGCCGGGCCTGGATGCCGCCCGGGCGATCACCGGCAACGGCCCGGCGGCGGCGTTCACCGTGGTGCTGGGCATGGGCCTGGGTGTGCTGCTGATGCTCGGCCTCGACCGCTTCACCCCGCACGAGCATGAAAGCACCGGCCCCTGTGGTCCGGAGGCCGAGCGCATCAGCCGGGTATGGTTGTTCGTGCTGGCGATCACCTTGCACAACCTGCCCGAGGGCATGGCGATCGGCGTGAGCTTCGCCAATGGCGACATGAACATCGGCCTGCCGCTGACCAGCGCCATCGCCATCCAGGACATCCCTGAGGGCCTGGCCGTGGCGTTGGCCTTGCGGGCGACCGGGCTGTCGAACTTGAAAGCTGCGCTGGTGGCGATTGGTTCGGGGCTGATGGAACCCTTGGGCGCGGTGATTGGCCTGGGCATTTCCACCGGGTTTGCCCTGGCTTACCCGATCAGCATGGGGCTGGCGGCGGGGGCGATGATCTTCGTGGTGTCCCACGAGGTGATTCCCGAGACCCACCGCAACGGGCACCAGACCTCGGCGACCCTGGGGTTGATGGGTGGGTTTGCGGTGATGATGTTTCTCGATACCGCGTTGGGTTAGATGGGTTCGCCGGTGGATTTGTGGTGTCGGTGAGATCGAGCGCCGCAAATCAGACGTGAACCGCCACCTTCAAGGCCTCCAGCGCCGGCTCCACCTTGATGCCCAGCTCTGCCCCCAGCTCAAGCACCCGCGCCAGGTCCTGCTGGCCAACCATCACCATCTGCAGTTCATCATCGAGCAATTGGCTGAAGTTGAGCAGCACATAGCCACCGGCTTCCTTGTTCAACGCGCCCATCTGCACCTGAATGCGGTTGAGCGCAGTCAGCGGCTCGGTGCGCGCCAGTTGCTTGGGCTTGAGGGTGAACGGCACGCTCTGGTCGAACGAATCGCTGATGCGCTGGAACAGCTCCTGGTAGGTGTCGGCCTGGAACACCACGGTGTCAGGCAGGCTGCCGAGCACGACCCATTCACCCAGCGGGATCGGGAAGCTGTCGTCGTAGTTGATATCAGGGTTGGCGGCCAGGAAGGCGGCGGGGTCGGCGTAGGCCTGGGCGGCCTCGTCGGCGATGCGCTCGATGTCCTCATCGCGCATGCAGCCGGCACCGATGAGGCTGATGAATTCGAGCAACTGGTTTTTCATGAAGGGGGCCTGCGACGGGTGAAAAGTCGCCAAGGATAGCCGCAAATGCCCCCGGGCGGTTAGCCGGCCAGCGCTTGCAGCCGGGCGGCGGTGTCCACTGCGCCCATGGTCTGCGCCGCCATCAGCGCCGTGGCGCCGCGAGCGTCCTGGCGCGCCGGGTCAGCCCCCTGGGCCAACAGGTAATCGAGAATCTCGCCACGGTTGAACATTGCCGCCAGCATCAGCGCGGTACGCCCGTCCTGTGCGGCAGCATCCACCGGCACGCCACTTTCCAGCAGCAGGCAGATCATCGCCAGGTCGCCCTTGAACGCCGCACCGGCGATGGGCAGCTGGCCGTTGTCGTTGGCGATCAGCGGGTCGGCACCGTGGGCCAACAGCACCTTTACCGCTTCATGATGGCCGTGGTAGCTGGCCAGCATCAGCAAGGTGTCGCCCTTGTGGTTACGCAGGTTGGCCGGCAGACCGCTGGCCAGCAGGCGCCCGAGCATATCGGCATCGCCCTGGCGGGCACGCTCGAAGACCTGCTCGGCAAAGGCGGCGGTTTCGTCATCGGTCATGGCGGTAGCGGTGGGTTGAGCGGACATCGGGAACCTCCTGGCATAAATGATTGCCCAAGTTTTTGTCAGGCATGCCATTAGGGTCAAAGGTTCAGATTCTATTGGGTCGATAGGCAAAGCCTGAGCCGTGCAAAATGCACTGTGCAAAATGCACGACCATGCAGCCTGCACGATGCCGCTTCTGAAAAAACCCCATAACACCCTGTATTTGCTGGGCTTTTCCCATCTCCCAGTTCTGGCACGGTCACTGCAACGATCAACTCACGTCTGCCCACACAACAGTCAGGAGTTGATATGGACCTCATCCAGGAAAAATTCGTCTCGGTGTTCTCGGCCTATCAGGTTGCCACCCAGCCCCGCCCTGACGGTGGCGTGTTGCTGACCCTGCGCGCCGCTGACGGCAAGGTAACCCGCCGCGTGCTGACCTACGGCCAACTCCACAGTGCCGAGCAGCTCTCGTGGGCAATCAGCGCCATTCGCCGTGACCTGGCCGAGCAGGCCAGTGAACTGCCGGTGATTTCCATGCTGCAGAGTCAGCAGCGGTTCGCGCTGCCGACCTACCGCTGAGGTTTGTCTGTGCCGGCCTCTCGCGGATGAATCCGCTCCTACAGACAGGTACTGCATTGCCCTTAGGGATGGCGGGGTACCTGATTGTAGGAGCGGATTTATCCGCGATGAGGCCGGTCAGGCATCAAAGCTCGTCGATCCCGAGAAACGCTCGAGCGGTCGCATCGCCGGTAAAGCGCGGCTCTGTACCCTGCTCACTGCCAAACAGGCGCAACGCCAGGCAGAACGGGTTATCCCCCAGCTCAACCCAGCGCCGGGTCTGCGCCGGGACCACCAGTTGATCGCCCTTCTCGCACAGCACCGTATACACATACTCGCCCAGGCGCATGCCGACTTGCGCGCGGCCGGCCACCACGGCGAACACTTCGTCGCTGTCATGTACATGCTCGTCACGCACATCCACCTGGGTCGGGTCGAGGCCGTCACGGTTGAGCAGCGCGTACGCCACACTGCCCTGGGCCGTCATCAGCTGGTCGAGGTGCTCGCGGCAGGCATCGAGCACATCCTCCTGGCTGCTGCCGGGGCGCACGCGCAGCGCCAGCGGGCTGTGGCTGAAGCGTACGCCCTGCTCGGCCAGGGTCGCGGCGATGTCGTCGTGGTGGGTCAGCACCTTGTTCGGCAAGTCCGGGCTGGACGGGTGGAAAACACAGAGGATGCTCATCGGCTGCTGGTCCTGGTCGATTTCGAACGAGTGGCAATGATAACGGCTGCCGCCAGCGCTGCGGCGCTGGCCATACCAAAGGTGAAGGTCGGCCCCAGCAGTTTCCAGCTGTAGCCTGAATACAAGGCGCCCAACGCACCACCGGTACCGGACAGCGCCGCGTACAGCGCTTGCCCCTGGCCTTGCTGGCGGGCACCGAAACTGGCCTGGACGAAGGCAATGGACGCGGCATGGAAGCAGCCGAAGGTGGCCGCGTGCAGCAACTGGGCGAAGATCAGCACGGCCGGCTCATCGGCCAGGTTGCCCAGCAACAGCCAGCGCAGCGCCGCCAGCAGGAAGCTGACCAGCAGCACCCGCTGCACACTGAAGCGGGCAAACACACGGCTCATGACCATGAACATCAGCACTTCGGCGACCACCCCCAACGCCCACAGCAAGCCGATGGCACCGCGGCTGTAGCCCAGGTGTTCCAGGTGCAGGGTGAGGAAGGTGTAGTACGGGCCGTGGCTGAGCTGCATCAACGCCACGCAGATATAGAAGGCGATCACCCCCGGCGCGGTCAGCTGGCGCAGGAAGCCGCCCGTCTCCCGGCGCTCGCCCTGCTCCACCGGCTGGGCGTTGGGCACCCACAGGCTGGCGACGACGATGCCGGCCATGATGGTCACCAAGGCCACCGGGTAGATGTCCAGGCTCAGCCATTCGAACAGCCGCCCCAGGCCGACCACGGTGAGGATGAAGCCGATCGAACCCCACAGGCGCACCTGGCTGTAGCGCGCGGTCTGCCCATGCAGGTGGGCCAGGGTGATGACTTCGAACTGCGGCAGCACTGCATGCCAGAAGAACGCATGCAGCGCCATGACCAGCGCCAGCCAGGCATAGCTCTTGCCGAAGAAGATCAGCGAGAAGGTCGCCAGGGTCGACAAGGCACCCAGGCGCACGATCAGCAGGCGCTGGCCGCTGCGGTCGCCGAGCCAGCCCCACAGGTTGGGAGCGATGCAGCGCATCAGCATGGGGAAGGCCACCAGCTCGCCGATGCGTGCCGGGGAGAAGCCCAGGTGGTCGAAGTACAAGGCCAGGAACGGGGCGGTGGAACCCAGCAGGGCAAAGTAGAACAGGTAGAAGCTGGACAGGCGCCAGTAGGGGATCTCAGGCATCGGGTGGGCCTTGTGTGAGGCTGTACCGGCCACTTCGCGGGCAAGCCCACTCCCACAGGGACCTCACACGCTTGCAAGTGGTGGTGATCCTGTGGGAGCGGGCTTGCCCGCGAAGTGGCCGGGCCTGGCTATGTCAGAGCTGGCCCAGCACCGGGGTGTTGACCTTCACATCGGCATTCTGCGCACGGTGGCGCAGCAGGTGGTCCATCAGCACGATGGCCATCATCGCTTCGGCGATCGGCGTGGCGCGGATGCCTACGCACGGGTCATGGCGGCCCTTGGTGATGACGTCGACCGGGTTGCCATCGACGTCGATCGAACGGCCCGGGGTGGTGATGCTGGAGGTCGGCTTCAGGGCCAGGTGGGCGACGATCGGCTGGCCCGAGCTGATGCCACCAAGAATGCCGCCGGCATTGTTGCTGAGGAAGCCGTCCGGGGTCAGCTCGTCACGGTGCTCGGTGCCACGCTGGGCAACGCTGGCGAAACCGGCGCCGATTTCCACACCCTTGACCGCGTTGATGCTCATCAGCGCATGGGCCAGTTCCGCGTCGAGGCGGTCGAAGATCGGCTCGCCCAGGCCGGGCATCACGCCTTCGGCGACCACGGTGATCTTGGCCCCGACCGAATCCTGGTCACGGCGCAGCTGGTCCATGTACGCCTCCAGCTCCGGCACCTTGCTCGGGTCGGGGCTGAAGAAGGCGTTTTCCTCCACCGAATCCCAGGTCTTGAAAGGGATTTCGATCGGGCCCAGCTGGCTCATGTAGCCACGCACCTGGATGCCCTGGGTGGCCAGGTATTTCTTGGCAATGGCACCGGCGGCCACGCGCATGGCGGTTTCCCGTGCCGAACTGCGGCCGCCGCCACGGTAGTCGCGGATGCCGTACTTGTGGTGGTAGGTGTAGTCGGCGTGGGCCGGGCGGAACAGGTCCTTGATCGCCGAGTAATCCTTGGACTTCTGGTCGGTGTTGCGGATCAGCAGGCCGATCGAGCAGCCGGTGGTTCGGCCTTCGAACACGCCGGAGAGGATCTCCACTTCGTCGGCTTCCTGGCGCTGGGTGGTGTGCCGGCTGGTGCCAGGCTTGCGCCGGTCGAGGTCGTGCTGCAAGTCGGCGAGGGAGATTTCAAGGCCAGGTGGGCAACCATCGACAATGGCGACCAACGCCGGGCCATGGCTTTCGCCAGCGGTGGTGACAGTGAACAGCTTGCCATAGGTATTGCCGGACATGGACGCTCCGCGAAATCTGCCTGAGGTGAACGAAAGCAGGGAGTATACAGAGGGTTTGGTTGCCTGTGCTGGCCTCTTCGCGGGTAAACCCGCTCCCACAGGCCTTGCGCGGTCCCGGTGAGAGCGGGTTTAACCGGGAAACGGCCAGGCCTGCCACATACAGCCACCGAACCTTCCCACAAACACTGGGTCAAACCGTCATCTCCCCACTGTAGTACCGCATGATGTCGCGCCTCGTCGCCTTCTTCCTCCTGCTGTGCACTGGCTTGGCCCAGGCCGCCGCCCCTACCGTGCTGCAACGCCCTATCGACCTGGACACTGGCCAGGGCGTGCTGCACGGCAGCCTGCTGTTGCCGCAACAGGCCACACCGCCGCCGGTGGTGCTGATCATCGCCGGCTCCGGCCCCACCGACCGCGACGGCAACAACCCGGCCTCGGGGCGCGTCGACAACCTCAAGCGCCTGGCCCTGGTGCTGGCCAACGAACATATCGCCAGCGTGCGCTACGACAAGCGCGGGGTGGCCGCCAGCCAGCCGGCGACACCGGATGAGCGCGACCTCAGCGTGCAACGCTATGTCGACGACGTGGTGGCCTGGAGCCGCAAGCTCAAGGCCGACCCCCGCTTCGGCCCACTGATCCTGGTCGGCCACAGCGAAGGTGCGCTGATCGCCAGCCTGGCCGCCGAGCGTGCCGGTGCCAGCGCCGTGATCACCCTTGCCGGCATCGGCCGACCACTGGCAGATGTGCTGCGCGAGCAACTGGCCCAACGCCTGCCGCCGGCGCAGCTGGCCGGTGGCAGCGCCCTGCTCGACCGCCTGCAGGCCGGGCAGACCAGCCTGGACGTGCCGGCCCCGTTGCGCCAGGTGTTTCGCCCCAGCGTGCAGCCGTACCTGATCACCCTGCTCCAGCAGGACCCGGCGCAGGCCTTCGCCCGCTTGCCGATGCCGGCGCTGATCGTGCAGGGCCGCAACGACGTGCAGGTCGACGTGGCCGACGCCGAACGCCTCAAGGCGGCCAAGCCGGATGCCCAGTTGGTACTGATCGACGGCATGAACCACATGCTGCGCATCAGCCCCAAGGACATGCATCTGCAGCGTGACAGCTACCTCAACCCAGAATTGCCACTGGCACGGGAGCTCGGCGAGCGGGTGGTCAGCTTCATTCACCAACTGCCTTCGGCCTGACCCTCAAACATCGGCAAAAGCTGCCGATAAAACGGTATTGGTGCTGATTGGGGCCGCTTTGCGGCCCATCACCGGCAAGCGCGGCTCCCACAGAATCTCCACAAGGCAGATTGCTGTGCGCCCCTGCGCTTGCCGGCGATGGGCTGCAAGGCAGCCCCGGTCAGCGCCCGCCCGTATCTGAGGAATGCCTTGATGACCGATGCCCCCGCCGCCGTAGAGCCAGCCGAAGAGCCGCACGCCCCGGAGCCCGCCGCCCTGCCCTGGGCCGACCTTGCCGTCGAACACTTCCAGCTGCTGCGCCTGGCGCCCATGCCCACCGACCGCAACAGTGGTGCACGGCCATTGCGCTTCGTCGAGTTCGCCTATGCCGAGCGCCATGACAAGGACCACAGCCTGTTGCGCATGGAAATCCGCCTGCCCGGGCAAAAGGTGCGCAAGGAGCAGAACCAGCTGGATGTGCGGGTGGATCACGCCGAGCGCCTGGTGACCCTCGGCAGCGACAGCGGCCTGCAACTGGAGCCACTGAACCGAGGCATCGGCCGCTTCATGCTGGGCCAGGCCGTGCAGTGGCTGCAGCGCCGCTGGTCGAACTACCGGGTCGAAGGCATGGCGCTGCCGAACAAGGATGCACTGAACGAAGACACCCGCCTGCGCCGTGACCGCTTCATCACCGCCACCGGCCTGGAGGTGGAATACGCCGACTCGCAGCACCTCAAGGGCCGTACGCTCGACACCACGGTGAGCCAGCTCAAGGGCGGCTGGAACACCGAGAAGGTGCAACAGCTGAGCATGCTCGATGCAGCGGGCATGCTGCAGCAGGCCGAGCAGCAATTGCTGGAAAAAGAGGGGCAGTTGCGCGAGCGCGATGAGCGGGTTGCCAAATATCGGCGCGAAGACAGCGGATTGCGCTTCACCATCACCTGCCTGGTGGCGTTTGCCGTGTTTCAGGCCGGGCTGCTGATCTGGATCGCTACCCGCTGAAACCGCGCCGCCTGCTTCGCGGGCAAGCCCGCTCCCACAGGATCGATGCCAACCTGTGGATAGCACCACTCCTGTGGGAGCGGGCTTGCCCCGCGAATGGGCTGCAAAGCAGCCCCGGCAGGCCCAGCTCAGACGCGAGCCTTGAACAGCTCCTGGTGTTGACGGCACTGCTCGGCGGTGAGCATGAACACACCATGCCCGCCACGCTCGAACTCCAGCCAGGCAAAGTCCACTTCCGGGTACAGCGCCTCGACATGCACCTGGCTGTTGCCGACCTCAACGATCAGCAGGCCCTTTTCGGTCAGGTGGTCAGCCGCCTCGGCCAGCATCCGCCGCACCAGGTCCAGACCGTCGTTGCCACAGGCCAGGCCCATTTCCGGCTCGTGGTGATACTCGGCCGGCATGTCGCCGAAGTCCTCGGCATCGACATACGGCGGGTTGGACAGGATCAGGTCGAAACGCTGCCCTGGCAGGCCAGCGAAGCCATCACCCTGCACGGTGAACACGCGCTCGTCGAGGCCGTGGCGCTCGATGTTCTGGTTGGCCACTTCCAGCGCGTCGAACGACAGGTCGGCCAGCACCACTTCGGCCTCGGGGAACACTTCGGCCGCCACGATACCGATGCAGCCGGAGCCGGTGCACAGGTCAAGGATACGGGCCGGCTCAGCCGCCAGCCACGGCTCGAAGCGCTTCTCGATCAGCTCGCCGATTGGCGAGCGGGGTATCAGCACGCGCTCGTCGACGATGAACGACATGCCGCAGAACCAGGCTTCGCCCAGCAGGTAGGCGGTCGGCACGCGGTCTTCGATGCGGCGCTTGAGCAGGTGCTGCAGGCGGACCCGCTCGTCGTCCTCGAGCTGGCAGTCCAGGTAGCTGTCGGCGATTTCCCATGGCAAGTGCACGGCACCCAGCACCAGCAGGCGCGCTTCGTCCCAGGCATTGTCGGCACCATGGCCGAAGAACAGCTCGTGCTCATGGAAGCGGCTGACCGCCCAGCGGATATGGTCGCGCAACGTGCGCAGACGAGATGTGATCACGGGGTACTCCTATTCAGACCGTACAAAAGTCTAACAGCCCAACCCGTACATTTGTTCCCCGCGATGCTCCAGCGGCAAGCCACAGGCCAGTAACCACGCCGCTTGCGATGTCAACCATTCCCATTGGCGCCAAGGCAAGGGAGAATAGGTATACAAAAGCCCTACCCAAGGAGCCCTTGATGTCCGTTCCAACCACGATGTTCCGCCTCACTGGTCGCGACTATCCGCCGGCCAAGCTGAGCCAAGCCAGCCTGATCATCATCGATGCGCAGAAGGAATACCTGAGCGGTCCTCTGCAACTGTCGGGCATGGACGAGGCCGTGGCCAACATCGCCCGGTTGCTCGACGCTGCCCGCAAGGCCGGCCGTCCGATCATCCACGTTCGCCACCTCGGTACCGTTGGCGGGCGCTTCGACCCGCAGGGCCCGGCCGGCCAGTTCATCCCGGGCCTGGAGCCGCGCGAAGGTGAAATCGTCATCGAAAAGCGCATGCCCAACGCCTTCAAGAACACCAAGCTGCACGACACCCTGCAGGCGCTGGGGCACCTGGACCTGATCGTGTGCGGTTTCATGAGCCATTCCAGCGTCAGCACCACCGTGCGCCGCGCCAAGGACTATGGTTATCGTTGCACCCTGGTGGAAGACGCCTCGGCAACACGTGACTTGGCGCTGAAGGATCAGGTGATCCCCGCCGCCCAGATCCACGCGTGTGAAATGGCCGTGATGGCCGACAACTTCGCCTGTGTCGCCCCTACCGCCAGCCTGATCTGAGCTGACGTTGCGATGACCGCCCGGCAGCCGGGCGGAACCCCAGGGCCGGGCCCAGGTCGAATTCCGGATGTCCACAGAGGAAACTGGAATGAAGCTCAAAGGCAGTTTCGACGCCAAGCGTCTGCGCCCGCGGGAACCGCGTAACTGGGGTGCGCGCATTGCCGCCGGCCTGTCGGCCCTGATCGCCACACTCGGCGTGTTGCTGGGCATGGCCGGCATCGCCGGGCTGCTTGGCAACTACACAGCACTCGCCGAACTCAATGCCAACCGCCCGCTGGCCGGCATCCTGGCCGTGGCAGGGCTGTTGCTGCTGTACCTGGGCGTGCGCTTCTGGCGGCGCAGCCGCATTCGCCTGCGCCGCGGGCGCGAGCTGAACCTGTCGCCGCACCTGATGAAAAAGCATGATTAGTGGCTTGAGCTGCGAGCCTCTTCGGGGGTAAACCCGCGAAGAGGCCGGTACTGACGACGCAGGGTTGATCGCGTAAACTACGCCGCCCACGTGGAGGCACCATGCAAGACGACGATTTTTCCCTGTTCAGCGCCGAAGTGCGCGGCGTCAAGCCGATCAAGCACGACCGCGCCGATGTGGGCAAACCGAAAACCGACCGCAAGCAGCTCGCCGGCCTGCGCCAGGCGGCGACCATCCGCAGCGACCAGACCTTGGTGATCGACGGCCTGTCCGACCAGTTCGTCATCGACGTCGGTGCCGAAGACGAGCTGATGTGGCGCCGCGATGGCGTGCAGGAAAGCCAGATCCGCAAGCTCAAGCTCGGCCAGATCGCCTTCGAAGGCAGCCTCGACCTGCATGGCATGAGCGTGGAGAAGGCCCGCGAAACCCTGTGGGCCTTCATCGCCGAAGCCACCCAGCTCGAAGTCCGCTGCGTACGGGTGACCCACGGCAAGGCCGCCCGCCTGGACGGCAAGCGCCCGATGATCAAGAGCCATGTCAACACCTGGCTGCGCCAGCACCCGCAAGTGCTCGGTTTCACCTCGTGCCAGGCCCGCCATGGCGGCACCGGCGCGGTGTATGTGATGCTCAAGCGAACCATGATGGAAGGCCGCGACGAGTAACGCCGTGCTTGCAGCGCCGCGCGCGCCGCCGTACCCTTCATTTTTGCGATTTTTCCCACAGGTAGATACATGTCCCTGGAACAGAACTACACCGAGATCCTCAGCCAACTTGGCGAGGACGTCTCCCGTGAGGGCCTGCTCGACACGCCCAAGCGGGCTGCAAAGGCCATGAAGTACCTTTGCCGCGGTTACGAGCAGACGCTGGAAGAAGTCACCAACGGCGCGCTGTTCACCTCCGACAACAGTGAGATGGTGCTGGTCCGGGACATCGAGCTGTATTCGATGTGCGAACACCACATGCTGCCCTTCATCGGCAAGGCTCACGTGGCCTACCTGCCCAAGGGCAAGGTCCTGGGCCTGTCGAAGGTCGCGCGCATCGTCGACATGTTCGCCCGCCGCCTGCAGATCCAGGAAAACCTCAGCCGCCAGATCGCCGAGGCCGTGCAGCAGGTGACTGGCGCCGCTGGCGTGGCAGTGGTCATCGAAGCCAAGCACATGTGCATGATGATGCGCGGCGTGGAAAAAC
The DNA here is from genome assembly GCF_044749325.1 of Pseudomonas sp. NPDC089428. Classification (NCBI taxonomy): domain Bacteria; kingdom Pseudomonadati; phylum Pseudomonadota; class Gammaproteobacteria; order Pseudomonadales; family Pseudomonadaceae; genus Pseudomonas; species Pseudomonas sp. NPDC089428. The sequence goes on from NZ_JBIVHT010000017.1 coordinate 24,150, forward strand.
AGAATTCGACCATGCTCACCTCGGTGATGCTGGGTGAGTTCCGTGAAAACGCCTCGACTCGCAGCGAGTTCCTCAGCCTGATCAAGTGATCGGCGCATGACCCGAGCCGGCCCCCAGGGGTCGGCTTTTTCATTTCAGGAGTAGCCCATGATCGTCAAAGCCCTGCGGGTCGGCCTCGGCCAGCTCATCGTGTTCGGCGACTGGATCAGCCGCCCAGCCAAGCAGAAGCGTGATGCCGCGGCCCAGGCGCGTGTCGAGCAGGAGGCCAAGGGCCTCGCGCTGTACCAGTTCCATGCCTGCCCGTTCTGCGTGAAGACCCGCCGTACCCTGCACCGCTTGAACGTGCCGGTAGCGTTGCGTGATGCCAAGAACGACGACCTGCATCGCCAGGCGTTGCTCGAAGGTGGCGGCCGGGTGAAAGTGCCGTGCCTGCGCATCGAGGAACAGGGCAAGGTGACCTGGATGTATGAATCCAAGGCCATCATCGCCTATCTGGACAAACGCTTCGCGTAATCCCTGCGCGACCCCCTGTGGGAGCCGCGTCAGCTCAGTCGACCATCGGCACATGCCGCGGATGGCTGGCCACCCGCGCCAGCCACTCGCGTACTGCCGGGTAATCCGTCAGGTCGAAGCCACCCTGATGCGCCACATGGGTGTAGGCATACAGCGCCACATCGGCAATCGAGTACTGGTCCCCGACCAGATACGGCGTCATCTGCAACTGCCGCTCCATCACCTTCAACGCCTTGTAACCGCCCTTGTGCAGCTTGCGGTATTCCTCCACGCGCTCGTCCGGCAGCCCCAGATAGAACTGGATGAACCGCGCCACGGCAATGTACGGCTCATGGCTGTACTGCTCGAAGAATTGCCACTGCAACACCTGGGTCCGCAGACGCGGCTCGCTGGGCAGGAATTCGCTGCCATCGGCCAGGTAGTTGAGGATGGCGTTCGATTCCCACAGGCAGGTACCGTCCTCGAGCTTGAGCACCGGCACCTTGCCGTTGGGGTTCATGGCCAGAAACTCAGGCGTTTCGGTCTCGCCCTTGAGGATATCCACCGCCTGCCATTCATACGGGCGGTCGAGCAGGCTGAGCATCAGCTTGACCTTGTAGCAATTGCCCGACTGGTAGTCACCATACACCTTGTACATTGCCCGCCCCCTCCCATGCAGTTGCGCAAACTTGCCCAATAGTTGGCGACTGTACGGCTAAAAGCAATGCCTGCTGTATGGCAAGGATCAATCCAGCCCGCGTTAGTCTGAAAAAAATGCTTACACCTGGACAAGGACCCAACCCATGACCGATGCCACTTCCGCACGCCTGCGGCCCCTGGCAGACAGCTCACCGTCGGCGGTGGTCGCCGGCTTCATTGCCATGCTCACCGGCTACACCAGTTCGCTGGTGCTGATGTTCCAGGCCGGCCAGGCAGCCGGCCTGACCAGCGCGCAGATTTCTTCGTGGATCTGGGCGTTGTCGATCGGCATGGCGGTGTGCAGCATCGGCCTGTCGCTGCGCTACCGCACGCCAATCACCGTGGCCTGGTCAACCCCCGGTGCTGCGCTGCTGATCACCAGTCTGGGCGGGGTCAGCTACGGCGAAGCCATCGGTGCCTACATCACCTGTGCGGTGCTGGTGGTGATCTGCGGCCTGACCGGCAGCTTCGAACGCCTGGTCAAGCGCATCCCCGCATCGCTGGCGTCGGCCTTGCTGGCCGGGATCCTGTTCAAGATCGGCAGTGAAATCTTCGTTGCCGCCCAGCATCGCACCCTGCTGGTACTTGGCATGTTCTTCAGCTACCTGCTGGTCAAGCGCCTGTCGCCGCGCTACTGCGTACTGGCCGCCTTGCTGGTGGGCACGGCACTGTCCGGCGCCCTCGGCCTGCTGGATTTCAGCGGCTTCAAGCTGGAAGTGGCCACACCGGTGTGGACCACGCCAAGCTTCTCGCTGGCCGCGACCATCAGCATCGGCATTCCCTTGTTCGTGGTCGCGATGACTTCGCAGAACATGCCTGGCGTGGCCGTGCTGCGCGCCGACGGCTACCAGGTGCCCGCCTCGCCGCTGATTTCGGCTACCGGTTTCGCCTCGCTGCTGCTTGCACCGTTTGGCTCGCACGGGGTCAACCTGGCCGCGATCAGTGCCGCGATCTGCACCGGGCCGCACGCCCATGAAGACCCGAGCAAACGCTATACCGCGGCGGTATGGTGCGGGATTTTCTATGGCATTGCCGGCACGTTCGGCGCCACCCTGGCGGCCTTGTTCGCGGCGTTGCCGAAAGAGCTGGTGCTGTCGATTGCGGCGCTGGCGTTGTTCGGTTCGATCATGAACGGGCTGACCGTGGCCATGAGCGAGGCAAGGGAGCGCGAGGCGGCGCTGATCACCTTCATGGTGACGGCCTCAGGGTTGACCCTGTTCTCGATCGGCTCGGCGTTCTGGGGGATCGTGGCGGGGGTGCTGACCTTGCTGATCCTCAATCCGCGGGGTGTTCGACGGTAGATCGGCGTTGCGGTTGAGATCGAGCGCCGCCCGCGCGGCGCTCGATCTCAACCCCTACAAAAATCTTCCGCCTGACACTCATAGCCTGAAATGGCCAACCATGCCTTTAAGGTCACTGCCCAACTGCGCCAGCTCGATACTGGACCGGGCATTGTCCTGCATCGCCAGCGCCGCCTGGTCGGCACTGCCACGGATCTGCGTCACGCTTCGGCTGATTTCCTCGGCCACGGAACTCTGCTGCTCGGCCGCCGCGGCAATCTGCTGGTTCATCTGCTGGATCAACGACACTGCCACCGCAATACTGCCCAGCGCGCTTTCGGTCTGCAACGCATCGGCCACGGCCAGGCGCACCAGCTCGGTGCTGCCGCGGATCTGCGCCACCGACTGCTGGGCATTGCCACGCAGGCTGGCCACCAGCCGTTCGATTTCCTCGGTCGACTGCCGGGTACGCCGGGCCAGGGCCCGTACCTCGTCGGCCACCACCGCAAAACCACGCCCCTGCTCACCCGCCCGGGCCGCCTCGATGGCCGCGTTGAGCGCCAGCAGGTTGGTCTGCTCGGCCACGCTCTTGATGACCGCCAGCACATCGCCAATGGTGTGGATCTCGGCACTCAGGCTGTCGATGCCGGCGCTGGCGGTGTCCGCTGCCGTCGCCAGCTGCTCGATGCGCTGCATGCTCTCGCGCACCACGCGCTGGCCGGCGTCGACCTTGTCATCGGCCGCCTGCGCCGCCTGCGCGGCTTCTTCGGCATTGCGCGCCACGTCGTGCACGGTGGCCGTCATCTGCTGCATGGCGGTGGCCACCTGCTCGGTTTCTTCCTTCTGGCTGCCAACTTCCCGGTTGGTCTGCTCGGTCACTGCCGACAACGCCTGAGCGCTCCCGGCCAGTTGCTCGATGCCTTGCTGCAGGCCACTGACCACCCCGGACAACCCGGCGGCCATCTGCTGCATGGCCTGCATCAGCTGACCCACTTCATCGGTGCGCGGCGCTTCGTCCTCCAGGCCCAACTCGCCAGCGGCAATGCGCTGGGCTCGGCCGATCACGCGCTTGAGCGGGCCGACCACGGCGCGGGTGATCAACCAGGCGGCGAGGATGCCCACCAGCAACGCCAGCCCGGTGGCCAGGGCGATGGCCAAGCTGTTGTGCGCCAACTCAGCCTGCATGGCTTGCTGATCGACCGCATAGGCCTGGTCTACCCGCCCGGTGACCTGCTCGGCACTTGCCTGCAGCTGCGCCTTGATGCCTTGCTCCTTGCCGAGCAGGTCGGTGTATTCGTTGAGCTTGTCGGAGAAGCTGGCAATGTGCCCGGCCACCTCGCCGAGCACACTCTGGTAGCCCGCATCGGTCACCGCCGCCTTGAGCTGCTCGACCAACTGCGCCGCCTCGAGCGTCTGGGCGATACGGCCTTGTTCCCCCTCCTCACCCTTGCGGCTCTTGTCCAGGCGCACCCGTGCCTGGTCCATGGCCTGCAGCATCAGCCGCGACACCTGCGCCACCTGCCCCGCCTGCTCCAGGAACTCGCCTCCTTGCTGGCCCTGGGACTGTTTGAGGGTATAGGTGGCGTCGTCGGCCAGGCCGGCCTGCAGCACATCGAGGTTGTTGGCCACGCTGGACACCGACCAACTGGCCATGTCCAGCGCCAGCTCCTTGGCCTGCACGGCTTCGACGAAGGCTTCAAAGGCCTGGCCGTAGGCCGCCAGGTCAGCCTCGGCCGCCGCCAGCGCCGGCAGGCTGCGGGCGCGTTCGGCAAGGTTCTGCAAGCCACTGCGCAAGGCCTCGGCCTCCTTGATGTCGGAGCGCAAGGCAAAGGCCTGCTCGTGCTGGCGCAGGCGCAACAGGTCGGTATTGAACTGGCCTAGCTCGCGCAGGCCGTCGAAGCGTTGGCCAACGCTATGCAGCGCCGCGATGCCGATGGCCGCCACCGCGACAGTCAGCAGCAGCACCAGGGCAAAGCCCAGGCCCAGTTTGCGGGCCATGCCCAGGTTGGCCAGAACACCGTGCCTGTTCGCCGCCATCGCCGATCCCCCTTCACCGTGCAAGGTTTTGCCGAGGGTCAAGCGTGGCAACGTTTTCTGCCTCCTAACAAGGGGTTGGCGGCAAAATGGTGTCAAATGGCTATAGGCCTGTCGCTATCAGCTAGCTGAAGGTCGCCCTGCGTGCTGGAGATCGGTTTGGGCGCGGGCGCCCTGCCTATAGGCGACATGGGCCCATCGGCCAGTAAAGGTTCACGCGGGGTGGGTGCACATGCAGGCCTGAGGCGGGTTACCCAGGATCATCGCCTGGGCCTGGTCGAGGGTGACCTTGGGGATCACAGCATCCGGAATTTTCGAGGTGGCAGACAGGTTGTAGACGGCAAAATGCTCATCGACAACCCGATCGGCCATCAGCGTCAGCGAGGGCAGGATGCGCCGTTCATAGGCCTCATCCAGGCCACAGGGCGAAACCGACTGGCCGGGGGCCTCATAGAAGCGCCCCACCGACTGGTCGAGGTCAACCCCGACCAGGAAAACCTGATTGAAGCCTAGATGACAGGCGATCTGCAGCGCCGCATAGGCCACCGTGCGCGCATCGAAAAACCCTTGCGACAGGTCTTTGCTAAAGCCCAGCGATCGCGAGCGGCTGCCCCAGCATGCCCGGCTGCGCACAAGGTGCGGGTTGGGGTTGAGCAGTGCTTCGAACAGGCGCGAGCGAGCCGCCTTGGCCAACGGGAAGATGTGCGCCTTGCTTGGCACCGGTAGCGCCCCTACTTCACTCGGCCAGACCGCCACACGCTGGCTGAGCCGTACCGCCTTTGCATAGAGCTCAGGTTGCTGGTGGGCAAACCCGGTGTCGGTGCACACATAAAAGTAAGGGCGCAGGCCATGTTCCGGGAACATCGAGATCGCGCCGTTGAGCGTGATCATCGGTACATGGGCGAAGCGCTGAATGGGGAAGCCCTTGGCAGAGGCGCCCGACGCCACGATGAATGCGGGGCCCTCGGCAATACCCCGGCATGCCGCGAAATCCATGATCGGGGTATGCCGGGCAGGCGGGTTGGTACTGACTGTTTCCACTGTTGCATCCCAATACTGAGTCGCAAAAGTATAGACAGCCGCAAAGCAACTCGCCTTTACACAACTTAACACTCACCGTCAAGAGGTTACGCAGTGCTACGCGAACGGTGCTCAGATTGCGGTGGCCCCGCCATCTACCGTCAGGCTGTGCCCAGTGGTAAAGGCCGCCCCGTCGCTGCACAGGTACAACACCGCACCGGCAACTTCCTCGACCTTGCCGATACGCCCGACCGGGTGCATCGCGGCGGCAAATTCGGCCTTGCGCGGGTCTGCCTCGTAGGCGCGGCGGAACATGTCGGTGTCGATCACCGCCGGGCACACGGCATTCACCCGGATACCCTTCTTGGCATATTCGATGGCCGCCGACTTGGTCAGGCCGATCACCGCATGCTTGGAAGCGGCGTAGATGCTCATCTTCGGCGCCGCGCCCAGGCCCGCCACCGATGCGGTGTTGACGATCGCCCCACCGCCCTGGGCCAGCAGCAGCGGCAGCTGGTACTTCATGCACAGCCACACGCCTTTGACATTGACGCCCATGATGGCGTCGAACTCCGCCTCGCTGCCCTCGGCCAGGCGCCCCTTTTCGATTTCGATGCCGGCATTGTTGTAGGCGTAATCCAGGCGCCCATAGGCTTCGATGGTGCGCTCGTGCAGCTGGCGCACCTGGGCGTCCTGGGTCACGTCACAGGCCACGAACAGCGCCTCGCCACCGGCCTGGCGAATCAGGGCCACCGTGGCCTCGCCAGCGACCGGGTCGAGGTCGGCCACCACCACGTTCAGCCCTTCGCGGGCAAAGGCCAGTGCCGTTGCCCGGCCAATACCCGCCGCACCGCCGGTGACCAGGGCTACCCGGCCAGAAAAGGTCATGCTCATCGTTTGCTCCAATCATCAGTTCAAGGACCGCAGCAGCTTGCAGGTTTCCGGGCAGAGTCTAGTCAGCCCACCGCCCGGCTGGGCAGCATCATCAGGGCAACGGTTGGGCTATCATGCTTACCAGTGATTTTGCGGACCAACCTGCATCAGCAGGTTAAATTGACCGCTGTGCCTCATCGCCTAAAAGGACCTGCCATGACCCAGACCAACCGCCGCTTCCTGCTTGCCAGACGCCCGGTCGGCGCCGTGCGCCGTGACGATTTCACCTTCGAGACAGTGCCTGCCGAGGCCCCCGCCGCCGGCCAGATCCAGGTACGCAACCTCTACCTGTCGCTGGACCCGGCCATGCGTGGCTGGATGAACGAGGGCAAGTCGTACATCCCGCCCGTCGCCCTCGGCCAGGTGATGCGCGCCCTGGGCGTCGGCGAAGTGGTCGCCTCCAACCACCCGGACTACAAACCCGGCGACCACGTCAGCGGTGCCCTCGGCGTGCAGGACTACTTCACCGGCGAGCCCCAGGGCCTGCACAAGATCGACCCCCAGCTCGCGCCCCTGCCCCGCTACCTCTCGGCCTTAGGCATGACCGGCATGACCGCCTACTTCGCCCTGCTCGAAGTCGGCCAGCCCAAGGCTGGCGACACCGTGGTCATCTCCGGCGCAGCCGGCGCGGTGGGCAGCATCGTCGGCCAGATCGCCAAGCTCAAGGGCTGCCATGTGGTCGGCATTGCCGGTGGCGAGCAGAAATGCCAGTACCTGAAGGACGAACTGGGCTTCGACGGCGTGATCGACTACAAGGCCGAAGACGTGCTGGCTGGCCTGAAACGCGAATGCCCCAAAGGGGTTGACGTGTACTTCGACAACGTTGGTGGCGAAATCCTCGACGCCGTGCTCACCCGCATCAACTTCAAGGCACGCATCGTCATCTGCGGCGCCATCAGCCAGTACAACAACAAGGAAGCTGTCAAAGGCCCGGCCAACTACCTGGCGCTCCTGGTGAACCGCGCGCGCATGGAAGGCTTCGTGGTCATGGACCACGCCAAGGACTATGGCAAGGCCGCGCAGGAAATGGCCGGCTGGCTGGCCGCGGGCAAGGTCAAGAGCAAGGAGGATGTGGTCGAGGGGCTGGAGACGTTCCCCGAGACCCTGCTCAAGCTGTTCAGCGGCGAGAATTTTGGCAAGTTGGTGTTGAAGGTCTGAGATTGCGCCTAGCCTGTACCGGCCCTATCGCGGGGCAAGCCCGCTCCCACAGGATTACCACAACGGCTGAACTGTGCGCCGCCCTGTGGGAGCGGGCTTGCCCCGCGAAAGGGCCGGCACGGGCAACGCAGATCTTGTAAGATCCCCCTTCGCCACTGAAACCAGTGACAAGGGATTTGCAGAGATGACCATGATCAAGATCACCCCCACCATCGAGTGCTCCAACACCGCCCCGTTCGTCCTCTTCGGCGGCATCAACGTGCTCGAATCCGAGGACCTGGCCCTGACCGCCTGCGCCGAGTACGTTCGGGTTACCGAGAAACTGGGCATCCCTTACGTGTTCAAGGCCAGCTTCGACAAGGCCAACCGCTCCTCGATCCACTCCTACCGTGGCCCGGGCATGGAAGAAGGCCTGCGCATCTTCGAGAAAGTGAAAGCCGAGTTCGGCGTGCCGATCATCACCGACGTGCACGAGATCTACCAGTGCGCACCCGTCGCCGAAGTGGTTGACGTGCTGCAACTGCCCGCCTTCCTGGCCCGCCAGACCGACCTGGTGGTAGCCCTGGCCAAGACCGGCAAGCCGGTCAACATCAAGAAGCCACAGTTCCTCAGCCCGTCGCAAATGCAGAACATCGTGCACAAGTTCAAGGAAGCCGGTAACGACCAGCTGATCCTCTGCGACCGCGGCACCTGCATGGGCTACGACAACCTGGTGGTCGACATGCTCGGCTTCGGCGTGATGAAGCGCACCTGCGACAACCTGCCGATCATCTTCGACGTCACCCACGCCCTGCAGAACCGCGACCCGTCCGGCGCTGCCTCCGGTGGCCGTCGCGAACAGGTGGTCGACCTCGCCCGCGCCGGCATGGCGGTTGGCCTGGCCGGCCTGTTCCTGGAAGCCCACCCGAACCCGGACCAGGCCAAGTGCGACGGCCCGAGCGCCCTGCCGCTGGACAAGCTGGAGCCGTTCCTGGCACAGATCAAGGCGCTGGACGACCTGATCAAAGGCTTCCAGCCGCTGGTTATTGCCTGATTCGCAAGGCAATGAAAAAGGGCCGACATGCGCACTGCATGCCGGCCCTTTTTTTCAGCCTTGGCTAGGCTGGTCGATCAACCGCGGATCTCTGCGACCACGGCTGCCAGCGCCTGTGCCGGGTCTGCCGCCTGGCTGATCGGGCGACCGATCACCAGGTAGTCGGAGCCTGCATCCAGCGCCTGGCGCGGGGTGAGGATACGGCGCTGGTCATCCTGGGCACTGCCCGCAGGGCGGATGCCAGGCGTCACCAGTTGCAGCGCCGGGTGTGCAGCCTTCAGCGCCGGTGCTTCCAGTGCCGAGCACACCAGGCCGTCCATACCGGCCTTTTCGGCCAGGGCCGCCAGACGCAGCACTTGCTCTTGCGGGTCCACGTCCAGGCCGATGCCGGCCAGGTCCTCACGCTCCATGCTGGTCAGCACGGTCACGCCGATCAGCAGCGGCTGCGGGCCGCTGCGCTTGGCCAGCTCTTCGCGGCAGGCAGCCATCATGCGCAGGCCACCGGAGCAATGCACGTTGACCATCCATACGCCCATCTCGGCAGCAGCCTTGACCGCCATGGCCGTGGTGTTGGGAATGTCGTGGAACTTGAGGTCGAGGAACACCTCGAAGCCCTTCGCGCACAGGGTTTCGACAATGCCCGAAGCGCTGCTGGTGAACAGCTCCTTGCCAACTTTTACCCGGCACAGGGCGGGGTCGAGCTGGTCGGCCAGCTTCAGGGCGGCGTCACGGGTAGGGAAATCCAGGGCGACGATCAGGGGCGTCTGGCAGGCGGACATGGTCGGGGTCTCTTGGCAATTCGTAAACGGCGCGCATTGTAAACGAAGTGGCACAGGCTTTGGGGGCCGCGGGTCAACGGAATTGGCCCGGCAAGGCGCGGAGCCTATAATTGAACCAACGGAACCGGCGATTGTTCAATATTTGTACACGTACTGCCCCGTGATGTTTACAGGAGAACACACAATGCCCTGGTATGCCTGGCTGATACTCATCATAGCCCTCGGGTCGATCGTTGGCGGGTTGATGATGCTGCGCGATACGGCAAAAAAACTGCCCTTGACTGATGAGCAACTGCGCAAGGTGCATGAACGCAATGCCGAGGCCGATGCCAAGGATGCGCAGGACCGCTGAACCCAAACGCATTGCCTGGCACCGGCTTCGCCGGTGTTCGCGGGGCAAGCCCGCTCCCACAAAAGACCGTGCCGCTTTTCTGAAATTGACCAACACACCTGCCCCTGGCTAGATCGCAACAGCTGAAGCCAATGCAATCCCCCTGTGGTAGCGGGCTTACCCGCGAAGGGCCTGCACAGGAATCACAGCACCTGAAGCACATGGAATCCTGTGGCAGCGGGCTTGCCCCGCGAAAGCGCCAGCACAGGAACCACAGCACCTGAAGCACATGCAATCCCTGTGGGAACGGGCTTGCCCCGCGAAGGGCCAGCACAGGAACCACAGCACCTGAAGCACATGCAATCCCTGTGGGAGCGGGCTTGCCCCGCGAAGGGCCGGCACAGCAACTAACTAAGCCGCGCTCACTCCACCATCAGCTTGGCCCGATTGCGCTCCAGCAAGGCATTGCCAATGCCTTTGATCTCCAGCAGTTCATCCACCGAAGCAAACGGCCCGTTGGCCTCCCGATAAGCCACGATCGCCTCGGCCTTGGCCTTGCCTATGCCATTAAGCTCACGCTGCAAGGTTGGCGCATCGGCCTTGTTCAGATCGACCACGCCCGCAGGCGCTTGCACTTGGCTGACCACCGGCACCGGTTCCTTCGGCAAGGTGGCGGCCCCCGGCGCGGCGCTGATGGAAAACGACAAACCGGCAAACAGCGGCAGCAGCAGGTAGTTGAGGACGGTATTGCGCATGAAGGTCACTCCTGTGAGTTAGGTTTGAATGCAGCAAGCTCCTTGGCTGCCCTTTCAAACTAGCGGCTCACAGGCCATTGGCCCAGCAACTGGCGCGAGGGAATAGTTACCAGATTAGACGTCACAACATGTTGCACGCCCAGCGAGAAAAACCTCCCACAACAGGCGTGCACATAACCTACTGCCTCAGAAGATCGTATCGCGCAGCACCCGTTGCAGGTACTGCCCATAACCGTTCTTGGTCAGCGGTGCAGCCAGCCTGGCCAGCTGCTCGGCGTCGATCCAGCGCTGGCGGTAGGCAACCTCTTCCGGGCAGGCGACCTTCAAGCCCTGGCGGCGCTCGATGGTAGCGATGTAGCCGCTGGCTTCGAGCAGCGAGTCATGGGTGCCGGTGTCGAGCCAGGCATAGCCACGCCCCATCACTTCAACCGACAGCTGCTCGCGCTCCAGGTACAGGCGGTTGAGGTCGGTGATCTCCAGCTCGCCACGCGCCGAAGGCTTGAGCCCCTTGGCCATCTCGATCACATCCTGATCGTAGAAGTACAACCCGGTCACGGCATAGTTGGACTTCGGTTGCTGCGGCTTTTCTTCGAGGCTGATGGCCTTGCCGGTGCTGTCGAACTCCACCACCCCGTACCGCTCTGGGTCGGTCACGTGGTAGGCGAACACACTGGCGCCTTCGCGCCGCCCCATGGCGTCCAGCAGCAACGCCTGGAAGTCGTGGCCATAGTAGATATTGTCACCCAGCACCAATGCCGACAGGTCGTTACCGATGAAGTCCTCACCAATGATGAACGCCTGGGCCAGGCCGTCCGGCGATGGCTGCACGGCATAGGTGATGTTGATGCCCCACCGGTGACCATCACCGAGCAACTGTTCGAAGCGCGGCGTGTCCTGCGGGGTGGAGATGATCAGGATGTCGCGGATACCCGCCAGCATCAGCGTGGTCAGCGGGTAGTAGATCATCGGCTTGTCGTAAACCGGCAGCAGTTGCTTGGAGATCGCCAGGGTGGCCGGGTGCAGGCGGGTGCCTGAGCCCCCCGCCAGAATGATGCCTTTGCGATTGAGCGTGGTCGTGTCAGTGTTCATGTCAGTAGATTCCGTTCAGACGGATGAGGCGTGTGCGTAGCCATCTTTTTGCCATTATCGGCAAGCCTAGCATTGGCTACGTGCCGCGTAGTTCTTCTCGACCCATTCGCGGTAGCTGCCCGACTGCACAGCCGCCACCCAGTCCGCGTTGGCCAGGTACCATTGCACAGTCTTGCGGATACCGGTGTCGAAGGTTTCCGCCGGTTTCCAGCCCAACTCGCGCTCGAGCTTGCGAGCATCGATGGCGTAGCGCCGGTCATGGCCGGGGCGGTCCTGCACGAAGCTGATCTGGCTGGCGTAGGGTTGGCCGTCAGTACGCGGGCGCAGCTCGTCGAGCAGCGCGCAGACACGGTGAACGATGGTCAGGTTGGCCATCTCGTTCCAGCCGCCGACGTTGTACACCTCCCCTACCCGCCCTGCTTCCAGTACTCGGCGGATGGCGCTGCAGTGGTCCTTGACATACAACCAGTCACGAATCTGCTGGCCGTCGCCATACACCGGCAGCGCCTTGCCGCCCAGGGCGTTGACGATCATCAGTGGGATCAGCTTTTCGGGGAAATGCAACGGCCCGTAGTTGTTCGAGCAGTTGGTGGTCAGCACCGGCAAGCCATAGGTGTGATGGTAGGAGCGCACCAAGTGGTCACTGGCCGCCTTGCTGGCCGAGTACGGGCTGTTGGGTTGGTACTGATGGGTTTCGGTGAACGCCGCCTCGTCGGCCTTGAGCGAGCCGTACACCTCGTCGGTGGAAACATGCAGGAAGCGGAAAGCGCCCTGTGCAGTCTGGCCCAGGCCCTGCCAGTACGCGCGCACCGCCTCGAGCAACTGGAAGGTGCCGACCACGTTGGTTTCGACGAATGCCTGCGGGCCATGGATGGAGCGGTCGACATGCGACTCGGCGGCAAAGTTGAGCACCGCCCGTGGTTGATGCTCGGCCAGCAGGCGCAGCACCAGCGCGTTGTCGCCGATGTCCCCGTGCACGAACACATGCTGTGGGTTGCCTTCCAGGCTGGCCAGGCTCTGAAGGTTGCCGGCGTAGGTCAGCTTGTCCAGGTTGATGATCGTCTCGCCCGACTGGCTTACCCAATCGAGCACGAAATTGGCGCCAATGAACCCGGCTCCGCCGGTAACCAGAATAGTCATGGGTCAGGTCGTTCCCGTACTGGCCTAATGAATGATGGCGTTAGTGTAAACGTGATTGCCCCTGCCTCAAGCGTTCAGTCGCGCATTCACAAAGGCCGGATAGCCGGCATGCCGACAACGGGGCAAATCCGACATACGGCAAAGTGCCTGTATCCGCACCGTTCACAGCAAAGATGAAACACGATCAACGGCGAAAATAACACCTCAAGCGGCCTGAACTTTCCTATTCAAACGTGGTACATCCTTGACGCTTATGCCTTCCCGCGCTTAACCTCCCGCCCCTTAGAACATGGAAGTCTCCGGAACATGCCCAGGCAAAATGCCAGGGGGCTCGGGCCTTTCCTGAAGATGAATTCCGGCGTGCCTTGGCGCGCTGCTTTGCTTTGCGGTTACCATCTTGAAGCCTCGTTCCTCCCTCCAGATCCAGAAATCGGTCATCTTTGCCCTCGTATTGCGTGAGGCTCGCTCCCGGCTCGGCGACCACCGCCTGGATGCCGTGTGGCTGCTGCTGGAACCGATCTGCCACCTGCTCGTTTTCTCCCTGCTGTTCGGCATGCTGCGCGGGCGCACCGTGTCTGGCGTCGAGTACCCGGTTTTCATTCTGGTCGGCATGGCGCCCTTCCTGCTCTACCGCAACACCGCCCTGCGCCTGATGGACAGCCTGCGGGAAAACCGCCCGCTGTTCGGCTACAAACAGATCAAGCCACTCGACACCTACGTCGCCCGGGTGATCGTCGAAACCTGCATCGCCGCCACCGTGTACGCCATCATCGTGTTCGGCTTTGCCTGGTACGGCTTCGACATGTCGCTGCACCACCCCTTGCAATGGGTCGCCACCCTGGCCCTGGGCCTGCTGTTCGCCTTCGGCCTGGGCATGCTGCTGGCCCTGGTCACCCACGCCCTGCCGAGCCTGAGGTTTGTCATCCGCATGGCGTTCTTCCCGCTGTATTTCATCTCGGGTGTGCTGATCCCTGCTGCCTACCTGCCGCAGGCCATGATGCCGGTGCTGTTGCTCAACCCCTTCCTGCACATCGTCGAGCTGATCCGCGCCGAGGTGTTGCCGCACTACACCCCGGTCGATGGCGTGTCCACCACGTACGTCATCGCCTTCACCACGGTTTTGCTGTTCCTGTCCCTTGGGGCCTACCGCGCCCGCAGGATGCACCTGATTTCCACCAAGAACGGTTAAGTACAGGCCACACGTGTTCGAGCTCAGAAACGTCACCAAGTCGTACCTCACGCCCAATGGCCGGCGATATGTCTTTCGCAACCTGTCGCTGGCCATTCCGCCTGGCAAGAACATCGGCCTGATAGGCCGCAACGGCGCCGGCAAGTCGACCCTGATGCGCCTGCTGGGCGGCGCCGATGTGCCCGACTCCGGCACCATCGTCACCGACCGCAGCATCTCCTGGCCAGTGGGTTTGACCGGTGGCTTCCAGAACAGCATGAGCGGGCGCGACAACATCAAGTTCGTCTGCCGCATCTACGGCGCCACCGGCGAAGCCATGCGTGAAAAGATCCGCTACGTGCAGGAGTTTGCCGAAATCGGCGACTGGATCGACGAGCCGATCAAGACCTATTCCTCGGGCATGCGCTCGCGCGTGGCCTTCGGCCTGAGCATGGCATTCGACTTCGACTACTACCTGATCGACGAAGTGATGTCGGTGGGTGACGCCCAGTTCAAGCGCAAGTGCGCCGACGTGTTCAAGGAAAAGCTGCAGAAATCCAACGTGGTGATGGTTTCCCACTCCATGCCGGAAATCGAAAAGCTCTGTGACGTGGTGCTGCTGGTACGCGATGGCGGCATCCAGGTGTACGACGACGTCGCCGAAGGCATCAAGGCCTACAACAGCTGATCACCCCTCTTCCAATTAAGCAGCACCGTTCCACATCAAGGATGCATCCAACTATGAGCAGTACGGGTAACAAGAAGGGCTGGCGCCTGGCGTTGGCCATGGTGGTCCTGCCAATGATCCTGGCCGGCGTGTACTACGGCATCTTCGCCATCGACCGCTATGTCAGCTCCGCCCAGGTGGTGGTGCGCCAGGACGGCAACAACCAGGGCGCCCAGGTGCCCGGCCTGGCCACCCTGCTGACCGGCGCCAACCCAGCCTCGCGCGAAGAAACCCTGTACCTGCGCGAATACATCACCTCGATGGACATGATGCTGCTGCTGGAAAAGAAGCTGCACTGGATCGGGCAATACGCCGCCCAGCGTAGCGACGTATTCTTCTGGCTCGACAAGGACGCCCCGCGCGAAGACCTGCTGGAGTACTACCAGCGCATGGTCTCGGCCCGCTACGACGAAACCACCGGCCTGTTGCGGGTAGAAGTGCAGGCCTTCACCCCTGAGCTGTCCGAGCAGATGCTGCGGGTGATCCTCCAGGCCAGCGAACACTTCGTCAACGAAGTGAGCCACAACATCGCCCGCGAGCAGATGAAGTTCGCCCAGGGCGAGCTGGAAACCGCGCGCATCAACTACGGCAAGCGCAAGACCCAGCTGCTGACCTTCCAGAACGACAACAAGGTACTGGACGGTGGCAACACCGCGCAGAGCCGCGCCACCATCATTGCCGACCTGGAAAGCCAGTACACCAAGGAACAGGCCGCCCTGACCGAAATGTCCTTCAAGCTGCGTGGCGACGCCCCTCAGGTACGCCAGCAGAAGCAGAAGGTCGAAGCCATCACCCAGCAGCTGGCCAAAGAAAAGCGCCTGCTGGTGTCGTCGCCGCAAGGCTCGCAGCTGAACGTGGTCGCTTCGCGCTACCAGCAGCTGATGCTGGACGCCGGCATTGCCGAAGAAACCTACAAGACTGCCGTCGCCGCGCTGGACAATGCCCGCATCGAAGCGAGCAAGAAGATCCGCACCCTGGTGACCGTGGTCAGCCCCAACACCCCTGAACTCGCCCTTTACCCAGAGCGTTGGTACAACCTGGCGACGATTCTGCTGGGCCTGCTGATGCTTTACGGCATTACCCGCTTCATTCTGGCTTCGATCGAGGATCACCGTGATTAATTCCCTGGCTGTCTCCAAGCGCTTCAACCTGAAACTGGCAGCACTTGCCCTGGCAACCCTGGGCCTGGCCGGTTGCGGCGGCACCCTGTCGGGCGCAGGCCCGTACAAGGGCACGATCGAAAGCAAGAACGAGGCGTACAACCTCGTCGACATCAATGCCAGCAACATCGCCCCGTACATGTTCGGTGCACCGCGCCCTGCCCTGGCCAGCGTCACCAAGCCGGTATCGGCGGAAGTGCGCCTGGCCTCGGGTGACGTGCTCAACATCCTGATTGCTGATACCGCGCCAGAAGGCTCTGCACTGTTCGCACCGCTGGCCACTGGCGGTACCCAGCTGAAAACCCGCGTCGATGCTCAAGGCATGATCTCGCTGCCTTACGTTGGGCGTGAATTCGTCGCCGGCATGACCCTGAACGAAGTCGAGCAGATGATTCGTCGCAAGCTCAAGGGCATTACCACCGACGTGCAGACCCACGTCGACCTGGTGGGTGACCTGTCGGGTTCGGTGCTGGTTGCTGGTGCGGTGAAGACCCCAGGGCGCTTCAGCACCCTGCAAGGCCCGCTGACCCTGCTGGATGCCGTGAACCAGGCCGGTGGCCCGGTGCTGGAACCACACCTGGTCAATGTGACTGTGCGCACGGGTGATCAGGTGCAGCAGTTCAACTATGAGGACGTGCTGGCCGGTAACAACATGGTGCTGCGACCGAATTCGGAAGTGGTGCTGGACCGTGCGCGTCAGCGGTTCGTGGCGATGGGGGCAGTGAGCGAGCCAGGCTTGAAAGACCTGCCTAGCCAGAACACCAACCTGCTGGATGCGCTGGGTAGCGTGGGCGGCCTGCGTGAAGCGAATGCCAACCCAGAAGGCGTGTTCGTGTTCCGCATGGGTGATTCGGCCAATGGTAAACCGACGGTGTTGCGCCTGGATATGCGTGATCCGGCGGCGATCTTCTATGCGCGGCAGATTGCGATCCGACCTGACGACACCATCTACGTAACTAATTCCGCAGTGTATGAATGGCAAAAAATTATCTCGCCAATCGTACAGACCATGCTGCTGGGCCGTGCTACTGGCGCATACAACTGATAGCCCGTAACTGAACGGCTTGAAGCTTCGTTTATGATCGAGCCTCGCGCGAAGGACCTGCGCGAGGCTGATACACGAGATATGACATGAATATTATTTTCTTCCTAGAGCCTGCAATTGAACTAGGCAACCCTGTATTCCGCTACCCCACGCTGCGCGGCTCCATCATCTCGCAGGTCGTAGCACTGAAGAACGCAGGTGCTAACGTACATTGCATCATGAGCACCGCTGTAGCCGAGCACGCCCTGCGCGATGGGCACATGAAGGCACTGGGCACCGTTTCTGTCATTGATCCTATTCAATGGACTGAAGGTGAAAACTCGTATGAACGCTCTCTCCGCCACCAAGACGGAACGTTCCGTGAAGGTGAAGTTGATAGGCTGACAGCCCTTATCAAAGAAGGCCTACCAGAAGGTTTCACCCCGGACATGGTATTGGTATGGGAAACGCCAATGCCTTATTTACAGTCCGTTTTCCCCGAAGCACGCATTATGTACCAAATGCCAGGCTTCTTCTCTCGCGCCCCGTATTCAGAGCTGATTTCTTTCGACGATGGGTTACTGAAAGACAGTAGTAACAGCGCTTTTGATGCCTGCACACCAGAAGAACAGGTAGCTATTCAGGAACTGCGCGAATATGAGCGACGCTTCCTCAACAGCGTTGCACCAACTAAAGTCGCTCTCGGCGAAGCCAAAAAGCGCTTCCAACGTGTCGTCTTGCTGCCTCTGCAAATCGACAATTATTTCATGATCAACTCCGTGATTGGCAGAAAAAGCCAATTTGACGTCCTCATCGAAATCCTTGAGAAGCTACCGAGTGACTATGCTCTTCTGGTCACCAACTACTGGTCGGGCCAAACGCGAAGCGCCGTGCTGACGCGCCAAAATATCGAGTACCTACGCGCTCGCTACAGCAACTTTGTCTACATCGAATCGTTCGACAACATTCCATCGGTGTCGCAACTTATCGTGCCAGACGTCGATGGTGTTATCACCATTTCCTCGTCGCTTGGCTACCAAGCGGCATTTTGGCAGAAGCCACTTCTGACGCTTGGCGACAGTCACATATCCAAATTTGCCTCGGCCTCCAAACTTCAAGCGTTTCTTGCCCAGATCTCTGCTCGCGAAACGCCGAGCCGAGACAGTGCAATTATCGCGGCCATCAAAACGCAGCACATTCCAATCCAGCACATTTCCGCTGAAGGCGACCGATACCTGAACTGGTTGCAAAAAGCTCGCGAAATGAAAGCCGGTAGCTTCCCTGACTGGACGAATGGTGTGGATTTCGCCGAGTATCTGAAGAAATTCAGACGAGAAGAGGACTACCTCAAGCAACTCGGTTATTCCGCGCGCGTCAACAATGAGTCGTCCATTGACCACTGCGTCGAACTGTCTCATCAAATTGCAAAACATCCCGTTATTTCGTTCGACATCTTCGACACCCTGCTTTACCGCCCACTGAAATCCCCATCCGACATGTTCACCATGATGGAAGAGGAAGTTCGTGCCATTTGCGACATCCCTTCGCTCAACTTCAAGAATGCACGGCGTGCAGCTGAAAAAGCCGCCTTTGAAGCAGCAATCGCCCGCGGCGAAGGCGAGACGCACATCGACCACATCTACCATGCATTCTCCCAACAGCAGGGAGTCAGCTTTGACATTGCAAACAAAGTCAAAGAGCTGGAAATGCAGACAGAAATGGACATTCTGTATCCTCGGTCATCGGGCTTCAAAGCGTTCAATGAAGCAAAAAGCCTCGGACGCCGAATCATTCTAATCTCTGACATGTACCTCCCAAAATCATTCCTGGAGGAGGTACTGCACAAAAATGGCTATACGGGCTACGATAAGTTCTATGTATCCTCGGAAGCCAAAGTCAAGAAGCACAACGGCCGCCTCTTTGACTATGTCCTCAAAGACCTGAATATCCCTGCCAAAAATATTCTGCATGTTGGCGACAACCTTGCTGCCGACGTTATCAAGGCAAAAGATCGTGGCATCAAGCCTTTCCACTTGGTAAAAGCATCTGAAGTATTTGCCGAGTGCGATAGCTATACGATTCCCTGGAAACGTGACGAAGAACGCCATGCCCTGGATTGGCAGATGATGCTGGCAATCATTGGCAACAGATTCCACGACAACCCATACCTGCCACATCGCCGCGGCACCCTGTTCTGCGGTGAGGCATGGCGACTTGGCTACGCCGCTCATGGCCCCTTGCTGCTTGGCTACGTCAAATGGGTGATGGAAAAAGCGATTCGCGATAAAGTGGATCGTCTTTATTTCCTTTCCCGCGACGGCCTCATCATGAAGGAGGCATATGATCGCATTGCCAAGCTTTACCCAGATGCACCCAAAAGCATTTATCTGCTGTGCTCGCGCCGCGCTGTAAACCTGGCCAAGGTGAAAGATGTAACGGGAGTAATGGATCTGCTGCATGTGGATTTCTCACGCACAACTCTCCGACACCTGCTGACTACTCGCTTTGGCCTGCATGTTTCCGAGATCCCGGAAGACGTCCTGGCGCGCCACGATCTTACGTTGGACACCGTGGTAAGCAATAAGCATCAGGAGATGCTGAAGCCCTTCTTTATTGAAATGCTTCCGGTCATCTTGAGCACTGCGGAAAAAGAAAGATCCAATTACCTGTCCTACCTCAAGCAAGTAGGCCTGCTGGACGAAGGCAATGTCAGCATCGTAGACATCGGCTACGCCGGCACAATGCAAGAATCGCTGTATCAACTTACCGAAAAACAGAAGCTGTTTGGCGGCTATTACCTGATTACCTTCAGGCAGGCGCTGAAGCGTGTTGACACCTATGGCATGCCAAGCCGTGGCTACCTGGGTGAGTTTATCGACAGGCATGATACTTTCCACCCGTTCTGCAAGTTCGTCCCTCTTTATGAGACGCTGTTCAGCAGCAAGGACAGCTCATTCATTCGGATGGATCTTGACTGGAACAATGAACTGACACCGGTCTTCATGGAGCGCTTCCCTGCTGAAGCTCGCAGGGAGGAAGTGGTTCACATGATCCACAGCGGCGCGTTGGACTTCATTGATGAAACCTGTGCAATTCTGGGCCGCCGACTGCCTGCCATTGATATCGAGCCAAACAAGTCTCTTAGACTGCTTGACCGGTTCTTTAGCGCCCCGCACCCTGTCGATGCTCAGATCTTCAGTGGCGTCGTCTTTGAAGATGCCTATGGTGGTGCCGGGCTTAAGACCATTCTTCCGCCCCCTGACAAAGTAGACGAGAACTGTGTCTGGAAGGCAGGCATGGCGTCTATCAAAGGACACCTTGAAGCACAGAAAAAAGCAGCAAACACAGCACCTGCGGCCAAGGGTGCCAATGGTATTGGCAATGCCGCAAGATCAGAGCTGCAGGTTCAACCGCTCAAGCACCTTCAAAACGAACACAAGCCAAAGTTTGAGCACAAAGTTATTCAGTGGCTTGTTCGCAGGACCTCGAACGATCGGAAATTTAAAAAATTCCAGGAAACACCTGGTAAGTTTTTTGCCGACTCTAAAGCGGCACATGTACGCATCATAGGAAACATCTACATGCGCCGTTATGTAAAGCCTTAACATGACGTAAAACTCTAACTAGCAGAGAGGGGCCTTCGCCCCTCTCTCTATTTTTAACGCTATTAGCGGCGACAAATTCACGAGTAATATCATGAAAATCGCACCTCACATCACCTGCTCTAACTCAGCGCCATTTGTTCTATTTGGCGGCATCAACGTGCTCGAATCCGAGGACCTGGCCCTGACTGCCTGCGCCGAGTACGTTCGGGTTACCGAGAAACTGGGCATCCCTTACGTGTTCAAGGCCAGCTTCGACAAGGCCAACCGCTCCTCGATCCACTCCTACCGTGGCCCGGGCATGGAAGAAGGCCTGCGCATCTTCGAGAAAGTGAAAGCCGAGTTCGGCGTGCCGATCATCACCGACGTGCACGAGATCCACCAGTGCGCCCCGGTCGCCGAAGTGGTTGACGTGCTGCAGCTGCCCGCCTTCCTGGCCCGCCAGACCGACCTCGTGGTGGCCCTGGCCAAGACCGGCAAGCCGGTCAACATCAAGAAGCCACAGTTCCTCAGCCCGTCGCAGATGCAGAACATCGTGCACAAGTTTAAGGAAGCCGGTAACGACCAGCTGATCCTCTGCGACCGCGGCACCTGCATGGGCTACGACAACCTGGTGGTCGACATGCTCGGCTTTGGCGTGATGAAGCGCACCTGCGACAACCTGCCAATCATCTTCGACGTCACCCACGCCCTGCAGAACCGCGACCCGTCCGGCACTGCCTCCGGTGGCCGTCGCGAACAGGTGGTCGACCTCGCCCGCGCCGGCATGGCGGTTGGCCTGGCCGGCCTGTTCCTGGAAGCCCACCCGAACCCCGACCAGGCCAAGTGCGACGGCCCGAGCGCCCTGCCGCTGGACAAGCTGGAGCCGTTCCTGGCACAGATCAAGGCGTTGGATGATCTGGTCAAAGGTTTCCAGCCACTGGTTATTTCGTAAGCCCGGCAACAAGGACTGCAAGCATGGCAACTTCTGAACAACGGGTCGCGATCGTCATCCCGGCCCGCTACGGCTCCACCCGCCTGCCGGGCAAGCCACTGGCCGATATCGCTGGCAAACCGATGGTGCAGCATGTTTACGAGCGCGCACTGCAGGTTGCCAATGCGCAGGTCGTGGTCATTGCCACTGACGACGAGCGAGTTGCAGAGGCCGTGCGCGGCTTTGGCGGCGTGTGCGTGATGACTTCGCCAGACCACCCGTCTGGCACTGACCGCCTCGCTGAAGTGATGGCCAAGGTTGATGCGGACATCTACATCAACCTGCAAGGCGACGAGCCGCTGGTGCGCCCGGCAGATATCGAGGCCCTGGCTGCCGGCATGCTGAAAGATGGCAGTGTCAGTGTTGGCACACTGTGCCACCCCATCGACGCGCATGAAGCGACCAACCCGAACACCGTCAAAGTGGTGCTGGCGGGCAATGGCAACGCGCTGTACTTCAGCCGCTCGCCCATCCCCTACCCACGTGACAGTGAAGCGGCGACCTACCTCAAGCACGTTGGCGTTTATGCCTATCGCCGCGAAGTGCTGGCCGAGTATTCCAGCCTGCCGCGGCCGATGATGGAGCATGCCGAGAAACTGGAGCAGCTGCGCTTGATGGCTGCGGGTTACTGCATTCGGGCTTATGTCGTCGAACCAACCGGCCCTGGCGTGGACACCCCCGAGTGCCTGGAGCAGGTGCGCGCCCTGATGACCGGGCAAGCGCCAGTGCCCAAACCGACGCTTGCTGATATCCGCCTGGTGATTACCGACGTGGACGGCGTGCTGACCGATGGTGGCATCTACTACGACGCGACCGGCGAATGCCTCAAACGCTTCCATGTACGTGACGGCATGGGCATGCGCTTGCTGGAAGAGAATGGCGTGCGGGTGGCGGTGCTTTCCGGGCGTGACTCGGCGACGTTGCGCAAGCGTGTAGCGGACTTGGGTGTGACGCTGTGCCAGTTTGGCGTGAAGGACAAGCTCGCGGCCTGCAACCAGCTGATGGCTGAGGCGGGTGTTACGGCAGAGCAAACCGCCTGCATCGGGGACGACTGCATTGACTTGCCTGCCTTCGCTGCCTGTGGGATGTCGTTTGCTGTGGCTGATGCTCCGGTTTACGTCAAAGCTGCCGCCACTAAGACGCTGAATGCGGCGGGCGGTACGGGTGCGTTCCGCGAAGTGGCCGACGCCATTCTGTTTGCGCAAGGCAAGGATGCGGTGCTGGGTAGCGCTGCGGGGTATGCGAAGGTCATGGCGAAGATGGCGCAGTAAAAATTCAGAATCTGATAATGCATTTCAGCTAAAGGAAGAGCGTTAATGAAAGATTCGATCCTTGATGTTAAGTTATGGCGTTAGCTGCTGCGACTAGGGACACGTGCCTGGAGCAGAAACGAATAAATGCCGCCCCAACAGCGGGCGGCGTCACCAATCCAATCTTACCTCTATCGAAACAAACACTCTGACCAAACGCGCCGCCTAGCCTGAAAATCTGACTTTTGAGCCGATGATTGACGCCCACAATCACCACCTTATACATGCCCCTCTGATGTTCTATACTGCCCCTCAGAATAAGCCTATGATGCGCAGCGCCCTTAGCAGTATCATGGCCAGCACAGCCCTCACTCAAGAAGCGCAATTACATGCCCGAAAAAAACAACTCAGTAGCATTGGAAAGTGACTTCATCAAAGTAGTTCGGGATTCCAACTCAACCAAAACCTACGTCATCTTCTCCTCTGTCGACATCGAACCAGGAAAATTCATGTTCTGGCGTGTCATGTCCCCAATACCAGGAAATAAAATTTTCCTCAACGACTCAGATAATGGTTGGTATGTTCACGGAATCCCAGGATTAGGTCGTACTGCACTTCAAGCAGCGGCATCACTACTGGAAATCATACGTAGCACATCCCCCCAAGAAGTAATTTTTCTTGGCCCCTCAATGGGCGGGTACGGAGCGATGCTTTATGGCGCAATCCTTTCCAACGAATTACATGACGTAAAAACTAGATGCTTATCTTTTGGAGGAGAGTTTCTACTTTACGGCCGAGAGACCCGAAGCGGCTCCATGGGAAAAAAAGAACAGCATAAGGGCTATGCCGATATACGCCCACTTCTCAAACAATCTAACTTATCAGTTACGCAAGTCTACGGCGACACAGACCTAACTGATATATTCCAAGCCAGCAAGACCCATGACATAGAAAATATTAAGCGCTACGCTCTGCGCGGCGGACCACATGCAGTTTCAACATTTATTGGTCAGCGCTTTGACCTGATGGGGCTAATACAGAGATTTGGTGAAACTGGAGAACTCCCCAATCTTCCTTGGTCAAATGAATTTGATCACCCGGAGTTTGGAAAGGAACTTTTTCTTGGTCATCTAGCCTTGCTTGACCGAGACAGCAAGCTTGCTTCCAACCACCTCCAGGCAGCATGCAATATGAGCCCTGATAACGCAATTGCCCGCCACAAACTTGGCATTGCACAATTTGATCTAGGCCTATATGAGTCAGCACTGAACAATCAAAACCAAGCAATACAGCTTTCTCCAAAAATGGACAATGCCTACTTTTCTCGCGGCCTAATATTTCTCAAACTAGAAAAACAAAAACTGGCAATTGAGGAATTTGAAAAATGCGTACTCCTCAACCCAAGACACATTAAGTCTCGAACTCTATTGATCGAGTCACTAATCCTAGAGAATCGCCTTGAGGATTGCGTTCAGCACGTCAACGCAATTAAAGATCGATCACCAAACAACCCAAAACTAAAAGAATTCGAACGCCTGCTCGGCCCGCTCGCTATCCGATCTAAAACCGCAGTATGATTTGACATCACCAGGGGGAGGCTGATCCTCTTTAACTGAAGCTTCAGCATGCCCAGACATTGTCTTGCACTATGAACTCATCAAGACCAGCAACCCCCACTGAAGAACCAGCAGCCCATCTGCGCTGCTGGTCTCGGTATTAGTCGAAGATTTCGACCACACCCACTACAGCCCCTTCAGCATCCGTCACCGCCAATGCACGGATCTTGTTATCCAGCATGTACGCCTCAGCCTCGGACAGTTGCGCATCTTCCTGAATGGTATGCGGCTTGGCCGTCATGAACTGGGCAACGTTTTCATGAACGATGCCTTCATTCTCCAACAGCGCCCGGCGCAGGTCGCCATCAGTGACGATGCCGACCAGTTTGTCGTCGTCCATCACCACGGTCAGGCCCAAGCGGCTACGGGTCATGACCAGCAGGCAGTCGTGGAAGTTGGTGGCCGGGGTCACCACCGGTGCCGGCGAGTGCATCACGTCACGCACGCGGGTCAGCAGCTTGCGGCCCAGGCTGCCACCGGGGTGGTAGCGGGCGAAGTCCATCGGCTTGAACTGGATGGCGTCGATCAATGCCACTGCCAGGGCGTCGCCCATGGCCATGGTGGCCAGGGTCGAAGTGGTCGGCGCCAGATTGTTCGGGCATACCTCGCGCTCGACCGAGATATCCAGCCAGATGTCGGCGTGCTTGGCCAGGGTCGACTTGCCGTTGCCGGTCATGGCGATGATTTTGTTGCCGAACGACTTCAGGCTCGGGATCAGCTTGATCAGCTCTTCGGTTTCACCGCTGTAGCTGATGAGGATCAGCACGTCGATCGGCTTGAGCATGCCCAGGTCGCCATGGAAGGCTTCGGCGGGGTGCAGGAAGAAACTTGGGGTGCCGGTGGAGGCGAAGGTGGCGACCATCTTCTGGCCGATCAGGCCGGACTTGCCCATGCCACACACGACGGTACGGCCCTGGCAGCCGAGAATCAGTTCTACAGCGCTCTGGAATTCGCCATCGAGGCGGTCGGCCAGTTGGGTGACGGCTTGAGCCTGGGCGATGAGGGCTTCTTTTGCGATGTCGAGGTGGTTCATTTTCGTCCCTGAAGACTGCAGTCAATTCGAAGCGGCGAATGGTAAGGTTTTTGTCATGTGATGCAAAGCGTTGGGGACGGGGTTTGGTGGGAAAGTGACTGGCGGGTTTTGATTGGCTGATTCTTAAGGTGAATTCAGAAGATTCCTACAGTTCAGGGGTGGAGGTGATGGGGTTGGGAAAATATCCTACGCAGTCTGTCGACAGGCGTCTGATTGTGGATGGGAAGCCTGCCCAATAGGCTTTTGGTGTCGCTGATGCTCAGTGACCGGGCGTGGAAACCCGTACAAGCATTTTGGATTCTGTCGTTAATGGCGGCTGTACGCGGGAGGCCTCGTGCCTACCGAGTTTTCCTGAATGCACTCGGGTTTCCACCCCGCGTACCGCCGCCACCCTTCCTGTGGAACGGAAGGGTGGTGTGCCAGAAGCGTTCAGGAATAGCCATGAAAAAAATCGTACCCGATCCACCCCACATTGATTTACCACTCGACAGAACCTTTTCCCGAGCCATCAGCGACAACATTGTTCCCAAGGAATATGTGCTGCTGAATATTTCCAATTACTTGATGTTTGCCTACAGCGACAGTCGCCGGGCCCTTGAGCGGGTCGAGGATGAAGAGACGCGCCAGCTGCTGATGCATGGGTTGCGGGCGATACAGATTGCCTGGGGGCAGGCGGATGCACTGGGGGCAGCTATGGAGCGCACGGGGCATAGTCAGTAAGGCTTTGTTCTATGGCAGGGCCTCAAGCGGCTGCCTGGAGATGGGGTCAGGGCTGCGATGGGTCTGCCGCAACATCATCAGCGCCTGGGAGATCGAGCGCCGCCCGCGCGGCGCTTCGCGGGGCAAGCCCGCTCCCACAGTCTGTTTCGGGCCAGTCTGTCCTGTGCCAGTTAGGGGGGCCGCCTTGGTGCATGACTGGAGATTGCATCAGGGCTACAAGGGCCTGACTGGAAAATGGGTCAGGGCTGCGATGGGCCTGCCACAACATCTTCAGCGCCTGGGAGATCGAGCGCCGCCCGCGCGGCGCATCGCGGATAAATCCGCTCCTACATTTGTTTCGGGCCAGTCCGGCCTGTGCCAGTTAGGGTGTCCGCCTTGGTGCATGGCTGGAGATTGCATCAGGGCCACAAGGGCCTGACTGGAAAATGGGTCAGGGCCGCGATGGGCCTGCCGCAACATCTTCAGCGCCTGTGAGATCGAGCGCCGCCCGCGCGGCGCATCGCGGATAAATCCGCTCCTACATTTCTTTCGAGCCAGTCTGGCCTGTGCCAGTTAGGGTGTCCGCCTTTGTGCATGACTGGAGACAGGTGGAGCTGCATCAGCGCCCACCAAGATGCATCGCCATGCCAACAAGGCGGTCCCTGTTGGCTTCACAGGAGTGATTGGCCCGAAACAAATGTAGGAGCGGATTTATCCGCGATGCGCCGCGCGGGCGGCGCTCGATCTCACAGGCGCTACATATGTTGTGGCAGGCACCTGGAAGCCCTGATGCCTTGTTATGCCAAGCACCTACAAGCCCAGACACACCCCCAACCCACCCTCAGAACGCAATCCCCAACTTGACCCCAAACTCATCGCGCTTGAGCTCGGTGTTATCCGCCAACAGCGACTTGTCCTCAAGCTCATAGTTGGAGCGAATGTAATAAAGCCCCGCCTGAATCGGGAAATTGCCCTGCTGGTTCATCAACAAGGTGATCTCGGCGTAAGGGTTGGTGCGATCCTTCATGTCGCCACTGTCATCATCAAAGCCCTGAACATCCAGATTCACCCGACCACTGAACATGTGCCGCACCCCCGCCTCTACCCGCACGGTGGACGCATCGAACTGGTGGTTGTAACCCAGCGCCAACTTGGCAAACGGTGATTCGTAGGTCAGGTCGGTGTCGAGCCTGTGTGACACCAGCTCGAAGCGCTGCCAGGTGTAGCCGGCCCCCACGATCACATCGGCAAAGTTGCGCGCATCCAGCGCCACGCGCCAACCAAGATCCAACGCACCCCGGGCATCCTTGAACTTGTAGTCGCTCTGCTCGGCGTACTTGCCCTCCGCACCCAGCTGGTACACCAGGCCGGATTCGGCGGTCATCTTGTTGCCGTAGCTGGCGAACAGGCCGCCCTCCCAGACGTGCTCACTGTGAGATTGCCTGCCACCGTGGAAGTTGAAATCGTCATAGGCGCCGACCAGGCCGACGACGAAGCGGGGTTCAGTGCTGGGGGCGGCAGTCGCCGCAAGGGGAGTGGCCATCATGGCCAGGATGCAGGTCCGGTGCAGCATCTTGGTTTTATGCATGCGGTAGGTCTCCATGACATCAATCTATTGACGAGCCCTCATTACGAGGATAGCGCTGCGCTGAAAGTTCGCTGACGACCGTACGCAAGCTCGGAATTTGAGGTTAGGTCACAAAAATTCACCGACAGACGGTCATTAGCTGTGAATTGATGTCAATTCGCCTCTATTGCCCTCAACATTGCTGAAAAATCTGTGATTTCTTTGTTAGAAATTCCTCTAAAAGCAATTCTCCTTATGCGGAATTGTATTAAGATTCGCCGCCTAAAAATTCTGGATCCCAAAAGGGTCCAACGCCCTGTCACCTTGCTCTGGTATGGAACCCCGCTTCTCGTTTATGGATGACGCGTCACACCGCCCGCGCTTGCTGATCCTGTCCAAAGGTGCCCAGCGCATCAGTACCTTGCCTGCCTTGTTGCCCGATTTCGCGCTGCACAGCGGTGCCGTGCGCGATGTGCCGGCCGCGGACTGGGTAATGGCCTGGGGGCGCAAGCCCAGTGCGCTCAAGGCCATGGCCGAGGCGCGCAAGGCCGGCAAGCAGGTGCTGACGCTGGAAGACGGGTTTGTCCGTTCGGTGGGGCTGGGGGCAGATGAGCCACCGTTGTCGCTGATCGTCGATGACGTCGGGGTGTATTACGACGCCAGCCAGCCGTCACGGCTGGAGCAACTCATCGCCACGCCCCTCACGGCCGAGCAGGCCGAGCGCGCCGATGCGCTGCGCAGCTTGTGGCAGCAGCAGCGGGTTTCCAAGTACAACGACGCGCGCATCGAACAGCCGCCCTTGCCGGCGGACTGTGTGCTGGTGGCCGACCAGACCTGCGCCGACGCCTCGCTGCAAGGCGCCGGCACGGCCGACTTCCAGGCCATGCTTGAAGCGGCCCTGGCGCGCTACCCGCACAGCACCATCCTGCTCAAGGTGCACCCCGACGTGGTCGCCGGTCGCAAGGCCGGGCACTACGACCTGGCGGCGCTGGCGGGCAACCCGCGGGTCCGGGTGCTGGCGCGCAATGTGCACCCGGCCGAGCTGCTGCCGCGCATGCGCGCGGTGTATGTGATGACCTCGCAACTGGGCTTCGACGCCCTGCTTTGGGGCGTGCCGGTGCACACCTGGGGCATGCCCTTCTATGCCGGCTGGGGCCTGACCGACGACCGCCTGCCCGCACCAGCGCGGCGTATGCCGGTGCCGCTGGCGCAGCTGGTGCACGCCAGCCTGGTGGCCTACCCGCGCTATGTATGCCCCGAACGCGGCACACCCAGCACGCCAGAAGCGTTGATCAATTGGCTGGGCCTGCAGCGCCGGCACCGCAGTGTGCTGCCCGGCAGCGTGCAGATGCTCGGTTTCAGCCGCTGGAAAGAGCCGCTCGCAGGCCTGTTTTTCAATGGCGCGGCCATCCGCTTCGTCAAGGCCGAACAACCGCTGACCGGTGATTTGCCGGTGGTGTCGTGGGGCTGCAAGCATGACGATCACCTGCGTGACCACCCGCAACCGGTCAACCGTGTCGAGGACGGTTTCCTGCGCTCGGTGGGCCTGGGCGCCGGCAAGGCGCGGCCGCTGTCGTGGGTAATCGATGACCTGGGCATCTATTACGACGCCACCCGCCCCTCGCGGCTGGAACGCATCCTCGCCAGCGAAACCTTCAGCACCGAGCTGCTGGCCCGTGCCCAGGCCCTGCGCCTGGCCATCTGCAGCGCCGGGCTGACCAAGTACAACTTGCCAGGCGCCAACTGGCAGCGCCCGGCCGAGGCGCGCCAGGTGATCCTGGTTACAGGCCAGGTGGAGGGCGATGCGTCGATCCGCTTCGGCGGCCACCAGATCCGCAGCAACCTGCAACTGCTGCGCGCTGTGCGCGAGCACAACCCGCAGGCGTGGGTGCTGTACAAGCCGCACCCCGAAGTACTGGCCGGTACCCGCGCCCGTGGCGACGATGAGGCACAAACCGTGCATTGGTGCGACGAGGTGATCGGCAACGCCCCTTTGCAGCAGCTGCTGGAGGTTGTGGACGAGGTGCATGTGCTGACCTCGCAGTCGGGCTTCGAAGCGCTGCTGCGCGGGGTACCGGTGACGACCTACGGCCAGCCGTTCTACGCCGGCTGGGGGCTGACCCGGGACATGGACCTGCAGCCTCAGGTGCAGGCAAGGCGCAGCCGGCGCCTGAGCCTGGATGAACTGGTGGCCGGCACGCTGCTGCTCTACCCCACCTATGTAAGCCGCATCACCAACCGCTTCACCACTGCAGAACAGACGCTTTACGAACTACAGCATTGGCATTCGCTACCCCAGCAAGGAGCTACCTCCCGATGGCAGGACTTGAAACGACGCTTGAGCAGTTTGTTGGGGATCACGCGCCCCAACAACTGAATGCACGGGCGACGCGTAGTCCGCTGCTGCGTATCCCCACCCATAACTTCCTGTTCCTGCAAGGGGTCAGTTCACCGTTCTTCAACCGCTTGGCCACAGCCCTGCGCGGCATTGGCCAGCGCGTACACAGCGTGCGCTTCAACGTGGGCGACGCCCTGTATGGCGCCAGCGGTGGCTACCTGAACTGCCCGCACAAGGCCGAGGACAGCGAAGCGTGGTATGCCCAGGTGCTGCGCCAACTGGACATCACCGACCTGGTGCTGTTCGGCGACTGCCGCCCGGTGCATCGCCCGGCGGTGCAGCTGGCACGGCTGCATGGTGTGCGCGTGCATGTGTTCGAAGAAGGTTACTTCCGGCCCTACTGGGTGACCCTGGAGCGTGACGGGGTGAACAACCATTCGCGCCTGCCCCGTGACCCGCAGTGGTACCGCGAGGTGGGCAAGCACATCCCGCGCTACCAGAACGGCAATGCCTTCAAGCTGTCTTTTGCCGCACGGGCCACCCACGATGTGCTGTATCACGTCGGTGGCGCGCTCAACCCGCTGTTCTACCCGCGCTATCGCACCCATGCGCCGTTCAGCGCGGCGGCCGAGTATGCCGGGTTCATCCGCCAGGGCTTGCGCCTGATGCGCGCCCGTGTGCACGACGATGCGCTGGTGGCCGAAGTGGCCCGCGAGCGGCACCCGACCTTCCTGTTGCCGCTTCAACTGGACAGCGATGCGCAAATCCGCGACCACTCGCCGTTCCAGAACATGGAGCAGGTGATCGCCCATGTCATCGACTCGTTTTCGCTCAACGCACCCTTCGATGCCCGCCTGCTGATCAAGAACCACCCGCTGACACCCGGGCTGGTGAACTACCGCAAGGTCGTGGCCAGGCTCGCCACGCAGTACGGCGTGGAAGACCGGGTGCATTTCATGGAAAGCGGGCACATGCCCACGCTGCTTTCGCACATCGCCGGCATGATCACCGTCAACAGCACCGCCGGGGCTTCGGCGCTGCTGCACCACCGGCCCACCTGCGTGCTGGCCGAGCCGATCTACGCCATGCCGGGCCTTACCCACCAAGGTGGGCTGGACACCTTCTGGCAGCAGCCGGAAGTGCCCGACAACACCTTGTTCCATCGCTTTCGCAACACGGTCATCCACACCACCCAGGTCAACGGCGGTTTCTATACCGGCTGTGGCATCGACATGGCGGTGGCCAATTGCCTGGAAGTGCTGATGGCAAAAACTTCAAGAATCGAAAAGTACCTATGAACCACACCGCTTCGCCCCGCTGCATCCTCATCACTGGCGCCACGGGCGGCATCGGTGGCGCCTTGGCGCCGGCCTACGCCGCGCCGGGCGTAACCCTGATCCTGCAAGGCCGTCGCCAGGACCGCCTGCTCGAGATGGCCGCACAATGCCGCGCCCTGGGCGCCGAAGTGCTGCTCGAAGCCATCGACGTGCGTGACCTTGATGCCCTGCGGGCGATGGTACGGCGGGTCAGCGAGGCACATCAGCCCGACCTGGTACTGGTGGGTGCCGGCCTCAACACCGCCGTCGGCGCCAATGGCGAAGCCGAGTGCTGGGACGACAGCCGTGCCCTGCTGGAGGTCAACGTGATGGCCGCCCTGGCCACTGTCGAAGCGGCACTGCCGGCCATGCGCAGCCGTGGCCACGGGCAGATCGGGCTGTTCAGCTCGCTGGCCGGCTGGCGCGGGCTGCCGGTGACCCCGACCTACAGCGCCAGCAAGGCAGCGATCCGCGTGTATGGCGAGGCGATCCGCGACTGGCTGGCGCCGGAGGGGGTCAAGGTCAATGTGATCGTGCCGG
This sequence comes from Pseudomonas sp. NPDC089428, assembly GCF_044749325.1. Lineage (NCBI taxonomy): Bacteria > Pseudomonadati > Pseudomonadota > Gammaproteobacteria > Pseudomonadales > Pseudomonadaceae > Pseudomonas > Pseudomonas sp. NPDC089428. The sequence goes on from NZ_JBIVHT010000017.1 coordinate 55,906, forward strand.
GCTATGTGGAATCGAAGATGTGCTTCGAAATGCCTGGGCCGAAGCCGTTCCTGTGGACCGCAGAAAAAGCCGCCCGCCGCATCAAGCGGGGCCTGGCGAAAAACCAGGCGCGCATCAGTTTCCCCTTCCCGCTCAACCTGGGCACCTGGCTGCTGGGGCTGATCCCGCAGTGGCTTTCTTCGATGATCCTGCGTGGGCTGAAGTACAGTGATTGATGCCTCCTTGTTGCCGGTTGCCGTGGTCGGGCTGGGCCTGACCGTACTGGTCGAACGTTTGCTGGTGCCCCGCCCAGCCCTGAAGCGCCCACTGGATTGCTGGCTGCTGCATGCAGGCTTGTGGTGCGTGGGCTTTGCCCTGCTCCACGGGCTGACCGCACGGCCCGTGTTCAGTGGCGTGAACCTGTTGCTGCTGTGGCTGCTGATCGTGCTGGTGAGCAACTCCAAGTACCACTCCCTGCGTGAACCATTCGTGTGTGCGGACTTCGAGTACTTCAGCGACGCGGTGAAGTTTCCGCGCCTGTACCTGCCGTTCTTCGGGATTGGCAAGGCGGTGGTGCTTGCCGTCGGCTTTGTCGTTTACCTGTGGGCGGGCCTGAGCTTCGAAGTGCCCAAGGCGCGTAGCGAAGCGCTGCTACCGCTGGTACTCGGCCTGGGCATGCTGCGCCTGGGGCACCGCGCGGTGCGGCCGAGCTTCGATGCCGAACGTGATGTGCTGGGCTGGGGCCTGGCGGCCAGCTTGTGGCGCTACTTCTGGGCGGCGCGGGCCAAGGTGGACCGGGCTGGGCTGGGCTCGCCGTTTGCCGCACTGGCCTCTTCGCGGGGCAAGCCCGCTCCCACAGTTACTGCGCCGGGTGAGCAATTGTGGCAGCAGGCTTGCCCCGCGAAAGGGCCGGCACAGGCGACCCAGCTTCCCGACCTGGTATCTGTTCAGAGCGAATCGTTCTTCGATGTGCGCAGCCTGTGGGCTGGTGTACGCCCTGGGGTACTCAAGCAGTTCGACCGCCTGGCCAGCGAATCCCTGGCCCACGGCAAGCTGCAGGTCGCCGCCTGGGGGGCCAACACGGTGCGCACCGAGTTCGCCTACCTCACCGGCATCCCGGCCGAGCGCCTCGGCGTGCACCGCTTCAACCCTTACCGGGTGCTGGCCCGCCAAGGCTTGCCAAGCATCGCCGCGCACATGAAGGCCCTGGGCTACCGCACGGTGTGCATCCACCCTTACGACGGCAGCTTTTATGGCCGCGACAAGGTGCTGCCGGCACTGGGCTTCGATGAGTTCATCGACGTGCGCGCCTTCGAGCCGTCGCAAAAGGCCGGCCCGTTCATCGGCGATTGCGCCGTGGCAGAAAAGATCCGCGTGCTGCTGCAGGCGCCGATGCGCAAGCAGCCGCTGTTCATCCATGCCATCACCATGGAAAACCACGGCCCGCTGCACCTGGAAAGCGTCACCGACGCCGAGCTGCCCAGCTGGTTCGAACGCCCGTTGCAAGCAGGCATGAAAGACCTGGCCCCCTACCTGCGCCACATCGGCAACGCCGACCGCATGCTCGGCATGCTGCGCGATACCCTGCAGGGTATGCCGGGTGAAGCCTTGCTGTGCTTCTTCGGCGACCACGTACCGATTCTGCCCGAGGTGTACCAGGCCATCGGCGCCCCGGCGGGCGATACCGACTACCTGATCTGGTCCAACCGCCGTCAGCCCGGCAGCCCGGCCGCCCCGCTCCGCGTTGAAGCGTTGTCCAGCGTGCTGCTGGCCGAGGCCCTTGCGGCCAACGCCAGCGCGCCTGCGCACAAAGCTGCCGCCGTGGTCGCCTGACGCCGTGTTGCGCATCGTCCTGGGATCGGAACTGGCACCGGAGCGTGCCGCAGACCCTGCCCTGGCGCATTTGCTGAGCCAGGGCCGCGGCTCGCTGGCGTTTCTGCTCGGCGATGCCGCCTGCCGCTTTCGCCTGCTGGCCGGGGGCATTCACTGGGACCGCGTGCTGCTGGCCTTCGACGGCGAGCGGGCGGTGGGCTTCGCCGCATTCAAACACGCCCGGCGCGGGCCGTTCGCCTTGCGCTGGCGGCCGTTCGTGCGGGAGTTCGGCCTGATCAATGGCGGGGTGCGCTTCGCCGGGTTCTGCCTCAGCGAATGGCGCGAGTGGCGCTACCCGTTCCTGCTGTATGGGCTGCGCGTGGGCAGACCTGCGCGTAACCAGGGGATCGGCGCGGCGCTGCTGCAGGCATGCTGCGCGCATGCCGCTGCCCAGGGTTTTGCCCGTATCGAGCTGGAAGTCCACCTGAACAACCTACGGGCACGGCGGTTGTACCTGAACAATGGCTTTGCCCTGCGCCGCAAGCGCCTGGTGCCGTTCCCGCCGGTACGCGGGATGTGGCGGGTGCTGCCATGAACGCACCGCAACAAGTGAACCTGCAGGCCCTGGTCGAAGGCCCGGGCTGGGTCGGCATCATGTCGCAGTGGGTGGCCTGGAAGGTGCTGCACCTGCCGCAGTTCCTTGGCCCGGAAGGCCCGCCTTTCTGGTTGTGGCGCCGCGGCAGCAGCAAGCCCAAGGGGCTCAAGGCCATCGCCGGCATCGGTTACAAGCAGTCGTCTGCCCACGCACGGGTGCTTTGCCAGCGCTGGGGGTTGCCCTACATCGCACTGGAAGACGGCTTCCTGCGCTCTTCGTCGCTGGGCATCGAAGGCGACACACCGATGTCGATGGTGGTCGACCCGATCGGCATCCACTACCTGGCCGATCGGCCTTCGCTGCTGGAAAACATCCTGCAGCAGCCCGAAACCCTTAGCGCGGTGGAGCTGGACTGTGCCCGCGAGCTGATCGCGCTGATGCGCAGCAGCGGCATCGGCAAGTACAACAACGCCCCCGACCTGCCCGCCGATGACCCACTGGGCCGGGAGCGGCCGCTGGTGCTGGTGGTCGACCAGACGGCCGGTGACTATTCGATCCCCGGCGGCGGGCTGTGCGAGGCGGATTACGTGCGCATGCTCGACACCGCCCTGGCGGAAAACCCCGACGCCGATGTGCGGGTGCGTATCCACCCGGACTGCCTGGGTGGGCAAAAGCCCAGCTGCTTGCTGGCGGCGGCCAAGGCCCGCGGGGTAACCCTGGAGGCGCGGCCGGTAGCCTGGGCATCGCTGGCCAGGCGCGCCAGGCGGGTGTACATCGGCACCAGCCAGGCGGGTCTCGAGGCGTTGATCCAGGGCGTGCCGGTGACCTGCTTCGGGCTGCCGTTCTACGCTGGCTGGGGGCTCACTGACGACCGCATGGCGATCCCCCGCCGCCGGGCGCGTCCCGACCTGGTGCAGCTGGTGGCGGCGGCATACGTGCGCTACTGCCGCTATGTCGACCCACTCACCGGGGCGTTGACCGACGCCCTCACGGTTGCCCGCCAACTGGCGCACAAGAAAGCCCGCGATGCAGAGTTCGCCGGGCGCACCACGGTACTGGGGGTCAAGCGCCACAAACAGCACAACATCCGCCGTTTCTTTGCCAGCCGCTGGGGGCAGTTGCGCTTTGCCGTGGACGCGCCGGGCCTGGTGGCAGAGGTCGCGGCCGAACAGGGCCGGCTGCTGGTCTGGGCCGCGCGCGAGCCGGCGCACCTGGCTGAGCAGGCACGCGCAGCCGGGGTGCCCGTGTGGCGGGTCGAGGATGGCTTCATGCGTTCCACTGGGTTGGGCGTGAACAACAGCCCGGCCTTGTCGCTGGTGCTCGACCGTGGCGGCATTCATTACGACTCCCGCTCCGCCAGCGACCTGGAACAGCTGCTGCAACACAGCGCGTTCACCCCCGCCTGCCTGGCCGACGCGGCGCAACTGCGCGCCAGCATCGTCGCCAGCGGCACCAGCAAGTTCAACCTGCGCCAGGGGCCGCAGCCCACCCTGCTGGGCCAACCGGGCCAACGCCGGGTGCTGGTGGTCGGCCAGGTCGAAGACGATGCCTCGGCCCTGAGCAGCGGCGGCGGCGTGGGTTGCAACCTGCGCTTGCTGCAGCAAGTGCGGGCGAGCCTGCCGGATGCCTGGGTGCTGTACAAACCGCACCCGGATGTCGAAGCCGGCAAGCGCCAGGGCCAGATCGCTGCCGGACAGCTGGCGGGCCTGGCCGACCAGGTGCTGGGCGGGGTCGACATCGCCACGCTGTATGGCCAGGTCGACGAGCTTCACACGCTGAGTTCCACTGCCGGTTTCGAAGCGCTGCTGCGCGGCGTGCCGGTGGTGACCTACGGCACACCGTTCTACGCCGGCTGGGGCCTGACCCGTGACCACCAGCCGTTGCCGCGCCGTACCCGGCGCCTGACCCTGGATCAGTTGGTAGCCGGCGCTTTGATGCGCTATGCGCGCTATGCCGACGTTCAGCAAGCCCTGCCCTGCGATGCCTGGCACGCCCTCGCCTGCCTGAACGCACCCCGCCCGGTGCGCCTGGCCGACCACCCGCGAGTGGCGCCGTTGCTCAACTACACCCGGACCATGCTCGGCTGCGGCCGGGCCCTGGCCCCATCAAAGGACTAGTCCATGCCTGTATCGATCAAGGACATCGGCCGTTACGCCGCACTGCCCTGGCATTGCCTCCAACTGGCCACCCACGCCAAATCGTTCGAGAACAACCCGGTGCTGGGCAGCGCCCGGCTCAATGCCCTGGGCCTGCATGTGCAGCGCCGGCAACTGGCGATGGCCATGGCCGGTTACCGACGCCAGGCACTGGCCGCGCGCCTGGCGCCGGCCGAGCGCGAGCACTTCGAACAGAACGGTTTCTTCATCCGCGAGAACGCTTTGCCGGCCGAGCAGTTCGCTGCCTTGCGCGCCGAACTGGGGGCGCTGCGCAGCACCGGCTGGGAGATGCGCCAGGGCCGTGCAGTCACGCGCCGGGTCAGCCTGGATCAGGATGTGCTGGCGGCCAACCCGGCCAGTGCGGCGTTCGTCGCCGACCAGGGCGTGCGCGACCTGATTTCGTATGCATCGTCGAATACCGGTGGCATCACCTATCAGCTGCAGTCGATCGTGATTGATGCGGCCAATGCCGACCAGGACCCGCAGACTCGGTTGCATGCCGACACCTTCCACCCGACGGCCAAGGCGTGGTTGTTCCTCGATGACGTGGAGGATGACCAGGGCCCGTTCAGCTATGTGCCGGGCTCGCACCGCCTGACCCCGGAGCGCCTGGCCTGGGAATACCGGCAGAGCCTGGGTGCCGCGCACTCGCCGGAGCAGATGCACCGTGAAGGTTCGTTCCGTATCGACGAGCCAGAACTGGCCGCCCTCGGCCTGCCCGCCCCGCGCCGTTTCGCCGTGCCGGCCAACACCCTGGTAGTCGCCGACACCTCCGGTTTCCACGCCCGCTGCGCCAGCCGCCAGGCCAGCCACCGGGTGGAGATCTATGCCAGCCTGCGCCGCAACCCGTTCATCCCGTGGCGCGGTGCGCACCTGTTTGCCTTGCCGTGGATTGCCAATCATCACATGCGTTGGGATATACGTTTGAAACGCTGGATGGGCTTTGACAAGAAGAGCCACTGGCGGTTTGTGGAACAGTTGAATGCCTATGAGACGCCGCACATCTGAGCCTTGTGCAGCCTGAGATGGCCCCTTCGCGGGACAAGCCCGCTCCCACAGGATGATCACTGGCCACCGGGCAGTGATCATCCTGCAGCTACCCTGGTGCCTCACTTCCCCTCTGGCAGTGCCCCATCCAGTGGCAGCTCAGGTCCATTCAACCTCTGGCAGTGATCATTCAGCTGCTGCACAGCTGCACCACTCACTCTCTGGCAGTGATCATCCAGTCACTGCCCTGCTGCATCACTCACTCTCTGGCAGTGATCATCCAGTCACTGCCCTGCTGCATCACTCACTCTCTGGCAGTGATCATCCCGTAACTGCCCTGCTGCACCACTCACTCTCTGGCAGTGATCATCCAGTCACTGCCCTGCTGCATCACTCACTCTCTGGCAGTGATCATCCTGTAACTGCCCTGCTGCACCACTCACTCTCTGGCAGTGATCATCCTGTAACTGCCCTGCTGCATCACTCACTCACTGGCAGTGATCATCCAGTCACTGCCCTGCTGCATCACTCACTCTCTGGCAGCGATCATCCAGTCACTGCCCCTGCTGCATCACTCACTCTCTGGCAGTGATCATCCCGTAACTGCCCTGCTGCACCACTCACTCTCTGGCAGTGATCATCCAGCAGTAGCTCAGGTGCATTGTTCGCCTTCAGGCAGCGACAGTCCCTGTGGGAGCGGGCTTGCCCCGCGAAAGGGCCGTTACTGGCAACCAATATTCTGCAACCTATTCGCCAGTTGCCCGCCAAGAACATCACCTAGTGTTGCCTTGAACATCCATCTAGGGACAACACATGGAACGTGCCGAATCCCACCTCCTGCGCCGTGGCCGCTTCTCTCAACCCGGTGGTCTGTATCTGCTGACAACAGTAACTCACCAGCGAAAACGCATCTTCACTCCCATGCGCTTCGCCCGCGCTGTGATACTTCAGATGCGCGAGGCAGAAAGAGACGGCCTGTGCCGGTCGCTGGCCTGGGTGGTCATGCCCGACCATATCCATTGGCTGATTGAACTGCAGACTGGCACCTTGTGCTGTTTGATGCGTCGGTTCAAATCACGTAGCAGTCATGCGCTGTATCAAGCAGGCATGCCGCGCAGGAAAATATGGCAGGCAGGCTATCAAGACCGGGCGTTGCGCCGGGAAGAGAGTGTGCGGCAAGTGGCGAGGTACATCATCGCCAATCCGATCAGGGCGGGCCTGGTGAAGCGTGCGAGGGATTATCCATATTGGGATGCGATCTGGGTATGACACACCGGCCTCTTCGCGGGGCAAGCCCGCTCCCACAGGCTCCTCACTGGCTTTCAGGCACTGACAGGCCTCTCCACTGGCTTTCAGACAGTGACAGACCTCTCCACTGGCTTTCAGGCACACACAGGCCTCTCCACTGGCTTTCAGGCAGTGACAGGCCTCTCCATTGGCTTTCAGGCAGTGACAGACCTCTCCACTGGCTTTCAGGCAGTGACAGACCTCTCCACTGGCTTTCA
>NZ_JBIVHT010000017.1:63033-120390 GCF_044749325.1 Pseudomonas sp. NPDC089428
CGTTCAGGCACTGACAGGCCTCTCCACTGGCTTTCAGGCACTGACAGGCCTCTCCACTGGCTTTCAGGCACTGACAGGCCTCTCCACTGGCTTTCAGGCACTGACAGGCCTCTCCACTGGCTTTCAGGCACTGACAATCCTGTGGGAGCGGGCTTGCCCCGCGAAGGGGCCGGGCCTGCCTTAGCCGAGCCTGGCCATCTCCTCGGCCACCGCCGCCACGGTATGACGAATCTGTTCCTCGGTATGCTCGCACGACACAAAGAACCGCACCCGCGCGGATTGCTCGGGCACTGCCGGGTAGAGGATCGGCTGAGCATTGATCCCGCGCTCGAACAGGGCGCTGGACAACCGCCCGGCCTTGAATGAACTGCCGGTAATCACCGGAATGACCGCCAGCCCCGTACTGGTCGCGGTGTCCAACCCGGCCTCGCGCGCCAGGCGCAGGAACAGCTCACCACGCGCCTGCACCCGGGCGACTCGTTCGCGGTCGCCCGCCAGCAACTTCAGCGCCGCCAGGGCCGAGGCCGTGACCGCTGGCGGCATGCCCACGCTGTACAGGAACCCCGGCGCCAGGAACTTCAGGTGCTCGACCAGCGCCGTGCTGCCACAAATGTAACCGCCGCAACTGGACAAGGTCTTGCTCAGCGTCCCCATCCAGATATCGACATCATCACCCGCCAGGCCAAAGTGCTCGCGAATGCCCTTGCCCGTTGCCCCCATCACACCCAGCGAGTGGGCTTCGTCGACCATCAGGAACACTTTGTGCTTGCGCTTGAGCTCGACGAAGCGCGGCAGCTCCGGGTAGTCGCCATCCATGCTGTAGATGCCCTCCACCACCACCAGCACCCGCTCGAAATGCTGGCGCTGCTCGCCCAGCAGGCGGTCGAGCGCCTGCCAGTCGTTGTGCGGGAAACTCAGGCGGCGCGCACCAGACAACTGAATGCCCTGCAGCACGCTGTTGTGGATCAGCTCGTCATGCACCACCAGGTCGCGCGGGCCGAACAGGTAACCGATGGTGGTGACGTTGGTGGCATGGCCGCTGACCATGACCACGGCATCATCCACCTCGTACAAACTGGCCAGCTCACGCTCGAGCTCGCGGTGCAGCGGGCGGTCGCCCGATACCGGGCGGCTGGCCGACACCGAGGTGCCGTAGCGATCGATGGCTGCCTTGGCCGCTTCGGCCACAACGGGGTGGCCGGAATAACCCAGGTAGTTGTAACTGGCGAAGTTGAGGTACTCGCGTTCGCCAATGCGCGTCTCGGCACCGGCAGTGCCTTCGTGCAGGCGGAAGAACGGGTTGCTCAAACCCAACCGCACGGCCCCCTGCTGCATCACCCGCAACTGCTGGTAACCCGGGTGCTGGTCAAAGCGGTAAAACGCTTCGGGCACTTTCAGCGCGGCCTGCTGCGCCTGCTCCAGGGTCGCGCCTTCGGCGCTTGCACCGGCCTCGCTGCGCCGGCGCGCAAGCGCTTGCTGGATCAGGCGTTGCTTGGTGTCGCCACCGAGGCCGGTGGGGGTTCTGGCTGTCATCTAGGGCTCTTAATCAATCAGACGGTTAGGTGCCACGCTGGCATCGGCCAGCTCCGCATTCAGTTCAGCCACCTGCTCGGCGCTGAGTTCGCTGCCGTGACGGGCAAGCACGTTCTGCGCCAGCTGCACTTCACCGCCACCAGCTTCGCCACGCAGCAGCTCGAGCAGGCGCACGCTGAGCTTGTCGATGCTGGAGCTTTCACTCAGTTCCATCACCGGCAAGCGGATGCCGAAGCGCTCTTCCAGGGCAACCACCAGCTCCACGCTCATCAGCGAGTCCAGGCCCAGCTCCTGCAACGGGCGCTGGCTGTCCAGGCGCGCTGGCGGCAGACGCAGGATCTCGCACACCTCATGCTTGAGCATTTCGGCAAAGCGCTCCAGCAACTCGGCGTCATCCAGTTCGGCAAGCATGCGCTGGATGTCTTCACCGTCGTTGTCATCGTCCTGGTCGCCACCGTGGGTACGAGCCAGTTCGATGAAGCGCGGGGTGCTGGCGGTGGGCAGGAAGCGCGACAGCGCCTTGAAGTCCAGCTCCAGCACGCCATGGCCGTTGTCGCCGTCGAGCAGCATGGTTTCGAGCTGCGCCAAGGCCGCCTCGGCACGCAGCGCAGCACCGCCCATGCGGCTTTGCAGGGCGTCCTTGATCTGACTGTTGCGGGCCAGGAAGCCGACATCGTCGATCGCCCCCCAGAGCACGGCAGTGGCGGCCAGGCCCTGGGCCCGGCGATGCCGCGCCAGGGCTTCGAGCCAATGGTTGGCGGCCACGTAGTTGGCCTGGCCCGGGTTGCCGAACAGGGTGGTGGCAGACGAGAACATCACGAAGAAGTCCAGCGCCAGGCCCTGGGTCAACTCATGCAGGTACTGCGCGCCCTTGGCTTTGGGCTCCAGTACGCGCTGCAGCTGCTCGCCATCGAGGTTGCGGATCAGGCTGTCGTCGATCACCGTCGCGGCGTGCACCAGACCACGCAGTGGCCACGGGCTGGTGGCGATGCGCTCGACCACACCTTGCAGTTGGGCACGGTCGGTGATGTCGCAGGCCACCGCCTGCACATCGATGCCCTGGGCCTGCCACAGCGCCAGCTGCGGTTGTGCCTCGGTGCTGGCCGGGCCGCGGCGGCCGAGCAGTACCAGGTGGCGGGCACCCTTGTCGATCAGCCACTGCGCGGTTCGCAGGCCGAAGCCACCCAGGCCTCCGGTGACCAGGTAGCTGGCATCGGCGGCCAGCTGCAGCGCGCGTTGCGGCTGTTCACGGGTCTCGACGGTGTGTTCGATGGGGTTGCCGTAGGTCACCACGACCTTGCCGATCTGCCGCGCCTGCTGCATGTAGCGGTAGGCCTCGACCACCTGGTTGGCGTCGAACTCGCGGAACGGCAGCGGGTGCAGGATGCCCTGTTCGAACAGCGCCATCATGTCGGCGAACAAGCGCCGGGTGAGCTGCGGGCGTTCGCTCATCAACTGGTCGGCGTCGATGCCGAAATAGCTGATGTTGTTGCGGAACGGGCGCAGGCCGATGCGGGTGTTCTGGTAGAAGTCGCGCTTGCCCAGTTCGAGGAAGCGGCCGAACGGCTTGAGCACGCGGAAATTGCGGTTGATCGCCTCGCCAGCCAGGGAGTTGAGCACCACATCCACGCCACGCCCGCCCGTGGCCGCCAGTACCTGGTCGGCATAGGCCAGCGAACGTGAATCGTAGACGTTGTCGACACCCAGCAGGCGCAGGAAGTCGCGCTTCTCGTCGCTGCCAGCGGTGGCGTGGATCTCGGCGCCCAGCCATTTGGCGATCTGGATCGCGGCAATGCCGACACCACCGGCGGCGCCGTGGATCAGCACCTTCTCGCCCGGCTCCAGGCGCGCCAGGTGATGCAGCGCGTAGTACACGGTGAAGAAGGTGCTCGGGATGGTCGCCGCCGCTTCGAACGACATGCCTTCAGGGATGCGGGCCACGGCGTTGGCGTTTGTCACCAGGCGGTTGGCGAAGCTGCAAGGGCCGAAACCGACCACGCGATCACCCGGGGCAAAATCGCCCAGCACATCGGCGCCCTTGCCCTGCACGACGCCGGCAAATTCGAAGCCCAGGGTCGGGCCAGAGAAGCCGTTTTCGATGGCTTCGTCAGACAGCAGGCCGAGGGCGAACATCACGTCACGGAAGTTCAGGCCGGTGGCGCGCACGGCGATGTCCAGCTCGTCGGCCGCTGGCTGGCGCGGCTCGCGCACTTCCCAGCGCAGATTACGCAACTGGCCGGGCAGGTCGAAGCCCAGGCACACCCACTGCTCACGGGCTTGCTCGGCTGGCGCGGCATTGGCCAGCACCCGCAGGCGCGGCACGTAGCGGCGCCCCTCGCCATCGAGTGCCAGTTCGGTTTCGCTGTCGGCGTTCAGCAGCGCAGGCAGCGCCAGCGACGGCGAGGCGCCGTGGGCCAGGTCGAGCAAGCGGATGCGGCAGCTTGGCGATTCGTTGGCCAGGGTGCGGCCAAAGCCCCAGAAGGCGGCATCGGCGATGGCATCGACATTGGCGGCGCTGTCGCTGGCATACAGGTGCTCGGCAGCACCGCGGCTGAACAGCCAGCACTGCGGCGCGATGTTCAACGCCTCGCAGGCCTGCACCAGGGCGGCCGCCTGCATGCAGCGTTCGGCCTGGCCATCCAGGCCGGCCGCGCTGTCGAAACCGGCCAGGTGCACTACGTGCTCCGGCGCCTGATCCAGGGCGCCAAGCTGCGTGGCCAGGGCCTCGGCATCACCAGGCAGCAACAGGCTGACCTGCTGGCCTTGCTCGCGCAATTGCGCGGCCAGGCACTGTGCGGCGCCCTGCCCCGCTTCGGCCAGCACGGCCCAGCGTTGCACGGCCAACTCGACCGCAGCAGCTGCCCCGCCGGCAGGCTTGTCGGCCAGCAGCAGGTAACTGCCGCAGGCACTGCCTGGCAGAGCATCGAGCGTACGCAGCGTGGTCAGGCCATGGCGTTGCAGTTCATGGCCCCAGAAAGCCGGGCCTTGCTGACGCGACAGCGCGTGCTGCGGGCCGGCCAACCACCAGTCGGCGTGGGCACCGAAGACAAAGTCGGCCCAGCGTGCCGGGTACTGCCCCAGCAACGCCAACTGACCATGCGGGTTGAGCTGCGCAGCGGCCTGGCGCACGGCGTCACCCACGGTGCCCAAGGCACCGAGGTCGCTCGGTACCAGCACCCAGTCGAAACTGCCGGCCTCGGCCAGTTGTTCAAGCCCGACCACGCTCAGTGCCGGGCAGTTGTCGCGCAGGTGTTGCTGCAGCTCTGGCTCGGCCACAGCGTAAACCACGTCGATGCGGTCGAAATCCAGCCCGGCATACAGCAGCTCGGCAAACGACGGCCCGCCGAGGCCGAACTCCAGCACCCGCAGACGCTGCCCGGCCGGCAACTGCGCCAGGCGGGCGTCGAGGGTCTGGCCGATGCCAGCGAGTACGCGTTGCTGGCCGGTTGCACCCAGCACCAGGCGCGCCAGGCTGGCGCCGCTGGTTTCCCGCGGCAGCAAGGTGTCGAGCGCCTGGCTGGCATCGAGCAAGGCCTGCAGGTGGCGGCCAATGCGGCCCACCGAATGGATGATCTGGAAGTACTCCGGGTAGCTCTGGAACAGCTCCTGCCAGATGGCCTCGGACGACGGGCGCTCGCCGGTGTCGGCCAACTGCCAGCTGCCATCGGCGCCGCGCACCAGGCTGCCGTCCTGCTCGGCGTTGCGCAGCAAGCTGGCCAGGAACTCACCCTGGCCCTGGGACCACAGCGCCACCTGCTCGGCGCTCAGGCGGCCACCGGCCTGTTCGACCAGGTCGAGCATGAAGCTTGCGCAGAGCACGTCGAGCAACGGCTCGACTTCATTCAGGTAACGCACCTGCGCCGGCTCGTCGGCCAGGCTTTGCAGCAGGCCTGCCAGCGGTGTCGCGGCCAGCGCCTGGCGCTGCACCGGCAGTACCTTGCCTGGGGCGGCCAGGCCTACGTGGCCCAGGCGCTTGATCTCGCCACTGCGGTCGTATTGCAGGCGCACGGCACGCATGCGCGCATCCTTGATCGCCAACACGGCGTCGCCGTTGGCATCGAACAGGGTGAAGTCGACCAGCAACGAATGTTCGGTGCGCTTGAGCTGGCGCACTTCGGCCAGCACCGGCACGCCGCCGGCCTTGCTGAAGGCGATACGGCCCAGCTTGACCGGGATGAACGCCAGGCCGTGGTTGCGGCCCGGGCGGCTGGCCAACAGCTCGGTGATCAGCTGGAAGGCACCGTCGAGCAAGGCCGGGTGCAGGTGCAAGCCGGCCAGTTCGTGTTCGATCACGGCCGGTACGGCCAGCTGGGCCAGCACCCGCTCCGCCTCGACCCAGGCTGCCGCTACAGTCTGGTAGGCCGGGCCGTAGTTGAGGCCGACCGCGCAGGTCAGCGCCAGGTGCTGCTCGGCAGTGAAGTCCGCCGGGCGCTGTGGCAAGGCTGGCGCGCGGCCGCCAAGCAGCACACCACGGGCTTCGCCCGGCAGGCGTGCGACCACATGCTGCACCCAGTCTTCGCGCTGGGCCAGGGAGCGCGATTTGATGCGCAGGGTGCCATCGGCCTCCTCGACCTGCACGCGCACCTTCTTGCTGCCCTCGCTGCTCAGCAGCAACGGGTTGTGGATTTCCAGCTCTTCAATGTCGACGAACTCGCCAGGCTGGTGCAGTTGCGCCACGGCCAGTGCCAGCTCGGTGAAGCCAGCACCCGGGAACAGCACCGACTCACCCACCTTGTGGTCACCCAGGGTGGGGAACTGTTGCGTGTCCAGGCGGTTTTCCCAGGTCAGCGCCTGATCGACCAGCGGGTAACCCAGCAACGGGTGCACACGCTCGCGGTTGAGGGTGTTGAGCGACTCGGCGCTGACCGGCAGCTGGAAGTGATCACGCTGCCAGCTGTAGTTGGGCAGGCTGACCGGGCGGCCGGCGACCGGGAAGCGCTCCGGCCACTGTGGCTCGACGCCGGCGATCAGCAGGCGCGCCACGCTGCGCTCCAGCAACTGCGAGCTGTGGTCGTTGCGCTTGAGCGTGACCACCACCTGGCCCGCTTGCTCGCACTGGGCCAGCACATCGGTCACGTAGCTGCGCAGGATCGGGTGCGGGCCGACTTCGACGAACAGGTTCAGGCCGTTGCGCACCAGCGCGTCGAGGCCCCCCTGGAACAGCACCGGGAAGCGGATGTTCTGCCACCAGTAATCGCTGCCCAGGCGCTCGCCGGCCAGCTCGCCTCCGACCACGGTTGAGTAGAACGGGATCTGCGTCGCTTGCGGACGGATGTGCGCGAGATCCGCGACCACTGCCTGCTCGATCGGGTTCATCGCTGGCGAGTGGAAGGCGTAATCCAGGTCCAGGCGGCGAGCGAAGACCTGGCGCTCGGCCAGGGCTTCTTCGAGCACGGCCAGGGCGTCGACCTCACCCGCCACGGTAGCGCCACGGGCGCTGTTTTCGCCAGCGACGACCACGCGGCCCTCAAGGCTCAGCTCGGTAATCAGTGCTGCGGTCGCCTCGCCCGAGAGGCCAACGGCGGTCATCTGGCCGGTGCCACGGGTCAAGCCTTGCAGGCGGCTGCGGTGGAAAATGACTTGCGTCGCATCTTCCAGGCTCAGCGCACCGCTGGCCCAGGCGGCGGCCACTTCACCCACGCTGTGACCGATCACGGCCACCGGGCGAATGCCTTCGGCGGCCAGTACGCGGGTAACCGCCACCTGCAGGGCAAACAGCGCCGGCTGGGCGATTTCGGTACGGGCGTAGCGGCCTTCGCCATTGTCGCCCAGCAGCTCGGCACGCAGCGAATAGCCCGCCAACGGCTGGAACAGCGCGTCCACTTCGTCGATGGCGGCGGCGAACAGCGGCTGGCCGAGCATCGCCCGGCCCATGCCTTGCCACTGCGAGCCATTGCCGGAGTAGACGAACACCGGGCCACTGGCGGCATCCAGCGCCTGGCCGGCTTCGAGCACGGCGCTGAGCTCGCTGAGGCTCGGGTCTTGGGCATAGTCGTCAAGTGCCTGGGCAGCTTCAGCGGCGTTGTCGCTGATCAGCAGCAGGCGGTGGGCGTGGGCATCGCGGCGGAACATGGCCTGGTAGGCCACATCGTAGTAATCGGCGTCGGCATGCTCGGCCAGGTAGGCGGCAAAACGCTCGGCAGTGGCTCGCAGGCCCTGTTCGGTCTTGGCACTGAGCAGCAGCGGTACACTGCGCTTGCCGACCTGTGGCGCTGCAGGGTGCTGCGGCTCGGCGCTCTGCAGGATGACGTGGGCATTGGCCCCACCAAAGCCGAACGAGTTGACGCCAACGGTCAACTGGCCTTCGCGCTTGAGCGGCAGCGGCTCGGTGACCACCTGCAGGTTGAGGTCGCCGAACGGGATATTCGGGTTGAGTGCCTTGACCCCGATGGTCGCGGGCACCGTGCGCTCGGCCATGCAGTTGAGCGCCTTCATCAGGCCGGCCACGCCAGAGGCGGCTTCGAGGTGGCCGAGGTTGCTCTTGACCGAGCCGATCGGCAGCGGATTGCCGGCGCCACGCGCCTGGCCCAGGGCCTCGCCGATAGCGCGGGTCTCGATCGGGTCACCCACCGAAGTCCCGGTACCATGGGCTTCCAGGTAGTCGAGTTGTTCAGGGGCGATGCCCGCCTTGGCGTAGGCCTGGCGCAGCAGCGCCGCCTGGGCCTCGGCATTGGGCAGGGTCAGGCTGGACTTGCGACCATCGGTGTTCACCGCACTGGCCGCCACCACCGCGAGGATGGTGTTGCCATCGGCCACGGCCTGATCGTAGTCCTTGAGCAGGAACAGGCCACCGCCTTCGGAACGGGCATAGCCGTCACCGTTCTCGTCGAACGACTGGCAACGGCCAGTGCGCGAGAGCATGGTGGCCTTGGAGAAGATCATGAAGCCGAACGGGTGCATGTGCAGGCTGATGCCACCGGTCACGGCCTGGTCGACATCACCGCTGAGGATTGCCTGGCAAGCCTGGTGGAACGCCACCAGCGACGAGGAACAGGCGGTATCGATGGCCATGCTCGGGCCGCGCAGGTCGTAGAAGAACGACAGCCGGTTGGCGGCGATGCTCATGGTATTGCCGGTGGCGGTGGCGCCGTCGATCGAGGCCATGTCATCGACCAGACGGTAGGCCTGCTCGACGCTGGCAATACCCAGGTACACGCCGCAGTTGCTGCCACGCAGGCTGGATGGCTTGACCCCGGCGTTTTCGAAGGTTTCCCAGCACAGTTCCAGCAGGATGCGCTGTTGCGGGTCCATCATCGCCGCTTCGCGCGGCGATATATTGAAGAAGCCCGCATCGAAGGCACTGATGTCGCCGAGGGTACCGGAGGCAAAGGTGTAGCTGGTAGCAGGATTGGCCTTGTCCGGGTGCAGGAACTCGGCTTTTTCCCAACGGGAGGCGTCAACCTGGGTGACCAGGTCACGCCCCGCCATCAGGTTCTGCCAGAAGCTGGCAGACGTGGAGCCGGGGAAACGATACGAACAACCAACGATTGCAACCTGTCTACGCTTGATCAAAACCTATTCCTTCAAAACTCATCGGGCACCGTCCCATCCTGCGGACAGCCGGCATGCCTGGCCTAGCCACGTGTGTGGCTGGTCATCCTGTATCACTGATGATTGTCTGGTTATCTGAAGCTGCTGTGCACGCGGGGGAAGCAAGACTTGTGGTCGGGAGCTGGCGTGGGGAATTTCAGATTTGTGTGAGGGGATGATACGCGGGTTGGGGGGGTGGGGAAAACCCTGGACTGCTGCGATCCAGGGTTGCCGTAGCATCAGCCTCCCAGGATTCAGGGCTTGGCAGGCGGCATATAGATTTTCCGCAGCGCCGGAAATCACCACTTGAGCCGCCGAGCCTCGGCGAGAACTATTGCCAACCATTGCGCCTATAGGGAACTCTGCCCATTTTACGTTGCCAGACTTCACTCGACGGCCACGTTTATTCTTCCGGGCAACCAAGGCCTGCCTGGCGGCCCCGCGCCGGACTTTCCTAAAATTAAGGCAACAAACGGAAAAGTCCTACAGCCAATCTCGAATTATCTACCAGCAAAATCCTTCCCACTGCTTACTCGTGAAAATCCCCCCTCCCGTGCTCTATTCAAGCCCCTTGCCAGAGTCGCCCTATCCAGTATCATTACCGGCCCCTTGCTGCTGGAAGGCCAGCTGGGAGCTGCTTGCGCCGCACCATAATAATGGGCCTCACGCCCCAAACCACCCGCGTAGGCAACCGGAATGCCGAAATCTATTAAACTCGGCATAGGGAGATGAGGTTGAATAGCTGGTTGAAAAAATCCTTGGCACTCTATTCTGCCAACGGCCTGAATTTCCTACTCAATATCTTGATTATCCCGATTGTTGTGTACTTCATCGGGTTCGATGGCTATGGCTTCTATTCCATCTATATCATTCTCTCCAGCACCCTGCTGTTTCTCGACTCGGCCCTGTCCAAGTCGGTGGTCAGCAGCGCTTACTCGGCCAACGACCAACAGCGCAGCCAACTGATCCGCTCATCGCGGGCAACGTACATCATCACCGGCCTGGTACTGCTGATCAGCACGCCCCTGGTTGCCGAAGGTGTCTCACAGTTGTTCCCGCTGCGCACCGAACGCCTGGACCTTGCCTACTGGATTGGTGCCGCAGCGCTGGTCGAATATGTAATGGCGCTGCCTGGCCAGTACTTCCAGATGCTCAATGTGCTGCACGGCCGGCACTTCACCTATGCGCAATATCAACTGTGCATTCAGTTGAGCCGCTTCTTTACCGTCGCCATCGTTGCTGCCAGCACCCAGCAAATCGAATGGGTGCTGGCGGCCATCGTCCTGCGCAAGGTCCCCGACTACCTGATCCTCTGGCTGTTCTGGCGCGGCAAGGCCAGCGAAGCAGGCGGCCAGGTCGCCTGGGGCTTCGTCGGCGCACTCTATCGCCAGGCCGCCCCCATCGTCGGTGTCGCGCTGCTGCAGGTGCTTGCCACCGAGTTCATCTCTATCTATATCAGCCACGCGTACGGCGCCGAAACACTGGGCAAGTACAGGTCGGTGTATGACGTACTCAACAAGGTATGGTTCGTCGCCACCCTGTACCCGGTGCTGGTTTATCCAAGAATATGCCAGTGGCTGGCCGACGCCAAAAAACGCACGTGGCTACAAGGCATGATCAGTCAGATAAACCTGGGCAGCGCCTTGGTTTACGCCACACTCACATTGGCCGGGCTGGCGGTGTTCCCGCTGCTGGCACAGAGGTTCCCGCCACTGCAGGCGGCCGCGCCGTTTGCCGCAGGGCTGCTGGCAGGCATCTGCATGTCTGGCCATGTTCGCCTGGGTTATGAGTTCCTTCAGGCTCAGAAAGATGCAGGCACCGCTCTGCTGATCAACCTGCTGTCGCTGGTAGCCGGCGCTGCCACCCTGTATGCCTTCCAAGGCGAGGGTACGCGGGAAATCGGCTGGGCCTGGTTCGCCTCCCAGATGCTTGCCGTGGTCATTGTCGACTGCCGCAACGGCGCCCTGCTGGCGTCACCCTGGGGCAGCTCGATTGTGGGCTTGCTGCCCTGGGCGGGCGTCGCCATAGGCGTATTCGCTGTCCCCCTCATTCACGGCATGTCAGTAGTGGTCCCCCTGCTTCTGCTAGCCGTATCAGTGTGTTGGCTCGCCCTTCTGGCGAAGCAGTTGCGTGTTATCAGGTAGGTGTGATGAGCAAGGTGAACTCCATTGCGATCGGCGCTGCGCTGGTCGTTTTCGCGTCGGTTGCGACAGAGCTGCGCTTTGGCAGCATGCCGATAGGTATCGGCGAAGTCATGGTCATGCTGCTGTTTCTCTGGGCGCTGCGCTACAGGCAGGCCATACGATATCTCAAGCATCCAGTCATGCTGTTCTGGATGGGTTTCATTGCCATCGCGGCAGTGGCCATGCTGCTCGGTACGGTCAAGGGCGCCAGCTCCATGCATACCGCTGCCGCCTACTTGTATTCAGGCTGCTTCTCGCTCATGGCCATCGCTTGCCTGGAACAGGCTTCGAAGCAGCAGTTCGAACACTTCATCAAGGCACTGGTGCTCGTCCCCGGCCTGATGTTGCTCATACCATTCCTGTGCTTCGCTACCGATGCGACCGAGTTGGCAGGCTTGCTGGGTATCAACACCGACTTCCCGTCGCGCCTGTCTGCCTGGTCTACCAACCCGAACCAGCTTGGTCTGCTTTTGCTGCCCATACCGTTCTGGCTGTTGGCGGTCTACCGCGATACCAAATGGCAAGGCAAGCGCTGGCTGCGAAACTTCGGACTGATCTGGGCGTTCTTCGTTTTGGGTATCTGTGTACGCAGCGATGCCTTGCTGCTGGCCTGGTTCATCGGCTTGCCATTGCTGACCGGCGTGGCGCTGGTTTGGGCCAAGCCGTTCAACTGGAGGCTGTTCGGCACCACACTGGCCGCGTTCGTGCTGGCTTTCGCCAGTTTCAAGGTCATGGTCGACGGGCCGGGCCGCGAACAACTAGTCAAGGCCGAGACTGCTGTTTCCGGCGCCGTGGCCTCGATCTTCGGCACAGCGCCTGCAAAGGGCAGCAGCCCGGCATTCGCGCCCGGCAAGTCCGACTCGCTCATCGGCGTGGGCTTCGACCAGAACAAAAGCGGTGTGCGCAAGACGCTGTGGATTCATGCGTACGAGGCCTGGCTGCAGGCCCCGTTCATCGGGCATGGCCCAGGGGCATTCTCGTATCTTGAAGACCCGGCTAAAAAAGAAGAGGCCCATAACCTTGGCTTCGACATGCTGACCCAGGTGGGCATCATCGGCGTGCTACTGTTTGCAGCCTTGTACCTGTGGCTGCTGGTAAAGGCTTGCCAGGCCCGCGACTCGTACTCGCTGGCAGTACTGGTGGTGCTGATGATTTTTTCCGGCGCTCACTTCATGCTCCGACAGCCGGTCTTCAGCCTCTACATGATCATCTGTGCCCTTGCGGTCAAACATGGCATCTTCACTGCCTTGCGCGAGAAACCTCAACCCAATTGATTATCAAGGGATTGTGCTATGTGTGGTATTGCAGGGTTCTGGCACCCCAACAGCCAAGGCAGGTACGACGCGCCCAGCGCGTTGACCCGCATGACCGACGCCATTGTTCACCGCGGCCCGGACGATGCCGGCGCCTGGGACAACGGTGCAGGACTGTTCCTTGGCCACCGCCGGCTGGCTATTGTCGACTTGAGCGCCGCAGGCCACCAGCCAATGGCATCGGCCAATGGCCGCTATGTCATGGTCTTCAATGGTGAGATATACAACTTCCAGGCATTGCGCAAAACCCTCGAAGCTGCCGCCCAAGGGTCAATACCCTGGCGCGGCCATTCAGACACCGAAGTCATGCTGGCTGCCTTCGAGTTTTGGGGTATAGAACAAACCCTGTGCAAGCTGGTCGGTATGTTTGCCCTGGCGGTATGGGACCGGGACCGTGAAACCCTCACCCTTGCCCGCGACCGGATCGGCGAAAAGCCGCTGTATTATGGCTACCAGAACGGCGCGCTGCTATTCGCATCCGAATTGCAGGCCATCGAGGCACACCCCGGCTTCCACGCAGACATCTGCCGCGACAGCCTGGCTCTGCTGCTGAAGTACGCCTACGTCCCGGCGCCCCACTCCATCTACCAGGGCATTCACAAGTTGCCGCCCGGCACCTGGCTGGAGCTCGACCGCGCCGCGCTGGACAGCGGTACCACCGGCGCCCCACAGCGTTACTGGGAAGTGCCGAAGGTAGCCGCCGACGCTCAGGCGCAATACGCCGATAACGAAGCTATCGACAAGCTCCACGACCTGCTGCGCAGTACAATCAGCGACCAGATGGTCGCAGACGTGCCGCTGGGCGCATTCCTGTCTGGCGGCATCGACTCCACACTGATTGTCAGCCTGATGCAGTCGCTGTCGGCGCAAAAGGTCAAAACCTTCACCATTGGCTTCGACAATCCCGGCTACAACGAGGCCGAGCACGCCAAGGCAGTGGCCCGGCACCTGGGCACACAGCACACCGAGCTCTATGTATCGGGTGACGACGCATTGAGCATCGTACCGAAACTGCCGGACATCTATGGCGAACCCTTCGCCGACTCGTCGCAGATTCCGACCTACCTGGTTTCCCGGATGGCACGCGAACACGTCACCGTCAGCTTGTCTGGCGATGCCGGGGACGAGTTGTTTGGCGGCTACAACCGGTACCAGTATCTGCCCAAGGTGTGGCACAAACTGGGCCGCTTGCCAGCCCCGGCACGCAGGCTTGCCGCACGCATGATCGAAGCTGCCCCACCAGGCCGCTGGGATGCCATCGCCAACGGTTTGGGCCCCATTACTCCGGCGTCACTGCGGGTCCGCCTGCCAGGCGAAAAACTGCACAAACTCGCTGGCGTGATGCGCCACGCAAGCGCCAGCCACATGTACGACCATGTGGTATCGCAATGGCAGAATGCCGCAGACGTGGTCATCGGTGCCCGCTTGCCAGGCCTGGCATCGGTAGGCGACAGTGACTTCGCTGCATGGATGATGCGCCAGGACACGTTGACTTATCTGCCAGACGATATATTGGCCAAGGTCGATCGCGCGGCCATGGCCGTCAGCCTGGAGACCCGCGTACCGTTCCTGGACCATCGCATCGTGGAGTTTGCCTCCACATTGCCAATGTCGTTGAAAATCCGTAATGGCAACACCAAGTGGATACTTCGCGAGCTACTCTATCGCTATGTTCCGCGTGAACTTATCGAACGCCCGAAAATGGGCTTTGGTATTCCACTTCACGATTGGTTGCGCGGCCCGTTGCGGGATTGGGCAGAGTCTTTGCTCAACCCGCAACGGCTGGCGAAAGAAGGTTATTTCGTACCTGGGCCGATTCGCAGTGTCTGGGAAAAGCACCTTCGCGGCCATGGCAACTACCAGCAACAGCTTTGGCCCGTGTTGATGTTCCAGGCCTGGCTTGATCGTAAAAGCACCCTCTGAACAGCAGCTTTCATTACTTTGAGGTATGTCGATGTATCCAAGAAAGGTATCAGTGGTCGGGCTGGGTTATGTAGGCTTGCCCGTGGCCGTCGCATTTGGCAAACACGGGCCGGTAATCGGCTTCGATATCAACGAAGCTCGCCTGCAGGAACTTCGCACTGGCCACGACCGCACCAATGAAGTCAGCCAGGAAGAGCTCGCGCAGGGGCAAATCGAATTCACCAGCCAGACGGATGTACTGGCCAAGGCGGACTTCCATATTGTCGCTGTTCCCACGCCGATTGACGATGCTCACCAGCCCGACCTCACCCCCGTGGTCAAGGCTTCGGAAACCGTAGGCAAGGCGCTGAAAAAGGGCGACATCGTCGTCTATGAATCCACCGTTTACCCTGGGGTAACCGAAGAAATCTGCGTGCCCATCCT
This sequence comes from Pseudomonas sp. NPDC089428, assembly GCF_044749325.1. Taxonomy (NCBI): domain Bacteria; kingdom Pseudomonadati; phylum Pseudomonadota; class Gammaproteobacteria; order Pseudomonadales; family Pseudomonadaceae; genus Pseudomonas; species Pseudomonas sp. NPDC089428. The sequence continues at coordinate 77,939 of NZ_JBIVHT010000017.1, forward strand.
GGAGCGCATTTCCGGCCTGAAATGCGGCGTGGACTTTACCGTGGGCTATAGCCCGGAGCGTATCAATCCGGGCGACAAGGAACACACGTTCACCAAGATCAAGAAGGTGGTTTCCGGGCAGGACGCAGCCACCCTCGAAATCGTCGCCGACGTCTACGCCTCGGTCGTTACTGCCGGGGTGCACAAAGCCGCCTCCATCAAGGTGGCCGAGGCCGCCAAGGTCATCGAAAACACCCAACGCGACCTGAACATCGCATTGATGAATGAACTGGCACTGATCTTCGATCGCATGGGTATCGATACCCTTGACGTGCTGGAAGCTGCCGGCACCAAGTGGAACTTCCTGAAGTTCAAACCGGGACTGGTCGGGGGTCACTGCATTGGTGTCGACCCGTATTACCTGACACACAAGGCCGAAAAGCTTGGCTACATCCCTCAGGTGATCCTGGCCGGGCGCCGCATCAACGACAGCATGGGTGCCTTTATTGCCCAACAGACCATCAAGCAGATGATCCATGCCGGCCACCCGATTGCTGGTGCTGTTGTCACCCTGCTCGGCCTGACCTTCAAGGAAAACTGCCCGGACCTGCGCAACTCGCGCGTCATCGACATCATCAAAGAGCTCGAGGACTTTGGCGTCACTGTACAGGTGTTCGACCCAGAAGCCGCCGCCGAGGAAGCCGAGCACGAGTATGGCGTAACTCTGCTGGCCCTGGACCAGCTCAAGCCGGCCGCGGCCGTGGTAGTAGCGGTTGCACACGATGCCTATGCACGCTGGGCACCCGAGCAATACCTGAAACTGATGCACACCGCCCCTGTCGTCATTGACGTAAAAGGTGTCTGCGACGGCCCAGCCCTGGAACAAGCGGGCGCGCGCTTCTGGCGGCTGTAATGGAGAATGGCATGAACACCTACCAAACACTGCTTGGTGAACTGGCCACTGCGCCGCGTACCTGGCTGGTCACCGGCGTTGCCGGCTTCATCGGTTCGAACCTGCTCGAAACCTTGCTGGGCCTGAACCAGCGCGTCATCGGCCTGGACAACTTCGAAACCGGCCACCAGAAAAACCTGGACCTTGTACAGCAGGCCGTTGAACCGTCTGCCTGGGCAAATTTCAAATTCGTACAGGGTGACATCCGCAAGCTGGAAGACTGCCAGCTGGCCTTGGCAGAGGGTGTCGACTACGTGCTGCACCAGGCAGCACTGGGCAGCGTTCCACGCTCTCTGGAAGACCCGATCCGCACCAACAGCACCAACATCGATGGCTTCCTCAACATGCTGGTCGCCAGCCGCGATGCTGGCGTCAAGCGCTTTGTCTATGCCGCGTCCAGCTCGACTTACGGCGACCACCCTGGCCTGCCGAAGGTTGAAGACCGCATCGGCAAGCCGTTGTCTCCGTATGCCGTTACCAAGTACGTCAACGAACTGTACGCCGATGTGTTCGCCCGCTGCTATGGCTTGCAAACCATCGGGCTGCGCTACTTCAACGTGTTCGGCCCAAGGCAGGACCCTGACGGCGCCTATGCGGCGGTCATTCCAAAATGGTTTGGCGCCCTGCTGCGCGACGAGCCCATCTACATCAATGGCGACGGTGAAACCAGCCGTGACTTCTGCTTTGTTGCCAACGCCGTACAGGCCAACCTGCTGGCTGCCACGACCCAGAATGCCGATGCGTTCAATCAGGTCTACAACGTGGCCGTGGGCGACCGTACGACTCTGAACGAGCTGTTTGGTCATGTTCGCGACCTGGCTGCCACCAGCAAACCGCAACTCAAGGACGCGACCCCCGTTTACCGCGATTTCAGGGCGGCAGACGTGCGCCACTCGCAGGCAGATATCACCAAGGCCCAGTCTTTGCTGGGTTACTCGCCAACCCATCGCATTGCAGCCGGCTTGCAGGATTGCGCAGCGTATTACATTACCCATGTAGGCAAGCATGTCTAGAATCGCCGTCATCGCCGGGCATGCCGAGTCGCTGATCCGGTTTCGCGGGGACCTTCTGGATGCGCTGCGCGCCAATGGCCATGAAGTCGTGGCCATTGCTCCTGAAGATGATGACTCTGTTCGCCAACGGCTGGCCGACAAGGGCGTCGGGTACCATGTAGTCCCCATGTCCCGGGCGGGGTTGAACCCGTTCGCCGACCTGAGGTACTTGCTGCAGGTCAGTCAGTGCCTGCGAGCAGTCAAAGCGGATGTGGTCCTCGCCTACACCATCAAACCGGTGGTTTATGGCTTGCCTGCCGCTGCCCTCGCCGGTGTCAGGCATCGTTATGCACTGATCACCGGGCTGGGTTATGCCTTCACCGATGTCGAGTCGAGCTTCAAGCGCAAGCTGATCAACCGTATCGCCTCCGGGTTGTACCGGTTCGGCCTGCGCTTCGCCCATGGCCTGTTTTTCCAGAACCCTGATGACCAGCAGTTGTTCAAGGAACAGCGGCTGGTGAAGGCTGCACTGCCGACCTGGGTGGTCAATGGATCGGGCGTCGACACCCAACGCTACCCGGTGGCACCGCTACCGCCTCTGCCGCGCTTCTTGTTCGTGGGCCGGTTACTGAAGGACAAAGGCGTACTCGAGTACATCGATGCGGCCCGCACGCTCAAGGCGCAACACCCGGACGCCGAGGTACATTTGGTCGGCCCCTTGGACTCGAACCCGTCAGGCATCAACGCTGAGGTTGTGGACGGTTGGGTACGAGAGGGCATCGTCCACTATCACGGCGCGGTAAGCGATGTGAAACCCTACCTCGCCAACTGCAGCGTATTCGTGCTGCCATCGTATCGCGAAGGCACGCCACGTTCGGTACTGGAAGCCATGTCCAGTGGGCGGGCAGTGATCACCACCGATGCACCCGGGTGCCGCGAGACGGTTCAGGATGGAGTCAATGGCTTCCTGGTCGCGCCAGGCAGCGCAGGCGAACTGGCGACGGCCATGGCCCGCCTGGCCGGCTCGGGCGAGCTGCGCGAGCAGATGGGGCGGACCAGCCGGGCACTAGCCGAGGAAAAATATGATGTTCACCGCGTAAATGCGGCAATGCTCGAATCAATGAAGCTGGGCCGCTAGTACAGGGTTCAGCTGATGTGATGGGCTCGCAGGGAACCACCACTGATGAGGGATCGTGATTCGCATGTTCAGCAAATACGGTGTATTCGATTCAGCTTGCAACCCGCGTAATGTCGCACTGGCTTCTGTTGCCCTCATACCGATATTCTTCTGCCTCTGGCTGATTGCCCCCGAGTCTGCGACGCTGCAACAGGCGCAGGCTTGGGCGACGATAAGCATGGTGGGGTCGTTGGCCTTCATGCTCGTATCCAGCGCGCTGGTGCATCGCACGCTTGTACATAGCTACTTCTTTTTCCTCGGCTGCACGGCTTTGTTCATTGGTGGTCGCTTCATCGCCTATGCCATGGGCTTTGACGTGGCAATGCTGAAGATGGAAAGCAATATCTTCTCGGTGCACCGGCCGGATTTCGTCTCCATCGAGCTGACCGCGCGCGAAGGCTTGCGGCTGACGCTCTACCTGGTGACTTGCCTGCATGCCATGCACGCCGGGTATATGTTCAGCCTGTGGAAAAAGCCGGCAAGCATCGCCACCGGGCAAGACCTGCAATGGACCTCATCCCTGCTCATCCCGGCCATTGCGTTGGCCAGTGTTTCCACATTGGCGTTCATGATCAGCTTCCCGGATGCCTACCGAGCTGTTCACAACAACGGCTACGTGGCGTTGTATGGGTCTGCATCAGCAGACTTCACCACGCGCGGTAGCACGGCTGCACAATATGGGCTGCTGCTGGCGCTGGGCCTGGCCTTCGCTTCGCGAAGCAAGTGGCTGGGCTGGTGTGTATTGGGGCTATTGGCCATCTACTACACCGCCAATCTTCAATTAGGTGTTCGCGGCGGGATCATGGGTTTTGTCCTACTTTGCGCCTGGCTGTTTCATACGAAAATACGGCGTATCGACCGCATTGCCTTGTTGGCCATTCCGGTATTGCTGGGCGGCATCGTATTGATGGCGGCAATGGGTACGCGCGGCATCGACTTCGGAGCGAGCAAGGCGCTGCTGCTGCCCTGGTTCATTGATAACCAGGGGCTGACTGCGCTGTATATTCATTCCGCCTTGCAGATCGATCACTATCCTGCCCTTGCCTACGTGCATGGCATACTGCCGATCACCCCTGCGCTGGCGGCCCTCAACGGCACCAGTATCCCGTTGGATCAACTGTATTTCGGGCAGTACCTGTCGAAAGCCGTGTTGGCGGGTGATGCCTACCAGAAAGGCTTTGGCATGGGCTGGTCGCTGTTCGCGGACTTTTATGCTTTCACCCTGTGGGTGCCGGGTGCCTACCTGATCGCAGCCGCCGCATTCGGAGCGTTGCTGGCGAGGTTGGTCAATGCTACCCACTCGCTGGTGTTTGGCGCCCATGTGATGATTTTCGTGAAGCTGATGCTGCTGCCACGTACGGGACTTTACAGCGTCATTCCCTTCCTGCTGGTGTATGCGGCAATCGTGGTCGCCTGTTATGTCGGCAGTCGCCTGTGGCGGCGCAGGCCGGGCCAGATCTGAAGCTGGACATCCTGTCCAATGACACCGGCCACACCGGTGTTCGCGGGTGAACCCGCTCCTACAACGGGCAGCGATTGGCAAGGCTGGTAATACAGGACGGTGCAGGAGCGGGTTTACCCGCGAAGGAAATTACGCGATGCATGGGATGGACGAGCTCAAATACCCGTCAGTCAAGACTGACGGGGCCGCGTTGCGGCCCCAAATTGGTTAACTGACTGGCATCAGGACAAGCCAGCTCCCGATGCTCTAGAGTCGGTCATTCATGCAGGTTTTTCAGCTTCATTGCTTTCAAGGCCGAACAGCCGATTCTTGATCATCACCGCACACATGACCATGTACAGCGTGAATACCGGCTGGCGAAGCATGAAATGTGCGCCAGAAAACACCATCAGGATCACCAGCAGGGTAATCGAATACGGGTCGCGCGCCTTGATCGCGCCAGCCAACAGCCAGAGATATAAGGCGGCAAATAGAACAACCCCTACAACCCCCACCTGAGTCAGCATGTCCAGCAGAAGGTTATGCGCCTCTTGCCTTTGCTCCGGCGAATCAAGGTAGGAAAATGCACCCGGCCCATGCCCCACGATTGGCGATAGTTTCCAGACCTCCAAGGCATGAATCCAGAGCGTCTTGCGCACACCGGCCTTGTTCGGGTCCATGCCTATGCCAATCGCCGAGTCCGATCGCCCGAATGAAGGCTGGCCAGGTATGGCCTGATGCCCGGTGTCGTCATTGGCTTGCGGCGCAAGTACTTGGGCACTCTTCAGAATCGCGGCAAACACCGAAGGTTTTTCATCCTTGACAGCCTCGACACCTTTGCTTTCGTTGGCCGCAACCTCTCGCTCTTGTGCCGCAAGGCGCTCGGCAATCTCTGCTCGCATGCTCTGGAACAACTGCTGGCCAGGGCCATCGAAGAAATACTTGAATGAACCGAATGCCAGTACAAACGCCGTAAGCATGACGGCAAAGAACTTCCAGTTCAAACGCCCCAGCCACCACCAGGCCATCCCGGTCAACAATGGCAAACCAATGCACCATGCCAACAGCAGGGCGTCACTGCGTACGCAAAAACCCAGGAAAAAGAAGAACCACAAGAAAATGAACTTTTTGAACAGCCGCAAGCCTTGCCATTGGGTGTTCTGATAAATAGCTGCCATCCAGATTGGTACGGGCAACAAGAACAGCGCTAGCTGATTGGGGTTGGTTGACCACGCCGAAACACGTGATGGGTAAAACGTCGTGTTGATCTCCAGCATATCGGAGAGCCAGACGCTACCGATCAGGAAGATGAGCAGCGGAATGGCCAGCAACAGTATTGGGATCGTGCCCATTGCCCGAATGAATCGCTGGAAAGCCACTTTGTTCAAATCGCCGACATAGGCCAGCACGATCAAGGTAAAGCCGGCCGCATAGACGTAAGCAATGGCCGTATGGATCGTACCCTCGCCCTGCACCTTCCTGACGAAGTAACCAACGATGGCTGTGGCAATGAAGGCAAGCCAGAACAACATCAACGGATGCTTGAGGTTCTGCAGAAAATTCCCGCGCCGTATGAATATACAGGCCGCCAACACCACAATGATTTCACCTATCCCCACCGGCAACCCTGGAAACCGCAGCATGGTTGAAACCGACAGGAAAGCGACCAGCGCCGCAATTACGGGGACAACACTACTCTTATGCATTGGGAACCGGATCCTTTCATCAGCGACAAGCGAAGCGGGCAGCTATCTGGAGGGGGCGGTTGCGCGAGGTTCGGCACACCCGAGTATGCCATAGGCCACAGAGGGGTTATTCAGTTCCGTTTCAAATAACAATATTAAGGAAATACCTTCGCGGCCGGTTTTGCCTTGAACCGCCAGGGCCATCAAGGGCTGCGCAGCATCCTCAATGGCCTTTTCCGGGGTAGCCTCAAGGGTCAAGCCGATGCTGCTGGTAGAACCAATCCACAATCTCGCCATCCGGCGTATAACCACTGACAGAATCACGTAGCAGCTGGCGCACGCGCGCATAGTCGTCCTGGCCAACCGCAGTGACCAGTTCAGCAATTCGTGGCTTGAGAACATCCCAGGGCAGGAAGTCTTCATGGGCACTCATGATCATGGGGTGCGAAGTGGCAATCACACCATCGCCGATCAACAACTCTTCGTAGAGCTTTTCACCGGGGCGCAAGCCCGTGTACTTGATCGCCACATCACCATGCGGGTTGCGCTCGGAACGCACACTTAACCCGGACAGATGAATCATTTTTTCCGCCAGCTCGGCAATTTTTACCGGCTCGCCCATATCGAGCACGAACACGTCGCCGCCCTGCCCCATGGAACCGGCCTGAATGACCAGTTGCGCGGCTTCTGGAATGGTCATGAAGTAGCGCGTGATGTTCGGATGCGTGACCGTCAGCGGCCCACCCGACTTGATCTGTTTGTGGAACAGAGGGATGACCGAACCCGATGAACCCAGCACATTACCGAAGCGAACCATCGTAAAGCGCGTCTTATTCACCTGGGAGACGTTATCCACATCACCAAAAAGAACCGGCGCTGCTTCTCGGCTGAGTGCCTGCAAGGTCATCTCGGCCAAGCGCTTGGTACTGCCCATGACATTGGTCGGGCGCACGGCTTTGTCCGTCGAGATCAGGACGAAGTTGGATACCCTCGCCTGCAGGGCGGCCTGGGCCGTATTCAACGTGCCGATGACGTTGTTCAGCACGCCCTCGGCAATATTGTGCTCGACCATTGGCACATGCTTGTAGGCAGCGGCATGGTAGACCGTGTCGACCTTCCAGGCCTTCATCACATCCAGCAGTTTTGCTTCGTTGCGTATCGACCCTAGTATCGGTAGCACATTCACCGACAGCGATTCGCGGCTGACACGTTGCTCCAGTTCGGTTTGAATACTGTACAGATTGAATTCACTGTGTTCGAACAGCAGCAGTGTCTTGGGTTGAGCCCCCAGAATCTGCCGGCACAATTCCGAGCCGATGGAGCCCCCCGCGCCCGTCACCATGACACATTGGCCCTCGATGCAACGCGAGAACAGGCCTTTTTGCGCAGGCACGGGGTCACGCCCCAGCAAGTCGGCGATGTCTACTTCCTGAATATCGTCAACCTTGACTCGGCCACTGGCCAGGTCCATAAAGCCTGGCACGGTACGTACATGCAACGGGAATGTTTCCAGGAAGTTCAGGATTTCACGGCGTCGGCCCCGGCTTGCAGAAGGCACCGCCAGCAGGATCTCCTGCGCGCCCGTTGCATCGATAAGCTGCTGGATATGCTTGGGGGTATACACCTGCAAGCCGGCAATCACCCGCCCGGCAAGGCTGCGGTCGTCGTCAATGAACGCCACCGGGCGCATCTGCCGCCCCATTCTTAGCGCAACGACCAGCTGGTTGCCCGCCGACCCGGCGCCATAAATGGCCACTTTGGGCAAACCACTGCTGCGATTGCCAAATGGCACATGCTGCACAGCAGCGTACCAGTCACCGAGGAAGAACTGACGCATCGCCAGTCGCAGCCCGCCGACCATGATCAGGCTCAGCCACCAGTAATTGAAAATGACCGAACGCGGCACCACTGCCTGATGGTTACCGAAGGCATAGACGATAACCGTCAACACCAATGCCGAAAGGCTGACGGCCTTGATGATGGCGATTAGCGCATCGTTGCCGAAATAGCGCATGACCGCACGGTATAACCCGCAGCGAACAAACAGGGGGATTGCCACAACGGGGGCACAGACGAACAGCCAGCGGTGCTCTTCCAGGGGATTGATGGCGTCCTCAATCCCCAGACGCACGACGAATGCCATCCACAGAGCCAACCAAATCAGCAGAACGTCGGTAACAACCTGAATCAGCCGCTTTTTCCTACGCGATAGCCCTAGCAACAATGCCCGTGCTCTATCCATAAATCCCTCTAAACCCTGGACCTCACGAACCGCCTGAAAGTACGGTTCGGCCTCTAATATGTGACGTTCATGGTCAGCCATTGCGGCCTGGTAAAGCCATGACACGCTCTCAATTCAACGCGACCCGGCATTGGTCGATGGCGTTAGAACTGAAAGCGCAATCAGAAGTTCAAACGACCTGCGCCTCGCGCATCACGTCGTGCAGAACCTGGCAAGTCTTGTCGATTTCGGCAGGCGTCAAAGTCGGGTGGACCATGAACATCAAGCTGGTCTCACCCAGTTGTGCCGCTTCCGACAGGCGCTCGGCCGGACGCCAGGGCGTACCGTCGAATGCCTTTTCCAGATAGACCTCGGAGCAAGACCCTGAAAAACACGGAACACCGCGAGCGGCGATTTCGTTGAGGATCCTATCACGTGTCCAGCCTTGCTTTAATGACTGCGGTTCAACGAACACATAGCACTTGTAGGCGGCATGCAAGATATCTTGCGGAACGACGGGAACACGCAGGCCGGCCAACTGGCTGGCGGTGTCCCAGATCTTGCGGGCATTGGCGAGGCGGGTCTCTTGCCACTGCGCCATTCGCTGCAGCTGAATGCGCCCCAGCACGCCCTGCACTTCCATCATGCGCCAGTTCGTACCAAAGCTTTCATGCAGCCAACGGAAACCCGGGGCGTGCTGGCGTTCGTAAACGGCTTCCCAGCTTTTGCCATGGTCTTTGTAAGACCACATGGCCGACCACAGGCTACGGTCATTGGTGGTAACCATGCCACCCTCGCCACCGGTGGTCATGATCTTGTCCTGGCAGAACGACCATGCACCCACATGCCCGATGGAACCAACCGGACGCCCTTTGTATTTGGCACCGTGGGCCTGTGCACAATCTTCAATGACCTTAAGGCCGTGCTGTTCGGCCAGCGCCATGATCGGGTCCATGTCGCAAGGCCAGCCAGCCAGGTGCACACAGACAACCGCTCGGGTACGCGAAGTAAGCACGGCTTCGATGGTCTGTGCCGTGATGTTCTGCGAATCGGCATCGACATCGGCAAACACCGGTGTGGCGCCGGCATTCACAATGCTGGAAACCGAAGCCAGGAAGGTTCTGGAAGTGACAATCACCTCATCCCCTGCACCAATGCCTAATGCCTGGAACGCCAAATCAAGCGCGACAGTACCGTTGGTCAGTGCGACCGCATAAGCGCAACCACTCCAGGCAGCAAACTCTTTCTCGAACTCACGGCATTCCTGCCCTGTCCAGTAATTGACTTTGTTGGAGAGGATGACATCGCGTACTGCATTGGCTTCTTCTTCGGAAAAAGACGGCCAAGGGGAAAAAGGAGAATTCAGCACAATTCACACCCACAAATTGCAAAATGAAAATTCAGAAAATCAAACGTTTACAAAACCTGCAACCATTCACTCAGGATAGTTGATTTCAACTCACCGTGTTACGACGGCTTTCGCTGGCACACCCACGACGACCTTGCCATCTGCTACATCGCTGACCACGCTAGCGCCTGCACCCACGGTCACATCGCAACCCAGCCTGATCAGTTGCCTGACACAGGCGCCAATCCCCACCCAGCTACGGTCACCCACGCTGACAGCGCCGGCAAGCCTGGCACCCGGGCTTACGTGCACAGCATTTCCCAGCACACAATCATGGTCAACGCTACAGCCGGTATTCAGGATCGCGCCGTATCCCACGCGCGCATCGGCATTGACCACAACCCCTGCGAAGATCACGGATCCAGGGCCGACGGACGCGTACTGACTGACAAAAGCCATAGGGTGCAGTAACGAAACCAGCGGCGCACCGGCACTTGAAAGCGCTTCAAGCTTGGCATGGCGAATGCCATTGTTGCCGATCGCAACAATGACGCCTTCGTAGTCCTGAAGACGTGCGTGCAATGCTGCAGAATCGCCCACCACTGGCCAGTGCCCATTGTGCGTTCGGCCGGGCCAGGCATCGTCAAAGAAGTCGACGTGCTCCCATCCACAACTCTGAGCAGTGTCGGCCACGACCTTTCCATGCCCACTGGCACCTAGTACAGCCAGCCGCTTCACTGCTTGTCCCCGGTAAATTTGGACATGGTGACGTTGCCTTCGGCACTGATGCCCTCTTTGACAAGCACCTTTTTTACGGTCATGAACAGGATCTTGACGTCGAGCAGTAAACTTTGGTTATCGACATACCAAACATCAAGCTTGAACTTGTCTTCCCAACTCAATGCATTGCGGCCGTTTACCTGTGCCCACCCCGTCACTCCGGGGCGCACCTCATGACGACGGCGCTGTTCCTGGCTATAGAGTGGTAAGTATTCCATCAGCAAAGGGCGCGGCCCCACCAGGCTCATGTCACCCTTCAGAACGTTCCACAACTCCGGCAACTCATCCAGGCTGCTGGCGCGCAAGAAGCTGCCGAAGGGCGTCATCCGCTCTGCATCGGCAAGCGGATTACCCTCCGCATCCACTGCGTCGCGCATGGTTCGGAACTTGATCATTTCAAAGGGTTTGCCGTTAAGGCCTGGACGCACCTGACGAAACAGCACAGGCGAACCGAGTTTTTTGCGAATATTCCAGGCAACTACAGCCATTACCGGAGATAGGAGTATCAGAGCGCATAATGACGCGCAGATATCGATAAAACGCTTAAACATTTAGTTGACTCGGTATTGTTTGAGTGCGTGCACGTATTCAATGCTGTGCAATGCTGGAACGTGCGCGGAACGCTGGCTGCGGGTTAAATTCAGTTCAAGCCAACTTGACATGTCTACCGCAGATTACCGTGCCGATCAAGGTGCCCTGATTGAAGGTTTGGGCTGGGTGATGCCAACCCGGATTTCAGATGGGCCAAGGCCAGTCTGACACATACATCTGACGCTTCTGAATAGTGTATGAACTGACCGGTTCAAAGACCGGGTTGTAACTTCCACATGCCGAAAAAGCGAGCTCTCATCGCATTGACTGCTGGCCACCAAGGTACCGAACAGGGGCCTTGAAAAGCCAGCTTTTTCTGATTCTCGGATGCCTTTAATCAACCCCGATACACACCTCGGTTGCGACATTTGCTTGCTGGTACTGCGACATCAGGGCCGCCTGCAGGGCATTTTTCGCACGCCGATCACCATGCACCAGCACCACTCGCTGTATGGGTGAGCCGATTTCACAGGCAAATTTCACCAGGCCTTGACGGTCAAGATGGCCGGAGTAGCCGTCCAGTGTCACCACCTTGGCCCTGATTTCATACATTTGCCCATCCAGATCAATCTGCACAAACCCCTCCGCCCCCTCACTCGCCTGAATAACCGCACCCGGCGTGCCCTTGGCCTGATAGCCGACGAACATCACTTCATGCCGGGGATCACCGAGCATGGCCTTGAGGTAATTGACGATGCGCCCACCAGAGCACATGCCGTTGCCTGCGATGACGATCGCCGGCCGCCCGGTACTCCTTAGATAATTGACCACCTTCTGATGCTTGGCATGGGTGTCCACGCACACCAGCTGGGCGAACCCCAGCGGGGCTCTGCCCTCGCCCAACCGCTGCCGAGCCTCGTGATTCCAATATTCATGGAGTTCGCAGTAGGCCTGCGTGATGCGCTGCGCCAGGGGAGAGTCGAGGATGATCGGCAAACTCGACCAGTCGATGACCTGCAGCGGATCATCGTCAGAGGGCTGACCAGGTGCGTTGAGCAGCGATTTGCGATAAAGAATGTCTTCGATCTCGTACAGCAACTCCTGTGTACGCCCCAGGCTAAAAGCCGGTATCAGGATGGTACCGTTATCAGCCAGCGCCCGCTCGATCACTGCCTCTAGCTGATGCTGTCGGTCACTGCGGTCCGCGTGCAGCCGGTCACCGTATGTGCTTTCCAGTACCAGGATATCAGCCCGTTCTGGTGGCTGAACGGGGCGCAATAACGGATTGCCGGGCGCCCCAAGGTCGCCGGAAAATACGATGCGTGAACTGGCTTCGCCGCCCCTTACGCGCACATCGCACTCCACATAGGCCGACCCGAGCAGGTGGCCGGCACGCTGGAGTCGAATGGAACAGGCAACATGAGCCTGCTCGACTGCGCAATGCCACTGCCCGAATGGAAGTGGAACGATGAGGCGCTGCAACAGCGCCAGGTAGCGGTCGACCTGAACCGGATCGGCACTGATACCTAGTTTGTAGGCATCCTCGAGCACCAGCGGCAACAACCTGGCCGAAGGCTCGCTGCACAGGATGGGCCCACGGAAACCAGCGGCCAGCAGCGCAGGGATGCGACCTACATGATCTATATGGACATGGGTAATGACGAGCGCCCGGATACCTTCGACATCGAAACCGATAGGGGCGAACTGCGCACCAGGCGAGGCCTCGGCACCTTGCTCGAGGCCACAATCGATCAACAGGCTGGTTGTCGGGTCGAGATGAAGCTGATGGCAGGAACCGGTGACGCTTCGGGTACCACCATGATGGGAAAGGGCAGGAAACTCCATACTGCTGCACGCTCGCCAAGGCCGGAAATGAGGTGCCTATTACTCCATTTCGACGGGCGCACGCATAGGTGAAACTTTCCTACATAGGCGTAGGAATTTTCATCAGCTGCCGTTCAGTACCGCCTGACGTGCCGATGCGCGAATCTTGCGCTTGCTGCGCTGCACACCGTAGGCGCCAAGCAGCGGACCAATCGCCAAGCCGATGACCAAAGCAGCCAGCACAGGCACTGCCACTGGCATCGCCGGCGCCGACCAGCCAAACAGCATCAGCGCCACCGCCTGCTGGTTCTCCAACACGAAGAACAGCACCACAGCCGCCAGCAGCAGCACGAACAACGCCGCCAGGGCGCGCTTGAGGTTACGCATCAGAATGGCTCCTTTTACAACTCAAGGGTGCTCGTGCTCTTCTTCATTGACACGGTCACGCAGCTCTTTGCCTGGCTTGAAGTGGGGTACAAACTTGCCTTCGAGCTCCACCGACTGGCCAGTCTTGGGATTGCGGCCAACCCGCGGTGCGCGATAGTGCAAGGAAAAACTGCCGAAGCCACGAATCTCGATGCGATCGCCAGTGGCCAGGCATTGGGACATCTGCTCAAGCATGGTCTTGATGGCCAACTCCACGTCCTTCGACGAGAGCAGCCCTTGATGGGTGACAATACGTTCGATCAGCTCCGACTTCGTCATATTTTTCCCTTCGTTATCAAGCAGCTAGATCATTGCTTAATCAGGTTGTAGCACGCTCGGAGGGATTTGAACAGGGTGGTTCTTGACTTAATAAAAAAATTCAAGATTGAAAAGAAAAGAAATATGCCGCATTGGGGCTTGGAAGCGCACGGCTTAAGGGGTGTGATGGTTTTGAGAGCGATCGCAAAACCTACCACGGCGAACACGCCGCAACCCAAACACATTTCCAACACGCAAAAAAAAGGGTGGCCCGAAGGCCACCCTTTTTACCGATCAAACAGAACTCAGTTCTGCTTGGCCATAGCTTCGCGCAGCAGCGCAGCCATGGTGGTGTCGGCAGCAGCTTCCGGAGCGTTTTTCAGGCTCTGGATGGCTTCACGCTCTTCAGCGTCGTCTTTCGACTTGATCGACAGGCTGATGACGCGCGATTTGCGGTCAACGCTGATGATCTTGGCTTCGATCTCTTCGCCTTCCTTCAGGACGTTACGCGCGTCTTCAACGCGGTCACGGCTGATTTCGGAAGCTTTCAGAGTGGCTTCGATGTCGTCGGCCAGGGTGATGATGGCGCCTTTGGCGTCAACTTCTTTCACGATGCCCTTGACGATAGCGCCCTTGTCGTTGACAGCAACGAAGTTGGAGAACGGATCGTCTTCCAGCTGCTTGATGCCCAGGGAGATGCGCTCGCGCTCTGGGTCAACCGACAGGATGACGGTTTCCAGCTCGTCGCCCTTCTTGAAACGACGCACGGCTTCTTCGCCGGTTTCGTTCCAGGAGATGTCGGACAGGTGAACCAGGCCGTCGATGCCGCCGTCCAGGCCGATGAAGATACCGAAGTCGGTGATCGACTTGATGGTACCGGTGATCTTGTCACCCTTGTTGAACTGGCCGGAGAAGTCTTCCCATGGGTTGGACTTGCACTGTTTGATGCCCAGGGAGATACGACGACGCTCTTCGTCGATGTCCAGAACCATGACTTCCACTTCGTCGCCAACCTGAACGACTTTCGACGGGTGGATGTTCTTGTTGGTCCAGTCCATTTCGGAAACGTGTACCAGACCTTCAACGCCTTCTTCCAGCTCAGCGAAGCAGCCGTAGTCGGTCAGGTTGGTAACGCGAGCCTGTACACGAGTACCTTCTGGGTAACGTGCAGTGATAGCGACCCACGGATCTTCGCCCATCTGCTTCAGACCCAGCGAAACGCGGTTGCGCTCACGGTCGAACTTCAGAACGCGTACGTCGACTTCGTCGCCAACGTTAACGATTTCCGATGGGTGCTTGATGCGCTTCCAAGCCATGTCGGTGATGTGCAGCAGGCCGTCGATACCGCCCAGGTCCACGAATGCGCCGTAGTCGGTGAGGTTCTTGACGATACCTTTGACTTGCTGGCCTTCCTGCAGGGTTTCCAGCAGGGCTTCGCGCTCGGCGGAGTTCTCGGCTTCCAGCACGCTGCGACGGGAAACGACAACGTTGTTGCGCTTCTGGTCCAGCTTGATGACCTTGAATTCCAGCTCTTTGCCTTCCAGGTGGGTGGTGTCGCGCACTGGGCGGACATCAACCAGGGAGCCCGGCAGGAACGCACGGATGCCGTTAACGTCGACAGTGAAGCCGCCCTTAACCTTACCGTTGATAACGCCCTTGACCACTTCTTCGGCGGCGAAAGCTGCTTCCAGAACAATCCAGCACTCGGCGCGCTTGGCTTTTTCACGGGACAGTTTGGTTTCGCCAAAGCCGTCTTCGACCGCGTCCAGCGCAACGTGAACTTCGTCACCGACCTTGATGGTCAGCTCGCCAGCTTCGTTGTAGAACTGCTCGAGCGGGATGACGCCCTCGGACTTCAGGCCAGCGTGTACGGTAACCCAGTCGCCGTCGATGTCGACAACGATACCGGAGATGATGGCACCCGGCTGAAGATTGAGGGTTTTCAGGCTTTCTTCAAAGAGTTCTGCAAAGCTTTCGCTCATTTTAATTCCTGTAGATTCGGGCGAAACAGACGCCCATCGCCACATTCCAGACAATGTGGGTTTGTTTTAAGTAAAGGAAAGCCGGCAGGACGTTGACTGGTGCCCCTGCCTGCTCTCCTGGCTATCAGACCAAGTCGCGCTGGGCGAGCTCGCTCCTGATACGTTGCAACACCTGCTCGATGGACAACTCGGTAGAGTCCAGCTGAATGGCATCGACCGCTGGTTTCAGCGGGGCCACTGCACGCTGGGTGTCACGTTCATCACGCGCACGAATCTCATCTAGCAGACTCGACAGACTAACATCTTCACCCTTGCCCTTCAACTGCAGGTAGCGGCGACGGGCACGTTCCTCGGCGCTGGCGGTGAGGAAGACCTTCAGCGGCGCGTCCGGGAACACCACGGTGCCCATGTCGCGACCATCGGCGATCAGCCCTGGCGCTTCGCGGAAGGCGCGCTGGCGCTGCAGCAGCGCTTCACGCACCGCCGGCAGCGAGGCGACCATCGAGGCGCCGGCACCGACCGTTTCGGTACGGATGACGTTACTGACGTCCTCGCCCTCGAGGATGATTTGTTGAAGCTTACCCGGCTCGGCAGCGATGAATTGCACATCCAGATGGGCGGCCAGCGCCTTGAGCAGCTCTTCGTTGGTCAGGTCGACGCCGTGGTTGCTGGCGTTGAACGCGAGCAAGCGGTATAGCGCGCCGGAATCGAGCAGCTTCCAGCCCAGCTCACGCGCAAGGATGCCGGCAACGGTACCCTTGCCCGAGCCGCTTGGGCCGTCGATGGTGATGACCGGTGCTTGCGAATTCACGACTTGCCCTCTTCGGCGACGCGGATACCGACATCGGCGCACAGTTTGAGGAAGTTCGGGAACGAGGTGGCGACGTTGGCGCAATCATGGATGCGGATCGGCGCGCTGGCACGCAGCGAAGCGACGCTGAAGGCCATGGCGATACGGTGGTCACCGTGACCGTGCACTTCGCCTCCGCCGAGCTGGCCACCCTCGATGATGATGCCATCCGGGGTCGGCTCGCATTTGATGCCCAGGGTGATCAGGCCATCGGCCATGACCTGGATGCGGTCGGACTCCTTCACCCGCAGCTCTTCGGCACCACGCAGCACGGTACGCCCTTCGGCGCAGGCAGCAGCAACGAACAGCACCGGGAATTCATCGATCGCCAGCGGCACCAGCGCTTCCGGGATGTCGATCCCCTTGAGCTTGGCGCCACGCACGCGCAGGTCGGCCACTGGCTCACCGCCGACTTCGCGCTGGTTCTCCAGGCTGATGTCGCCACCCATCAGGCGCAGGATGTCGATCACGCCAGTGCGGGTCGGGTTGATGCCGACGTGCTCGAGCACCAGCTCGGAGCCTTCGGCGATCGATGCAGCCACCAGGAAGAACGCTGCGGACGAGATGTCTGCCGGCACTTCGATACGGGTCGCGGTCAGCTTGCCGCCGGACTGCAGCGAGGCGACCGGACCGTTGCTTTCGACCGAGTAGCCAAAGCCGCGCAGCATGCGCTCGGTGTGGTCACGGGTCGGCGCCGGCTCGGTGACGGTGGTCTTGCCCTCGGCGTACAGGCCCGCCAGCAGCAGGCAGGATTTGACCTGGGCACTGGCCATCGGCAGCGTGTAGGTCAGCGCCTTGAGCTTGCTGCCACCGCGGATGGTCAGCGGCGGACGGCCGTCCGGGCCGGTCTCGACCACGGCACCCATTTCGCGCAGCGGGTTGGCCACGCGATTCATCGGGCGCTTGGACAGCGAGGCGTCGCCGGTCATGGTGACATCGAACGGCTGGCCGGCCAGCAGGCCGGAGAGCAGGCGCATCGAAGTACCGGAGTTGCCGACGTACAGCGGACCTGGCGGCGGCTTGAGGCCATGCAGGCCAACGCCGTGAATGGTCACGCGGCCGTGGTTCGGGCCCTCGATGACCACACCCATGTCACGGAATGCCTGCAGGGTCGCCAGGGCGTCCTCGCCTTCAAGGAAACCTTCGACTTCGGTCGTGCCTTCGGCCAGCGAGCCGAGCATGATCGAACGGTGGGAAATCGACTTGTCGCCCGGTACGCGGATTCGCCCGGTCAGGCGGCCACCCGGTTGGGCCAGGAAAATCAGATCGTTGGCGTTCATAGCGTCCACATAGGCCCGGCGGGCCAGGATTTTACTGAAATGCTCGCGGGCAACGCGTGCACGGGTGAATACACCCAGCAGCTGGTGCCCGTCCCCAGCATCGACCGCGTCGCGCAAGGCGTCGAGGTCGCTGCGAAATGTGTCCAGGGTGCGCAGGACGGCCTCGCGGTTGGCGAGGAAGATGTCGTGCCACATGGTCGGGTCGCTGCCGGCGATTCGTGTGAAATCGCGGAAACCTCCCGCAGCGTACCGGAAGATGTCGAGGTTTTCATTGCGCTTGGCCAACGAATCGACCAGGCCGAAGGCCAGCAGGTGCGGCAGGTGGCTGGTGGCGGCCAGCACTTCGTCATGGCGTTCCACTGGCATGTGCTCGACATCGGCCTCCAGCGCGCGCCACAGGCGATCTACCAGAGCCAGGGCGGCCGGGTCGGTTTCTTCCAGCGGCGTGAGGATGACCTTGTGTCGGCGGAACAGGGTGGCGTTGGCGGCTTCTACCCCACTCTGCTCGGAGCCGGCGATCGGGTGACCGGGAACGAAGCGCGGCAGGCGCTCACCGAACACGGCACGCGCTTCACGCACGACATTGCCCTTGGCGCTACCGACGTCGGTAATGACGGCGTCGCCGAGGTCGAGCTGGGCCAGGCGGGCCAGGACCTTTTCCATGGCCAGGATCGGCACGGCAAGCTGGATGACATCGGCGCCGACACAGGCAGCGGCGAGGTCGGCTTCGCAGCGGTCGACCACGCCCAGGTCCACGGCCAACTTGCGCGATGGGGCATCGAGGTCGACGCCGACCACTTCGCGGCACAGGCCGCTTTCACGCAGGCCCTTGGCGAAGGAGCCGCCGATCAGCCCGAGGCCGACCACGACCAGGCGATCGATGATTGGCGCGGGTTTGGTTGTTGCTGCATTTACCACTGGTGCGAACCCTGTTCAGAAATCTTGGCAGTCTGTTAGGCCCATTGGGGCTGCTTTGCAGCCCATCGCGGCTGAAGCCGCTCCTACAAGTACCGCGCTGTCCTGTGGGAGCGGCTTCAGCCGCGATGGGGCGCGGAGCGGCCCCAACGACATCAAATCAAAGCACCGCCTTCGGATAGGACCCCAGCACCTTGAGCGCCACGGCCTCCTGGCTGATCTTCTCCAGCACCGCCTTGATCAGCGGGTCGCGGTGGTGGCCGACGAAGTCGATGAAGAACACGTAGGTCCACTTGCCGCTGCGCGACGGACGGGTCTCGATACGGGTCAGGTCGATGCCGTTTTCGTGGAACGGCACCAGCAGCTCGTGCAGCGCACCTGGCTTGTTGCTCATCGAGACGATGATCGAGGTCTTGTCGTCGCCGGTCGGCGGCACTTCCTGCTGACCAATCATCAGGAAGCGCGTGGAGTTGTCCGGACGGTCTTCGATCTTTTCAGCCAGACGGGTCAGGCCATACAGGTTGGCCGCCATGTCGCCGGCGATCGCCGCCGAGTTCCACTCGCCCTTGACTCGCTTGGCCGCCTCGGCGTTGCTCGAAACAGCCACACGCTCTACGTTCGGGTAGTGCGCGTCCAGCCACTTGCGGCACTGGGCCAGCGACTGGGCGTGGGAGTAGATACGGGTGATGCTGTTGGTCTTGGTGTTCTCGCCCACCAGCAGGTGATGGTGGATGCGCAGTTCGACTTCGCCGCAGATCACCATGTCGTGCTCAAGGAAGCTGTCCAGGGTGTGACTGACCGCACCCTCGGTGGAGTTTTCCACCGGCACCACGCCGAAATTGACGGCACCGGCCGCCACTTCGCGGAACACTTCGTCGATGGCTGCCATCGGGCGACTGACCACGGCGTGGCCGAAGTGCTTCATGGCTGCAGCCTGGGTGAAGGTGCCTTCCGGGCCGAGGTAGGCGACCTTGAGCGGCTCTTCCAGGGCCAGGCAGGACGACATGATTTCGCGGAACAGCCGCGCCATCTCTTCGTTGCCCAGCGGTCCCTTGTTGCGCTCCATCACGCGCTTGAGCACGGCAGCTTCACGCTCAGGCCGGTAGAACACCGGCTTTTCGCCTTCGGCCAGCGAGGCGGTCTTGACCCTCGCCACTTCTTCGGCGCAGCGGGCACGCTCGCTGATCAGCTCGAGGATCTTCTCGTCGAGGCTGTCGATGCGCACACGCAGGGCTTTGAGTTCCTGTTCGGACATCAGCCGTGCTCCTTCTCGAATTCGGCCATGTAGGCCACCAGGCCTTCCACCGCTTCCAGGCCCAGGGCGTTATAGATCGAGGCGCGCATGCCGCCGACCGAGCGGTGGCCCTTGAGGTTGAGCAGGCCACGGGCGTCGGCGCCGGCCAGGAAGGCCTTGTCCAAGCGCTCGTCAGCCAGGCGGAACGGCACGTTCATCCACGAACGGGCGTTGTGGCTGATCGGGTTGGTGTAGAACTCGCTGGCGTCGATGAAACCGTACAGGCGGTCCTTCTTGGCGCGGTTGCGCTGCTCCATGGCCTCGACGCCACCCTGCTCCTTGAGCCACTCGAACACAAGGCCCGAGAGATACCAGGAGTAAGTGGCCGGGGTGTTGTACATCGAGCCATTGTCGGCCGCGACCTTGTAGTCGAGCATGGTCGGGCAGCTGCTGCGGGCGCGGCCGATCAGGTCTTCACGGACAATCACCACCACCAGGCCGCTCGGGCCGATGTTCTTCTGCGCGCCGGCGTAGATCATGCCGTACTGCGAGACGTCGATCGGGCGCGAGAGGATGTCGGAAGACATGTCAACCACCAGCGGTACGTCGCCGGTTTCTGGAACCCAGTCGAACTGCAGGCCACCGATGGTCTCGTTGGACGCATAGTGAACGTAGGCAGCATTCTTGGTCAGCTTCCACTCGTTCTGGCCAGGGATGGCCAGATAATCGTAAGGCTTGGCGCTGGCGGCGACGTTGACGGTGCCGAAGCGGCGCGCTTCCTCGATGGCTTTCTTCGACCAGATGCCGGTTTCGACGTAGTCGGCAGTGCCGTTTTCCGGCAGCAGGTTCAGCGGAATTTCGGCGAACTGCTGGCTGGCACCGCCCTGCAGGAACAGGACCTTGTAGTTGGAGGGGACGGACAGCAGGTCACGCAGGTCCTGCTCGGCCTTTTCGGCGATGGCCACGTAGTCGTCGCTGCGATGGCTCATCTCCATCACCGACAAGCCCTTGCCGTTCCAGTCCAGCATCTCGGCCTGGGCACGCTGCAACACAGCGTCAGGAAGCGCGGCAGGGCCTGCGCAGAAGTTAAAGGCTCGTTTGCTCACATCCACTCTCGCTCTGCCAAATAGAACAAAATCGTAATTCGGTGCTGACCAGTCAAAGCTGTGTCGCCTGCCTTGGGGCTGCCTTGCAGCCCATCGCCGGCAAGCGCGGCTCCCACAGGTACAGCGTCAGCCTTGGGGTCTACGCGATCCCTGTGGGAGCCGCGCTTGCCGGCGATGGGCCGCGCAGCGGCCCCAATGGCCTGGCTTTATCAGTCAAACGGGGCGACCTTGGTCGCCCCGCTCGGGTTTCACGCTTGCTTATTCCTGGGTCGCCTCTTCGGCGCCTGCAGCTTCATCATCCGGCGCTTCGGCCTCGACGCCCTCCTCGTCCGCCTCGATCACATCATCGAGTTCGTCCTCGGATGGCTCCTGGATACGCTCCAGGCCCACCAGCGTTTCGTCGGTGGCCAGCTTGATCAGGGTCACACCCTGAGTGTTACGGCCCAGGCTCGACACTTCACCGACCCGCGTGCGCACCAGGGTACCCTGGTCGGAAATCAGCATGATTTCCTCGCCTTCCTGCACCTGAATGGCGCCGATCAGCAGGCCGTTGCGCCCTTTGGTGCCCATGGCGATCACGCCCTGGCCGCCACGGCCGCGACGCGGGAACTTGGACAGCGGGGTGCGCTTGCCGAAGCCACGCTCGGAGGCAGTGAGGATCTGCGCGCCAGACTCCGGGATCAGCATCGAAATGATCCGCTGGCCCTTGCCCAGCTTCATGCCACGCACGCCCCGGGCGGTACGGCCCATTTCGCGAACCACGCTTTCGGCGAAGCGGATCACCTTGCCGGCGTCGGAGAACATCATGACTTCCTTGGCACCGTCGGTGATCGCCGCAGCGATCAGGGTGTCGCCTTCCTTCAGCTTCAGGGCGATCAGGCCGCTGGAGCGTGGGCGGGCAAACTGTGCCAGCGGGGTTTTCTTGACGGTACCGGAAGCAGTCGCCATGAAGATATAGGCGCCGGTCGGCTCGGCCACCCACTCAGGGGTGTCGCCGTCTTCCTCGTCGATTTCTTCCGCTTCGACGATTTCACCTTCGATGACACCGTCATCGCCGTCTTCCAGCTCTTCTTCAGGGTCGGCGTTCTGCTGCAGGGCCTCGAGGTCGATCTGCAGCATGGCGGTGATGCGCTCACCCTCCTCCAGTGGCAGCAGGTTGACCAGCGGGCGACCACGGGCGGCGCGCGACGCTTCAGGGATGTCGTAGGTCTTCAGCCAGTACACCTTGCCCTTGCTGGAGAACAGCAACAGGGTGGCATGGCTGTTGGCGACCAGCAGGTGCTCGATGTAGTCCTCGTCCTTCACGCCGGTAGCCGACTTGCCCTTGCCGCCGCGGCGCTGGGCCTGGTAGGCGGACAACGGCTGAGTCTTGGCATAGCCGCCGTGGGAGATGGTCACCACGCGCTCTTCTTCCGGGATCATGTCGCCGTAGTTGAGGTCGTGACGGGCATCGAGGATTTCAGTGCGGCGGGCATCGCCGTACTCGGCACGGATGGCTTCCAGCTCTTCGCGGATCACTTCCATCAGGCGCTGGGCGCTGCTGAGGATGCGGATCAGCTCGCCGATCTGCTCCAGGATCTCCTGGTACTCGGCCAGCAGCTTCTCGTGCTCCAGGCCAGTCAGACGGTGCAGGCGCAGGTCGAGGATGGCCTGGGCTTGTTCCGGCGACAGGTAATACTTGCCTTCACGCAGGCCGTATTGCTCCGGCAGGTCTTCAGGGCGGCAGGAATCGGCACCGGCGCGCTCGACCATGACCTGCACGGCACTGGATTCCCACGGCGTGGAAACCAGGGCTTCCTTGGCTTCGGACGGCGTCGGCGAGGCCTTGATCAGGGCGATGACCGGGTCGATGTTGGACAGCGCGACTGCCTGGCCTTCAAGGATGTGGCCACGCTCACGGGCCTTGCGCAGCTCGAACACGGTACGGCGGGTCACCACTTCACGGCGGTGACGGACGAACGCTTCGAGCAGGTCCTTGAGGTTGAGCAGGCGCGGACGACCGTCAACCAGAGCAACCACGTTGATGCCGAACACGCTCTGCAGCTGGGTCTGCTGGTAGAGGTTGTTGAGCACCACCTCCGGCACCTCGCCGCGGCGCAGCTCGATGACGATGCGCATGCCGTCCTTGTCGGACTCGTCGCGCAGCTCGGTGATGCCTTCGATCTTCTTCTCTTTGACCAGCTCGGCGATCTTCTCGATCAGTCGGGCCTTGTTCAGCTGGTACGGCAGCTCGGTGATGACGATCTGCTGGCGGCCACCGACCTTGTCGATGTCCTCGATCTCGGAGCGGGCGCGCATGTAGATGCGGCCACGGCCGGTACGGTAGGCCTCGATGATGCCCTGGCGGCCGTTGATGATACCGGCCGTCGGGAAGTCCGGACCCGGGATGAACTGCATCAGCTCATCGATGGTGACGTCCGGGTTGTCGATCAGCGCCAGGCAACCGTCGATGACCTCACCGAGGTTGTGCGGCGGGATGTTGGTCGCCATGCCCACGGCAATACCGCTGGAACCGTTGACCAGCAGGTTGGGGATACGGGTCGGCATGACCGCCGGGATCTGCTCGGTGCCGTCGTAGTTGGGCACCCAGTCGACGGTTTCCTTGTGCAGGTCGGCCAGCAGCTCGTGGGCCAGCTTGGTCATGCGCACTTCGGTGTATCGCATGGCCGCGGCGTTGTCGCCGTCGACCGAACCGAAGTTGCCCTGGCCGTCGACCAGCAGGTAGCGCAGCGAGAACGGCTGGGCCATACGCACGATGGTGTAGTAGACCGCAGTGTCGCCGTGTGGGTGGTACTTACCGATCACGTCACCGACCACACGGGCGGATTTCTTGTACGGCTTGTTCCAGTCGTTGCCCAGTTCGCTCATTGCATAGAGGACACGGCGATGCACGGGCTTCAAGCCGTCACGCGCATCGGGCAGCGCTCGCCCGACAATCACGCTCATCGCGTAATCGAGGTAAGACTGTCTCAGTTCGTCTTCGATATTGACCGGGAGGATTTCTTTGGCCAGTTCGCCCATGAGAAGCCTGATTCCTTTTTCTGGTGAAACTTCGCAGCTCCATCAAGGGCCGAACGAAGCTCGCCGCCGCAGCGCATAGGGGTGCGACGACTTACGACAAATCAATGAGTTGTTGCATGGATCTGCGCAATGAAGGCCGCCTTCGTGGGCGGTCTTGGAAACTGCCGGATGTTATCACAAAGGCGAGAAGGTGGGGAGATGTGGCAGGTGGCCTCAAGCCGGAGCAAATCTCGGGATTTCCATGGCCTGTGCCGGCCTCTTCGCGGGTAAACCCGCTCCCACAGGGAGATTGCAGGGCCTGAGTGCCGTGATGCACCTGTGGGAGCGGGTTTACCCGCGAAGAGGCCGGCACAGGCGGCAATCAATGCAACCGCTTGCGGCACATCAACTGCGCCAGCTTGGCAGCATCCGGCCGCTCGACGATGCCACGCTCGGTGACGATCACGTCGATCAGGTCGGCCGGCGTCACATCGAAAACCGGGTTGAAGGCCTCGACCTGCGGCGCCACACGGGTCCCGGCATAGTCCAGCAACTCATCGGCCTCACGCTCTTCCAGCGGAATGTCCTCACCGGTGGCCAGGTTGAGGTCGATACTGGTGCTCGGCGCCACCACCATGAAGCGCACGCCATGGTGCATGGCGCTGACGGCCAGCTGGTAGGTGCCGATCTTGCCGGCCACATCGCCGTTGGCGGCGATGCAGTCGGCGCCGACCACCACCCAGGTGATCCCCTTGGTCTTCATCAGGTGGGCCAGCGCCGAATCGGCGCACAGGGTCACCGGGATGCCTTCTTTGGTCAGCTCCCAGGCCGTCAGCCGCGAGCCTTGCAGCCAAGGGCGGGTCTCGCCGGCATAGACCCGCTCGACCATGCCTTCCAGATAACCGGCGCGTATCACCCCAAGGGCCGTGCCGATACCACCACTGGCCAGGGCACCGGCGTTGCCGTAGGTCAGCAAGGTCTGCTCGTTGCCCTGGTGACGACGAATCAGCTCGATGCCGTGCTGAGCCATGGTCAGGTTGGCTTCGCGGTCGCTTTCATGGATGGCAATCGCTTCGGCTTCCAGCGCAGCCAGCACGTCATCATCACCGCGCACACGCAGCAGGCGCTCACGCATGCGGTTCAGCGCCCAGAACAGGTTGGCCGCGGTGGGCCGGGCTTCGGCCAGGCTGAGGAAGTCCTCTTCCAGGTCCATCTCCCAGTCGCCACCCTGGGCCAGGCGCTCTTCCAGGGCCAGGACCAGCCCGTAGGCCGCAGCAATGCCAATGGCTGCGGCACCGCGCACGGCCATGTCGCGGATCGCCGCCACCACCTGCGCGACATTGTCGCAGGTCAGCCAGCGTTCTTCCGACGGCAGCAGGCGCTGGTCGAGCAGGTGCAGGGCGCCGCCTTGCCAGCGCATCCCGGTCACCTTCTCTGCCGCCAAAAGTCGCTCGCGCATTGCCTCTCCCCGTCGTTTGGATATCAAAAGCCGGCGATTATAGCGACCCTCGGCCGCAGACGCTCGGGTATACTGCGCCCCATTTGAAGTGCAAGTTCCAGAGGATTGTTCAATGAGCAACGTCGACCACGCCGAAATCGCCAAGTTCGAAGCCTTGGCCCACCGCTGGTGGGACCGCGAAAGCGAGTTCAAGCCGCTGCACGACATCAACCCGCTGCGCGTCAACTGGATTGACGAGCGCGTCGGCCTGGCTGGCAAGAAAGTGCTGGACGTCGGCTGCGGCGGCGGCATCCTCAGCGAGGCCATGGCCTTGCGCGGCGCGACCGTCACCGGCATCGACATGGGCGAGGCACCACTGGCCGTTGCCCAACTGCACCAGCTGGAGTCGGGCGTCGAGGTCGAGTACCGGCAGATCACCGCCGAAGCCCTGGCCGAAGAGATGCCCGAGCAGTTCGACGTGGTCACCTGCCTGGAGATGCTCGAACACGTGCCCGACCCGTCCTCGGTCATCCGTGCCTGCTACCGCATGGTCAAGCCTGGCGGCCAGGTGTTCTTCTCGACCATCAACCGCAACCCCAAGGCCTACCTGCTGGCCATCGTCGGCGCCGAGTACATCCTCAAGATGCTGCCGCGCGGCACCCACGACTTCAAGAAGTTCATCCGCCCGTCCGAGCTCGGTGCCTGGAGCCGTGTCGCCGGCCTCGAGGTCAAGGACATCATCGGCCTGACCTACAACCCGCTGACCAAGCACTACAAGCTGAGCAGCGACGTTGACGTCAACTACATGATCCAGACCCTGCGCGAGGAATGAGCATGCGTTTGCGAGCAGTACTCTTCGACATGGACGGCACCCTGCTCGACACGGCGCCGGACTTCATCGCCATCTGCCAGGCCATGCTCGCCGAGCGTGGCCTGCCGGCCATCGATGACCAGCTGATCCGCGACGTGATCTCGGGCGGCGCCCGCGCCATGGTTGCGGCAACTTTCGCCATGGACCCCGAGGCCGAAGGCTTCGAGGCCCTGCGCCTGGAATTCCTCGAACGCTACCAGCGTGACTGCGCCGTGCACAGCAAGTTGTTCGATGGCATGGGCGAGCTGCTGGCCGACATCGAAAAGGGCAACCTGCTGTGGGGCGTGGTGACCAACAAGCCGGTGCGCTTCGCCGAGCCGATCATGCAGCAACTGGGCCTGGCCGAGCGTTCGGCACTGCTGATCTGCCCGGACCACGTGAAAAACAGCAAGCCCGACCCGGAGCCGCTGATTCTCGCTTGCAAGACCCTGGACCTGGACCCTGCCAGCGTGCTGTTCGTCGGCGACGACCTGCGCGACATCGAGTCCGGCCGCGACGCTGGCACCCGCACGGCAGCCGTGCGCTACGGCTATATTCATCCAGAGGACAACCCGAACAACTGGGGCGCCGATGTGGTGGTGGACCACCCGCTGGAACTGCGCAAGGTGATCGACAGCGCCCTGTGCGGCTGCTGAACACCGATTGATGCCCCGGCCCCCCTGTGGGAGCGGGTTCACCCGCGAAAGCGCCAGACCGGACAACACCGCCGCCTGATCGTACGCATTCGCGGGTAAACCCGCTCCCACAGGGGCCGGTGTCGCGCTTACGAACTCAAAGGACAGAACCATGTTCGACTACACCGCCCGCCCCGGCCTGCTCGCCGGCCGCGTCATCCTGGTCACCGGTGCCGGTCGCGGCATCGGCGCCGCTGCCGCCAAGGCCTACGCCGCCCTGGGCGCCACCGTGCTGCTGCTGGGCAAGACCGAGGCCAACCTCAACGAGGTCTACGACCAGATCGAGGCTGCCGGCCACCCGCAGCCGGTGGTCATCCCGTTCAACCTGGAAACCGCCCTGCCGCACCAGTACGACGAGCTGGCAGTGATGATCGAAGAGCAGTTCGGCCGCCTCGACGGGCTGCTCAACAATGCCTCGATCATTGGCCCGCGCACACCGCTGGAGCAGCTGTCGGGCGACAACTTCATGCGTGTGATGCACATCAACGTCAACGCCACCTTCATGCTCACCAGCACCCTGCTGCCGCTGCTCAAGCTGTCCGAGGACGCCTCGGTGGTGTTCACCTCCAGCAGCGTCGGGCGCAAGGGCCGGGCCTACTGGGGCGCCTACGGCGTGTCGAAGTTCGCCACCGAAGGGCTGATGCAGACCCTGGCCGATGAACTGGAAGGCGTGGCGCCGGTGCGCTCCAACAGCATCAACCCGGGCGCCACGCGCACGGCCATGCGCGCCCAGGCGTACCCTAGCGAGAACCCGCAGAACAACCCGCTGCCGGAAGAAATCATGCCCGTCTATCTGTACCTGATGGGGCCGGACAGCAAAGAAGTGAACGGGCAGGCCTTCAACGCCCAGTAAGGCTTGAGATTGCCGGGGCTGCTTCGCAGCCCTTTCGCAGGCAAGCCAGCTCCCACAGGGATTGCACAAACCGCAAGGCCGGTGAAGTACCTGTGGGAGCGGCGGTTCGGCGCCCCGACTTGCCCGCGAAGGGGCCAGTGCAGGCTTCAGCCGGCGGCCAAGGCCGGGCGCATGCGCCCTTGCTGGCGCCCTTCCAGCTGCATGCACCGCTCCAGGAACAGGTACATGCAGTCGTAGCTCTTGCAGATCGCCTTGCGCAACTCGTTGCGCAGCCCCAGGGTCGGGTTCTCACCCGCCAGCGTGCAGATGATCTCCAGCGCCTCCCATGGGTGTGCGTCGTCATACTGCGCATGCATCTTCAGCCATTTCATCGCCCGCTTGCGCTGGTCCTCCGGGAAGCCCATGGCATAGGTATCCTCGGCGCACACCACCGCCGACCATTCGCCGGTCGCCCCCTCGATCGCGTAGTTGGTCGCCGCCATGGCAATCGCCAGTGACTCGGTGGTGCACACGCGCCAGCACCAGTCGTTGAGGCCGTTCAGTTCCGGCGGGACATCCTGGGCCTGAAGCTGATGCAGGTGCACGCCATGGGCCTGGCACCAGTTGACCCAGTAGTCGGCATGGTTGAGCTCGACGCGAATGTTGCGCATCAGCCAACGCCGCGCCATGTCCTCGCCAGGGTGGCGGGCATAGCGGGTCTTGGTCAGGTTATGGGCCATGTACAGGGAGAACTGCTCGACCACCGGCCAGCCACCGATCAGGTACTGGCGAATGGTCGACTGGCGCAGCTGGCCATCACGCAGGCGCTGGTAGAACTCGTGTTCGACCACCCGGCGCTTGCTCTCACGGCAGTCCTCGATCAGCTGCTGGGCCCACTGGGGGTAACTGGCCGGGTCCATCAAGGGCCCGATACGTACGAATGCATCAATCACTTTCAGCTCCTTGATCCTTGTGATTTTGCGGACGTGTATTCAGCGAAAAGTACCGGGCGCCCGATGCAGCAAGGGCCGCGCAGCAATCCGTTGGCGCTGCAGACTGTCACAGGTGAACACCTGTGGCCGTTCAATCAGATAGCCCTGGGCGTAATCCACGCCGATCTCCTGCAAGGCCTGCTCGATCAACGGTGTTTCGACGAACTCGGCGATGGTCCGCTTGCCCATGACATGCCCGATGTGATTGATCACCTCGACCATGGCACGATTGACCGGGTCGTCGAGCATATCTTTGACAAAACTTCCGTCGATCTTCAAGAAGTCGACGGGTAAATGTTTCAAATAGGCAAATGACGACATTCCGGCACAGAAGTCGTCCAGGGAGAACTTGCAACCTAGCCCCTTCAATTCGTTGATGAAGCGGATGGCACTGCCAAGGTTGGCAATGGCACTGGTCTCGGTGATCTCGAAGCAGATCATGCGCGGCGGAATGGCGTACTCGACGAACAACCGCTGCAGGTACTCGAGGAAGTTGTCGTCGCCGATGCTCGTCCCGGACAGGTTGATTGCGCACATTGCCAGCGGCCCGCCCCGCTCTTCGTCCAGGCATTGGCGGATGACCTGGAACACGTTGCGCACCACCCAACGGTCCAACGCCGTCATCAGGCCATAGCGCTCGGCGGCCGGAATGAAACTGTCGGGGAGGATGGTGCGGCCACTTTCGTCGTGCAGGCGCAGGAGAATCTCGATATGGCCTGGGCCTTCGATGGCCTTCAACGCGGCGATTTCCTGGCAATACAGACAGAAGCGATTTTCCTCCAGGGCCACATGCAGGCGCTGGATCCAGGCCATTTCACCAAAGCGCATGGACAGTTCGCTGTCGTCGGCGTGGTACACCTGCACCCGGTTGCGGCCCTTTTCCTTGGCCATGTAGCACGCCATGTCGGCAGCCCGCAGCGAAGCCTCCAGCGAACCCGGTGCCTGCGCCATATGCACCAGGCCAATACTGACGGTGGTCACGAACGGCCTGCCCTTCCACACGAAGTGCAGGCTCTGCACGGCCTGGCGCAGGTTTTCGCCGATGCGCTCGGCCTGTTCGGCCGGGCAATTTTCCAGCAGCACACCAAACTCGTCGCCGCCCAGGCGGGCCAGGGTGTCGCCTTCGCGCAGCCCCGACTGCAGCACCGCACAGATGTGCCTGAGCAGTTCGTCGCCAGCCGCATGGCCGCAGGTGTCGTTGACCAGCTTGAACTGATCGAGGTCGAGGAACATCAGCGAATGCCGCCCGGCCTGGCGTACCAGGCCATTGAGCGCCTGCTCCAGGCGGTATTCGAATTCGCGGCGGTTGGCCAGGCCGGTCAAGGCGTCATGGGTAGCCTGCCACGACAGGTTGGCGATGTACTGGCGCTCCTGGGTCATATCGTGCAGCACCAGCACGATACCGGCCACCTGGTCGTTGTTGATGATCGGCGAGCCGACCAGGTTGACCGACACCGTGCTGCCATCCAGGCGCTGGATCAGCCGGGCATGCTCGGCGCCGCCCTTGAGGCTGCCACTGAGCACCTGTTCGACCAGCGTGCAGCCTTCGCCCCCCTCCTGCTCGTCGAGCAGACTGAACAGCGCCCCCAGCGGCAGGCCCAGGGCCTGGCCGGACTGCCAGTGGGTCAGCTGCTCGGCCGCAGGGTTCATGTAGCCGATGTTGCCCTCGACATCGGCGGTGATCACCGCATCGCCAATCGCTTCGAGGGTGATCTGGGCCCGCTCCTTTTCCTCGCGCAGGGCATTGGCAAAGGCTTGGCGCTGGGCCAGCAGCTTGCTCGAACGGCGCCAGGCAATGGTGATGAGGAACAGTGCAGTCAGCAGATTGGTGACCAGCAGCACCCGCAGCAGCATCCGCGAGCCTTCACCCAGGGCATCACTGAAGGCCTTGGCGGCCGGCGTGACACCTTCGTTGATCGCCACGATACGGCCCTTCCACTCACTGAGCTGGGTCGGGCCGACCTGCCCGCGGGCGAAACCATCGTGCATCTCGCTGGCCAGCACATCGAGCTTGGTCAGGTAGTCATCGCCGATGTTCCAGTACTCGATCGCCGTCTGCATGTAGCTGATCTGGCGGAAGTTGCGGTAGAACCAGATGATCCGGTCGACATCGTCCGGGTGATTGCCGCCCTGCAGCACGGCCAGGCGGGCGCCCTCCAGGTCCGGGCTGGCCTGGTCGAGGAGCTCGCGCAGCTCGTGGTCGCCCTGGGGCACGGCCATGACCTGGCGATAGCGTTGGTAAGTACGCTCGTCGCGGTCATCGGCATACAGGTTGAGGTAATAGATGGCATCTTTCTGCGCCTTGGACCAAAGGCTTTCACCGGCCACGTAGGCACGCACCGCCGACAATGCATAAAGGCTGAGGCTACCCAGCAATACCTGGAACACGACAACGGCGATGAAGGGCCAGATGATACCTACCAGTCTTGGCGCTTCTTGAGTGCGATTTCCCTTCATTTAGTCCCTGTCGCAGAGCAGATAAGACTTTGAATCAACCCAGACAAGCTCAGCGTAGGCCATTTGCCATCTACATGGAGGGGAATTTTATTCCACAAGTGCGGCGCTGGATTCTTCGCGGGGCCGCACCGCCGCCCCCACAGGTACTGCACCGTGCTTGAGAGCAGCGGGTGGCCTGTGGGGGCAGCGGTGCGGCGATCCGACTTGCCTGCGAAGGGGCCAGTACAGGCAACATGAAACTGTCAGGTCTGCTGCAAATGCCCATACAACTTGGCATACAAGCCACCTTCGGCAATCAGCTGCTGATGGTCGCCATCCTCGGCCACATGCCCGCCGTCGAACACCAGCACGCGGTCGGCCTGCTTCACCGCCGACAAGCGGTGGGCAATGATCAGCGTGGTCCGGCCACTGAGAAAACGCGCCAATGCCTGGTGCAGGTTGTACTCGGTGGCAGCATCCAGCGCCGAGGTGGCCTCATCAAGAATCACCACCTTGGGCTCAGCCAGGACCATGCGGGCAATTGCCAGGCGCTGGCGCTGGCCACCCGACAGGCGCACCCCCGAACGGCCGACCACGCTGTCGAGCCCTTGCGGCAAGGCGGCGATGGTGGCGTCCAGCTGGGCGATGCGCAGTGCCTGCCAGCAGGCCTCGTCGCTGCACTCACGGCCCATGGTCAGGTTGGCGCGCACGCTGTCGTTGAACAGCGACGGGTGCTGCAGCACCACCGCGACGTTCTCGCGCAGCGTCTCAAGGCCAATTTCCTGCAGGCTGGCACCGCCAAAGCGGATGGTCCCGGCCTGGGCGCTGTACAGCCCCAGCAGCAGCTGGACCAGGGTGCTCTTGCCGCCACCACTGGCACCGACGATGGCCACCTTTTCACCGGGGGCGATGGCCAGGTTCAACTGGTCGAGCACTGGCTCGTCGGCATAGGCGAAGCGCAGGTCGCGCACCTCGATGCCCACTGTCTCGCGGCCGGCGAACGGGTCGCTGGCGGCCGGGTACTGTGGCTCGTCAGCCCGCGACAGCAGCTCGTTGAGCCGGCTCAGCGCGCCGCCAGCAGCGTAGTAGGCATATTGCAGGTTGAGCAGCTGTTCCACCGGGCCGATCATGAACCACAGGTAGCTGAACACTGCCAGCATCTGGCCGATCGACAGGTCGGAGAACAGCACGGTCAGCATCGCCGCGGCACGGAAGATATCGATGCCGAACTGGAACAGCAGGCCGCTGGCACGCCCACTGGCATCGCTCTTCCATTGCGACTCCACGGCATAGTCGCGCACCTCACGGGCACGCAGGCCGAGGCGCCCGAGGAAGTAGCCCTGGCGGTTGCCGGCGCGGATTTCCTGGATGGCATCCAGTGTTTCCGAGAGCGCCTGGGTAAAGCGCGAGGTGCTGTCGTTCTCGAGTTTCTTCAGGTGCTTGACGCGCTTGCCCAACTGCACGGTGAAGTAGATCACCAGCGGGTTGAACAACAGGATCAGCAACGCCAGCTTCCAGTGCATCCAGATCAGGATCGCCGCCGTGCCGGTAAGGGTCAGCATGGCCACCAGGAAGCGGCTGAGGGTCTCGCCGACGAACTTGTCGAGGGTATCCAGGTCGGTGACCAGGTGAGTGGTCACGGTGCCGCTGCCGAGGCTTTCGTATTCCTTGAGCGAGATGCGCTTGAGGCGCTCGATCAGGCGAATGCGCAGGCGGTAGACGATGTCCTTGGCCAGCCCGGCGAACAACTTGGCCTGCACCACGTTGAAGGCCAGCGCCGCCACGCGCAGGCACAGCGTGGCCGCCAGCATCAGGCCGATGTAGCCGGCCGCTACCTGCCAACCACTCGGCAGCAGGTGGTTCATCCATTTCAGTGCTGCATCACCGTGGCCCAGCAGCACTTCATCGACCAGCAACGGCAGCAGCAACGGGATCGGCACGCTGCAACAGGCCGCCAGCACCGCGACCAGATTGGCGGTCCAGAGGTTTTTCTTGTGATGCAGGGCAAGGCGGCGGATTTCCGCCCAGCTCAGGCGATCAGGCACAGCAGCGGGCTTCCCTGGCACAGGGTCTGGCGACCCTGGCAGCTCAAGCACAGACGGCCTGCTGCAGCCAGCGGCCAAGCAGCGGTTGCAGGCTGTCCAGCGGCTGGTAGCCGTTGGTTAGCAGGGCCAGCTGGCCATTGCGCTCGGCCAGCAGGGTCGGGAAGCCGGCAATGCCAAGGTCCTGCACCCAGCTTATGTCCGCGCTGGTGGCGGCGCGGATGTCATGGCTGGCGAACTGCTCGGCGAAGCGCCCGCGGTCGAAGCCGGCCTGCTCGGCCAGCTCGACCAGTTGCGGGGCGCGGGTGACATCCACGCCCTGCTCGTAGAAGGAACGCTGGATCAGCGCCAGCAGCGGCCAGACACGTTCGGCGTCCAGCTCGCGGGCCGTGACCAGGGCGCGGCAGGCCGGCTCGGTGTCATAGACAAAGCCGTCGGGCATGGCGCCTTCGAAACGGAACGGCTGCCCGGTGGCTTCGGCCACCGCCTGCCAGTGTTCGAGGATGTACTTGCGGGTCGAGCTGTCCAGCGCACTGCCGCCGGTGCGCAGGCCGCCCGGCACCAGCCGGGTGCTGACGCCCGCCTCGGCGGCCTGTGCGATCAGGGCCGCGGCCACTGGTGCGAAACCCCAGCACCAGGAGCACATCGGGTCCATCACATAGATCAGGCGGGCAGTCATGGCTCAAGCCTCGGCTTTGTAGTTGTAACCGATCGGGTGCGGCTGGTTGCGGGCCTTGGCCAGCTCGATCTGCTTCTGCCGGTCAATGGCGCTGCGCCGGGTCTTTTCGCTCAGGCTGTCCCAGCAATGCGGGCAGCTCACGCCTGGCGAATAGTGCTCGGACTCGCGGTCCTTGGCATCGACCGGGTGGCGGCAGGCATGGCACTGGTCGTACTCGCCTTCGCTCAGGTCATGGCGCACCGTCACGCGGTTGTCGAAGACGAAGCAGTCGCCGTCCCAGAGGCTTTCTTCCTGAGGCACTTCCTCGAAGTATTTCAGGATGCCACCCTTAAGATGATAGACCGCCTCGAAGCCTTCACCGAGCATGTAGCTGGAAGCTTTTTCGCAACGGATGCCGCCGGTGCAGAACATCGCCACCTTCTTGTGCTTGCTCGGGTCGAAGTTGGCCTTGATGTAGTCGGGGAACTCGCGGAAGGTCTCGGTCTTCGGGTCGATGGCGCCCTTGAAGGTGCCAATGGCCACTTCGTAGTCGTTGCGGGTGTCGATCAGCAGCACTTCAGGGTCGCTGATCAGGGCGTTCCAGTCCTTGGGCTCGACATAGGTGCCAACGGCCTGGTTAGGGTCGACGCCCGGCACGCCGAGGGTGACGATCTCTTTCTTGAGCTTGACCTTGGTGCGGTAGAACGGCTGCTCGTCGCAGTAGGATTCCTTGTGGTCGATATCCACCAGGCGCGGGTCGTTGCGCAGCCAGGCGAGCAGGCCGTCGATGCCTTCGCGGGTGGCCGAAACGGTGCCGTTGATGCCTTCGTGGGCCAGCAGCAAGGTGCCTTTGACGCCGTTGTCGAGCATGGCCTTGAGCAGCGGCTCACGCAGTTCGACGTAGTCTTCCAGGGTGACGAACTTGTACAGCGCCGCCACGACGATAGCTTGGGACATACAGGTGGATCTCCAGGTGGTTGCCCTCGTAAGGGGCGGACCGGGTTTGACAAAAAACAGGGGCAGCCGCACAGCCCATCGCAGGCAAGCCAGCTACCACAGGGTCAGCACAACATTCAAGGAATGCGCTGTACCTGTGGGAGCTGGCTTGCCTGCGATGGGCCGCGCAGCGGCCCCTTGGGATGTTGCGGATTGTACCAGAACGACAGAAAGGATTCAGTGCCCGCCACCGGCACACACCGGCGAGGCCGGTGCCACGCCTACCTTGGCCCATTCCTCGGCGGTGTAGGTGTGAATCGCCAGGGCGTGGATCTCGCCCATCAGTTCACCCATGGTGGCGTAGACCTTCTGGTGGCGCTTGACGCTGTTGAGCCCGGCGAACTGCTCGCTGACGATCACCGCCTTGTAGTGGGTTTCCTGGCCACGGCTGTGCATGTGGCTTTCGTTGAGCACTTCAAGGTGTTGCGGGGCCAGCGCGGCCAGTTGCTGCTCGATGCGTTGCTGCATGCTCATCGGCTATGACTCACTTCTTGGCCGGGGCGGCGGCCTTGCCAGCGTTCGGGTCCAGCTCCTTGGTCATGTCGTCGAGCAGCTTGTTGACCACCGGCACGGCCGGTTCCAGGCTGGTCTGGGTCAGCTGGGCCGACTGCTGGGTGACCTTGGGCATTTCACGCAGGACTTTCTTGCCCAGCGGCGACTCGTAGAACTTGACCAGGTCCTTGAGCTCCTGCTCGGTGAAGGTCTGGGTGTACAGGTCGACCATCTTCGGCTTCAGCTTGTTCCAGCCGATGGCGTTGTCCAGCGCTGCGTTGGCCTTGGCCTGGTAGCTCTCGAGCACCGGCTGCTTGGAGGCCGGGGCCTTGGTCTGGGCGAAACGCTGGGCGAACATCTGCTGGACCTGCATGTACACCGGCGTGCCCAGCTTGTCGGCATTGGCCAGGGTCAGGAATTTCTCGGCGGCAGCGTTGTGGCTGGCGGTGGCAGCGAGTACCTGGCCGCTGGCACAAGCCAGGGCGACTGCAGCACAGAGGACACGAAGACGGGTCATTGCATTTCCTTCAAGGAGGGGGAGGCGGTACCTCAGAGTAGAGCATTCTGCTCCCGCAGGGGCGCAGCGCTCAAGTGGCACGACGAGCGAATGAACCGCTCGCACGCATGAGGGCCTAAACTGCTGATTCTGACTGACAAAGGAGTGAACGCAGCATGAGCCGTATCGAGACAGACAGCCTGGGCCCGGTCGAAGTTCCTGAGGACGCCTACTGGGGCGCGCAGACCCAGCGCTCGCTGATCAACTTTGCCATTGGCAAGGAACGCATGCCGCTCGCGGTGCTGCACGCCCTGGCACTCATCAAGAAAGCCGCCGCGCGGGTCAACGACCGCAACGGCGATTTGCCCGCCGACATTGCCCGGCTGATCGAACAGGCCGCCGACGAAGTGCTCGACGGTGAACACGACGACCAGTTCCCGCTGGTGGTGTGGCAGACCGGCAGCGGCACCCAGAGCAACATGAACGTCAACGAAGTGATCGCCGGGCGCGCCAACGAGCTGGCCGGCAAGGGCCGCGGTGGCAAGGCGCCGGTGCACCCTAACGACCACGTCAACCGCTCGCAGAGCTCCAACGACTGCTTCCCCACCGCCATGCACATCGCCGCCGCCCAGGCCGTGCATGAAAAACTGCTGCCGGCGATAGCCGAGCTGTCGTCGGGGCTGGCCGAGCTGTCGGCGCGCCACAACAAGCTGGTCAAGACCGGCCGTACGCACATGATGGAC
The DNA here is from genome assembly GCF_044749325.1 of Pseudomonas sp. NPDC089428. Taxonomy (NCBI): domain Bacteria; kingdom Pseudomonadati; phylum Pseudomonadota; class Gammaproteobacteria; order Pseudomonadales; family Pseudomonadaceae; genus Pseudomonas; species Pseudomonas sp. NPDC089428. The sequence goes on from NZ_JBIVHT010000017.1 coordinate 114,590, forward strand.
GCCACGCCGATCACCTTCGGCCAGGAAGTCTCGGCCTTCGTCGCCCAGCTCGACTACGCCCAGCGCGCCATCCGCGCCACCTTGCCAGCGGTGTGCGAGCTGGCCCAGGGCGGTACCGCCGTGGGTACCGGGCTGAACGCCCCGCATGGCTTTGCCGAAGCCGTGGCCGCCGAGCTGGCCGCCCTCTCCGGCCTGCCCTTCGTCACCGCCCCCAACAAGTTCGCTGCCCTCGCCGGCCATGAGCCGCTGACCAGCCTGGCCGGTGCCTTGAAGACCCTGGCGGTGGCGCTGATGAAAATCGCCAACGACCTGCGCCTGCTCGGCTCCGGCCCGCGTGCGGGGCTGGCCGAAGTCCGCCTGCCGGCCAACGAGCCGGGCAGCTCGATCATGCCGGGCAAGGTCAACCCGACCCAGTGCGAAGCGCTGTCGATGCTGGCCTGCCAGGTACTGGGCAATGACGCGGCGATCGGCTTTGCCGCCAGCCAGGGGCACCTGCAACTGAACGTGTTCAAGCCGGTGATCATCCACAACCTGCTGCAATCGATCGAACTGCTGGCCGATGGTTGCCACAACTTCCAGCAGCACTGCGTGGCCGGGATCGAACCGGATGCCGAACAGATGGCGGCGCACCTGGAACGCGGCCTGATGCTGGTGACGGCGCTGAACCCGCACATTGGCTATGACAAGGCGGCGGAGATTGCCAAGAAGGCCTACGGCGAAGGCAAGACCTTGCGCGAAGCGGCGCTGGAGTTGAAGTACCTGACCAATGAGCAGTTCGACCAGTGGGTAAGGCCAGAGAACATGCTGGCGCCCGGTGGCAAGGGCTGATTCGCTTTCTTAAAGCTGGCGCGATTCCTTGTGGGAGCCGCGCTTGTCGTGGCGACGAACCGCGTCGATGGGCCGCAAAGCGGCCCCGGCAACTTGTGCAGCAACCTTGAAATCGTGGGGCCGCTTTGCGGCCCATCGACGCGGTTCGTCGCCACGACAAGCGCGGCTCCCACAAGTCCAGCGCACGCCTGGAGGCTGGTGATAATCCTACGCCAATCGCGCCCTTCTGGCCTTCCACCCGGCCACCAGCGATGGCCCCAGGGCCACCAGGGTCGACCCTGCCACTACCGTCACCGCCCCTACATAGCCCAGGGCATTGATGTCTTCGGCCTGCACATACTCAGGCCACAGCACGGCCGCCAGCGCCACCGCGACAAAGGTCACCAAAGGCGTCAACGCCAGCGTGGCACTCACCCGCGATGCCTCCCAATGCGCCAGCGCCTCGGCAAACGCGCCATAGGCCACCAGGGTGTTCAGGCAGCAGGCCAGCAGCAACCAACCCTGCACCGGGGTCAGTTGCAGCGCCTCCAGCGGGTGCACCCAAGGCGTCAGCAGTGCCGCGCAGCTCAGGTAGATGACCATCATCACCTGCTGCGAATGCCACACCGTCAGCAGCTGCTTCTGGCTCAAGGCATAGAACACCCAGATGCTGGTGGCCAGGATTACGGTCAAGACCCCCGTGGTGTAGGTGCCCAGCGAGGTCAGCAGCTCTTCGAGGCGCTGGTTGAAGAACAGGCCGAAACCACTCAGCAGCACCAGCAGGCCGATGCCCTGCCCCAGGCTGAAGCGCTCCTTGAACACGAACACACTGGCCACCAGCAACAGCACCGGGCCGATCTGCACCACCAGTTGGGCGGTACCAGGGCTCAGTAGCTTCAGGCCGATCAGGTACAACACGTAGTTGCCCATCAGGCCGACCACAGCCACTGCTATCAGGCCTTTGCCCTTGGGCGCCAGCTTGCGCAGCGAAGGCAGACGCCGCTGGGTCGCCAGCCAGGCGAACAGCAAGCCGCCGGAAACCATCAGGCGGTACCAGGTAACGGTCAGCGGGTCGACCACCTGCAATACCTGCTTGAGCTTGATCGGCAGGATGCCCCAGAGCAGCGCGGTCAGAAGTGCCAGGAACAGGCCGTAGCCCCAACGGCCGGAAGTTGTGTGCATACAGTCCTCGAATGAGCCCTTGGTGGGGGTATCCGAATTCTAAGGGCTTGGAGCACCGAGCCGGAGGAAAATGCCGGGAAATAAATTCATCGTGTCATTCCCTGCCGGCATGCCTGGTCATTTCTTGTGCTTGGCGAACGCGGCTTCCAGGGCTTCGTTGATCGTGCGCAGCACCTTCACCCGTGCCCAGCGCTTGTCGTTGGCTTCGACCAGCGTCCAGGGTGCGATCTCGCTGCTGGTACGGTCGACCATGTCACCCACGGCCTGGGCGTAATCATCCCACTTTTCACGGTTGCGCCAGTCGTCTTCGGTGATCTTGTAGCGTTTGAACGGAATCTGCTCACGTTCCTCAAAGCGCTCCAGCTGAGTCTGCTGGTCGATCGCCAGCCAGAACTTGACCACCACCACGCCGGCATTCACCAGCTGCTCTTCGAAATCGTTGATTTCGCTGTAGGCGCGCATCCAGTCGGCCGGGCTGCAGAAGCCTTCCACCCGTTCCACCAGCACCCGGCCGTACCAGGAGCGGTCGAAGATGGTGAATTTGCCGCGCGCCGGGATGTGCCGCCAGAACCGCCACAGGTAAGGCTGCGCCCGCTCTTCTTCCGTGGGCGCGGCAATCGGCACGATGCGGTACTGGCGTGGGTCCAGCGCGGCCGCCACGCGGCGGATGGCACCGCCCTTGCCGGCGGCATCGTTGCCTTCGAATACCGCCACCAGGGCGTGCCGGCGCATGCGCTTGTCACGCAGCAGGCCGGCCAGGCGGGCTTGCTCGGTGACCAGCTGCTCCTGATAGTCAGACTTGTCCAGGCGCACGGTCAGGTCCAGCGCGCCGAGCAGGCTGCGCTGGTCGATGCTCTGGCCCAGCGGGGCAACGTTGCCTTGGTGCTTGCCCTTGGGGTTGTGGGCCAGCGCTGTCTGCAGGCTCTCCAGCAGGATGCGCCCCACCGCCAGGCTGCGGTAGTTCGGGTCGACGCCTTCGACGATGTGCCACGGCGCATAGTCGCGGCTGGTGCGGCGCAGCACGCGCTCGCCAAAGCGCACGAAGCGGTCGTAGGTTTCCGACTGCTGCCAGTCCAGCGGGCTGATCTTCCAGCTGTGCAGCGGATCGTCCTTGAGCGACTTCAGCCGCGCCTTCATCTGCTTCTTGGACAGATGGAACCAGAACTTGATGATCAGTGCCCCTTCGTCGCACAGCATCTCTTCGAGCCGTTCAGCCCCGTTAATGGCCTGGTCGAGCACGGCATCCTTGAATACGCCATGCACCCGCCCCTGGAGCATCTGGCTGTACCAGTTGCCGAAGAACACGCCCATCCGCCCTTTGGGTGGCAGCGCCCGCCAGTAGCGCCAGGCCGGTGGCCGGGCCAGTTCTTCGTCGGTCTGCTGGTCGAAGGTGAGCACGTCGATCATCCGCGGGTCCATCCACTCGTTGAGCAGCTTGACCGTCTCGCCCTTGCCGGCGCCTTCGATGCCGTTGATCAACACGATCACCGGGAAGCGCGCCTGCTGCTTGAGTTCGTACTGGGCCTCCAGCAGCGCCTCGCGCAAGGCAGGGACTTCTGCGTCGTAGGTTTCCTTGTCGATGCTGTGACCGATTTCCGCGGATTCGAACATGCACTGGCTCCTTCATTGGATAAGCAAGACTAGCGGATTTGCGTTGTGTCTGTGCAAACCCGGCAGATGGCATAAAATCCGCACATCCGCTGCAACCGAGCCAACCATGTCCACCCTTCTTCAGCACGCCCAGATCGACTGGGACGACCAGGGCCGCCCCCACTCGCGGCAGTACGACGACGTCTACTTTTCGAAAAACGAAGGCACCGACGAAACCCGCTACGTGTTCCTCGAGCAGACCCGTCTGGCCCAACGCTTCGCAGCCCTGGCGCCGCACGCCTGCCTGGTGATCGGCGAGACCGGCTTCGGCACTGGCATGAACTTTTTCTGCGCCTGGCAGCTGTTCGCCGAACAGGCCCATGCCGATGCGCGCCTGCATTTCATCAGTGTCGAGAAATACCCGCTTGGCCATGACGACATGGCCCGCGCCATGCGCCTGTGGCCCGAGATGGCGGCCTTCACCGAGCCGTTCCTGGCGCAGTACGTGGCGGTACACCCCGGCTTCCAGCAGTTCAGCTTCGACCATGGCCGGGTCACCCTGACCCTGCTGATCGGTGACGTACTGGAACAACTGCCGCAGCTCGACGCCAGCATCGACGTGTGGTTCCTCGACGGCTTCGCGCCCGCGAAGAACCCCGACATGTGGACCCCTGAGCTGTTCGCGCAACTGGCGCGACTGGCTCATGCCGGTACCGTGCTGGGTACCTTCACCACCACCGGCTGGGTACGCCGTGGGCTGATCGATGCCGGTTTCACCATGAAGAAGATCCCGGGCATCGGCAAGAAGTGGGAGGTGATGAGTGGCGAATACACCGGGCATGCCTGCGCAGCCGTCGCCGCGCCCTGGTACGCCCGCCCTGCCCCTGTGGCGGGCCCGCGCAAGGCATTGGTGATCGGTGCCGGCCTGGCGGGCAGCGCCAGCGCCGCGAGCCTGGCCGCACGCGGCTGGCAGGTGACGGTGCTGGAGCGCCACGCGGCACCCGCGCAGGAGGCTTCGGGCAACCCGCAGGGCGTGCTGTACCTGAAACTGTCCGCCCATGGCACCGCCCTGTCGCAGATGATCCTGGCTGGCTTCGGCTACACCCGGCGCCAGCTGGAGCAGTTGCAGCGTGGCCAGGACTGGGACGCGTGCGGCGTGCTGCAGTTGGCCTTCGACGGCAAGGAAGGCGAACGCCAGGCCAAGCTGGCCGAAGCCTTCGACAGCAGCCTGCTGCGTGCACTGGAACAGGCTGAAGCCGAGGCGATTGCCGGGGTGGCGCTGCCTGCGGGCGGCCTGTACTACCCGGAAGGTGGCTGGGTGCACCCTCCCGCCTTGTGCCAGGCGCAGCTGCAACATCCGGGTATTGCCGTTCAGCTCCATCAGAACGTGGTCGAGCTGCGCAAGACCGACGACCTGTGGCAGGCATGGGATGGCGAGCGTCTGCTGGCCAGTGCGCCGCTGGTGGTGCTGGCCGGGGCTGCCGATGTGCGCCGTTTCGAACCCTGCGCCCAGCTGCCGCTCAAGCGCATTCGCGGGCAGATCACCCGCCTGCCGGCCACCGACGCCAGCCGCGCATTGCGCACCGTGGTCTGCGCCGATGGCTACGTCGCACCGCCTCGACAAGGTGAACATACCTTGGGGGCCAGCTTCGACTTCCACAATGACGACCTGAGCCCGACAGTAGCCGAGCACCAGGGCAACCTGGCGTTGCTGGACGAGATCTCCACCGACCTGGCCTCGCGCCTGGGTGCAGAGGCACTCGACGCCTCGCTGTTGCAGGGCCGTGCGGCGTTTCGATGCACCAGCCCCGACTACCTGCCGATTGTCGGGCCGCTGGCCGACCCTGCGATGTTTGCCGAGGCTTATGCCATGCTCGGCAAGGATGCGCGGCAGGTGCCGGAGGTGGCGTGCCCGTGGCTGGACGGGTTGTATGTGAACAGTGGGCATGGCTCGCGGGGGTTGATCACGGCACCGTTGAGTGGCGAGCTGATAGCCGCCTGGGCCAGTGGTGAGCCGTTGCCGTTGCCGCGGGCGGTGGCGGAGGCCTGCCATCCGAACCGGTTCATGCTGCGCAAGCTGATTCGCGGGAAGTGAGTGGGGGCTGGGGTCGTATGGCGATGGATTTGCAGCGCCTATGAGATCGAGCGCCGCCCGCGCGGCGCATCGCGGATAAATCCGCTCCTACATTTGTTGCAACGTGGCCATGCCTGTGAGGCCATGG
>NZ_JBIVHT010000018.1:0-109951 GCF_044749325.1 Pseudomonas sp. NPDC089428
CAAGTCTACATCTCGCGCCTTCGGCTACGCCGAAGGGGTGCTACGCACCCTGGCCCTCCAGACGCCTGCGTTCGGCCTCCTGAAGTCGCACTCTGCGTCGCCTGAACTACCGCGCGCTTAGAAGCAAAAGCAAAAGCAGAGCAAGAGCAAGAGCAAGAGCAAGAGCGAGCTATTTCAGCGTGGTTTGAGGTCCAGTCTGCGCAGGTGGCAAGTCACTTCCTCTCGGTCGTGATACAGCTGCTTGCAGGCAATCGACACCTTGACCTTGCGCGCCTTGAACGTCGCTTCCATGCGGTCAAGCAAGCGGCGCACCTCGGCATAGCGCTGCTTCATCGGCAACTTCAGGTTGACCACCGCTTCGCGGCACAACCCCTCACCCAGCCAGGTCTCGATCAGCGAGGTGGTACGCGCCGGCTTCTCGACGATATCGCAGACCATCCAGTCCACCGGCTGCTTCGGCTGCCAGGTGAAACCATCGGCCATCAGGTGTTGCACCAGCCCGGTGTCCATCAGGCTCTCGGCCATCGGCCCGTTGTCGATGGCAGTGACCAGCATGCCACGGCGCACCAGCTGATAAGTCCAGCCACCCGGCGAAGCACCCAGGTCAACCCCAGTCATGTCGTCGCCCAGGCGCTGCTCCCAGTGATCGCGCGGAATGAACTGGTGCCAGGCCTCCTCCAGCTTGAGGGTCGAACGGCTGGGTGCCTCACGCGGGAACTTCAGGCGCGGGATGCCCATCGGCCACAGCGCACTGTTGTTCGCCTCGGCCACGCCAACGAATACCCGGCGACCGCTGATGAAAGTCAGCAACAGGCGCGGCAGGCTGGGGTTGTCGACCAGCCGCCCGGCCTTTTCCAGGGCCTTGCGCAACGGCACCTCGAACTTACGGCAGAAGGTCGACAGCTCCTTGCCTTCGTTGCTGTCCAGCACCTCCAGCCACAGACTGCCAAACACCGGTTGCCCGGCCAGATGCTCCAGCAGCACGCTGATGCGGTCAGTCTCCGGCAACTCGATGTACGTGCCGCGGGCCCACTGGCGCGGGAAGATCAGTTGCGCGAAGCGCAACTGCGCCATCAGACGTTCGGCACCTTCGGCCTCAGCACAGACGAACTCGGCACAAGCGCTCTGCGGCTTGCCCTTGGCATAACCAGCCACACCCAGCTGGGCGGCATGTTCGCTGATCTCGGCGCAGACCTCACCCTCGAAACCGGGCCGGCAATGCATGAACAGGGTACTCATCTCTTACTCCACTACGGCTGGCGCACCACGGGCGCTGGCAGGGCGGCGATGATAAAGGAAGATCGGAACCTGCGACATGCCCCGCCGGTCCAGAAAAGAGTCAGGGGCGCCAAACAGAGCTAACCTGACCATTCAGCCAGGTCCGTGCCGTGCGGGCCAAAACAGCGCGGTGGCACCGGCCACAATCGGCAGTGCCGGGCCCCGCCGCACAAGGAGTTGGCAATGCCCTCGCTCGATAGCCTGAACACCCTCAAGACCCTCCAGGTGGGTGACCGCACCTACCACTATTACAGCCTCGCCGCCGCCAGCCAGCAGCTGGGCGACCTGCAACGCCTGCCCATGTCGCTCAAGGTACTGCTGGAAAACCTGCTGCGCTGGGAAGACGGCGAGACCGTCGGCACCGATGACCTGCGCGCCCTCGCCGGCTGGCTGCAGGACCGGCGCTCCGATCGCGAAATCCAGTACCGCCCGGCACGGGTGCTGATGCAGGATTTCACCGGCGTGCCAGCGGTGGTCGACCTGGCCGCGATGCGCGCCGCCATGGCCAAGGCCGGTGGCGACCCACAGCGGATCAACCCACTGTCGCCGGTGGACCTGGTGATCGACCATTCGGTGATGGTCGACCGCTACGCCACGCCACAGGCCTTCACCGAGAACGTCGACATCGAGATGCAGCGCAACGGCGAGCGCTACGCCTTCCTGCGCTGGGGCCAGAGCGCCTTCGACAACTTCCGCGTGGTACCGCCGGGCACCGGCATCTGCCACCAGGTCAACCTGGAATACCTTGGGCGCACGGTCTGGACCCGCGACGCCGATGGCCGCACCTACGCCTTCCCTGACACCCTGGTCGGTACCGACTCGCACACCACCATGATCAACGGCCTCGGCGTACTCGGCTGGGGCGTAGGTGGCATCGAGGCGGAAGCCGCCATGCTTGGCCAGCCAGTGTCGATGCTGATCCCGGAAGTGATCGGCTTCAAACTCACCGGCAAGCTGCGCGAAGGCATCACCGCCACCGACCTGGTGCTGACCGTGACGCAAATGCTGCGCAAGAAAGGCGTGGTCGGCAAGTTCGTCGAATTCTACGGTGACGGCCTGGCCGACCTGCCGCTGGCCGACCGCGCGACCATCGCCAACATGGCACCGGAGTATGGCGCCACCTGTGGCTTCTTCCCGGTCGATGAGGTGACCCTCGATTACCTGCGCCTGTCCGGACGCCCTGGCGAAGCCGTGCATCTGGTCGAGCAATACTGCAAGGCCCAGGGCCTGTGGCGCCTGCCAGGGCAGGAGCCGTTGTTCAGCGACACCCTGGCGCTGGACATGGGTGAGGTCGAGGCCAGCCTGGCCGGGCCCAAGCGGCCCCAGGACAGAGTCGCGCTGGGCCAGGTCAGCCAGGCCTTCAACCACTTCATCGAACAGCAGCCCAAGGTGCTGGCCAAGGAAGTCGGCCGCCTGGAAAGCGAAGGCGGTGGTGGCGTGGCGGTGGGCAATGCCGACCAGGCCGGCGAGATCGACTACAGCCACGACGGCCAGACACACACCCTGCGTCATGGCGCCGTGGTGATCGCCGCGATCACCTCCTGCACCAACACTTCCAACCCCAGCGTGATGATGGCGGCAGGGTTGGTGGCGAAAAAGGCCCTGGAAAAAGGCCTGCAGCGCAAACCGTGGGTCAAGAGCTCGCTGGCGCCCGGCTCCAAGGTGGTGACCGACTACTACAATGCCGCCGGGCTCACCCCCTACCTCGACCAGCTCGGCTTCGACCTCGTCGGCTACGGCTGCACCACCTGCATCGGCAACTCCGGCCCGCTGGATGAAGCCGTTGAAAAAGCCATCGGCAACGCCGACCTCACCGTCGCTTCGGTGCTGTCGGGCAACCGTAACTTCGAAGGCCGCGTGCACCCGCTGGTCAAGACCAACTGGTTGGCCTCGCCACCGCTGGTGGTGGCCTACGCCCTGGCCGGTAGCGTGCGTGTGGACCTGACCAAGGATGCGTTGGGCATTGGCAAGGATGGCCAACCGGTGTACCTGCGCGACATCTGGCCCACCCAGCAGGAAATAGCCGAAGCCGTCGCCAAGGTCGACACGGCCATGTTCCACAAAGAGTATGCCGAGGTGTTCGCCGGCGACGCCCAGTGGCAAGCCATCGAAGTGCCGCAGGCGGCGACTTACGTATGGCAGCACGATTCCACCTATATTCAGCACCCACCGTTCTTCGATGACATCGGCGGGCCGCTGCCCGAGATCAAGGACATTCAAGGGGCACATATCCTCGCCCTGCTCGGCGACTCGGTGACCACCGACCATATCTCCCCGGCCGGCAATATCAAGGCCGACAGCCCCGCCGGGCACTACCTGCGCGAGAAGGGCGTGCAACCGCGCGATTTCAACTCCTATGGCTCACGGCGCGGCAACCACGAAGTGATGATGCGCGGCACCTTCGCCAACATCCGCATCCGCAACGAGATGCTTGGCGGCGAAGAAGGTGGCAACACGCTGTATGTGCCCACCGGCGAGAAACTGTCGATCTATGACGCGGCCATGCGTTACCAGGCCAAGGGCACGCCGTTGGTGGTGATCGCCGGCCAGGAATATGGCACCGGCTCCAGCCGCGACTGGGCGGCCAAGGGTACCAACCTGCTGGGGGTCAAGGCGGTGCTGGCGGAGAGTTTCGAGCGTATCCACCGCTCCAATCTGGTGGGCATGGGCGTGCTGCCGCTGCAGTTCAAGGCTGGCGACGACCGCAAGCAGTTGGGGTTGACCGGCAAGGAGCGGATCGATGTGTTGGGCTTGGCTGGCGCCACACTCAAGCCAGGCATGAGCTTGCCGCTGCGTATCACGCGCGAGGATGGGCAACAGCAGCAGATCGAAGTGCTGTGCCGGATCGATACGCTCAATGAGGTGGAATACTTCAAGTCGGGCGGGATTTTGCACTACGTGTTGCGGCAGATGATACGCAACTGATTGGCTTGGAAGGTGTAGCGCCTGTGAGATCGAGCGCCGCCCGCGCGGCGCGTCGCGGATGAATCCGCTCCATGTGTTGCAACGTGGCCATGCCTGTGAGGCCATGGTTGTCAGCCAGTTTGCACGGCTCAAGACCTACGCCAAGGCTGGCTACCATGGCGTAACAGGTTCGGCACGTTGCAACAAATGTAGGAGCGGATTCATCCGCGATGCGCCGCGCGGGCGGCGCTCGATCTCACAGGCGCTGAAAATCCCAAGCCAGGCACATCGCAGTAGCACTTTAATGGCCGGTCAGTCATCATGAGTGCTAACTATCACAAAACGGTCACAAACAAAGGCAATAAAGCCGCATCTACTGCGAAAACCCCGGTTTTCATAGCGCACCCTGGATACCGGCCAACTGCCCCAGATCAAGTAAATTAAATATCCATTCAATAAAACCAGTGGCTTGCCGATATCAGTCGAAAGCCTTGCGGATTACTCAAGCCATGCGTAACAACCAGCCGATTACCCAAAGGGAACGGACCTTCCCTGCCCAACAACGGTTGATCTCCACCACCAATGCCAAAGGTGTGATCACCTACTGCAACGATGCATTCATCGAGATCAGCGGGTTCACCCGCGATGAGCTGATTGGCGCCCCCCACAACCTGGTTCGCCACCCCGATGTACCGACTGCGGTGTTCGCCCACATGTGGCAAACCCTCAAGCAAGGCTTGCCGTGGATGGGCATCGTCAAGAACCGTTGCAAATCCGGCGATCACTATTGGGTAAACGCCTACGTCACTCCGATTTTCGAGAACAACCAGGTCGTCGGCTTCGAGTCGGTGCGGGTCAAGCCCACCGCCGAGCAGATCCGCCGCGCCGAAGCCCTGTACCAGCGCATCAACGAGGGCAAGACTGCCATCCCGCGCCGTGACCGCTGGCTGCCGGTGCTGCAGGACTGGCTGCCGTTCATCCTTGTCAGCCAGGTTGGTTTCCTGATCGGCAACTGGCTCGGCCATTGGTGGGGCTTTGCGCTGGCTGCCGGCCTGTCGGTACCGCTCGGGCTGCTCGGCCTGGGCTGGCAGCAGCGTGGCCTCAAGCGCCTGCTGCGCCTGGCCGAACAGACCACCTCCGACCCGCTGATCGCGCAGATGTTCACCGACAGCCGTGGGGTGCAGGCACGCCTTGAGATGGCCATGCTCAGCCAGGACGCGCGCATGAAAACCTGCCTGACCCGCCTGCAGGACAGTGCCGAGCACCTCAGCGACCAGGCCCGCCAGTCTGATGCCTTGGCCCACAAGAGCTCTTCGGGCCTGGAGCGGCAGCGTGTGGAGACCGAACAGGTCGCTGCCGCCGTCAACCAGATGGCCGCCACCACCCAGGAAGTGGCCAACCACGTGCAACGCACTGCTGACGCCACCCAGGAAGCCAACCGCCTGACCAGCCAGGGCCGGCAGATTGCCGGTGAAACCCGCGATGCCATCGAGCGCTTGTCGACAGCCGTGGGCGAAACCGGCCAGACCGTGACCCAACTGGCCAAGGACAGCGACGAAATCGGTGGCGTGGTCGACGTGATCAAGGGCATTGCCGACCAGACTAACCTGCTGGCGCTCAACGCTGCCATCGAAGCGGCCCGTGCCGGTGAGATGGGCCGTGGTTTTGCCGTGGTCGCCGACGAGGTACGCCAGTTGGCCCAACGCACCGCCGAATCGACCGGGCAGATTCACGGCCTGATCGCCAAGCTGCAACAGACGGCCAACAACGCCGTACAGACCATGGAAGCCGGCCATCGCCAGGCCCAGGAAGGCGTAGACCGTGTCATGCAGGCCGACCAGGCACTGGTCGGGATCAGCGAAGCGGTGGCCAACATCACCGACATGGCAACCCAGATCGCCGCCGCCACCGAAGAGCAGACTGCGGTGGCCGACGAGATCAGCCGCAACATCAGCACCATCGCCGAGCTGGCGGACCAGACAGCCGTCCAGGCGCAGCATTCGGCGCAGCTCAGTGAAGAGCTGACCAGCACTGCCGGCAGCCAGTACTCGCTGGTGGAGCGCTTCAACCGCTAGGCCGGTTGCCGGCCTGTAATGGCCTCATCGCCAGCTTGCCGGCGATGAGGCCTTACCCGCTGCAAACCTTACCAGTCCAGCGTCAGCCGGCTCTCGAAGTAACGATCTTCGCCAGTCAACGGATCGGCAAATCGCAAGCTCTGCGCCAGCAGCTTCAATGGCCGCTGATAGTCGTCTTCTTCCTGGAGCAACTCGGGGTAGAACGGGTCATTGCAGATTGCCGCCCCCAACGCCGCCATGTGCACTCGCAGCTGATGGGTCTTGCCTGTTACCGGCGAAAGCCCGTAGCGCCATAACTCGCCATTCTTCTCCAGCACCTCGGCCAAGGTCTCGCTGTTGGCCTCCCCTGCCACTTCATGCATGCGGAAAAACGGTTCGCCATGCACCAGGCGACTCTTGTGCACCAAGGGGAATGCATGCTGCGCCAAGGCGCCAGCGATGGCTTGATAGCGCTTGTCGATACGCCGCTCCGGGAACAACCGCTGATATGCACTGCGCGTCTGCGGATTGGCGGAAAACAGCACCAGCCCGGCGGTATGGCGGTCGATGCGATGCAATGGCACCAGGTGAGGGTTGCCCAGGCGCCTGATCAGGCGACGCAACAGGGTTTGCTCGACGTACTCCCCCGTCGGTGTCACCGGCAGAAAGTGCGGTTTGTCGGCCACCACCAGGTGCTCATCGACATGCAGGATGGTTTCCTGCACCGGAATCGGCCGCTCGTTGGGTACTTCGCGGAAATAGTGAATGCGCATGCCGCGACGGTAGGGCAAGTCGGCGGCAATCGCCCTGCCTTGTGCATCGAGCACCCGGCCGCGCGCGAAGCGATCGAGCCACTGATTGCGCTCGATGGCCTTGAAATGATCGCACAGGCAATCGAGCACCGTGGCCCAGTTGCCGGGCGGCAGGCAAACCGTGCTGGCTTGCTGGTGGGCGGGGTCGAAAGGCGTGGTCATGGCAAGGCTCAAGCAATAAGGCTGCGCATTATCCCCCAAGCCCGGCGCCTCAACCAGCCTCGTGTACCCCCTCGCTGTACGCCTTCAACCAGCGCAGCACCTGCACGGCCTCCCAGCGCCCTGGGTCATAGAGTGCATAGACCAGGCCCTGGTACCCAACGACATCCAGCCCACGGTGGTAACCAGCGCGCTGGAACAAGGCCTCGATCTCTGCAAAACAGGTGTTGAAATGCACCTTGCCGAATGGCGTGCGGTCATCGGTGACCAGGCCTTCGAGGCGCAATTCCAGTACGGCGTCGTACACCCGCTCCACCGGCATACGGTTGACGCTGTACTTGAGTTGCTCGACGTTGAGCATGGATTCACCTCGATACTGTATTTATATACAGCATACGGAGAGCGACACACCCGCGTCAATCGGCCCGCCCCTCACTGCAGCCCTGGCAGATAGCCCGTGCCCTTGCGAATGGTCAGCACCTCACGGCGCGGTGCCGCCGCACAAACCGAAAGATGAACCCAGCTGTCGAACTCCAGGATCAACTGGTCGAACGCCACGGCGCTCTCACTCAGCCGCCGAACCACGTCACGGTTGTGTACGTCGACCACCGTGAAATCCGCCGCCAGGCCACTGATGTGCTGGCTCTTTTGCGCACCACCAACGCGCGCATTCACCGCTGCGCTACGGTATCCGCTGTTAATGATGATGGGCCGGCCGAATAACGTACGTACCTGCTCGAGCACCTCGCAGAGCAGGCGCAGATTGCTGATCACTTCAGGTGGAGGCGTGTTGTCCAGACCTTCTCTCGCAGCAATCTGCGAAGCGGTCATTTCGTTGAGGGTAAAGTGTGGCGTGAGGAACATGGCTGCTTTCTCGATGAGTGCAAAGGGCCGATAACGCTTCATCGGCGCCTCATCATCGTTTCTGACCGCCAGGCGATGCAGGAAGGCAAATATTCCCTCTGCCCATCAGGTTGCAAGGAATGCTACCACCTGCTCGGCGTCGAATGGCCAATGCAGCTCGGCAGCAGTATCGCCGCGTCGCAGCACAGGAATGATCAACCCGTAGCGCTCGAACAGCGCCTCGTCATCGGCGATATCGACCAGTTCGATCAGCAAGCCGTGATCAACAAAGGGCATGAGCACGGCTTCGGCCACTTCGCACAAGTGGCACCCAACGGTGCCGAAGAGTTGGCATTCAGGCAGCATGGGGCAAGGCTCGATTTGGCTGTGGGAAGAAGCCTATTCTAGGTCCGTCCTGCCCCCTGTGCACCTGACCTTGCTCAATCCTGGCTGGTGGCACCGATCCGGTGCAGCGACAGGTCTGCGCCCTGGAACTCCTGCTCATGGCTCAAGCGCAGCCCATGCAACTGGCGAATCAGGCCGTACACGGCAAATCCACCGGTCAGTGCGACCAGCACGCCTGCCAGGCTGCCCAGCAGCTGGCTGATCAGGCTGACACCCCCCATGCCACCGAGCACTGTCTGGCCAAAAACACCGCAGGCAATGCCTCCCCACAAGCCGCACAGGCCGTGCAGCGGCCAGACACCGAGCACATCGTCGATCTTCCAGCGGTTCTGCGCAGCAGTGAAACTCCAGACGAACAGCACCCCCGCCACCAGGCCGGTGACCAGCGCACCGATGGGGTGCATGAGGTCAGAGCCTGCACAGATCGCCACCAGGCCCGCCAGCGGCCCGTTGTGCAGGAAACCTGGGTCGTTGCGCCCGGCCAGCAAGGCCGCCAGGGTGCCGCCGACCATGGCCATCAGCGAGTTGATCGCCACCAGGCCGCTGACCCCCTGCAAGGTCTGGGCACTCATCACGTTGAAGCCGAACCAGCCGATGATCAGGATCCACGAGCCCAGCGCCAGGAACGGAATGCTCGACGGCGCAAAGGCCACCAGGCGACCGTCGCGATAGCGCCCGCGCCGCGCGCCCAGCAACAGTACCGCCGCCAGCGCCAGCCAGCCGCCCATGGCATGCACCACCACCGAGCCGGCAAAGTCGTGGAACGGCGCACCGAAGCGGGCCTGCAGCCAAGCCTGCACGCCGAAGTTGCCATTCCACACCACACCTTCGAAGAAGGGGTAGATGAACGCCACGATGAGCGCCGTGGCGCACAGCTGCGGCGCGAAGCGCGCACGTTCGGCGATCCCCCCCGAGATGATCGCGGGAATCGCCGCTGCGAAGGTCAGCAGGAAAAAGCATTTGACCAGCGCATAGCCGTGGTCGGCAGCCAGTTGTGACGCCGGCTGCAGGAAGTTCACGCCATAGGCGATCCAGTAGCCGATGAAGAAATACACCAACGCGGAGATGGCGAAATCGCTGAGGATCTTCGACAGCGCGTTGACCTGGTTCTTGTGGCGCACGGTGCCCACTTCGAGAAAGGCGAAGCCGGCGTGCATGGCAAGCACCAGAATGGCGCCCATGAGGATGAACAGGGTGTTGGAGCCGTGGACGAGGGAGTCCATCGCGCTGTGCATGTTTTCCATGAAAGAGGCAGACCTGCTGAAAAAAGCACCAGGACAGTTCAAGAACCTGCATCCCTGCACCGAATCGGTGCCAGCTTTTACCCGGTATTGCTGAACCGGGCGCGGCCTGCGTGGTTTTTTCTTGGGTTTGTCGTGGATTGGGTTAAGGTTTATCGGTATCCGCCAGGGTCGACGCCCTGGTTCGGCGCACCGCACCGGGTTACGCCCCGCGTTGTGGCAAATCTCAGTAGCAAGGCCCATACCAGCGCCGCTAGTGAACCTTCCACATACCCGGTCACTCGAATGACCTACACACCCGCACATCGACACAGGGAGAGCACAATGGCCAGCAAATCGGCAAAGACTGCACAAGAGATATTGATGGCTGACTTCCAGGCCTTGGTCCGCGATACCGAGAAACTGCTGGCCGATACTGCCAACCTGGCAGGCGACCAGGCCGACGAGCTGCGCGAGCAGATCCACGACCGCCTGACCCAGGCCCGCGAAACCCTGCAACTGACCCAGGACTCGGTGCGTGAGCGCGGCCAGGCAGCGCTCGGCAGCGCCGAACAGTACGTCCAGGAAAACCCCTGGCAGGCCATTGGTATTGCCGCTGGCGTCGGCTTGTTGATCGGCCTGCTGGCCAATCGGCGCTAAGGAGCCCCCATGGAGAATGACAGCATTGGCACCAGCGCCTCGGGCAAACGCCTGGGCGCGGCGCTGCTGGGACTGCTGCACAGCCACATCGAACTGTTTGGCATCGAACTGCAGGAACAGAAAGCACGCACCCTGAGCCTGCTGCTGTTCGCCGGCCTGGCACTGGTGTTCGCGCTGCTGTTGCTGACGGCCTTGTCCGGCTTGCTGCTGGTGCTGCTGTGGGACAGCTATCGCCTGGCCGGCATCATCGGCCTGTGCGTTTTCTATGGCGCAGCAGCGCTGTATTGCGGCCTGCGCCTGAAAGCTGCAGTGTTCGACGAGTCATCACCGTTTGGTGCGACCCTCGACGAACTGGCCAAGGACCGGGAGCGCCTGTTGCCATGAGCCTGCCTGAACTACCGAATAGCCGTAACCCACGGGAACTGCGCAAGGCGCTGCTGCGCCTGCGCCTGGAAATGCACCGCCAGGAGATTCGCCACGAATCCGGCCAGTTGCTGCAACCCTTGCAGCGCCTGCGCGGCATGGGCAGCTCGCTGCAGGACGGGTTGGGAATCAAGCATGCGCCGTTGTGGGGCATTGGTGCCGTGGTGGCGCTGGGCTTTCTGACCGGTAAAGGGGTGCGCAGCGGTAACCTGAGCCGCCTGGTCCGGCTGGGCACCAGCCTGCTGCCGCTGATACGCCTCTACCTGCAAGGCAACCGCCGCCCTTGAACGCCCCTACCGGTCCTGATCCCACAGGGCCGGTCTCGATCTGCCCCTTGCACGCCTGCCCACGACACCGGAAGCTATACCCTTCGATCGACAGGAGACCGCGCCTTGGACTGGCACACCCTGCTCACCCGCGAACGCCTCGGCAAAGCCCTTTACAGTGCCGAAGAACTGGGCCGCAGCCCCTTCCACAAAGACCATGACCGGATCATCTTCTCAGGGGCCTTTCGCCGCCTCGGGCGCAAGACCCAGGTCCACCCCGTTACCAGCAACGACCATATCCACACGCGCCTGACCCATTCCCTGGAGGTCAGCTGCGTCGGCCGCTCACTGGGCATGCGCGTCGGCGAAACGCTGCGCGCCAGCCTGCCCGAGTGGTGCGAACCCAGCGACCTGGGCATGATCGTGCAGTCGGCCTGCCTGGCTCACGACATCGGCAACCCGCCGTTCGGCCACTCCGGTGAAGATGCCATTCGCCACTGGTTTCAGCAGGCGGCCGGGCGTGGCTGGCTGGACGACATGAGCGACGACGAGCGTGCCGACTTCCTCAACTTCGAGGGCAACGCCCAAGGCTTTCGCGTGCTGACCCAGCTCGAATACCACCAGTTCGATGGCGGCACCCGGCTCACCTACGCCACCCTGGGTACCTACCTCAAATACCCTTGGACGGCCCGGCATGCCGATGCCCTCGGGTACAAGAAGCACAAGTTCGGCTGCTACCAGAGCGAGCTACCGCTGCTGGAGCAGATTGCCCGCAAGCTCGGCCTGCCGCTGCTCGAGGAACAGCGCTGGGCCCGCCACCCGCTGGTCTACCTGATGGAGGCAGCAGATGACATCTGCTACGCCCTGATCGACCTGGAAGACGGCCTGGAGATGGAGTTGCTGCACTACGCCGAAGTCGAAGCGCTGTTGCTCGACCTGGTCGGTGACGACCTGCCGGAAACCTATCGTCAGCTTGGCCCTGCCGACTCCCGGCGACGCAAACTGGCAATACTGCGTGGCAAGGCTATCGAGCACCTGACCAACGCCGCTGCCCGCGCGTTCGTCGAGCAACAGCAGGCACTGCTGAGCGGGCGTTTGAGCGGCGACCTGGTCGAGCACATGCACGGCCCGGCCAAGCGCTGCGTACTGCAAGCCAAAGACATGGCGCGCAACAAGATTTTCCAGGACAAACGCAAGACGCTGCACGAGATCGGCGCCTACACCACGCTGGAAATCCTGCTCAACACGTTCTGTGGTGCCGCCCTGGAACAGCACGGCGGGCGCGCGCCTTCGTTCAAGAGCCGCCGTGTGCTCGACCTGATCGGCAACAACGCCCCCAACCCGCACGACTCGCTGCACAAGGCGTTCCTGCGCATGATCGATTTCATCGCCGGCATGACCGACAGCTATGCCAGCGAGATGGCTCGGGAAATGACCGGGCACTCAAGCCCGACCTGAACATGCGGACGTGTCGCCCGGTGCAATACCGGGCGACGCCACTTACCTTCAGAAACTTCCTACAATAGCGCCAACGGATTAAACACCCACTAAACAGGCAAACAAAAAGTCACCAAATCACCTTTGACAGCGAAGTAAATTCTTACATTTCGTAGCTCAATCTGTACTCAGCTGTAAGCCGTTTCCCATATATAGCGATTCTCCTTGCCGCATATCCCCGATGACTTGCAACTGGGGTAAGGTGCCTCCTGCCTCCGTCATCCGCCGCAGGGAACTTGAACATGAATACTGTATTTATTGTCGATGACCATCCTGTCATCCGCCTTGCTGTCCGCATGTTGCTCGAAAACCAGAACTACAAGGTTGTGGGCGAATCGGACAACGGCGTAGATGCCATGCAGATGATTCGTGAAACACAGCCTGAATTGGTGATTCTGGACATCAGCATCCCCAGGCTTGACGGCCTGGAGGTACTTTCGCGCTTCCAGGCCATGGACCTTCCAATGAAGGTTCTGATCCTCACCGCACAGTCTCCGGCGCTGTTCGCCGTACGCTGCATGCACTCAGGTGCAGCGGGTTATGTATGCAAGCAGGAAGCGGTCATTTTCAAGATAATTTGATTTTTTTCACATTTATTGAACTGATCTCAAACCAGGATCGGACCAACCGATATCTGGTTCGCGGTCTTGGCGACAAGCGGCCTGCCTTCAATCCGGTAAATCAGGCGGGAAAAGGAGGCAAGGCCAGCAAAGCTTGGCACCATCTAACCTTCAGTAGATTGACAAAAAAATTCGCGCAAATCAATGCATTAAGGCACTCTTAGCGTTCGACATTGACAGTCAATTCTGTCTGCAAGCATTGACAGTTTTTCTGACTTCTGCAGGTGAGGATTGACACCGCTCTAGCCACATACTGACTTGTATCCGTCCGCCCATTGACAGATTGGCCAAGCGTGGGCTCGAATTCGCGAAGGGCAATGTGCCATACAAAATGCTAATTTGATGTTCTATAAGGCAGGCCTTGAATCTCGACAGGATAGAATCAGGTTTGGGCCCCAGGCGAGGCGTCGGAACGACATGAGTGAATGCGCAAACTTGAAGGTGCAAGAGATCATCGAACGGACGCTTTGGTACGAAACCCAAAACGACCGCGCCACGCTAACCCAGGGCGAGTTGCGTGAAAGGACCGAACCTTTACTTATTCTCGGAGAAGCGGGAATGGGCAAGTCACATCTGCTCGAATGGCTTGCTGATGCTCCTGGATATGCACACTGCACCGCTCGCAAACTGATCAATCGTCATGACCCGAGATCACTACTTAACGACGCCAAGACTTTGGTGATTGATGCTCTTGACGAAGTAAACGCCCAAAAAGAGGGTGATGCGGTGGACTTGGTGCTACGCCAGCTCGGAAGACTTGGCTACCCAAACTTTGTTCTGGCTTGCCGTGTCGCAGACTGGCGTAGCGCCACCGGAATAGAGGCCATACGGGAACAGTACGCAGAGGAGCCGCTTGAGCTGCATCTAGAGCCCTTTGATGATGATGACGTGGCAAGCTTCCTAAGCGCCTCGCTTGGGGCCAGCACTGCCAGGACGGTGATCGAACATTTCAACACGCGCGGGCTCAACGGACTACTCGGTAATCCGCAGACCCTCGAACTCATCTCCCGTGTCGCCGGAGCGGGAAGACTGCCTGAGACACGTAGCGAACTCTTCAGCCGAGCAGTTGAGGTGTTGCGGGTCGAACACCGGGATTCAAAGGCCCACGACCAAGTCGCACGAGAATCAGGCCTCGACGCCGCAGGCGCTGCCTTCGCTGGCTTGATCCTTACTGGCAGCGAAGCCATCGTCCGAACATCCGCAGCCAACTCTGCTGAAGGCGAGTTGCAGCTTGCCGATGTATCTAGCCTTCCTGGGGGCGAGTACATAGGGGCAATGCTTGGCACACGCTTATTCAAATCCGATGGCGCTGATCGCTTCGGCTATCTCCATCGTCGTGTCGGCGAATACTTAGGGGCTCGATGGCTTGTGAAACAGGCTGACACCACGCATAAACGCAGACGCCTGCTTTCAATGTTCCACAGCCACGGTCTCGTGCCGGCAAGTTTACGTGGCATTCATGCGTGGCTCGCTCATGACCCGGCTCTTGCTCCGGCGGTAATTTCCACTGATCCAATGGGCATAATCGAGTATGGTGACGCAGACGATCTCACAGTCGAGCAAGCTCGTTCGCTACTTCAAGCGCTAGAGCTCCTGGCTGCAGACAATCCTCGTTTTCGGGATTGGAGACCCTATTCCGTACGTGGTATCACACAAGCCGAGCTAATCGGGGACATACGGCGGCTGATTACATCGCCGGGCACGCCGTTTGGTCTATGCCTTCTTGTGCTCGAAGCAGTCAAGGGACAAAAGATTGCATCGCAGTTAACAGATGATTTGCGAAAAATCATTCTCGACTCAAAGGCGATTTTCGCGATCCGAAGGGCCGCAGGCGAGGCTCTTTCCGAAATAGATGGTGAAAATGATTGGTCGTCTATCCTGCATGCACTACACAGATATGATGATGAGCTATCGATTCGTTTGGCCATCGAGCTGGCTGATGATACTGGCTACGAGCGGGTGGAGGACAGACTTATCGTTGAGTTAGTGGTCGCCCATGCCCTCAAAGACAGCAGTACAGTTGGCGTATTGCTAGGCTTAAAAACGCGGCTTCCTGACTCTAGGATTGAAGGGGTTCTTGACCGCTTAGCCGTAGCAGCACAAACACTTGGCAAACGGTACGACCGCCCCGGAAATGACGTCCTAACTGATTTCGCATATCACCTTATCGCACGTCGCGTGGAAGCCGGTGGCGTCACTGCCCAAAAGCTCTGGGCTTGGCTAGAACCATTTGATGCTAGCGTCGGATATCACCGCGAATCTCGTCAGCAGCTCGAGGCCCTCATTCGGCGCGAAGATGGCTTACGCCAGGCCATACAGCGATATGTGTTGCTCGAACAACCGAGTAATCACAATCCCTGGCAGCGAGCCTGGCGATTGAACGAGCGGTCGTCCGCCTTTGCTCCCAGCGCCGCGGATGTGACTGCGTTACTCGATACGCTTGATCATTTGGATCACAGTGATGAGCGCTGGCGCGATTTGGTTCAGCTCACACCGCCTGGTGAAGATAACTATTCTGAGGTTCGCGCAGCTGCGAGGCGCTTCGCTGCGCACTCCGCTGAGCTATCAGAATGGATTGAGAATCTTGGTGTGCCGGTTTTGTCAGAGTGGCAGATCAAGCAAGCTGAAAGGGAACGGGCTCGCCACGAAAAGCAAACTGAAGCGCATGCAGAACACCGCAAGTACTATGCGACTCATATCGAGGAGGTGCGACGAGGAAACTACCGCTCAATCATCGACCCTGCCAAAGCTTATCTCAACCTGTTCAATGACATTGGAGAGGATGTGCCAGCCCACAAGCGAGTCTCTCAATGGCTTGGAGACGATATCGGGGAAGTTGCGCATGTAGGTTTCGAAGCTTTTATGCTGCTCGATCCAGCCATGCCCACGGCGCACGACATGGCGGAAAGCCTCGCACAGGGTCGGTACTATGAAGCCGGCTATATTATCGTCTCCGCACTCGCCGAGCGTTTTCGGAAAGCTATCGGGTTCGACGATCTGTCTGATGAGCGTCTGATGGCAGGTATGTTCGAACTGCGCCGCTCCCGCATTGACGATCACGCTGGAATTTTTGGCTTGAAAGATGCGATTGAGGCGACTATCCAGGTTCGCGGCATTTGGGGGGATGCGATGCGGCTGTACCATGAGCCTCAGCTTCAGGCTAAGTGTACGTCCGTGGATGGCCTGTATGCGCTTATGCGAGACGAACGTCATGCTGAGCTTGCTGCCGAGCTAGCTACAGAATGGTTAGCACGCTTTCCAGATATGCCGATCGAACCGGAAACAGAATTGATTGATCGGCTTATCCGCACAGGACGATTCGAGGCGTTACGCCGCGCCGCCGCAGGTCGCTTGGGTCTGACTGACCATGAGAGAAGGCGCAACTGGGAAGCGGTTGGCATTGTCATTGGTGATGAGCCAACTCTGGCGCGGCTTAATAATTCACCGATTGAACCCGAGCTGCTTTGGCATTTGCGGAATCGCACAGGTGGCCGTTTCGGCGAGGGTACCGTCAAACATAGTCGCATGCAGCTTGAATGGATTATCGCAACCTTTCGTACGTGCTGGCCAAAGGTAGAACGTCCAATTGGAACTACCGCGGGCGATACAAACCCTTGGGACGCAAGCAACTATCTGACCCATCTCATACATCGACTTGGTAATGATATCTGCGAAGATGCGGTCGCTGCTTTGGCGCGTTTAAGGAATGCTCCGAGCGACGGCTATACGGAATCAATCAAAATTGTTGTTGCAGAGCAATCGCGCATGTGTGTCGAGGCAATTTATGCCCCGCCGACACTTGAAACGATAAACGCCATATTGTGTAATCTTCCTCCTGTGACCGTAGCCGATCTACAGGCTTTAGTACTCGAGGAGCTCTCGATTGCCCAAGCTAAGATCAAGAGCGACGACGCCGAATCGTGGCGCGGCTTCTATGATGATAGTGGTGTACCTTTTGCAGAGGAACGCTGTCGTGATCACCTACTGGGGCTGCTCCGCCAGGGATCGAAATTGATCACGTTTGATCCTGAGGCTCACGTCGCTGCTGACAAAGAAGTCGATATTGCCTGCTCGGCGGGTACACTCCGAGTGCCGGTGGAAGTGAAGGGACAGTGGCACTCGGAACTCTGGAGGGGGGCAGACAAGCAGCTAGATGCGCTCTACACACCAGATTGGCGAGCAGAAAACCAGGGCATCTATCTCGTCCTTTGGTTTGGCGATCAGCAAGCAGCCAACAAGCGCCTTAGAAATCCACCACGAGGAATGTTAACCCCTCAGACAGCTGAGCAATTGCGGGAAATTCTTATTACCGGAAGCAAGTCAGCTGGCGAAGGACGTGTCGATGTATTCGTGCTTGATCTGGAGCGCGCCTAGCATCAATCTTTAACCTGAGGACGCCATTTGTTAGTCGAGACGCCAGCCAGAAGCAGCGGTAGAACTAACCGCTGCTCGCTGGCTCACTAACTAGCGATGACTTTGCTCTAGCACAAGTGCATTATCACGCTCAGCGCGACTAGCCTTCCACCGTCGAATAACGTAGACCGCCATAATAAACAATGCCACTCCGGCCGTCATAAATGCCTGATATCGATATAGCTCATTGGTTAACATATAACCTAAAACCATTAATATCGCGCCAATTACGACCCATGTAAGCCACGGGAAAAGCCACATCTTGAATGACAACTGGACGCCATTACGCTCTGCCCGAGCTCGCATTCGCAACTGCGACACCGCGATTACTAAGTACACCAGCAGCGCCATTGCCCCAGTAGTTGACAACAAAAAACTAAATACCTTTCCAGGAAAAAGATAATTCAGCAAACATCCGGCAAAACCGGCAAGTGTGGACAGCAGGACTGCAACAGTAGGAGCTCCATTCCTGGACACATACCTAGTAATCGGCAGCGCCTCCCCTCTTGACCCGAGAGAATAAAGCATACGCGATGCAGTATATAGCCCTGAATTCATGCAGCTGGTCACCGCTACCAGTACCACTAGGTCCACGATTACTTTAGCCGCCGGCACATGCAGCACCTCAAGCACGCGTTGGAACGACCCGACCTCAACTAAACGAGGGTCATCCCATGCCACTAGTGCGATCACTAGGAATATTGATACAAGATAGAACACGGCAATTCGATAAACAACCAGCTTCGTGGCGCGACGAATCTTTTCTTGAGGATTGGTGGTCTCAGCTGCAGCAATTGTCACCACCTCCGCGCCGAAGAATGAGAATATCGTAATCAACACTCCTCCAAGCACTGCTCCCCATCCGTTCGGCATGAAACCACCATTCGAGGTCAACTTCGACAGACCTGAAACTTCTGCTAGAGGCCAAACGCCTAAAACGGCCATCGCCCCGACAACGATAAACGCGATGATGGCTAGAACTTTGATCAGTGCGAACCAGAACTCGAATTCGCCGAAATTCTTAACACTGACTAGATTGCTACAAGCCAGAATAAGCATTATTGCAAATGCAAAAACCCAAGACGGAATAGAGGGGAAATATGTGTGGAGAATGTCCCCTCCAGCTATCGCCTCGACGGGTATGATCAAGACCCAGAACCACCAGTAAAGCCAACCGATGGTGAAACCCGCCCAGGGCCCGATTGCCTCCCCTGCGTAGGTCGAGAACGAACCACTGTTTGGATTGGCTACGGCCATCTCACCAAGCATCCGCATCACCAGAAGCACTAGTAAACCGGTCATAGCGTAGGAAATGAGAATTGCGGGACCAGCCGCTGCGATGGCGCTGGAGGAGCCTATGAATAGGCCGGCCCCAATGATTCCAGCAATGGAAATCATGGACACTTGACGCGAGGTCAAGCCATGCTGAAGGGAGCTCTGCTCATCAGTATGAAACGACATCATCTAAACCTTCGATCAACTGCGCCACAGCGGTGCTGTGGCGAGTTTTGTCATTATTTTTCTAAGCTCAGTCAAGCCATAGAATCGAGATTTCACTGACTGGTAGCGCTAGACTCAAACAGCTGCAGTGATGATGATTTCCACCAGCATCCCGGGCTTGGCCATTCTGACCTGGCCGCTCGAACGTGCTGGCGCTTGTTCTTTCACAACCCAAGCATCCCAAACTTTATTGACCTCATCAAAATCTCTAAGATCATCCAACCAGAGGACGGCGTTAAGGATCTTCGTCTTATCGGAACCGGCAATCTCCAGAAGCCTGTCAATTTTGTTAAGTACTTCGCGAGTCTGCTCAGCCGCTGATTGGCCAGGAGTTCCCACTTGCCCAGTCAAATACACTAAGCCGTTATGCTTGACGACGTGATGGACGCGGGTATCAAACTCGTAACGTTCTATATCGCTCAAAACAACATCCCCGTTCAGGCTTTTTATTCAAATCACGCTTACAATTATTGTCGCTGCTGAATATTCGCTTCACTCACCGAGGTAAGCTTTCTGCACCTGTTTGTCATGCAGCAAATCTTGGCAAGCTCCGGTCAAGGCAATGCGCCCTGAGTCAATCACGTAGGCACGATCACACGTCTGCAGCGCTAGTCGCGCGTTCTGCTCCACCAGAAGCAACGTCACTCCGCCTTTCACTACGTCGCGAATCGTTTCGAAAATCTTCTGCACGATGATCGGTGCCAAGCCCATCGATGGCTCATCAAGCAGCAAGAGTTTCGGTCGCCCCATCAGAGCTCGTGAGATAGCGAGCATTTGCTGCTCACCACCGGACATCGTCCCCGCGAGTTGATGAGCGCGCTCTTTCAAACGAGGGAAAATTGCATACATACGTTCGATATCTGCGTTGACAGCATCTTTGCCATCTGTGCGCGAAAAAGCGCCCATTTCGAGGTTTTCGTGCACAGTCAGCTTGGGGAAAATTCCTCTCCCCTCAGGCACGAGTGCTAACCCTTCCCGGATCAAATCGTGACTCTTGATGGTTGCGTGTGTTTTGCCAGCAAAGGTGATCTGACCTGCGCTGGGTTTCAGGAGACCAGCCAATGTTTTAAGGGTGGTGGTTTTGCCCGCCCCGTTCGCACCAATGAGAGCGACCATCTCGCCTTCAGTGACCTGGAGATCAATGCCTTTGATGGCCTGAATAGCCCCGTAGGAAACCTTGAGATCATTCACTTGCAGTATGCTTTTCATGCTACGGCCTCCGAACCCAGGTAAGCCTCAATGACTCTCGGATCCTTCTGCACATCAGCAGGGAGTCCATCAGCGATTTTGCGTCCAAATTCCAAAACGGTTACTTGATCGCACAGCCCCATCACAAGTTTCACATCGTGCTCAATCAACAACACCGTTTTGCCGTCAGCCTGCATCTTGCACATGAGTTGGCGTAAGCCCTCTGTCTCCGAAGCATTCATGCCCGCAGCAGGCTCATCCAAGGCGATCAGCTTGGGCTCAGTAGCCAGTGCGCGGGCAATCTCCAAGCGACGCTGATCGCCATAAGAGAGATTCTTTGCCAATTCGCCAGAAAGATGAGCGATACCCACATAGTTCAGCCAATGCCTGGCGGCTTGCCGAATTTCACGCTCTTCCCTCACGCATGCCGGTGTCCGCAGGATCGCCCCGAAAACGCCACTATGGGTACGAACGTGTCGGCCGATCATCACGTTCTCGAGCGCGGTCATGTTGTGAAAGAGACGAATGTTCTGGAAGGTTCGTGATATCCCAGCTTCCACCACTTTATGAGGTTTGCTAATCCGCAACGGTTTACCGTCGAAAACTACCCTGCCCTGCTCGGCTTGATAAAGCCCAGTCAGTACGTTGAAAAGCGTGGTCTTGCCTGCCCCGTTGGGGCCGAGCAAGCCGCGGATTTCGCCCCTACGGATATTGAGATCGATACCGTGCAGTGCTTGCAGGCCGCCGAAAAATTTGCTGACCTGATGAAGCTCCAGAAGGACGTCGCTCATGCCTTGTTCGCCTCTTTAGCCGTATGTTCAAAAGACGCTTGCGTAGCCGGTGCGTGGACAACGGTACTCAAGGCTGCAGTTGGGGTTTCAAGCTCAGGATCACCTTCCTGAAGCTCGGCACGACGACGATCGGATGGCCACAACCCTTCAGGTCTAAAGCGCATGACCAAGATGAGAGCGAAGCCGAACACAAGCATCCGCAGAGTTGAGGCATCGAGGACATTGCGCAAAATATCGCGACTGATGAAGGTGACGTTATCCATTACCCAAGGCTGGACCCAGTTCACCAGATCGCGGAACAGCTCAGGCATAACCGAAAGAATGAGCGCCCCAAGCACGACGCCTCTGATCGAGCCCATACCGCCCAGAACAACCATGGCGAGAACCATAATTGACTCCATGAGTGTGAACGATTCCGGACTAACGAATCCCTGATAGCTGGAGAACAGCACACCCGAAACCCCACCGAACGTGGCACCCATCGCGAAGGCCAGTAGCTTGAGGTTTCGCTTATTGAGCCCCATAGCCTCTGCAGCGACCTCGTCCTCGCGCAGCGCCATCCAAGCGCGACCGATACGTGACACTTCCAATCGCTTGGACAAGACGATGCAGAGAACCACGATGAAAAGGAAGAACAGGTAGTAGCTGATCACCGGAGAGACATCGAGTCCAAACAGGCTCCAGTTCTGTTGCAGGGAAAGCAGAGGCGCTTTTCCTTCTCCCGCTGCGTGGATCCAGGGTCCCCCATCAATGTGCAAAGGGGCAATGTTGCTGATGCCCTGAGGACCATTTGTGAGATTCACTGGCTGGTCGAGGTTATTCATGAAGATCCGAATAATCTCGCCGAAGCCAAGCGTCACAATGGCGAGATAGTCGCCCCGAAGTTTCAGCACAGGCGCTCCGATGAGCACCCCACATACCGCGGCAACCACTGCTGCGACCGGAATGATGACCCAAAGGGGCCAGTCCAGGATCCCCGCCGTGATGCCAACCATATTCAGGTGGGGCGAAGCCAGCAGGGCGTACAAATAGGCTCCGATTGCATAGAAGCCGATGTATCCCATGTCCAGAAGACCGGCGTACCCGATAACGATGTTGAGGCCCAGTGCAAGCAAAACGTAGAGCATCGCGAAACCAAGAATACGAACCCAGGTAGGGCCCAACACCGGTATCGCATCGACGATGAAAGGCAGAGCTACGAACGCAAGAATGAGCAACAGATACTGAGCTTTAGGACTTTTCATGGTGAGTTGCCCTCTTATGCCCGATCAGCCTGGCGTTCACCAAGCAGACCGTTGGGCCGGAACAGCAGCACCAAAATCAGGACTGCGAACGCAAAGATGTCTTGATAGTTGGCCCCCAAAAATCCTCCGGTGAGTTGACCGGTATAGCCTGCCGCTAGCGATTCGATGAGACCCAGCAGCAGGCCACCTGCCATAGCACCAAATAGGTTGCCGATACCACCGAGCACAGCCGCTGAGAACGCCTTGAGACCAAGCAGCAGTCCCATGTACGCATCGGCTTGTCCGTAGTTGATCGCGCGCATCACGCCCGCAATGGCGCCCAGACTGGCACCGATCAAAAAGGTCGCAGAGATGACCCTGTTGATGTTGATGCCCATGAGCCCTGCAACTTCCTGGTTCTGTGCAGTTGCGCGCATGGCCTTACCCAAGCGGGTCTTATCAACCAAAAGCCAGAGGCCGAACATGATCACAACAGCAATGAGCATGATGGCTAGCTGGACATTGGTCATAGTTGCGCCGAAGACATTAACCGGCTGCGTTTCCACGACCTCAGGGAAGGTTTTATAACCCCGCCCCCAGATCATCATCGCCAGATTCTGCAAAGCGATGGAGATACCAATCGCCAGAATCAAAGGGGTCAGTCGAGGCGCTTTGCGCAACGGTCGGTAGGCGTATTTTTCCATGCCTTGCGCCAACAGCATGCAGACCACTGCGGCAGCCATGATGGCAATCAGAAGGGTTACGATACCGGGGGCAAATCCTGCGCCGGCAAGCATCGTGAGAACGGAGATGGTCACCATTGCACCGACCATGACGACTTCGCCATGGGCGAAGTTGATCAAGCCGATGATGCCGTAAACCATGGTGTAGCCCAGCGCTACAAGAGCATAAATGCTGCCCAGCACAAGACCGTTGAGCACCTGTTGCAACAGAATATCGAAATTACCGTCCACGAGCTGAATCCTCGAAACTGCGTTGACGACAACACAGGCGTTAGCTGTGTTGTCGGGACTGGCAGATGGATAAAGTCTTTTTGTTTTTTTGCAGGCTCGCCTGCTAATTATCCGAGGGCTTTACGTCGTTCAATCCCGTTGAACAGCCAGCGTTTTCCATGCGCCACCTTCGAACTGGAAGACGGTGGCTGCTGGGTTTTTCAGATTGCCCTTCTCATCAAAAGCGATGTTTCCAGTTACGCCTTCATAGGTTTCGGTCTTGAGCACCGGCAGATAAACCTTAGGATCTGCAGATCCCGCTTTCACCATGGCGTTAATCGCCGCCCAGGTAGCGTCATAGGCTGCTGGCGAGGACTGGACCACACCAACGCCAAACTTATCCTTGAGCTTCTGCTCGAAGGCGGCGCCTTTTGGCATCTCTAACAGAGGCGTACCGTAGTTCCAGGCGTAAACACCTTCAGCTGCGCTACCAGCCATCTGCTTGAAGGAGTCATTTGGAAGGTTGCCGATGTTCATGAAGCGTGCTTTCAAGCCCAGATTTTTCATCTGCTTCGCCATCGGCGCTGCTTGATAATCGAGCGCTGCGAAGAACACTGCGTCAGCCTTTTGAGCTTTGGCAGTCGTAAGAATGGCGTTGAAGTCTGTCGATTTGTCGTTCGTGTATTCGCGGACCACTACGTTGCCACCCGCAGCTTTCACTGCCTTGGTAACCTCATCCGCCAGCCCCTGCCCGTAAGCGGTGCGGTCGTCAAAAATTGCGATACGCTTGGCTTCCAGCTTGCTGACCAGGTAATTACCCGCATATCGGCCGAGCGTTGCATCGTCGTTGACCACGCGGAATACCGAGGGGATCCCTTGCTGCGTCAGAGCTGGGTTTGTGGCCGAAGGCGAGATTTGCGGAATGCCAGCAGCGCCATAGATCTTCGAAGCGGGAATACTGGTCCCTGAGTTGTAGTGACCAATGACTACGGCAACCTTAGAGTCCACCAGCCTCTGGGCTACTGCGGTGCCAGTACGAGGATCTGCAACATCGTCTTCGGAAACCAGCTTGAACTCTGCTTCTTTGTCGCCAATTTTCAGGTGCTGCTGGTTGGCCTCCTCGATAGCAATTTGGATCCCGTGCTCGACGTCCTGTCCCTGGTGCGCCGATGGACCGGTCAGAGGGCCGGCGAATCCGATTTTCACGACTTGGCTTTCTGCCGCCTGCGTCGTTCCCATACTCATGATCAAGGTAATCGCAGACGCGAGCGCGGTCAGCCCACGTTCTTTGTTGTTTTTCTTCATTTCTGGTGCTCCCAGTAGTAGTCGTATCAACGTCGGGACACTGAGCAAGCGGGTGAGGAGCCAGAAAGCAATACGAGCCCTCGCCATCGCTCACCACATGCATTGGCGGAAACGACAATGCACTTGTAAGATAACAGTCAGCAGCTAACTGTCAATAGGGCTATGATGAGGGCACGACCGGGGGCCGTCGGGTGAAACACCAACGGCGCAGAAAAACGGGAGCAGGAATCACCAAAATGCTGACAAACCCTTCAAACATGCGCGATCGAGCTCATCCGTTGGCGACTCTGAAAGCCGTTGTCGAAGAAAAAAGAAATTTTGGTGATCAAATCTGCAGAAGGAGGAGAAATCGATATGAGTGAGACTTTGGGATCACGACGAGCAAATCTGGCCGAGACGGTAATTCAAGAGCTCACTCACCGGATCGACAACGGCACATGGGGGCCAGGTGACAAACTTCCGTCGGAACAAGAGCTATGCAGAGAGTTCAGTGTCAGCCGGCCAGTGGTAAGAGAGGCCGTGGCGTCACTGAGGCTAGGAGGACGCCTGCTTGCCCGCCAGGGTGTCGGAGTATTTGTTGTTGGGCAGGACATAAAAAAAATTGGCTTCGCTATCGACGGCGTCGTCGACGATGTGAGAGCCGCAGCACAGATTCTTGAGCTACGTCTTGGTGTCGAGAGTGAATCAGTAGCCCGCGCTGCCGAACGACGCAGCCCAGCCAGCTTGGCATTGATTACGGAAGCGTATGATCGCTTCAACGCCCTAGAAGATGTTTCACTCCAGGAGGAAGCCGAAGCCGACTTCCAGTTTCATTTAGCTATTGCCCGAGCGACTAACAACCCCCATTTCACCGAGCTACTCGAAGCATTAGGTCCCGAGATCATCTTGGACCTGCACCTCAAGCATCGACAAGTCCGAGGCAGCAACAGGCAAGCGCACACCCGTAAAATCGCTCGTGAGCATGGGGCAATCCTGTCGGCGATCAGCCTGGGCGACGTAGCTGGGGCGCGGGCAGCAGTACGCAAGCACCTTGATGAAAGTCTTTCCCGGTACCAGGCAATGCTGGACAGCTAGCCCGGACCTGCTAGGCGAGGTAGCAGTCAACGTAGATTCCGCTGGCTTGACTAAGCCATCATGGCGTGATCAGAAGTGCAAGACGTCACCGGGTACACTGACCGTTTGGCAGTCTTTTGAGAATTCACAGGAGCAGTGCCGCTGCAACCTGCGTATTAGAGGCCTTGGTTGCGGATGGGCGGGGCTATCCTAAAATCCACCCGATTGGTCAGTTATTTGATAACATACAAGCATAATATCATGCCGTAGATTATTGACCGTGACACCCTAGCTTTTGTGGAGACCCAACAATGGATGCAGTAATCAACACTCGGAGGGGTAACCTCGCAGAATCCGTTATCCGCGAGCTGTCGAATCGCATCGACTCTGGCATTTATGGCCCAGGAGAGAAGCTTCCGTCCGAGCAAGCCCTTTGCAAAGAATTTAACGTCAGTCGCCCCGTCATCCGCGAAGCCGTGGCGTCATTGCGCTTAGGCGGCCGGCTCATAGCTCGACAAGGCGTTGGTGTTTTCGTTGTAGAGCAGGACGTAAAAAGAATTGGGTTCGCCATCAGCAGCATCGTCGATGATGTTCGCGCTGCTGCGCACGTACTGGAATTGCGCCTCGGCATCGAGACTGAATCTGTAGCCCGCGCAGCCGAACGACGAACCCCTGCAAGCCTGGCGATGATTACTGAAGCGTTCGATCGCTTCAACGCTCTGGATGGCTCAAATCTCGAAGAAGAAGCGAAGGCTGACTTTGAATTTCACCTCGCTATCGCCAAGGCAACCAACAACCCTCACTTCGCTCAGCTGCTTGAAGCACTAGGCCCGGATATCATCCTGGATCTGAATCTCAAGCACAGCCAGGTTGGCGGAAAAAATCGTCTGGCGCACATCAAAAAAATTGGACGAGAGCACGGTGCCATCTTATCGGCTATCACCATGGGTGACGTGACAGGCGCACGAAATGCACTGCGCAAGCACCTTGAGGAAAGTCTTTCTCGCTATCAACGGCTGTTGGCGGAAAGCAATTAATCGCTCCGCCATGGTGTATGCCTCTAGACACTTCAGTCCAAACCGACGCGTAGCCAATCTGGCGCAGCAATCGGTTTGAATCTGAAGTGGGACAGTTAAAGCCCGAGACAGACGTACTTGATCTCGAGATAGTCCTCAATCCCGTAACGAGAGCCTTCACGTCCGAGCCCGGAGGACTTCACCCCTCCGAATGGAGCAACCTCGGTTGCCACCACCCCGACGTTCACCCCGACCATGCCATATTCGAGCGCTTCCGAGACTCGCCAAATACGGCCGACGTCTCTGGCGTAGAGGTAGCATGCCAGGCCGAATTCCGTATTGTTGGCCTCAACAATTACTTCTTCCTCCGTGGTGAAGCGGAAGATTGGTGCGACCGGCCCGAAGATCTCTTCCCGAGCTACACGCATCTGCGGATGCACATCGGCTAACAAGGTTGGTTCGAAGAAAGCCTCGCCCAGCGCGTGACGGCGTCCACCGGTAACAACGCGAGCGCCTGCCTCAACAGCCTCTGCAACCATCTGCTCTACACCTGTCGCTGCGCGGCCATCAATCATTGGCCCCACCTGAGTGCCAGGCTGGTCGCCCTTCCCGACTACCAACTCGTTGACACGCTCAGCGAAGCGCTCAACGAAGCGATCATAAATTCCATCCTGAATGTAGAAGCGGTTGGCGCACACACATGTTTGGCCGCTGTTCCTGAATTTCGCGATCAACGCTCCTTCTACCGCTTTCTCCAGATCGGCGTCATCGAAGACAATAAAAGGAGCGTTACCGCCCAGTTCCATTGTCACCTTCTTCACCGTCGCTGCGGATTGCTGCAGCAGTTGGATACCGATTGGCGTAGAGCCGGTGAAGGACAGCTTTCGCACGATAGGGCTGGCTGTAATCTCGCCACCAATGGCTGCCGAGTCACCCGTGACCACACTCAGCACACCTGCCGGGATACCTGCGCGCTCAGCCAGCACACACAGTGCCAGAGCACTGAAAGGAGTTTGTGATGCAGGTTTGAGCACCAGGGTGCATCCGGCTGCTAACGCAGGCGCAGCTTTGCGAGTGATCATCGCGGCCGGGAAATTCCATGGCGTGATCGCTGCACATACACCGATAGGCTCCTTGGTCACGAGCAGTCGACGATCTCCGCTTGGAGAAGGGATAACGTCTCCATAAATCCGCTTCCCCTCCTCGGCATAGAACTCAACGTAAGCCGCAGCGAAAGCGATCTCACCACGAGACTCGGCTAGCGGCTTTCCCTGCTCAGCGGTCATGATCTGAGCGAGGTCTTCCTGATGGTTCATGATTTCGTGGAACCAAGCTTGCAAGCGAGTGGCCCGCTCTTTAGCGGTCAGCGCACGCCACGCAGGCAGCGCCCTTTCGGCGCCCTCTATGGCACGACGCGTCTCAGCAGCGCCCATTCGAGGGATGGTTCCCAACGTCTCGCCAGTGGCGGGGTTAATTACGTTGATTCGCTGGCCGCTGTCTGCCGGCACCCAATCACCGTTGATGTAGCAAACTTCACGCAGCAAACCAGAATCGGCAAGTTTCATGTCGATTAGCTCGTTCGAAGAAATAAAAAAAAGTGGGGCCTGCACCGCGCCCCACTTGAGGTGAACCTTACTTGGAGGCCAGAGCCTTTTCGCGGATTTGGCTGAGCGTCATCCGAGGGGTCAGAGCTTCGGGATCGACCTGCACTTCAATCAGCGCTGGTTTACCCGACTCCTGGCAGCGCTCAAACGCAGCGGCGAAGTCCTCAGTTCGGGTGACCGTCTCGCCATGCAGGCCGAACGCACGAGCCAATGCTGCGAAGTCAGGGTTATGCAATTCGGTCCCGGACACGCGGCCTGGGTAGCTACGCTCCTGGTGCATCCGAATGGTGCCGTACATCCCGTTGTTCACAACGATCACAATCAGGCGTGCGTCATAGTGCGCAGCAGTTGCCAGCTCCTGACCATTCATCAGGAAGCACCCATCGCCGGCGAAGGCTACGACGGTACGTCGAGGATATGTCAGCTTCGCCGCGACAGCCGCCGGGACGCCATAGCCCATGGAACCGTTGGTTGGGCCCAGCAGCGTCCGGAATGTCTGGTGCTGATAGCCACGGTGCACCCATCCGGTGTAGTTACCCGCACCGCAGGTCAGAATGCTGTCGATCGGCAAAGACTTGTTCAACCACGAAATCACCTCGCTCATCTGCACATCGCCCGGCGAACGAGGTGTTTCGAAGTTACCGCGATACCCACGATTCAAGCTGCTGACCCAGTCGGTGAATGCAGCAGGTTGTACCGGCGGCAAGTCGGCAGCTTGACTGAGGAAGCTAGCAGGACCTGCGTTAATACCCAGAGTAGGCTGATAAACGCGTCCGATTTCTTCAGCGCTTGGGTGTACATGGATCAGGGTTTGCTGAGGAACCGGAATGTCCACCAGCGCATATCCACCAGTGGTCATTTCGCCTAAACGCGCACCGATCACGATCAGCAGATCAGACTGCTTCACCGCATCGACGAGCACTGGCCCGGCAGCCAATCCCATATCCCCTGCATAGTGCGGATCTGTATTGTCGAACAGATCCTGGCAGCGGAACGAAGCAGCCAATGGCAAGTTCTGCTTTTGCACGAATCGCTGTAGGTCAGCGACGGCGTCATCATTCCAAGCACCACCGCCGGCAATTACCAGTGGCTTCTTTGCCTTCGCCAGCAAAGTTTGCAGCTCGCTCATTTGACCCGGAGCAGGAGCGGCTTCGACACGCTTTGCTGGTCGTGCATCGGGCACATCCACCAAATCGGTCAACATATCTTCCGGCAGTGCTACGACTACCGGACCTGGCCGGCCACTGATTGCACGCTGGAACGCCTGGTTTACCAGTTCAGGAATTCGAGCAGCGTCGTCGATCTGGACAACCCATTTGGCCATCTGGCCGAACATGCGGCGGTAGTCCACTTCCTGGAAAGCTTCGCGCTCGATTTGATCCCGGGCAACCTGGCCGATGAAGAGGATCATCGGCGTTGAATCTTGGAAAGCGGTATGCACGCCAACCGAAGCGTTGGTTGCCCCGGGCCCGCGGGTGACCATGCAGATGCCAGGCTTACCAGTGAGTTTGCCGTAAGCCTCGGCCATGTAGGACGCCCCACCTTCTTGGCGGCAGACGATTAATTGAATCTCGTCTTTCACGTCGTGAAGGGCATTCAGCACATCGAGATAGCTTTCACCCGGTACGCAGAACGCTCGGTCTACGCCGTTAACTCGCAGTGCATCGACCAAAACCTGACCGCCACTGCGCTTGCCTTTGGATGGATTATTCATTGTGTTGTTCTCCTCAGGCCTGGGGTCAAATGACCGAGTCTTCCAGGAATGGCTTGTTATCGATCACGCGCTGATAGGACAGCGCACTGAGGTCCAGCGAGCGATAACCGCCGTAGGTGATCAGCTCGGACAGGCCGCGGCCAATTGCGGGGGCTTGCTGCAGCCCATGGCCGCTGAAACCGTTGCAGAACAGGAAGTTACTTACTTCGTTATGCGGCCCCACAATGGCGTTGTGGTCCAGCACACAGAAGTCGTAATGCCCAGCCCAGTAGTTGACGACTTTGATGCCTTCAAAGGCAGGCACGCGCTCGGCCAGGATTGGCCAAACCTCTTCGTCGAACTCGTCGTGCAGGACTTCAAAATCTTCGAAATCCACCTCTGGATCGTTCTTCGGATAGGTGCCACCAAGGTAGAACTTGCCCTCCGGGCGGAAGAAGACGCCAGTCGGATCGATCGTCAGTGGTACCGTACCTTCGAGCGGCGTGCGGCAATCGAAGACAAACAACGAGCGGCGACGTGGCTCGACCGGAATATCCAGGCCGGCCATACGGGCAACCTTGGTCCCGCGAGTTCCGGCGCAATTGACCAGCAAACCACAACCGATTCGCTCACCGCTGGCGAGCTGTACGCCGGTAATGCGATCACCTTCGCGCTGAATGCTAGCGACCTCGTTTTCAATGTACTCGATACCCATCGAGCGAGCTTTACGACGGAAGCCATTGAGCATGCCCAAGCTATCGAACCAGCCTTCACCGGTTTGGCCATAACTCGCACCCGCCAAACCGTCGGTATTTACCCAAGGGAATTTGCGCTTCAGGTGTTCTGGGTCCAGAAGGTGGACGTCGGCACCGTGGGAGACCTGGGTATCGTGCAGGCGCTGCAGCACCTCATAGCCACGGTTGTCGCCCAAGAACAGGTAACCATTTTCATGGAAGGCCAAGTTAGGACGATCTCCGTCCACTTCCATCACGTCAGGGAAGTTGCGAACGAATTCAGCACCGAACTTGGAAATTTCAATATTGATCGGATTGGAAAACTGCTGACGAATCGAGCTGCTCGAAAGCGCAGTCGCCGACTTGTTGTAGGTCCAGTCACGCTCAATCACCAGTACCGAACCCTTGAAGTCTGGGTTGTTGGCCAGAAAATAGGCGGTGGAACTACCGTTGACCGCGCCGCCAACGATCACCACATCGTAGTTCTGCTGTTTTGCTGTGGAAGCCATGGAATAAGCTCTCTTGTGATGTGGAGGTTACTTTGGGTCTTCGAAATGCCCGGCCCCGGCGAAGCTACCGCCGTGATACCTGGCCGAGGGTTCGTTAGGATCCAGGGGCGGATGCTCCGCAAAGACTTTCTCGCGATAGTCGTCGGCGCTGTCTTTAGGTTCATAGCCAATCGAGGAGGCCATGCGGTTGTCCCACAAGGACTCGCGATTCTTCGACATGCCGTAGACCACCATGTGGCGCACGCGTGGAGCCAGCAAAGAGCGCTCGGTCAGCTGGGCAAAATCATTGAACGACAGCCAGGTGGCAAGCATTCGACGATCGAGAGGCTCGGGGAACGAGGAACCAATTCGCAGGTTCACCGACTCGATTCCAAATTTGTCCCAGTAGTAGCGGCCAAGATCCTCTGCGAAGCATTTACTGAGACCGTAGAGACTGTCAGGCCGGTGAGGAACGCTGGCATCAATGGTCTCAGTACGGTCGTAGAAGCCAATCGCATGGTTCGAGCTGGTGTAAACCACTCGCTTCACACCGTTACGTCGCGCAGCTTCGTAAATGTTGTAGGTCCCGACGATATTGCCGTTGAGGATTGCGTCGAAAGTGTTCTCAACTGGCACACCGCCGGCATGGACAATGGCGTCCACGCCTTCAGTCAGAGGCAAAACATCATCGAAATTTCCAAGATCGCAACGGATCAATTCTTCATGCGAAGCAGCCTGGCCCATGTCGGCGATGTCAGTCAGACGCAGCTCATCGGCGAAGGCAGCGAGATGTTTGCGTAGGACGCTGCCCAGGCGCCCAGCGGCGCCAGTGATCAGCAATCGTTTGAACGGCTTGCTCATGTTCTACCTCAAATCATTCAGTTTTCAGACCAGCGCAGCGAAAGCTTCGCGCAGCTGACCCAGGGCCTGCTCCAGCTCCTGCTGGGAGGTGGCGAAGGAAAGACGTACATATGGCTCCAGCCCGAAAGCGGATCCAGGTACGGTCGCAACCTTGCCCACTCTCAACAGATAGGCTGAGAGATCCGCATCGTTCGAAATGACCTGACCATCAGGGGTGCGCTTACCAATGAACGCAGCAACATTTGGGAAGGCATAAAACGCCCCTTCTGGCATCTGCAGAGCCAAGCCCTCGATTTCCGCAAGGCCTCGCACGACCAGTGCCCCACGAGCCTGGTACTCACGATTTGCTGCACGAACGAAGTCCTGGGGTCCATTAAGCGCTGCAGCTGCGGCCAATTGTGAAATCACCGATGGGCAGGTTGTGGTCTGCGACTGGGTCTTGTTCATGGCCACGATCAGTTCTTTCGAACCCGCGGCATATCCCAGGCGATAGCCAGTCATGGCATAAGCTTTTGACACACCGTTGATCAGCAACGTCCGCTCGCGCAGTTGCGGGCATGCGACTACGAAGGAAACAAACGGCTTGTCACCCAGGACAATGTGTTCGTAGATCTCATCTGAGATCACTAGTACATGTGGGTGGCGTTCGAGCACAGCACCGAGCGCAGCGAACTCCTCTCGGGTGTAAATAGCGCCACAGGGATTGTTGGGCGAGTTCAGCATCAGCCAACGAGTGCGTGGGGTGATGGCTGCCTCCAGGCGCTCAGGATCGAGCTTGAAGCCATACTCTGCTCCGCAAGGAATAACCTTGGGTACCCCGCCATTTAGCATGGCCATATCGGTGTAGGAGACCCAATACGGCGCTGGTGTAATCACTTCATCACCAGGCTCCAACGTGGCCAGGAAGGCATTGAACAGAAGCTGCTTGGCACCGTTGCCCACGCAAATTTCGTCCAACCCGTACGTGAGGCCATTTTCCCGTTCAAACTTGTCCACAATGGCTTGGCGCAACTCTTCAAGGCCATTGGGAGCGGTGTAGTGATTGTTACCAGCCAGCATGGCTTGGTGAGCGGCTTCAATGACGTGGGCCGGCACATTGAAGTCAGGCTCACCCAGGCTCAAGTTGATCACCGGTTCGCCCTTGGCGAGCATCTG
The DNA here is from genome assembly GCF_044749325.1 of Pseudomonas sp. NPDC089428. Taxonomy (NCBI): domain Bacteria; kingdom Pseudomonadati; phylum Pseudomonadota; class Gammaproteobacteria; order Pseudomonadales; family Pseudomonadaceae; genus Pseudomonas; species Pseudomonas sp. NPDC089428. The sequence goes on from NZ_JBIVHT010000018.1 coordinate 33,119, forward strand.
CTTAGCCAGGACCGACACAGCCATGCTCGGCGAACTTTTGACCGCGCGAACGCGGCTGCTTTGGATTTCCATGGCTCATCGCTCCTGAGCGGCTTCGAAGCCGTAGTCTTCACGCGCCTGTTGGGCGCTGATGTAACCGAAGCGAACATCGCGCGCTACTTGATCACGATCGCGCTTCAACGGGTCGCCATAGCCACCACCACCAGGGAGGCTCAAGACCAGGCGGCGATCGGCCGGTACAAACTGCTGGCCTTTACCTCGCAGTACAGTGCCGTCATCCAGACCGACAAAGCCCTGTGCGCCTGACTTACCACCCTCCAGACCGCGAGCAGCATGCTGGATACGGTCGAACATGGCGCTGAAGCGGAAGCTGTAACCCTCAGCAGCGGAAACTTCAATCTCCTGACCCAGACCACCACGCAGCTCACCTGCACCACCCGAGCCTTCACGCAGCTCTTTTCGCCAGACGACGACCGGCCCCGCATGTTCGGTAGCTTCCACGGGCATGGTATGCACACCGCTCGGGAAAGCGGTCGCGCTCAAACCATCCATTGCCGAGCGAGCGCCCATACCACCGCTGTTGAACATCAACATTTCTGCGTTGCGACCGTTCGGATTGCTCTCCAGCGGACGTACGCTCAGGTGCAGGTTCCACAGGGCACTGGCGCCTTCAGCTGGTACCTTACCTGGCAAGCATTTGTGCAATGCTCCGAGGACCAGGTCTGGAACGAAGTGGCCCAGGACATGACGCACGGACACTGGCGCTGGATGCTTAGCATTCAGGATGCAGCCTTCCGGTGCGGTGACTTCGAAAGGTGCCAGCGAGGCAGAGTTGTTTGGAATTTCGGGGGCAACGATGCACTTCAAGCCGTAGCAGGCATAAGCCTTGGCATAACCCAGCGGAACGTTGATACCGAACTGACTCATGCCGGAGGTACCGGTGAAGTCGGTGGTAATGCCGTCAGGGCCCACAGTGAGGGTCACGGCCAGGGTCACCGGCACATCGTACCCATCCAGGGTCATGCTATTGGTGAAAGTACCGTGCGGAAGCGACTTGAAACACTCCAGAGTAGCGCGACGGCTGTGCTCCAGGATGAAGCCACCGATGTGCTCCAGATCGTCCAGTTGGAACTCCTCCAGCATGTCCAACAGACGCTTGTGACCAGTCTCGTTACAAGCCGACAGGGCATAAAAGTCGCCGACGACGCGATCGTTTTCCCGCACGTTGTTACGCAGGATGTTGATGAAATCGCGATTCACCTGGCCGCGCTCAAAGAGCTTGAGCACAGGGATCATCAGACCTTCTTCATACACTTCGCGCGCATCAGGGCCAAAACCGCGGCCGCCGATATCCACGACGTGGGCGGTACTGGCGAAGTAGCCGATCAGTTTTCCCTTGTAGAACGAAGGCGAAACGATGGTGATGTCATGCAAGTGACCAGTGCCCTTCCACGGGTCGTTGGTCACGTAAACGTCGCCTTCAAAGATATTGTCTGCGCCGATATCGTTGATGAAGTGCACCACCGCCTCGGCCATGGTATTCACGTGACCAGGCGTACCGGTCACAGCTTGGGCCAGCATGTTGCCTGCACGGTCGAATACACCAGCGGACAGGTCACCTGCCTCGCGAACGCTAGTGGAGAAGGCAGTACGGATCAGCGTCAGGGCCTGCTCTTCGACCACCGAGACCAGCCGGTTCCACATCACCTGCATTTGAATGTCGATCATGGTTTCGCTCATGGTTCTTTCTTCCGATGTGGGGCGTTAGCGACGAACAACCAGGAGGCAGCCGTCGGGCTGGACCGTGGCGGTGAAGTTCGAAGTGACGAAAGTGGAGGTCTCGCGCTCGACAATAATGGCCGGGCCATCGACGCGCGCACCGATCTGCAGCTCTTCGCGCGGGTGGATGCCTGCTTCTACAAAGCCACCAGCAGCGACGTCGAATACTTTGCGGCGAGAGACTTCTTGAGCACGATACGCGGCTGCGACTTCGTCGATGTGTTTCACAGGAGGAAGCGGCGAGCTCGCTTTGACCGACCAGCTGACAATTTCAATGTCTGGTCCTTCGATTGGGCGACCGAAGAAGCGGGTGTAGGCTTCTTCAAAGAGAGCCTTGAACTGGACAGTGTCAGCTGCAGTGAACGCTTTGAACGGCAAACCAACAGGGATTTCCCAACCTTGGCCGACGTAACGCATGAACGCAGTGCAATCCATTTCAGCCTCGCCTTCTGGCATACCTTGGCGCAGGAAGCCCATGGACTCAGCTTTCATTTCTTCGATCAGATTGTTGACTGCGGCTGCATCAAACTCCGAAAGACGAACAAAAGAGCTTCGAACGGCTTCGTAACCGAACGGCGCGCGCAGGAAGCCAATTGCAGAACCGACGCCTGCACCGGCTGGCACCACGAAACGAGATACACCCATCTTTTCACATAGGCGCGCCGCATGCAGTGGGCCGCCGCCGCCAAAGGTGATCATGGTGTAATCGGCGATATCTTTTCCGCTCTCGACTGCATGGACGCGACCCGCGTTAGCCATGTTTTCGTCAACTACCTCGCAGACACCAAAGGCTGCAGTGTCTGGGTCCATGCCCAGCGGGTTACCGATCACCCGCCCCATGGCTGCTGAACCTTGCTCGGTGGACAGGCGCAGAGCCCCGCCAGCGAAGTTGTCAGCGTCCAGTCGACCCAGCAGCAGGTTGGCGTCGGTGATGGTCGGCTCAAGGCCGCCTCGGTTGTAACAGGCTGGACCAGGTTCGGACGCAGCACTGTGAGGGCCTACGCGGATCTGGCGCATACTGTCGATGCTAGCGATAGAACCACCACCGGCGCCAATCTCGACCATCTCCACGACTGGGATGGAAATCGGCATGCCGCTACCCTTCTTGAAACGGTAGGTCCGTGCCACTTCGAAGGTTTTTGCGGTTTTCGGTACCTGGTTTTCGATCAAACAGATCTTGGCAGTCGTACCACCCATGTCGAAGGAAACAACCGAGTCGAGCTTGTAACGGCGCGCGATATCCGCAGCGAAGATAGCGCCGCCAGCTGGCCCCGACTCGACCAGACGAACCGGGAATTCAGCAGCACTTTCAACCGAAATGATGCCGCCGCCGGAGTGGATCATAAACACCGGGCAGTCCGCGCCTTCTTTCTTGAGCGTGACAACCAGACGGTCCAGGTAGGACTTAATCAATGGCTTGACGTACGCGTTTGCGCACACAGTATTGAAGCGCTCGAACTCGCGCATCTGTGGCGAAACTTCGCTGGAAATCGAAATAGACAGCTGAGGCAAGCGCGCCTGCAGCGCGTCGCGCAACTGACGCTCGTGTGCACCGTTTACATAACTGTGGATGAACCCGATCGCGACACTTTCGTAGTCACCCTGAGCGATTTCTTCAACCAAAGCCTCAATTTCAGCCTTGGCAGGTGCAATAAGAACGTTGCCCTTCACACCCAAGCGCTCGCGCAGGGTGAAACGGTCTTCACGAGGAATAAGCGGTGGCGGCAGGGCGATGTTGATGTCGTACTGCTCGAAGCGGTTCTCGGTGCGCATTTCCAGCGTATCGCGGAAACCTTCAGTGGTGATGAAGGCAGTGCGTGCACCGCGGCGCTCGATCAGGGCATTGGTGGCCAGGGTCGTACCATGGATCAGCTGGTGGATGTCCGAGAGGGCGAGGCCCGCGGCTTCTACGACCTGCTTGACGCCGGTCAGGATCGCTCGCTCAGGCAACTCGTAGTCGGTCAGGATCTTGGTCGAATGGAGCACGCCGTCCACATCCAGCGCGATATCGGTAAAGGTGCCGCCAATGTCCACGCCGACCCGGCATGATGTCGCAGTCATCGTCATATCCCCTGCTTTGTAGTTGTATCCGCCCACTAAATGGCCGGCTTCAATGTAAGTTATATGTTGTCTTACAGGTGGTCAAGGGGTTCGACGCCGAGATTTGAGGTCAAATGGTCATAAAAAAATGATCAGACCTAAAATAAAGGCCACCCTCCCAAGAAGACCGGAAAGCTCCGACCGTTTTCTTGCAAAGGGTGGCCTCGCGTATTACCCGCCTCGCTTCATGACACGGCGTTAGCCAAGTGTCTTGACCATCCTTGCCCCACCAACAGCTTGCGCGGTTGGGAAGACTTCAAGACGGGATACATCAACGGCAGCTGGCATGCGCAAGGCGGCGAGCAGCAGCTCAGCGATATCCTGCGGCTGAATTGACTCATAGCCGTCGTAAAGCTCGCTCCCGGCTGCTTGCATGCCCATTGCCGTGCGATACAGCTGCGTCTGGACCCGGCCCGGCGCAATCTCTGTAACACGAACACCTGTTCCCAAGAGATCGCAACGCAACGCATCGCAGAACAAGCTGACGCCTGCTTTGGAAGCGCCGTATACCGCAGCCCCTGGATGTGGAGCTCGCCCAGCGCTGGAGCCGATGAAGAAGAGATGACCGGTGTGTCGCTCCACCATCCCAGGAAGGACTTGCCGCGCGAGGTAAAGCGGCGCCTTGAGATTGATATCGAGCATGTTGTCGATTTCAGTCTCTTCGATTTCCTGGAAGGACGCCCGCGTAGAAAGAATGCCGGCGTTATTGACCAAGACATCAATGGACTGCCCTTCCAGGGCAGCCTTAAACGCGGCTACATCGCGAACGTCAGCCTCAAGAGTGGTGACCCCTGATTCGCTAGCCAGCTCCGCTAGTGCTTCGCGACTCCGGCCTACTGCGATGACTTCCAAGCCTGCATCGCGCAAGGCCAACACGATTGCCTTACCGATACCACTAGTAGCACCAGTGACTAGCGCGCGTCGGTAGCCTGCGGGCAATGCTGTATTAGGCATAGATGTAGCCCCCGCTGACGATTACGTTTTCGCCGGTTGCATAGCTGTTACGGCTGCTGCCCATCATCACGATCCATTCAGCAATCTCAGCCGGTTCAGCCGCACGGCCCAGCGGATTAGCTGCGGCAAGTTCACCCAAGAAGCCAAGTTGTTTAGCACGTTCAGTCGCGAAGCCTGCCGGAGCGACCGAGTTGACGAGAATCTGATCCTTTGCACACGCCTGTGCGAACGACTTGGTGAGGCTCACAACTGCAGCCTTGGTTGCTGCGTAGTGGGCATTCTGCGGGTGAGCTTTGAAGGCATCCACCGAGGTGACATTGACGATACGGCCAGTCACTGCCGGGGCCGCGACGTACTGCTGCATGTGACGCACCGCAGCCACCATCATGTGGTAAGTGCCCTTGATGTTGACTGCGTTCTCCAGATCCCACTCCTCATCCGTAATCTCCAGGATGTCCTTACGAGGGTAAATGGCGGCGCTGTTCACCAGGCAATGCACACGGCCAAGCGCGTTCACGATCTGCTGGAACGCAGCGTGGGCAGTTTCCTGTCTTGCGATGTCGCCAATAGCAGTCGCCACCTCAGCGCCCTGACCACGCAGCTCCTCAGCAGCCTGCACGAGAAGCTGCTCGTTGCGGTCGATCAGACCGATCTTGCTCGCTCCCCGCTTAACCATCAATCGAGCCGTTTCAAGGCCCAGACCCGACGCGCCACCCACAATCACCACGGTTTGATCGTTCATGCCAAGCTCCTCCGATAAAAGCTTTACTGTAAGATGCCTGTTGTCTTACATTTAGTCAACCAACCCGCCAATAGCGACGTACAAAAAGGGCCTCGGTCATGACAGCTCCCGACGTGAAAAACGCCCGCGACCGCATCTTAGAGGGTGCTTGCGAGCTCTTTGCAGCTTACGGCTATCAAGCAATCGGATTGCGGGATTTGGCAGATCACGTTGGCATAAAAGCTGGATCTCTTTATCACCACATCGAAAGTAAGCAGGCCCTCCTTTATGAGCTTATGGAGGACGCCATCAGTGAACTGCTGTTCTACACACGGCAGAACCTCCGCCGGAAAGCGCAGGCAAATGAACGGCTGAACTGCTTCATTGATACCTTCCTGGCTTTCAAGCAGAGCGCAAATAGCAGAGCAGTCCTGCTTGCTCGTGAGCAGATCAACCTAACCGAAGCGCAAGCCGAAGATTTCAATGCCCTAAAAGCCGAATACATTCAGTTGCTGTCGGACATCATCAAGGACCTCATCAGAACATCCCACCTGCCGCATATCACGCTTTCGATGGCTGCAGACGCTGTCATTGGCATGCTGTTCAACCAGGCTCAGTGGCTCAACACCGACATTAGCGGCAGCCAGACAAGCCCCGTCCTGAAGCGTTTCGCATACGGAATTATTGCAACGATGAATGTCGAGGCAGCCTAGGTTGCCGACGCTCAAATGATTGAGTGGTGCGGCGCTGCTACCGGGGTTTTGAGCAGGCATGACAGACCATGCTGGGTCGAATCGGGTGGCTTCACCTCACACGCAAGCCGTGAACCTGCGGGCGATACCTGCCTGCTTTTACTAAGTACAACTAAGGTAACAGCCCAAATGGCCAAGGCCGCTGATGTCGTCGTGCAATGCCTGGAAAACGAAGGTGTCGAGTATGTGTTCGGCATTCCTGGCGAGGAAAACCTCGACCTGCTGGAATCCCTGCGCAAGTCGAAAATTAAGCTGGTACTGACCCGCCACGAGCAGTCTGCGGGCTTCATGGCTGCCACCTATGGCCGGCTGACCGGCAAGACCGGCGTCAGCCTGTCGACCCTGGGCCCTGGCGCGACCAACCTAGTAACCGCCAGTGCATACGCCTACCTGGGCGGCATGCCGATGATGATGATTACCGGCCAGAAGCCGATCAAGAAGTCCAAGCAGGGCCGCTTCCAGATCATTGACGTGTGCGGCATGATGGACCCCATCACCAAGTACACTCACCAGTTCGCCTCGGCCGACAACATCCCGGCCCGTATGCGCGAAGCATTCCGCCTGGCTGAAGATGAAAAGCCGGGCGCTGTGCACCTGGAGCTGCCAGAAGACATCGCCGCCGAGCAAACTGAGTCGCTGCCGATCCCACCGAGTCACACTCGCCGACCTCTGGCTGAACATAAGGCCATTGCCGCTGCCGTCGAAAAATTACTGAATGCTCGTAACCCCATTCTGGTAATCGGCGCCGGCGCCAACCGCAAGATGACCGCCAAGGTCCTCAAGCAGCTGATCGACAAGACTGGCATTCCGTTCATCACCACCCAGATGGGTAAAGGCGTGGTCGACGAGCGTCACCCGCGGTTCTTGGGCAACGCTGCGCTGTCGTCCGGTGACTTCGTTCACCGTGCCATCGAAGCCGCCGACCTGATCATCAACATCGGCCATGACGTGATCGAGAAGCCGCCATTCTTCATGGTCCGTGGTGGCACCGAAGTCATCCACATCAGCTTCCGCTCCGCCGAAGTCGACGCCGTGTACTTCCCACAGGTGGAAGTGATCGGGGACATCGCCAACGCCGTGTGGCAGATCAGTGAAGCGTTGAACGACACCGCGCACTGGGACTTCACCCGCCTGATGGCGATCCGTGAAGCCAACGAAATGCAGATCGCCGAAGGCGCCGACGACAACCGCTTCCCGGTCTACCCCCAGCGCCTGGTCGCCGACATCCGTCGCGTGCTGCCATCCGAAGGCATCGTTGCCCTGGACAACGGCATCTACAAGATTTGGTTCGCCCGTAATTACAAAGCGCACAGGCCGAACACCGTGCTGCTCGACAACGCCCTAGCCACCATGGGCGCCGGCCTGCCATCGGCAATGGCCGCACACCTGGTGTACCCGGACCGTCCGGTGATCTCGGTATGTGGCGACGGCGGCTTCATGATGAACAGCCAGGAGCTGGAAACTGCAGTTCGTCTGGGCATGCACATCACTGTGGTGATCCTGCGTGACGACGGCTACGGGATGATCCGCTGGAAGCAGGCCAACATGGGCTTCACCGATTTTGGCCTGGACTACGGCAACCCGGACTTCGTCAAATACGCCGAAGCCTACGGCGCACAAGGGCACCGCGTGGAATGCGCTGACGCCTTGTTGCCGTTACTGGATCACTGCATCTCTAACCCAGGTGTGCATGTGATCGACTGCCCGGTCGATTACAGCGAAAACGATCGCATATTGAACACTGAACTTCGGGAACGAGCTTTGGCAATCTAACGGGGCGGCCGCCGACGGCAGGTAACCCTCGCGGGACGGCGGCCCCCATTCGAGAGTCGGCAATCATTTCAGGCTGGGTTTCTTATGCATCCTCAACGCTCTGCCTTACACAACGAACTCCATGCCCGCCCCTCCCTTTACTTCAATGGGCCTGCGCACGTCTTTCATGTCGCACTTATCGGAGACAGTTCTGACTGCAAAGAAGTCCTGAAGCGCTGCGGCATTGCGACAGAAAGCACAGAGACCGCTCAAGGCATCACGAGCTTCGCCGGTTATCCATTCAAGTGGGAACAGCACAGTGAGTTTTTTACGCTGACGCTGGTGGCATCCCGGAGCATCGATGACCCGGATTGGCCAGAGATGCCGCCAGCGTTGACGGAAGCCATATCGCCCTACTGCGGCCAAATCATAAACGCTATACAGATCGTCGTGCGCAGCGACCAGGGCCTCGACGTCTGTCAGTATGGATTCAAAGATCCATGTGGTTCCTGCGTGGGGGGTGGTGATGCAGCTGTATGGAGCGATTTTCGTCTGACGGAAGACGGTATCAACCGGTTCCTGTTCATCAACCGTCGCCTTAATGCCTACCGTCAAGGGCGCATGATCAGACGCCTATTGGAGATTGAAACATATCGGATGATGGCTTCGCTTTCCCTTGGTACAGCGAAAAAACTGAGTCAAGAGCTGGACCGTTTTGACACTATGTTGGTCAGCCTGTCCGAGCGAAGCGCGCGTAACGATCCCGGTGATTCAAAAGGGCTGCTAGAAGCAATAGCTCATTTGTCCCGCCAAGTGGTCAGCCGGACGGTCACTACCCGCCATCGATTCGGAGCCACTCAAGCCTACGCCCAGCTGGTCTTTGAACGCTTGGGCGAGCTCAGAGAATCCCACGTCGGTGATTGCCAGCGGGTAGGGGTATTCATCGAACGACGCTTCAAACCAACTGTGCGTTACTGCGCGGCCACAGAGCAGCGATTGGAGCAAATGGCCAAGAACGTAGCGAACCTGGGTGACCTCCTCCAAGCTCGAGTACAGGTAGAAATGGAGGAACAGAACGCAGAGATACTGAGAGGATTGAATGCCAGAGCCGATGCTCAGGTAAAAATTCAACGTGCCGTTGAAGGCCTCTCGATCATTGCGATAACTTACTATCTACTGAATTTATTCAAATTAGCCTATAACGGGCTTAACGTGATCGGCGCACATGTAACAGCCCGAGAGGCAATGCTGTCTATGGCACCTCTAGCGTTGATATCTCTAGCTTTAATTTTTTTCAGAATACGTAAAGCTAAGCGGCATTGACGCTTAGGAAGCGAAATCACTTATCGCGGGTGAAATTATTTCACTGGGGAATTTTGCATTCATTAGGTCCTGTAAAATTATTTGCGCTCAGCTATATAAATACGCTTATCCAGCTCAGCAATTTTGTCGGCCATCCTAATAATAGTACGAGCCATTCCTCGAGCAAGATTAAGAAGCAGCACACCAAAAGCCTCAGGTGCTGTTTGATGAAGCTCAAAAAACTGCTCAATGCTAATTTCTAGAATAACCGTATCCTGCTCTGCTATAGCAGTTGCAGTGCGGTCATTCAAACTTATCATATGTACGAATCCCAAATCATCACCGGGCTCATGATGACGCGAGAGAACCATCGAGCCATCCTGACCAGGTATGAAATTATTAATGCTCCCCTGCAGTACTATGTAAAAATAGGCGGTTTTCTCACCCACTGAATACAGCACTTCTCCAGACTTGAGTTGCAGCACTCGACCTGTTGTGAGCATTTTAAGTAACACAGCATCTTGCATGGCACCGAACGTCGATAGCTCACGAAAGTACGCAGAGCCCAAGTCCCGCCAGATTTCACTTGCGTCAACTTGTTGCATGATCGCCTGCCTCTTTCAACTACGCTGCCTTCTTCTCAGTGTAGTAGATCCCGAGCAAGCCTTGGGTGGGACTTCTCCCAGCCAACTTAGGTAGCAGCTAGCATGAATCTGTCGTTGGGAAGAGGATTCGACGGAGCAAAAACGCAGAGAGGTAGATCGGCCCTAAGGTGGTGGAACTTAACCAGAGGCGCCTTGCGTGAGCAAGAGGATGATCATCGTGGCCCTTGGCTGACGGTGGGCATAGGCAGAAATCGGCCAGAAGCGGGCATTTGTCAATGTGATCATAAAAGATGGCGATCACGAAGGTGTGTTATCAGAACGTCTCGCACACTATCGACTGCCTCAGCACCCTGAGACGCTTCGTTTTGGTAGACCGCAGCATTCATTGGCTCTAAGGGGCCGAGATCCTGTTCCCAAGATTTGCAGATGCTCAGGCGCTGTGCACATGGCCAGCGCCGATATGGCAATTCCGCTTTCAACTGCAGCAATCTGACCGGCTTGAGCTGTCATAGACCTCCTTAAACCACCCCCTGCGTGTTGAGCGCTTCAACAGCACGGCACCACGCCAGGCGTCTGGCGGGATCATAAACAGCGGCAGGCAGCGGATCTCTGCGCCACAGCTCAAGTTGGGCCACCCTACCCAAACCATCGTTTCCTGAAAGAGAAATGCACCACGCCTGGAGTCGTCACGTGAGACCAACGCCAGATCGAGGTCTCCACTGCTCACCCGGGGCATGAGAGCCGTCGACTGCTCGCACGTTAGCAACTCAACATTGCCCAGCATCGTGATGTGCCGAGATCGCCACGGTTATTTGCGACACCTTGTAAACCTATTTTTTTCACTGTAAACCACAGTGGTTAACAGTGAAAAAAATAGGTTTACAAGCCCCGGATACGTTGGGCTATACCGCCATTCATGGCGATCAGGCTGCTCCAAAGAGGCAGCAGAGTCGAGACATCTCACAGGTGGTTTTTTAAGCAGCAGTGCAAGTGTCAGAAGACCTCACTCAAACTCCAGTATTGGGGCTTTGGTGCCGCCATCAGTCATGCCGCCAGCATCATCCTCAAAAAGCTGCGGCTCAGAGCAACACCGTCTGGCAGATCAGCGAAGCGCTGAACGACACCGTGGGACCTCACTCGCCTGATGGCGATCCGTGAAGCGAACGAAGCACAGATCGCTGAAGGCGGCGAGCTTCCCGGTCTACCCGCAGCGCCTGGTCGCCGACATCCGTCGCGTACTGCCGTCCGAAGGTAACCCAGACGCTGATACGCATATCTCCATTGCAGGCTTGTGTCTCCAGGACCTCATTACGATCACTCCTGAGTGGAAGTTGATGATTGGCGGACGATTCGATCGCCTGCTGCGGTGTTGCCCGGGAATTCTGGGAAGTCAATCAACTGCGGATTGAACACATCGTAGGTAGCAACGTTGCGTTGGGTTAAGCTCTAGTGACTGTGCGTCACTCATACCAACCTAGCAAAGCGTTCGGCTCAGGGCGTATTGTTCTGGAGTAACGTCATCGAGGACGCTGCCGTGAAACGTACCCTAATTGGGATGGCAGAGGCTGGAGAGCCGCTGTTGCGACAAGCACTTGAGGCACTGCGCCAGTTGCATGAAGCCGAGGATGCGGGTGTGTCCGAGCCTGAAGTGGAGCGTCTTCGGCTGCTGGCTGACTCACTCTACAAGGCGGTAATTGATTTTCAGCTGGTTAACGCCGGGCATTACCCATCGACCATCCATTGAGGCGCAGGCGAATGACGCACAAACCATCGGTTCTTCACCCTGACCATCGAATGTATACCGACGCCGTGGAAGCGATGAGGCGATACCACGAAGCCCAGGCCTCCGGCAGTCCTGCCGAACAAGTCGAGCGGTTGCGAAGAATCGCCGAATCGCAGTTTCAGGCAGTAAACGAATACCAACTTGAAGCCCTAGGATGCGGCGCTCGAGAGCCTCACTGATGATGAAGTCTGGCTCTAGGTCATACTGCACCTTCGGCAGTACAACTGCCCTCCGGCCTTCTCGGCGGTGTGGGAGCTTAGCATCCGAAAAACCTGCTGCAGCGACTGCCACTTCTAAGTCTGGTCAACGCTCGATAGACAGCTGCATCAGGTCTAATCCAAGCATGGCAAATAGGCCACCTCCGGAGCGTGGTTAAGCGGCTGCGGGTGCAGTGCCTGAATGCCGCGCAGGGTGTCGCGCACCTGCGCCGCCTTGCGCGGGGTCAGTGAAACCATGTTGCTGGCGCCACTGGGCGAGTGCCGGCAGGTGCGTCCGCAGCATGCTCGCCGACAGCCGTGCACTGTCGGCTGCCAAGCAGCGCACCACGCTGGCGCTGGACGCCGGCAGCAGCCCAGCTCACTCCCTTTCGAAGTGCTCGATGGCTTGGGCGTAGCGGCGGCTCGTGCTCACCCAGCGTGCTGCCTGCTGATACCGCTCGGCGTCGCTCACCTGACCTCCTGTGTACTGCGCTCAAGAGCGGGATCCGCACAAATCGCCAATCCCGTTCAGCATTCAGATCTGGGATCTGGCGCCACGTAGCACGCCGAAGAATCCCCAACTTTAACAGTCAACGCACTTTCTCCATCAAATGACGAGCTCGGTGTGCGCGGCCTCAACGAAAATTGATATTGAGTAGCCATCAACAATCAGTTAAAAGTCCTAGTTATCGAGCCCATCTGCAGTGCAGAACCGCCCGCCGCACACACAAGGATCAGTCAATGCAATCAGAACTAAAGTCTCTTTCAAAAATCTTCTCCGAGGTGATTTTCAGAATTCCTGACTACCAAAGGGGATACTCTTGGGAATCCAAACATCTCAAGGATTTCTGGAGCGACATAGAACAACTGCCTGACAACAAGAGCCACTATACCGGTGTATTAACGCTTGAACCCGTCAGCGCTGAAAACTACAAAAACTGGGAAGATGACACCTGGATAATTGAATCCAAGCATTATAACCCCATGTACGTAGTCGATGGACAACAACGCCTAACCACGGCCATCATACTACTGCAATGCATTTTAGACTCGACCGACGACGCCGAACTGATCAATTACACAGAAAAATCCGACATTAAAAAGAAGTACATTTGCGAACCAAAGGGCAAAGGCATATCTCGATCCTATATATTTGGCTACGAAAAAGACAACCCCAGTCATGAATTTCTCAAGCAAGTCATCTTCGGTGACTCCTCAATAAACCATTCCACTATCGAAGAAACGATATACACAAAAAACCTTAAGAACGCTAAAGAATTCTTCCTTGAGAAAATTAAAGACCTTTCAAAAGAAGACCTGGAGTATGTATTCACCACCCTCACTCAGCACCTCCAGTTCAACATATTTTACATTGAGAAAGATCTGGATGTTTTCGTCACATTCGAAACCATGAACAACAGAGGCAAGCCACTCTCTCATTTAGAGCTACTGAAGAACAGGCTTATATATTTATCGACGAAATTCGATGTTGAACAATCTGAAAGCGTTCAACTCAGAAAAGCAATCAACGAAAGCTGGAAAGCGATATATCATTATTTAGGAAAAATAAACAAAAGCCAGCTAGATGATGACTTTCTCAGAACCCACTTCTTGTGCTACTTCAGTGAGCTCCTTCAGGAGAAATTTTCGACACCTTACCGTGTTCGCCGTTATTTCAATTATGGCGACGACTACAAAGACTACCTGCTGGATGACTTCTTTACACCAAAAAGGCTGAGCGAAATCGAGCTTATCCCGGCGACTGATGACGAGACGGCAGCTTACACTAAGCAACACCCCTTGAATATAAGCACGGTTTTTGAGTACTCGCAGAGCATAAAAGAGCTCGTAAAGACGTATTATCTGACTGCACATCCTGATGACAGCGAGTGGAGCGATGTCGAAAAGGAGCGGCTAACGCAAATCAACCGCTTAGGCAGTGGAGATATTTTCAAACTATGTACAGCGGTGCTTCACAAATTCCCGAAATGCACTGAACGCGAAGAGCTACTGACAATCATCGAGAGATTCGGCTTTCTATCAAAACTGAAGGCCTACTACTTCGACATCGACATAACCGACATCACCGCAAAAGTATTTTCCGAAAAAGTGTCACTGAACGAAGTTAGAAAAGCACTTTCTGAACCCACTGACAAATTTGCCAAATCTAAAGAATTCCATGACGCAATCAAAGCTCTTGGCAAAAACTTAAACAGCGGCTATTACAACTGGAGACAGCTTCGTTACTTTATGTACGAATACGAGCAACATTTACGCCTCGCCTCAAAGACCAGCAGGCAGCTTTTAAAATGGTCCGAGGATGGGGGCAGAGAAGATTTCAATCGAGATCACAAGACGATTGAGCACATCTACCCGCAGAAAATAAGTGCCGGCTATTGGAACGAAGCTATCAATGGCAAAGTCTATTCCATCAAAGAGCGAAACGCGCTGAAGAACTCCATCGGCAATCTGCTGCCAGTTTCGCACGCAAAAAACGCCTCGCTAAGCAACAAGTCGTTCCATGACAAAAAAGGTTCGGAGACGAATCAGGTTGGCTACCGGTACGGTTGCCTGTCGGAGATTCAGGTTTCAGCCTGCGCTGAGTGGACCGGCGTTGAGATTTTGCGTCGAGGCATTTACTTGCTTGACTTTATGGAACACCGATGGAACGTAAAATTAGGGGATGCAGCAAAAAAGGCCGACGTGCTTGGATTGAAATTCGTATTAGTTAATGAAAATACCAATATTGAGACGGTGACCAATCAAAAAGTGATGCTACCTACTGCGCCCAGTGAGCGGGTGGAAGACAGGTGTGATCAAGTTGAATTCTAAGATGGAGCGTCATTGACGCTCCACTTGACCGTGGACCCGAATTACGGAAAGCCAGATCAGTGGCTGTAAGCCTCGACCGCGGAAGCTATCTCTGCTCGAGAACGGGCCACTACATAGTGGATTTAAAAACCAGGAGGGCCTCCATTTCGGGGCCCGCTGGCGTCATTGCCTTTCGCCAGTTTATTTTACTACTGACGGTTTTTCGGGAGCTTTTTCAACCCCATGAGCCGGTCGAAAAATCCCTTTAAGCTTTTCGATTGAAGTGTGCGCACTACTCATGGACTCCAGCATGTAATTGAAATCCGTTTCAATAGCGCTTTTTGGAGTGGGCCATTTCACATCCTCCTCAAGCATTGCCACCATTTTCTCACAGGCACCTAGTTTCTCTTCCGAATCAAATTCCCGAACAGCATAATAACCCAGCAAAAAGCGGTCATATACAGAGCGAACTCGAAGACATGCGAGCGAAATCTCCACATAATAACGATATTGCTTAAAGAACCAGGCAGCAAGGAACTCAATGACAACGAACGTCATTGAACAGGCCGCCATTCCGACGTACATGATGTGCTCATCGGGATTCAGTATATTTTTAAAGACCTGCCAAATAACAATAGCCAAGACATAAAATACGATCCCTCCCGCCATAAAGGCGACGCCTTTATCGAGCAACTTCGAGGCAGTGTTTTCCGAAGCCTCTGCATGTGCAGCAAGCGATCGAATAATTTTAGAAACATATTTTTCGAAAGGTGTATCAGCGCCCGCTGCACCGTAGCTGAAATGTTCCTCTCGAACCTCATCGCGCTGCGTTGGAACCTCCTTATTTATTTGGACTTCGTCTACTGTGGCGAAGCTTATGCCAGTGGTGGCTTTGATGATCCAAGCCGATAGTTTACCCAGCGAGTTGCCCAACTTAACTCTGCCCTCTGGGGAACTCACTTTTTGGAATGTGGCGCTTCCCAACAGGCTCAGCTGCACTGTGAACACCACGACCGCAACACCTGCACCCAGCACCAAGGAAAACAAAGCTACCGGATTGGAGAAGGCGATCTCAATCAACTCTGGCCGACCGAATGACAGCAGTCCATAGAGAAACAATAAACAGGCAATGTACGCAACGATCGCGCCGACGGTCGACTTTTTCAATTTAGAATCTTCTTTCTTATGAACCGCGTATATTCTTCCATCAGCAGCGCGCCTCATCACAACCTCTTCAAGCATATTT
Organism: Pseudomonas sp. NPDC089428; assembly: GCF_044749325.1. Lineage (NCBI taxonomy): Bacteria > Pseudomonadati > Pseudomonadota > Gammaproteobacteria > Pseudomonadales > Pseudomonadaceae > Pseudomonas > Pseudomonas sp. NPDC089428. The sequence continues at coordinate 49,121 of NZ_JBIVHT010000018.1, forward strand.
ACTCCACATTATCAAAGCTTATAAAAACTTGTGAAACTCTGAACGCTGACATGTTATCGCATGCCCGCAACATACGAACGCAAACTACCGCACCCACCCCAAGATTATTCATTAAATGTTACCATAATCAAGAGACAGATGCACCCTGACAACTCGTGAAATGAAACGACTTACTCATGACAGGAAGTTGGCTTTCAATATTTGGAGCTCGAGAAAATAATGAGTAAATACTTACGTCATGCCCCTTCAAAGTAGCCACTCAGCGAACGGGGCGTGGGGCTCAATGTAGCGCGCGGCCGATTGCACATCACGCCAACCGACATAGGCCATCAATGCCTCGGTGCTCCACTGATTGCGGCTGGCCCAGGTCGCGAAGCCACGACGCAGCGAATGCGCCGAATAGCCCTCGGCCTCAATCCCGCTGCGCAATAGCGCCCGGCGCAATAGACGCGACACACTGTTGGCATTAAGTGGCTGCTCGCTGAGATGCCCCCAGCGATCAATGCCACGAAACAGTGGGCCTTGCTCGATACCGCTGAGCGTTAGCCACTGTTCGGTGGCTTGGACCGGACATAGGCGTTTCAGCGCCGGCATCGTCAGATTGCGCCCGCGGTTGTCGCGGTCGGTCTTGCTGCTTGGCAGAAACACGTGCATGCCTTCTCCCACCTCGATCCGCACGTGCTCGGCCTGCAGCCGGCAAAGCTCGTCGCCACGAAAGGCACGCCAGAAACCGAGCAGGATCAGCGCCTGGTCGCGGGCGGCACGCAGTCGAAGCGCGGGTGGTGCACTGTGCACGTCGGCGCTCAAGCCCTCAATGCTGGCTTCCAGCACCTTGAGCTGCAACGCCGGTGCCTGTTTCACCGGCTGCGGGTGCAGCGCCTGGATGCCGCGCAGGGTGTCGCGCACCTGGGCCGCCTTGGTCGGGTCGACAAAGCCGCGCTGCTGATGCCACTGGGCGAGTGCCGCGAGGTGCGTGCGCAACGTGCTGGCCGACAGCCGTGCACCGAAGGCCGCCAGGTAGCGCACCACGCTGACGCTCGACGCCGGCAGCAGCCCGCCCCACTCCCCTTCGAAGTGCTCGATGGCCTGGGCGTAGCGGCGCGCGGTGCTGGCCCGGCGTGCCGCCTGCTGATACCGCTCCGCGTCGCTCACCTGATCTCCCGTGTACCGCGCTCACGCGCTCAATCCCGCAAAACGCCTATCAGGTTCGAGAAATCTGCATTCTCGAACGCCATTCCGTCCGGATGCCTGTCGCGTTTCGGGCACCGTTACAGCTGTAATCGCATACTCCGTAAACCAGTACGAAATCGTAGGAGAGCCGCCATGGCGCGCGGTGGCATCAACCTGGCTGTGGTCAGAATCGCTCGCGAAGCCCTGCTCGCCCGCGGCGTGCATCCGAGCATCGATGCGGTGCGCGTCCAGCTCGGCAATACCGGCTCCAAAAGCACCATTCAGCGCTACCTGAAGGAACTCAGTGCCGGCGAACGGGCGCAGCGCCCGCCAACCCCGGATGAGGAACTGCAGGGCTATGTCGCGGACCTCAGCGCCCGCCTTAATGCGCTGGCCGCCGAGCATGTCGCCGAGGACCGTCGCCAGCTCGCCCTAGAACGCATCGCCCAGGAGCAGCAACGCCTCCAGCAACAGGCGCAGCTCGACCAATTGCAGCAGGCCCACGCCACCCTGCTCCGTGAACTGGAGGCGCTGCGCGCCCATGAGCGAACGCTGCAAGCTCACCTGCGCGAAGCCGAAGGCGAGCGTCGGCGCTTGATACAGGTCGACCACGACTGGCAGCAATTACTGGAGGAGCGCGCCCTGCGGGTGCACACGTTGGAGGACAAATTGCGCCAAGCGCGTGAAGCCCTCGCCCATTACCGCCAACAACACCTGACCCAACGCCAAGAAGAGCTCCAGCGGCATGACACCCAGATGCAGCAACTGCAGCACGAGCTGCGTGAAGTCCGATTGGACCTGCAGCACAAGTTGGAAGAGCTGAGCAGCTTGTCCCGGGACAATGAGCGACTGGTCGGCGAATTGCGCGCCGAACGGCAACAAGCGCACCGCCGTGACCAGGATCAAGCGCATCTCCGTCAACTGCACCAGGACACTGACGCTGCACTGCGTCTGGCCCAAGAGCGCCTCAACACGTTGTCGGCGGCGAATGCCAGCCTTCGCGAACGGGTGAAACGCCATATCCTCAAAGATCGCCACGTCCATCGGGAGCTACGCGCCCAAAAACAGCGGGTTAGCGAACTGCAAGAACTCCTCAGCGAGCCCCCTGCAGCGAAACCACTGGAAGGGTGAGGCTCCTACAACGACCAGCCGCTACTGGCCGATAATCGCAAGCGATGCCGGCTTAAGCTTGGTTAGACGCCCGCATCGAGCCGGTACCGATCCCGCTGGTGGCGCTTGAGCGCCTCTGCGACCCGCCTAAGCAGCTTCGACGGCACCACTTCTTTCGCCAGTTGCGACCAGGACGATGGCGATGACGTAGGCTGAGCCCGCGACAGCAGAAGGTGCACTGCCGTACAGCCAGACAAGTCCCAACGTTCGAAGCAATGAAGGTCCTGTAATACGCCCGCAACCTGATCCAATCCGTCCCCCAGCTGTTCGAAGCCTGCGAACGCAGAGGGCCAGCCCACAATAGGCTCAAAGGAGTGCTGTTCGAGCAGCGCATGCAGCAGTTCGTACAATCGCTGACGGGCGCAACAACAGGGCTCGCACTTACAGACCAGTGCCAAGTACAGAAGGAAATGGTTGCTGCACCAACGCCGATGCGGGCGAAGCCGCCAGTCTGTCGAACCCATTATGGCGATCACGCACCCGAGGTTGTGCCAATCGGGACACTCGCACAGACGCCGCATGAGCACTGGCGCCGGATTAGGAAACACGTAGCCGGACCCCAGGTGCAGGCTCAGCGCCTGACCGTCGGTGTGCCGGCGCTTGTCCGAAAGCGTTTCCAAAACATCCCACAAGGGGTTTGTGACCACGTCCTGCAATGCCGGAAGCACAGCCTGCCACTCTTTCAAAAAGCGCTCTTGCGGCAGACTGCCTTCCCAATGTGCCGTGTATTTTTGGTTGCACGCGCCACGCGATGACAGATATGGATGAAATCGCTGCGTGACAGCATCTCCGAACTGTGCCAGCCCGCGGCTACTCATCTCCACACCTGCCAAGGCTGGCACCGAGTGGCTCAACACCACTCCTTTGATAGGTCGGACGAGTGATTGACGATTCATGGCGGCGTATTCAGCAGAGGAACCTCAAAAAAGTGAAGCAGGTTTGCGCTTAGCTGCCAGGAGTGAACCGGTCAAATCACAACATCAAAAGATAATACTCAAGGAATTTTCCGTACATTCAGAGCTTTGCAGTCAGTCGTCGGACTACTTACCCGGAGTCGTACTGGTACGAAATCCGTTCAATAATACGAACATGTCCGGTACTTCACGCACGCATGGCAAAGGTGGAGTGTGATTATGAAGCCTCGTTACTGCCGACTCTGGCTCGACAACGGCCAAACCATCCGATCTAGTACCGGCGTCGAGCTCCGGTTTACGCCTTCAAAGTCGTTGGAGCCCTTGGGGCTGCAAGCAAGCACTCACACCCTCGCTTGGCTCGCTCATGTGTTCACGCAAGGTGCTTCATGGTTTAATCCCATAGAATTTGTCCCACTAAGCCAGCGTGGGCATGCCCCGCATTACCCCAGCTGCAGACGCACGGGGAGCAATCACCCGACTTCTGAAGCCATGCACCTCATGCTGGGTAATCTGCAAGTGGTGATATTCGATCCGCAATCAGGTTGCATAATAGGGGCTGCGGCAATTCCGGCTTCGCAAAATGCGTTGTTTTGGGGTTTTCGAGTATTCGCCGCCCTCGAAGCGAAGCGGGCGGCGCAACGCCGCCAGTTGGAGGCGCTGAACAGGCGTTTTCGCTTTGATAATGCCGACGAGTTCGTCCACGCCATTTTGAACCGTGAACGTCATCGCCTCGCTGGTAAGTAATGAGAACCTCCATTATTGCCTACGCTCCAGGAGTTCAGCTTATGGTTACGCCATATGAACTGAATGCGCCACATCCAGGCTATACACTTGTGTTGCCCAGGCCGCTGAGATTTGGAAGGTCCCGTAAGCTGGTGACTTTTGTTGCCTCTCGCAAGAACAGAATCTCGGTTGGCTGCGAAACCTTGCTGGAGGCTGATTTCTGTATTCACTTGGAATACCAGCCAGCCGTCGCTGCCTATCAATCGCAACCCTTCACCATTCGCTTTAGCAAATCGAAAACCCGTTACACCCCCGACTTTCTGGCGACTTTGGTGGACGGCAACCAGGTTGTGTACGAAGTGAAAAGCGATGCAGGTGCCCGCAATAGAAATTGGCAGATACGGCGGGCCCTACTCGAGCAATTGTTCAGTCAAAACGACTTGCGATTCGAATGCGTTGAACAGTGTCAGTTCGATCATCCTGTGCAGATCCACAACCTTCGGATGCTCTATCACCTGGGCTACGACGGCAATCTCGCTCGTGTACCGTATATGCTTCGCCTGCTTCAGGAGCAACCAAAAAAATGCGCCTCCATCGCTTTCCTGCTAAAGCACGGCGTTTCGCAAGCTGACCTAACTTGCGCGCTATTTCATCAACGGTTGCATTGCCATCTGCACCGGCCGCTAAACTTATTGAGCTGGGTATGGTGACTGAGATGGATACCCTGACAATACACGTCGGCGAGCACTATCAATATTACGGTTCGGATTACCAGGTGGTCGTGGCGGAGGGTAGTCGCTATCAGCTGCGCTCGCTCAAGTTCAGTAAGCAGATCGTGATTCAATCATATGAGCGGTTAGCAAAGGCCTGGTGTAAAGGCACCTTAGTCAAAACCCAAGAGGCACCCTTCGCTCCACGAGCAGATCTGATTCTCGACGCCTTGAATCCTCACCAGCAGACCGCTCTGGCTAAACGATTACGCTATGTATTACCGGTGATAGAGCACTGGGGCGGCCATCTGCCTCGCCAACCAGTACTGGCTCTGCTTACCGAACTTGCCAAGCAGGAAGGCGAAACGAGACCGAGCTATGGCGCCCTTTACTTATGGGTCAAGGCTTACCTGAGCATGGGCGAGAATAAGCTCGCTCTCGTTCCCCGAACCCGAAGTTCGCCAATCCGCCGTGTGCTCAAGCAGCCCGAGATCGTGCAAGAGATCATCAAGGTCAATATAGCGCAATTGTTTTTTACACAAACGCCATGCAAGAAGACCGACCTCATTATCGCAATCCAGAGTGCCATTGAGACCTGCAATGAAAAACGGCCACCTCACGATCAGCTGACCTGTCCCTCGGCTAGCACACTCTACCGTATCATTACCGAGATGGACCGGTACGAGACCGACTGTCACCAGCTCGGTTACCGTCAAGCCATAAAAAAACAGAAATGGAGCCGTAAGTGTAGACGACCCTATGCAGTGTTTGACTTAGTCGAAAGCGATACGCACACGTTCGACGTGGAAACGGTCGATGAAAAAGGCCAGCTCATCGGGCGTCTTTTTCTGACCGTACTGATCGAAGTACGCACGCGAATCATTTTGGGATGGGACATTTCCTACAATCCGCCGAGCGTCGAGAAGACGATCCGCGCGATCAAACACTCTCTGTTGAGTAGCAACCCCTTTGGCGGACTGGCTCGCCGCTATCGCTTGGACAATGGCAGCGAATTCGCAAACGCCCGACTGAAAAGGGTTCTCAAGGACTTGGGCGGAGATGTGACGTATTGTGAACCTAGAAATCCGGATCAAAAACCGCACGTCGAAAGTTTCTTCAAGACCTGGACCACCTCCATCGCGCATTGCATGCCCGGAACGACATTCTCGGGTCCAAATCCCTATGACTCCGAAGCCAATGCCTGCCTGACACTGAACGACGTTAAAAACAATTTCGAGAATTGGCTTAACACGGTCTACCATCCAGGTTTCCATGACGGCTTGGGAAAATCGCCCCAAGAAGCTTGGGATGAAGAGCAGGTCAATTCCATCGCTTTCGAACAGAAACGGTACAGCGAAGAGGACCTGAGGCGCCACCTACTGTGCGTCACCTACGTCAAACCCAACAATGGCCGATTGCGCTACAACGGACTGGCTTGGACGGGTCCCGCTGTAAGTTATCTGGCGACCCTGCACCCAAGAGAACGACGGCGACTGCGGTTGCTGTATGACATCTCCGAGCTTGGTACGGCATGGGTTTGCGATCCCAGTTCGCCGAGCGAACTATTCACAGTCATGGCGGTCGATCCCGATTATCAAAATGGTCTGACCATGCATCTGCATAAATTAATCAAAGCTCGTCTCAGAGCCCGCAAGCAGTCCCCCAATTACAGAGCCGCATGCGTGGCAAGGGTTGAGATCATTCGTGAGCTGACCAGCGCCAAAACCAAAACTCAACGGAAAACATACAAGCGCGCGGAAGAGCATGGAGACTTCAAATCGAAGCGGAATTTACCCGTACCCTCTGTTGCTCTAGAGGCTGACGGCAACAGTAGGCGCCAATTGCATCCTGGTACCCCATCGGATTACGCGAGCCTGGTGACCAAACATGATTGATGAATCGAAGGTCCAAGCCCTGAGCGAATTCAGTAAACAGACCGTGTTCTTTCCCAGTTATCAATTTGCCTACTCGCAACTTTGCAAGGCCTTGCAAGCAACTGAGTTGCGTAAAACGGCGAGCTGCGCCTTCATCATCGGGCCGTCGGGCTCGGGAAAATCCCGCCTTTGCGAGTTATTCACCGATTCTTTTGAACCACCGTATACGGAGCGAGATGAAGATGGCATATACAAAATCATAACCGCTCTTAATTGCACGGTGCCAGCTCCGGTGACGATCAAGGGCATATGTACCACGCTACTCAAAAAGCTAGGGATTTACCCGGCACATGGCGACGTACATGCACTTAACGAATTACTTCTCGATCGCCTGAAAAAATGCCGGGTCAAAGTCATCATCTTGGACGAAATCCAGCGACTGCTAAAACCGGAAGCGGATAAGTCTCGCGGCGTGACGCTAGATTGGCTGGTGACCCTGCTAAGCAGGAGCGGAATCCCCATCATGCTAGCAGGCACTGAACAGTGTAAGCTTCTACTCAAGGAAAAAAAAGATACTTTCTCACCATTTATTAGAAGGTATTGCTACGTCGCCTATCTGGAGCACTTTACATTCAGCGAGCTCAATACATCCGACTATCGCATGACACTTAAAGTTCTCGATCAACAACTATACAGACTCATGAATTACGGGGGAGAAATCCATCTTCATGATCTCACGGTCATGGCGTCGCTCTACGTGGCAAGCGTTGGAGATTTGGAATACCTTCGCCAAATTGTGTACGAAGCAGCTTGCAACGTCCTAAACCGAAATTCAAATTTTCTTTCTCGCCAGGATTTTGTTGAGGCATGCCGCAGCCTTGACCTTCCAAAACAGCTCAGCGAGACCAATCCCTTTGAGTTAACGCTGAGCCAATGTCTTGAGCTGATATCAGTATACAACGATGAACAAGCTCTTCTACGTGCCAATGCCGCTTACTGATGAAAGCCCATACAGCTTAATCAGAAGAGCAACACTGGCTCACGGTTTTCACTCAATTCATGAGTTTAGCTCAGTTTGCGTGGGGCAATCAGCACTGGATCATCTCGCGATAACTCAAACAGCTCCGATTACTCGGTTCCTGGCTGAAGAAGCAGACACCTTTGCTACTCCCCTTCTTGAGAGTTTTTACCAAATAGTAAAACGCGCTCACGCGCGACATCTGGTAGTTAGCGGAGTTGAAGTACCTATAAGATACCTACGACTGAGGTCATTTGCCTTCTGTGACGAATGCTTTAAAGAAGGTTGGCAGCGCCAAATTCAAGACTTCACACTGGCAGAGTTCTGCCCTTATCACCAGAAAAAATACTTGATGCGATGCCCAGCATGCGGAGGTGCCATAAAATGGTGGCACGCGCTATCTGGACGATGTCATTACTGCGACAATATGCTCACATGCCGCTCAGCTTCGTCTAGAGACTGCAGTCCTGAAGAATACCTGATGCAAAGCCTAAGAGCGCAGAACCAAGCTTACTTTGACAAGATTTTCCTAATAGTACGTCACCTGGGCAGCCCAACGCCCAAAGCACCTGCCGCTCCTGATGCGACCCGCTGCCAGATAAATGAAGCAGCAATGCTAATTGCTAATGGCGACGCTCAAGGACTACTACAACACTTTACCTCCTTACATAACACTTATCCTGAAATTGATAAATCGTGGATAATCGCACGCTTTTCAGGCATACACACCCCTGCAACAACTGCAGCCACTAGCATGTTTTTAGCACAGAACACTGCAACCCGTGAAACAATTCACAGTACCACACCCTTCCTATTAACCTTCAAACAAATCAAACGCAAACTGCAAAACGAAGGAGTTTATTTCCCCAACCCTAGGCAATTACGCTTAAGTCTGAACCCAACGAAAAGACTCTTCACCATTGATGACATTTACGCAGCATACGCGGCACATGAACAATATCAAGACATGGGTGCAGGACGCCTACCTAAACCAAAAGCAGAACTTTGCACTGCCAAAGAAGCTGCTTGTCGACTCTGTGTCAAGCCGCAAGTAATACAGACCTATGCCCGACATGGTCTAATCTCGTATTACTCAGGAACTCACAGTAAAAAATTCTTCCTCGCAGATGAAATCGACGCCCTCCTCAGTCGACTACAACCGCCTCGTTACATTGCAGGGACTTGCGGCATCGAACTGAGAAAGCTCCATAGAGCCATCATAGAACTTAACCTTGAACCCACCTATAGTTACGGACTTCACTGGTCAAATTGCTTGTTTACCATGGATGACATTCAGGCAATAAAGACCCTGTTGAATGACAATGTAGAGCACACCCGCCAGTCCTTCCGACTCATTCTTCCTAAAATGCCGGCCGACCCCATATTCTTCAAAAACTACTCAACATGCACTGAAGCAACTAAACTTCTAAAAATTCAAAGCACAACCCTGCACCAACTAATAAAATGGCATTACCTGCGAAACTGCTTGATATCCAAGAATAAGATTTACATCCCCAATACCGAGCTTTTAAAATTTCGAAAAAAATACGTCAACAGCAAAACTGTCGGAAAAGAACTAAAAATACCTTCATTTATGCTATGCGATGCATTGCAGGCATTAAGCGTTCAGCCAATAGTCTTTCCGGAAACCGGCCTGATCAGAGTTGACCTGCTATACAAAAAAAGCGAAATCTCAAAGATCAAGTCCATTTTGTCCTTAGAAAGCTCTAACGAGCCACAAACTATTTTAACCATCGACAGCGCCCGCAAACGTACCGGTGTTAATGAAGACACTATAGTGTTCCTCGCGCATCACAACTTCATTAGCCACCTGCAGGGAAGACGAACAATCTACTTCCGCCCAGGTACGGTGGACCTTTTTTTTAAAAAGTTTTCAATCCTTGAACAACTACTTTCCTTTTTAGGGTTTCCATCACGCCCAACACCTAAACTTATTGACACACTATACAAATATGCCTCTAGCAAAATGCCAGCCACAAGCAGCACAGCAAAGTTCTATCGATTCAGCCATTATATACTATCATTCCTAGACACCGAAACACCTGTAGACTCCCCACTTGTGACCATGATCAAAGAGGCAGCGAGCCAAACGTCATCTATCGTGCGCCATATTTCACCAACCTGTACTTTACTCAGCCAAGCTCTCGAGCAATACCAAATGACGAACAATGATTTCGTTGGAACATTTGTGATAAAAGGCTTCGTATCAACAACAAAATTCAACGGAGAAAAATATCTAACAAAAGAAGACTTCGAAAAAATCCAATGCATTCTTCAAACTTACATCACCTGCGCAATGGCTGATCGCTTGTATTTTTACAAAACTGATACCAGCAGGTGTTTAATCGCGCGCGGAGTTTTAAAAGTAGAAATGGATGTATCTGGGTTAATCGCCAAACCATTATTACGCCTTGATAATGTATTAAATTACCTCAGTCACAACCCTGTAAGTTCACATCTAAAGATCGCGCAACCTTAGGCACTTCCACGCCTTCCATTTAACTAACTCACGACAGGGACTTTTTATCAACATGACTGCAAACGAAATCATCAAGAAAACAATGGAACAGCCTAAAAACACACAAGAGCAACTTAACCAATAAACAAAAAAAGGAAAATACCCCTAAAATGGCCCTTCTCGGCCATCAGTCAAATTCCAAGAAATGGCTCTAAAAGCGAATATTAACTCATATCTTATTCTCTCGCACCACAACAGCCAGAAGCAATATCGCTAACGCTCCTATCAAAACTCCATTAAATATTACTGCCAACAAATCGCCTCCATTTCCTCCGGCCATAAAACCAGCATTCTCACTGCGCCATGGGATTACTGGGATTTTGTCTGCTAATTTTTCTGCAACCTCTAACAACATCTCAGATTGGCAATCTCCAAACAGAAGATATGGAAACCGTGTTACTGACAATCTTGCGCATTACTTCGCTTTGAGTCATTACTACAGAACCCACCCCAAACCATTCACTTACTTTAACCCTATAGCAACACCTATTCAGCAACATAAATTTTTTTGAAAAATCAGGTTCGAACATCCCTGAAATCTATGCCAGATACGGTCAACCGTGTCATTTCTGGTTGAAATTGATCGGGAAGATCTGAACGAACTGCTGAGTGCAATCAAGGCCGTAATCGCCGGGTATAACTACTTTCCCAGCCAGGCCATTCACAACAACCACGAAACAGCGGACTGCGACTTGCGACTTTTCCGACTCGTTAATGATCGAGAACTCATGGTCCTGCAACTTTTCGCCCAGGGCCGCAGTAATCAGGAGATCGCCAAAGGCATGTTCCTCAGCAACAAGACCGTCAGTACCTACAAGAAGCGACTCATGCAGAAACTGCAAGCTGACTCCTTGGTCGATCTGATCGAAATGGCCAAACGCAACGCGCTGGTCTGAGGTCTTGATGGTGCAAGTGATTACCCGCCTGCTCATCGTCCTGGCGCTGGGCTGCAACCTGGCGCAGGCCGCCTCCCATGAAGCCGTGCCCTATACACTGCTGGCGCGCTCCTCAACGATGACACTGAGCCCGACATTGACGGATCAGCAACGGCAGTGGCTGCAGGGCCGCCATGCGCTGATCCTGGGCACCTCGGCCCCCGACTATCCACCCTTTGACATCACCAGTGGCGGCCAGGTCTACCAGGGCCTCACCGCCGAATACGCCAACCTGATCGGCAAGGCGCTGCGCCTGCCGGTCCAGGTCGTGCGCTACCCCCACCGGCAAGCGGCCGTTCAGGCGCTCAAACGCGGCGATATCGACCTGCTCGGCAGCGCCAATGGGTACGAAGCGGCAACCGAGGGACTGGCACTTTCGCACCCCTATGCCGTCGATCAACCCGTGCTGGTCACACGGGAAGATGAACAACGCCCCCTCAACGGGGGCCTGGCCGACATGCGCCTGGGCATGCTCTACCACTACCTGCCCCAGGAGAATGTCCATGCGGCTTACCCCAAAGCCGAAGTACTGGCGTTCGGCTCCTCGACCCAGGCCCTCAACGCCGTGGCTTTTGGCCAGGCTGATGTGTACATCGGCGACACCATTTCGACCCACTACCAACTCAATCGCGGCCACCTTCCACGCTTGCGCATGGCCAGTTTCGGCCAGCACGAAAACATCGGTTTCAGTTTCGCGATGCGCGCTGATGACGTACAGCTCATAACCCTGGTCAATGCGACGCTCGACCGCCAGTCCAGCGCCGTGCGAGCCAGCATCTACAAGCGCTGGAGCGCGGGCGGCGACTTGCTGCTGAGTGATCGAACACTCCAGCTGTCGCCCGAGGAGGAGCAGTGGCTGCTCAGCCACCCGGTCATGCAGGTCGCCATCGACGAAACGGCGGCGCCACTTTCCTATTTCGATGGAAATGGCCATTTTCGCGGGATAACCGCCGACCTGCTGGACCTGATACGCCTGCGTACCGGCCTGCGCTTCGAGGTGCAACGGGCCAATGGCACTGCCGACATGCTCGCCCGCCTGGAAAACGGGCGGGTCAACATGATTGCTGCGCTTGCCAGCGACGGGATCACCGACAAACCTCTGCACCTGAGCCGGCCGTACCTCGAAAGCCCGCATGTGCTGGTCACCCGCACCGAAGATGAACAGTTCGGCTCTCTGGAGCAACTGAGCGGGCAGCGCGTTGCCATCTCCCGTTACAGCAACCTCGACGACCTGCTGGCAACCCGATTCCCGCGGGTCAACTGGATCGAGACCGAGAGCCCCTACTATTCCGTGGCGCTGCTCAAAAGTGGCGCCGTCGACGCTGTGATTACCCCCTTGATCGATGCCAATCACATCTTGGCCGGCAATAACGACCTGATCATTCGCAACACGGTGGGCAGCGAGCCGGCCGTCTTCGCCATGGCCACCAGCGAACAGGACATGCCGCTTGCCGCGATCCTCGACAAGGCCCTGCTGAGTATTTCACCGGAAGAGCTGGGGGTCATAAACAATCGCTGGCGCGGCTACGATGTCCATGAAGATGCCAACTGGCCAGCCTTGCGCCGCCTGATCCTGCAAGTGCTGCTGGGCACTGGCCTGTTGCTGCTGCTGGCGCTGATCTGGAACGCCCACCTGCGGGGGCAGATCAAACATCGCCAACGCGCCGAACGCGCGCTGAACGATCAGCTGGAGTTCATGGGTGCACTGCTCAACGGCACTCCGCACCCGATGTATGTGCGCGACCGCGAAGGTCGCCTGCAGAGCTGCAATGCCAGCTACCTGGAGGCCGTCCAGTCCAACCTGGAGGCAGTAATTGGCAGGCGCCTGGACGAGAGCCCGTTCTCGGACGCCGAGAACACCCGTCAGATCCAGGCAGACTACCAGCAGGTGATGGCTGCCGGCGTGCCGCTGATCATCGACCGTCCTTTACGCATCAAGGACAAGCAGCTCACCATCTACCACTGGATCCTGCCCTATCGTGATTCGCTGGGTGAAGTGCAAGGGATCATTGGCGGCTGGATCGACATCAGCGAACGCCGCAAGCTGGTGCAGGAGCTGCGCGAAGCCAAGCGTCTGGCCGACGACGCAAACCGCGCCAAGAGCACCTTCCTTGCCACCATCAGCCATGAGATCCGCACGCCGATGAATGCGGTAATCGGCATGCTCGAACTGGCGCTGAGGCGCGCCCTGCAGGGGCAAGCAGACCCCACCTCGCTGGAAGTCGCCCACCACTCGGCCAGGGACCTGCTTGGCCTGATCGGCGACATCCTGGATATCGTGCGTATCGAGTCCGGCCACCTGTCACTGAGCCCAGAAGCGGTCGATCCTGCCGCACTGGTCGAGTCGGTTGGCCGCGTGTTCGATGGTCAGGCCCGGCAGAAGAACCTGTCCCTGGTGGTCAGCATCAGCCCCAGCGCGCGCGGCCATGCCTTGCTCGACCCACTGCGCTTCAAGCAGATCCTGTCCAACCTTGTCAGCAATGCCATCAAGTTTACCGAGCGAGGGCAGATCCACGTCACCCTTAGCTTGCGTGACGAAGGCCCGGGCGTACCGTCAACACTGGAGCTCGAAGTGCGTGACAGCGGCATCGGTATTGATGACGAAGATCTGCAGCGGCTGTTCAACCCGTTCGTCCAGGCCAATCCCCATAGCCAGGGCGCCCGTGCAGGTACTGGGCTGGGCCTGGCTATCTGCCGCAGTCTGTGCGAGATGATGGGGGGCAACCTGAGCATCAAGAGCCATCCGGGCTTTGGCACCCAGGTTCGCCTGATGTTGCCGCTGGAGCGCGTGGATACCCCGGTGGCACCCGCATTGGAGGTGGAACAGGTCGAAGCACCCGCGCCCGACCTGAAGGTGCTGGTGATCGACGACCACCCCGCCAACCTGATGCTGATGGCGCAGCAACTGAACTACCTGGGGCTCAGCCATGCCAGCGCCAGCGAAGGCCATGAAGGCCTGGAAAAATGGCGCCAAACCCCGTTTGACGTGTTGGTGCTCGATTGCAATATGCCGCACATGAATGGCTACCAGGTTGCCACCGCCGTTCGTTGCGAAGAGCGCCAGAACGGGCGCCCGCGTTGCGTCATCCTGGGCTACACCGCTAATGCTCAACCGGAAGTCAGGCAGAAATGCCTTAGCGCCGGTATGGACGATTGCCTGCTCAAACCCATCAGCCTGCGTACCCTCAGCCAATGCCTGGCCAGGATCACGCCCCATCGACGGCAACTCGCTACCCCGCCGTTCAACCTTGCGGGCCTGGCCGGCATCGTCGGCGACAACGCCGAAAGCCGCGCCCTTTTTCTCACCGCCGTGCAGGCAAGCCTGCGGGAAGACCTGGCACTGCTCATGGGGCTAGACCCGCTCCATCAGGCAGCCGAGATCCGCGAGCAGGCACACAAGATCCTCAGCGCGGCAAGGATGCTGGAAGCAAAGGGCATGATGAAGGCCTGCGCGGCCCTGGAGGAGCAACATCTACCTGCGGCCGGTATCAAACTGCAGCGACAGGCACTGGCACGGCATATGCGCCGCGCCGAGAAAGCGCTGGCCAGGGAGCTGACCAGGGCTTGAAGGAGCGACGCCCGTGCCGGGCGCCGCTCAATCACGCATCAGGAAGCCGGGTTGATCGGCTTTTCCGGATACCAGGCGTCCAGCAGCGGGCTGACTTCGATGTTGGTCAGTTCACTACGGCCTTTGAGCCAGGCTTCGACAGTGGCGCGCTGCTCTTCGCTGACCGAGCCGCGGTTGGCCAGGCAGACCAGGCCGAAATCATCGCCGCCGACGTAGTCCAGACCGTTGGCATCCATGGCTTCTGCCAGGAAGGCGTCGAGGAAGGCATCGATGGCTTCGTCAGACAGGTCTTCCTTGAAACCCAGGTTCAGCTCGAAACCCAGCTCCTGGAATTCATCAACGCACAGCTTCTTGCGCAGACGACGGGAACGGTTGGTAGCCATGAAACAATCCTCTTGAGTAATAACGCGCGGCACTTTAACAGCTTCCGCGCTACAAAGGCGCTTTTCCGTCGAACGTGGCGCATGAATGCTGCGCTTGGGGCATAATGCGCTCTGTATTTCGTCCTGGGGTGATCATCTCTTACAGCCCCATTGTCTTTTTCCCTCGTGCGCAGGGTCTTTAATCCATATGATCAAAAAGCTCCGCCCCCTCGTTCTCGCCAGCCTGCTGCTGCCGCTCGCATTACCCAGCCAGGCTGCCGCCGTCAATACTACCCTGCCACCGAAAGTCCAGCAGGCGCTCAAGGCCAACAAGCTGCAGGACAGCGCACTGTCGCTGGTCATGCTGCCACTGAACGGCCCAGGCTCGGCCACCGTGTTCAACGCCGATGTCTCGGTCAACCCGGCCTCGACCATGAAGCTGGTCACCACCTACGCCGCCCTCGAACTGCTCGGCCCGACCTTCCAGTGGAAAACCGAGTTCTACACCGATGGCACCCTGAACAACGGCGTGCTCAATGGCAACCTGTACCTCAAGGGCGGTGGCGACCCCAAGTTGAACATGGAAAAGCTCTGGCTGCTGATGCGTGACCTGCGCGCCAATGGCGTACGCACCGTTACCGGCGACCTGGTGCTGGACCGCAGCCACTTCGTGCAGCCCAACCTGCCGCAGTTCGACGATGACGGCGGCGACGTCAACAAGCCATTCCTGGTCAAGCCCGACTCGCTGATGATCAACCTCAAGGCCCTGCGCTTCGTTGCCCGCAACGACGGTGGCAAGGTTACCGTTGCGGTCGAACCGCCGATCGCCAGCATCCATATCGACAACCAGGTCAAGGCCGTGGCCGCCAAGCAGTGCAGCGGCGATGTGCGCTACAACCCGGTGCAGCAGGCCGATGGCATCAGCGTGACCGTCACCGGCCAGCTGGGCGATGGCTGCAACTCGCAGACCTACCTGTCGTTGCTTGACCACCCGACCTACGCCGCCGGCGCCGTGCGGGCGATCTGGAACGAGCTGGGTGGCAGCATCCAGGGCCGCGACCGCTTCGAAAACGTGCCGAAGAGCGCACGCCTGCTGGCCCGTGCCTTCTCGCCCGACCTGGTGGAAGTGATCCGCGACATCAACAAATACAGCAACAACACCATGGCCCAGCAGCTGTTCCTGAGCCTGGGAGCACAGTTCCGCACCGACGCCGATGGTGACGATGCCCGTGCCGCGCAACGCGTGGTGCGCCAGTGGCTGGCGAAGAAAGGGATCACCGCGCCGCACCTGGTGATGGAAAACGGCTCCGGCCTGTCGCGCGCGGAGCGGGTTAGCACCCGCGAGATGGCGGCACTGCTGCAGGCCGCGTGGAACAGCCCTTACTCCGCCGAGTTCATCAGCTCGATGCCGCTGGTGGGCATGGACGGCACCATGCGCAAACGCCTCAAGCGCACCGCCATGACCGGTGAAGGGCACATCAAGACCGGCACCCTGAACACCGTGCGGGCGATCGCCGGTTTCAGCCGCGACAGCAACGGCAATACCTGGGCGGTGGCGGCGATCCTCAACGATCCGAAGCCGTGGGGTGCCTCGCAGGTGCTCGACCAGGTGCTGCTCGATCTGTATCGCCAGCCGAAGCTGAACAACAGCGCAACGGCAGCAGCGCCTTGATACGCACTTAGCCTGTACTGGCCTCTTCGCGGGCAAGCCCGCGAAGAGGCCAGTACAGACAGTAAGAAAACTTCAGGTCAACTCTGCCTCGACCCTGTCTCGGCCGGCCTGCTTGGCCGCGTACACACCGGCATCCGCGCGCAGCAGCAAGGCATCGGCCCCCTCCCCCAGCCGCCAACCGGCCACACCAAAGCTCGCAGTCACCTTGCCCACGCCTTCGACCGGCACACCGCGCACCCCTTGCCACAGCTCCATGGCCAGCATCCGCGCCTGCTCGGCATTGCTGCCCGGGCACAGCACCATGAACTCCTCCCCACCCAACCGACAGAACACATCGGTGCGGCGCAAACGCTGACCGATCCGTTGGCACAAGCTGCGCAACACATGGTCACCCACGGCATGGCCGTACTGATCGTTGATCCGTTTGAAATGGTCGATATCGAGCATGATCACCGCCAGGTCCAGCCCATCACGCTGGGCGCGGTCCAGTTCGACCTTGAGTCGCTCCTGGAAATAGCGGCGGTTATGAATACCGGTCAGCGCATCGGTCACCGACAAGGCACGCAATTCTTCCTCGACCCCTTTCAGGTCTGAAATGTCAGTAAGGTAGCCGTGCCACAGCGTGCAGCCGCCCTCGCCAGGCTCCGGCGTCGCTTCGCCACGCACCCAGCGCAAGCCTGCACGCGGCAGGCACACCCGGTACTCTTCGCGCCACGGCGAGAGGTGTTCGGCGGAATAACGCACCGACCGGCGCACGCGCTCCAGGTCATCAGGGTGAATACGCTCGAAGACCGCCGTGGCGTCCTGGCGCAGCAGCTGCAAGTCGACCTCGTAGATGTCGAACAGCCCCTGACTGGCATAGGGGAAGCAGGAATGGCCATCGGCATCCAGCTGGTACTGATAGATCCCGCCAGGCACTTCCGCGCTGAGCTTCTCCAGCAAACGGTCACGCAGGGCCAACGCCTCGTGCACACGACGCCGCTCGGTGACATCGATGCAGATCGCCAGGTAGCCGACCCAGAGCCCCTGCTCGTCGAGCACGGCGGTCACCAACATGTTGGCCAGCAAATGGCTGCCATCCTTGCGCACCAAGGTCCACTCGCCCGGCTCACCACCACTGTCCTGGATGGTCTCGGCGAACATTGCCTGGCCACCGGCGATGTGCCGGCCATAGCGCAGGCTCAAGGCATGGGCGCGCTGGCTGAGCTCTTCAGGCATCACCAGGTCTTCCAGTTGCAGGTGCCCGATGGCTTCACTGGCCGCATAACCCAGCATGCGTTCGGCACCGGCGTTGAAGGTGCTGACTTCGCCCTTGAGGCTGGTCGCGATGATGGCCACCTGGGTTGCGGCATCCAGCACACTGCGCAACTGGTTGTGGGTATCGCGCAACGACTGCTCGCTGACCCGCAGCTCCGCCGTGCGCTGCTCGACCAGGGTCAAGGCACGCTGGCGCTGGCTGAACAGGCTGTAGAGCAAAGCGCTCAGCAACAGGCTCAACAGCCCGCCGAGAAACCCGACGGCCAGGGCGGCGGTGGATTGGTTGGCCTGCAGGAAGGCCTGGCTCGGGCGAATGTCGAGCTGAAAATGATGGTCGGCAAGGTGCAGCAACTGCGTGCTGGCCAAGGCCAGCGCCGCCACCGGGTTCTGCGAGTCGAACAGCACTTCATGGCCATCGCGACCGCTCGGATCGATGATGCGCACCACCAGGTTGTCATCCGCGGCGACGGGCTGGCCTTCTGTGATCAGCTGACGCATGTTCAGCAAGGCCATGACATATCCCGCTGGCGGGTCATCCGGCCGTGCCGCGGCGAACACCGGTGCGACCATCAGCAACCCACGGCTGAGGTCGGGCGCGACGTTGAGCATGTCCAGCGGTTCGGAAACCGCCATGCTGCCTGGCTGCAGTGCCCGCGCCAAGGTCTGCTCGCGGGCCGGCTGACTGCGCAGGTCGAGCCCGTAGGGCTGGCCCTGCAACGCGTCGGCCTGGGTGTAGAGCACCGGGTAGTAATGGTCGCGCTGTGGCGATGGATGCCAGTTACCTGCACCATCCAGTTCACGGATCTGGTAATCCTGCCCCAGCCAGGCACTGGCCTGGCGTTCGAACTCGCGCCGCTGCCCGGCTTCGACACGCGGCGCCCAGGAATAGGCCTGGGTCCGCTTCAGCAAAGGTCGGGCGTAGCCATCGAATTCGCTCGGGGTGATGTTGTTGGAATAGGTAAAGAAGCGTCGCAAGCCATCCAGGCGTTGCTCCTGGTCGTCGAAACGCTCGGCAATGCGGCTATGGCGCTCGCTGGCCAGCAGCTCGAAGCGCTGGCGCAACTGCTGCTTGTAGAATGCCTGCGCGGCCAACGCCAGGGCAGCCGACAGCAGGGCGCCGGCCACCAACGCCACCAGCGCCACCGCCCAGGCAGCCAGCGCCTCGCTGCACAGGCCCAGCACCTTCGCACGCACGCCCCACTTCGACATAGATCGATCTCATCACGTCAGCGTCCTGCGAATTCTCTGGCCCTGTGCTGAGTTATAGCTATTGGCCATTAGGCGCGCAATGCGCCTCGTCGAATTAACGCAGTTGCAGGCGCCAGGCGCGGTGGATGCGGTTGTTGCGGGCGAAATCCGGGTCCAGCGTCTGGGCACTGATTTCCTCGACCGCATAGCGCGTGCTCACATGCTCATCGAGCTGGAACTTGCGGAAGTTGTTGGAGAAATACAGCACGCCACCGGGTGCCAGGCGGGCCATGGCCAGGTCGAGCAGTTGCACATGGTCACGCTGAACGTCGAATACCCCTTCCATGCGTTTGGAGTTGGAGAAGGTCGGCGGGTCGATGAAGATCAGGTCGTAGCTGTCGCGGTTGCCTTCCAGCCAGGCCATGACATCGCCCTGCTCCAGGCGGTTACGCTCAGAGAAGCCGTTCAGCGACAGGTTGCGCCGCGCCCAGTCCAGGTAGGTCTTCGACAGGTCGACACTGGTGGTGCTGCGCGCACCGCCCTTGGCCGCGTGCACGGTGGCCGTGGCGGTGTAGCAGAACAGGTTGAGGAAGCGCTTGCCGTTGGCCTCGCGCTGAATGCGCATGCGCATCGGGCGGTGGTCGAGGAACAGCCCGGTGTCGAGGTAGTCAGTGAGGTTGACCAGCAGCTTCACGCCGCCTTCATTGACCTCCAGGAAACGCCCTTCGGTAGCCTGGCGCTCGTACTGGCGGGTGCCGCTCTGGCGCTCGCGGCGCTTGAGCACCACACGCTGCGGGTCGATGTTCAGTGCCTGGGGAATGGCCGCCAGGGCATCGAGCAGGCGCGCCTGAGCCTTGTCCGGGTCGATCGAGCGAGGGGCGGCGTACTCCTGCACGTGCACCCAGTCCTGATAGAGGTCGACCGCCAAGGCATATTCAGGCATGTCGGCATCGTACAGGCGGTAGCAATCGACCTGTTCACGGCGGGCCCACTTGCCAAGCTGCTTGAGGTTTTTCTGCAGGCGGTTGGCGAACATCTGCGCGCCTTCCGACAGGCGTGCCGGCTCACTGGCAACTGCCGCAGGGCGGCGCGCCTCGCCATTGTCGGCCTGGGCCTCGCGACGCTCGCCGGTGACGAACTGGTCAGGCTGGACCTTGAACAGCAGCAGCTTGCACGGCAAGGCGCCGTTCCAGAAGGCATACTGCTTGTGGCTGCGAATGCCCATGCGCTTGCCCAGCTCCGGCGCGCCGGTGAACACCGCCGCTTCCCAGCCCATGCAGGCCTGGCGCAGGCGCTCGCCAAAGTTCTGGTAGAGGTACAGCAGGCTGGCTTCGTCACCCAGGCGCTCGCCGTACGGCGGGTTGCTGATGACCAGGCCTTTCTGGTTCTGGTCCGGGCGCGGCTCGAAGGTGCTGACTTCGCCCTGGTAGATCTTCACCCAGTCGCCCAGCCCTGCGCGCTCGACGTTGTTGCGCCCCGGCTGGATCAGCCGCGGGTCGGCTTCATAGCCGCGAATCCACAGTGGCGGCTTGGCCAGGCCGGCTTGCGCGCGGGCCAGACCCTCTTCGTGGACCTTGCGCCAGGTGGCCGGCACATGGCCGAGCCAGGCACTGAAGCCCCAGCGCTCACGCTTGAGGTTGGGCGCGATGTCGGCAGCGATCATTGCCGCCTCCACCAGGAAGGTACCGACACCGCACATCGGGTCGGCCAGGGCGCCCCCTTCGGCAGCGATGCGCGGCCAGCCGGCGCGGATCAGCACCGCAGCCGCCAGGTTTTCCTTCAGTGGCGCAGCGCCTTGCTGCAGGCGGTAGCCACGCTGGTGCAGGCTGTGACCAGACAGGTCTAGGGACAGGATCGCCTCGCCACGGTCCAGGCGCAGGTGCACGCGCACATCCGGGTCGACCTTTTCCACCGACGGGCGCAGGCCTTCACGGTTGCGCAGCTTGTCGACGATCGCGTCCTTGACCTTGAGGGCACCGAAATGGGTATTGT
The DNA here is from genome assembly GCF_044749325.1 of Pseudomonas sp. NPDC089428. NCBI lineage: Bacteria > Pseudomonadati > Pseudomonadota > Gammaproteobacteria > Pseudomonadales > Pseudomonadaceae > Pseudomonas > Pseudomonas sp. NPDC089428. The sequence goes on from NZ_JBIVHT010000018.1 coordinate 70,213, forward strand.
CGATGCCCGAACCGTGGCCACTGAATTCCACGGCCAAGGTGCCGTCCGCAGCCAAATGGTCGGCCCAGTCGACGGCGTGCACGCCATCATAGAGGTCGTCAGCGTTCTTCATCGAGAAACGCTTGAGCACCAGCAGCACGCGGTTGGCCAGGCGCGACCAGAGGCACAGGCGGTAGGCGGTTTCCATGTCGGCGGCGCCGCGAATGGCCGAGGTGTGCTCACGCACATCGTCGAGGCCGAGGCCTCGGGCCTCTTCGGCAAGCAGGCCTTCCAGGCCTTTGGGGCAGGTGAGGTAAAGTTCGAAACGGTCCGACATGAGTATTCCAGCGCCTTGGGCTATGTGAGTGACAAGGCGACGCATCGCCTTGCCGATGTTTGCCCGAACGCCCTTCCAGCAAGCGTCCGAGTGGCCTTCCCCACTGCTTCATCGCAGCAAGGCGGCCGGGCCGCCTGATCGATCTGCCGCTCGCCGGGTGGCAGAAACAGCTTAGATCATCAGGCAGTTCCAATAATTTCCGTCGACTTGGGGCCCAGCGTGACCCTTCGTCGCATTACCAATTATTTCTGTCATGCCGCCGCAACGCTGGCGAAATGACGTCAAGGTTCGGCAAACCCCGATCATTGCGGGCTCAGCGCCAAACAAGGTTGAGTCGCATTTATTTACTTATCCCCTCACCCTTGGAAAGGTTACGTGCTTATGACAAATCGATCATTCACACAGTGACCTGCATTCGTTAGAACTGGTCTCAGGCCGCATCGCAACGAGGCGGCACCTTCAGCTCGCCACGCCGGCAGCGAGCGCAAACCGGCAGAAAGACTCTGCCCGGCCTCGGAGAGGCCGACGGGACATTACAGTCAACAAGTGAGGGCAACACCCTATGAGAAGACTTAAGCGTGATCCGTTGGAAAGAGCATATTCACGTGGCTACCAATACGGGGTCACCGGCAAATCCCGCGAACTTTGCCCCTTTACACTTCCTTCAGTTCGCCAAGCCTGGATTAACGGCTGGCGCGAAGGTCGCGGTGATAACTGGGACGGAATGACTGGCACCGCTGGCATCCATAGACTCAACGAAAATCACGCCGTTGGCTGAACGAGGACACTGAATTCGAGTCACCATGCGCGCCCTATCCGGGCGGCGGGCTTCGGCCCAGGGGCCCCTTGAAGGGGCCCTTTTTTATGCCTGCCTTCAGGCCTTGGGCATTGCCGCGATCGCATCCACCGCTTCACGGATCAGCGCTGGCCCCTTGTAGATGAAGCCCGAGTAGATCTGCACCAGGCTCGCCCCAGCGGCGATTTTCTCTGCCGCATGCCGGCCTTCGGTAATACCCCCGGCGGCGATGATCGGCAGCTTGCCACCGAGCTCGCTGGCCAGCACCTTGACGATATGGGTGCTCTTCTCCAGCACTGGCGCACCCGACAGGCCACCGGCCTCGCCACCATGCTCCAGCCCTTCAACGCCCTCGCGGCCCAGGGTGGTGTTGGTGGCAATCACCGCATCCATGCCCGACTCCATCAGCGCCGCGGCCACCAGCGCGGTTTCTTCGTCGCTCATGTCCGGCGCAATCTTGATGGCCAGCGGCACGCGCTTGCCATGCTCGGTGGCCAGCTGCTCACGGCGCTCGGCCAGGGCATCGAGCAGCTGCTTGAGCGAGTCGCCGAACTGCAGGCTACGCAGGCCAGGGGTGTTCGGCGAGCTGACGTTGACGGTGATGTAGCTGGCTTCGGTATACACCTTGTTCAGGCAGATCAGGTAGTCATCGACCGCACGCTCGACCGGGGTATCGAAATTCTTGCCGATGTTGATCCCCAACACGCCGTTGTAGCGCGAAGCACGCACGCGTTCGAGCAGGTGATCGACGCCCAGGTTGTTGAAGCCCATGCGGTTGATGATCGCCGTCGCCTGCGGCAGGCGGAACAACCGCGGCTTGGGGTTGCCCGGCTGCGGACGCGGGGTCACGGTGCCGATCTCGACGAAGCCGAAGCCCAGCTGGGCAAAGCCGTCGATGGCCGCGCCGTTCTTGTCCAGGCCCGCCGCCAGCCCTACCGGGTTGGCGAAGTTCAAGCCCATCACGGTCACCGGCAGTGCGGCCGGCTGCTTGCACAGCACACCGTTGAGCCCAAGCCGGCCACCGGCGCCGATCAGGTCCAGGGACAGGTCATGGGAGGTTTCCGGGGAAAGCTTGAACAGCAGCTGGCGGGCCAGGGTATACATGGGCGGGCAAGGCTCGGGGTGAGTGAGGCAGCGATTATAGCCAGCGCGCGCCCGGCATGACAGGGGCTTGGCACATGGGTTGCTACTTCCCTTGCCTACAGCCTATTCAGTACGGGCGAGGACCTTCGTGAATACAGCACCTCTAGCCTGGGTAAACGGCAGCGACGCGCCGGAAAAACCCAGCCTCAACATCGGCTACATGGCCCTGACCGATTGCGCCTCGGTGGTGGTCGCCGCCACCCAGGGCTTCGCCCAGCAACACGGCCTGACCCTCAACCTCAAGCGCCAGGGCTCCTGGGCCGGCTTGCGCGACAAGCTGGCCAGCGGCGAACTGGACGCCGCCCATTGCCTCTACGGCCTGGTCTACGCCGTGCACCTGGGCATCGGCGGTGTGCCGGCCAGCGACATGGCAGTACTCATGGGGCTGAACCAGAATGCCCAGGCCATCAACCTGTCGCCGGCCCTGCAGCGCCAGGGCGTGACCAGCCCTGAAGCACTGGCCCAACGGGTGCACCAGCATGGCGCGCGACTGACCTTCGCCCAGACCTTCCCCACCGGCACCCACGCCATGTGGCTGTATTACTGGCTGGCCAGCCAAGGCATCCACCCGTTGCACGACGTCACCAGCGTGGTGGTGCCACCGGCCCAGATGGCGGCGCATATCCAGGCCGGGCGCATCGACGGCTTCTGCGTCGGCGAACCTTGGGCCGCTGCCGCCGTCAGCCAAGGCCAGGGCTTCACCCTGGCCACCAGCCAGTCGATCTGGCCCGACCACCCGGAAAAGGTACTGGCCAGCGCCCGCGCCTTTGTCGAGCACTACCCCAACAGCGCACGCGCGCTGGTCAAGGCGGTGCTCGCTGCCAGCCGGTTCATCGAACAGAGCCCTGAGAACCTGCGCAGCACCGCGCAGCTGCTCAGCGGCAGCGCCTACCTCGACACGCCCCTCGAGAACATCGAGCCACGCCTGCAGGGTGATTATCAGGACGGCCTGGGCAACGCCTGGCACGATCGGCATGCCCTGCGCCTGTTCGACCAGGGCCGCGCCAACCTGCCATACCTGTCGGATGGCATGTGGTTCATGACCCAGTTCCGCCGCTGGGGCCTGCTGCGCGACGACCCTGACTACCTCGGCGTGGCTCGCCAGGTGCAGCAATTGCAGTTGTACAGCGAGGCCGCCGGCGCACTTGGCGTGCCCTGCCCCGAGTCAGCCATGCGCAGCAGCCTGCTGATCGATGGCACGCGCTGGGACGGCACTGATCCGTATGCCTACGCCCGCAGTTTCCGCCTGCACGCCTTGGGCGATACGCCCGGTGCCCGAGTCGGTCTGTGAGGGCCATCACCATGCTGCGCATCCTGCTGATCGACGATACCCGGAACAAGCTTGGCCGCCTCAAGGCGGCATTGCGCGAAGCAGGCTTCGAGGTAATCGAGGCGCCAGACTTGACCATTGACCTGCCCGCCTGCGTCGAAACGGTGCACCCGGACGTCGTGCTGATCGATACCGACTCACCCGACCGCGACGTCATGGAACAGGTGGTGCTGGTCAGCCGCAACCAGCCACGGCCAATCGTGCTGTTCACCGACGAACATGACCCGGCGGTGATGCGCCAGGCGATCCAGGCCGGGGTCAGCGCCTACATCGTCGAAGGCATTCATGCCGCGCGGCTGCAGCCCATTCTCGATGTGGCCATGGCTCGCTTCGAGAGTGACCAGGCCCTCAAGGCCCAGCTGCTGGCGCGCGACCAGCAACTGGCCGAGCGCAAGCGCATCGAACAGGCCAAGGGGCTGCTGATGAAGATGAAGGACTGCAACGAGGAACAGGCCTACACCCTGATGCGCCGGCAGGCCATGAGCCGGCAGCAGAAGCTCATCCAGGTGGCCGAGCAGATCATTGCCATGCATGAAATGCTCGGCTGACGCGGCGCCCGTTGCGCAGCCGCGAAAAGGCTGGCACACGCGATAAAAGTTGGCCCAGCTCTTGCTGAAGATATTCCACCGGTAGCCAACGGCGGTTGCCTCATTAACTCCCGACAAAGACGTCGCTCTCCCCTCCACGCCAGTGGACCGGGTAGCGGCGTCTTTTTCGTTTCCGTTGCATAGCCGAGTGAGGTGTTCGATGAGTACCAGCTTCTGGAAATCCGGGCATGTGCCCACGCTGTTCGCCGCGTTCCTGTATTTCGACCTGAGCTTCATGGTCTGGTACCTGCTTGGCCCGCTGGCGGTACAGATCGCCGCCGACCTGCAACTGAGCGCCCAGCAACGCGGCCTGATGGTGGCCACGCCGATTCTCGCCGGTGCGGTGCTGCGCTTCGTCATGGGTGTGCTGGTCGACCGCCTTTCGCCGAAAACCGCCGGCCTGATCGGCCAGGTGATCGTCATCGTCGCCCTCGCCGGCGCCTGGTACCTGGGCGTGCACAGCTATGAGCAGGCCCTGCTGTTGGGCGTGTTCCTCGGTGTTGCCGGCGCTTCGTTTGCCGTGTCGCTGCCGCTGGCCTCGCAGTGGTATCCGCCGCAGCACCAAGGCAAGGCCATGGGCATCGCGGGGGCGGGCAACTCCGGTACGGTGTTCGCCGCACTGCTGGCCCCGGTGCTGGCCGCCGGGTTTGGCTGGAACAATGTGTTCGGCTTTGCCGTGCTGCCACTGCTGCTGGCCCTGACGCTGTTCGCCCTGCTCGCCCGCAACGCCCCACAACGGCCCAAACCCAAGGCGGCAGCCGACTATCTAAAGGCCTTGGGCGACCGTGACAGCTGGTGGTTCATGTTCTTCTACAGCGTCACCTTCGGTGGCTTCATCGGCCTGGCCAGCGCCCTGCCCGGCTATTTCAGCGACCAATACGCCCTGAGCCCGGTCACCGCCGGCTACTACACCGCGGCCTGCGTGTTCGCCGGCAGCCTGATGCGCCCGTTGGGTGGCGCTTTGGCCGATCGTTTCGGCGGCATCCGCACCCTGCTCGGCATGTACAGCGTGGCCGCCATCTGCATCGCTGCGGTCGGCTTCAACCTGCCGAGCGCCGCAGCGGCCCTAGCGTTGTTCGTCAGTGCCATGCTCGGCCTCGGCGCTGGCAACGGCGCAGTGTTCCAGCTGGTGCCGCAACGCTTCCGCCAGGAGATCGGCGTGATGACCGGGCTGATCGGCATGGCCGGTGGCATCGGCGGCTTCCTGCTGGCAGCGGGCCTTGGCGCCATCAAGCAGCACAGCGGTGACTATCAGCTGGGCCTGTGGCTGTTCGCCAGCCTTGGTCTGCTCGCCTGGTTCGGCCTGCATGGGGTCAAGCAACGCTGGCGCACCACCTGGGGCTCGGCAGCGGTTACCGCGGCACGGGTCTGAGGCGGCGCCATGAGCCTGCAACTGAGCTTTGCCCAAGCCAGCGCCACCGGGCCACGCACGGAGAACCAGGACGCCCTGCGCCTGGTCACGCCGGCGCCGGAGCTGGCCGCCAGCAAGGGTTACCTGTTCGCCCTCGCCGATGGCGTCAGCCAATGCGCCGACGGCGGCCTGGCTGCCCGTGCCAGCTTGCAGGCACTGGCCATGGACTATTACGCCACGCCCGCCACCTGGGGCGTAGCCCAGGCCCTTGACCGCCTGCTGCTGGCACAGAACCGCTGGTTGCGCGCCCAGGGCAGCCAGCCCCTGCTCACCACACTGAGCGCCCTGGTACTGCGCGGGCGCCGCTTCACCCTGGCGCACGTGGGCGACTGTCGGGCCTATCGCTGGCATGCCGGGCGCCTGCAGTGCCTGAGCCAAGACCACGTCTGGGACCAGCCCGGCATGCAACACGTGCTAAAGCGCGCGCTGGGCCTGGACCAGCATCTGCTGGTCGACTATCTGGACGGCGAACTGCAGGCCGGTGAATGCTACCTGCTGCTCAGCGACGGCGTATGGGCCAGCCTTGGCGACCAACACATCCAGGCCGTGCTGCGCGAGCAGCCCGACCTGCAGTCGGCCGCCGACACACTGGTTGCCAGCGCACACCACAACGGCAGCCATGACAATGCCAGCGCCTTGCTGGTTAGGGTGGACCAGCTGGGCACGGCCAACCTCGGCGACACCTTGGTGCAACTGCAGCAATGGCCATTACCGGGCCCGCTACGCGAAAGCCAGCTGCTCGATGGCTGGCAGGTCGAAACGTGCCTGGCGCACAGCCGCCAGTCACTGCTCTATCGCGTGCGCGATGCGCAGGGCCAGCCATGGCTGCTGAAGACCTTGCCCGAGGACCGCGAACAGGAACCCGGCGCCGCACAAGGCCTGCTGCTGGAGGAATGGTTCCTGCGCCGGGTCGCAGGCCGCCACTTCCCCGAGCTGCATGCCGCCAGCCAGCGTCAGCACCTGTACTACGTAATGCGCGAGCACAGCGGCGAGACCCTAGCAACACACGTTGCCAAACAGGGCCCGCTACCACTGGCGCAGTGGATGGAAATCGCCCGCCAGCTGCTGCAAGCGGTCGGCGTACTGCACCGGCGCAACCTGCTGCACCGGGACATCAAGCCCGACAACCTGCACCTGGGTGATGACGGCCAGCTGCGCCTGCTGGACTTCGGTCTGGCATACTGCCCCGGCCTTTCCCCGGAGCCGCTGCACGAGCTGCCCGGCACGCCTTCGTTCATTGCCCCGGAAGCCTTTGAGGGCCAGCCGCCGAGCCCGCGCCAGGACCTGTACGCGGTCGGCGTCACGCTCTATCTGCTGCTGACCGGGCACTACCCCTACGGCGAGATCGAGGCCTTCCAGCGCCCACGCTTCGGCCAGGCGATCAATGCATCCCGCTATCGCCCCGACCTGCCCGAATGGCTGCAGCACAACCTGCTGCAAGCCGTGGCAACAGACCCGGCGCAACGCTTTGAAACCGCCGAACAGTGGCTACTGCTGCTCGAGCGCGGTGACCGTCAGGAACTGCCCAGCCGCCCGCGCCCGCTGCTCGAACGCGAGCCGCTGAAGGTCTGGCGGACCCTGGCCCTGCTGTCTCTGCTGTTCAACCTGATGCTGCTGTTTGCCCTGCTCAAGGGTTGAGCACCTTGTCCATGAGGAAACGTTTATGAATGCAAAAGTATGGCTGGTCGGTGCCGGCCCTGGCGATCCTGAACTGCTCACGCTCAAGGCCGTGCGCGCGCTGCAACAGGCCGAGGTGGTGATGATCGACGATCTGGTCAACCCGGCCATACTGGAGCATTGTCCGCAAGCCAGGGTAATTGCCGTAGGCAAGCGCGGCGGTTGTCGTTCCACGCCCCAGGCCTTCATCCAGCGCCTGATGCTGCGTCATGCACGGCAGGGGCGTTGTGTGGTCAGGCTCAAGGGCGGTGACCCGTGCATCTTTGGCCGCGGCGGCGAGGAGGCACTGTGGCTGCAGGGCCACGGTATCGACGTGGAGTTGGTCAACGGCATAACCGCAGGTTTGGCCGGTGCCACTCAGTGCGGAATCTCGCTGACCTCGCGTGGCGTCAGCCGTGGGGTGACGCTGGTGACCGCACACACCCAGGATGACAGCGAGCTGAACTGGGCAGCACTGGCACAGGGCGGCACGACGTTGGTGGTGTACATGGGGGTGGCGCGCCTGGAGCAGATCCGCCGCGGGCTGTTGGAGGGTGGCATGTTGCCGGGGATGCCGGTGGCGATGATAGAAAATGCATCGTTGCCAGCGCAGCGGGAATGCCGCAGCGATGTGTCGGGGATGGTCGAGGATGCCCGGGTATTCAGGCTGTGCAGCCCGGCAATCCTGGTAATCGGCGAGGTGGTAGGGGAGCAGGTTATTCAGGAATGGATAGCAGAGGCCGGGTAATGCCCGGCACAGGCAATAGAAACTCCAGGCAAAGAAAAACCCGGCCGAGGCCGGGTTTTTCATGGAAGCTTCAAACCAATTACTTGGCCTGGGCTTCTACCTGAGCTTCAACGCGACGGTTGATAGCGCGGCCTTCTTCGGTGGCGTTGTCGGCAACCGGACGGGTTTCGCCGTAGCCAACCGAGTCAACACGGCTAGCTTCTACGCCGTACTGCTGGGTCAGGACCTGCTTGACAGCGTTGGCACGACGCTCGGACAGCTTCTGGTTGTAAGCGTCTGGGCCGACGGAGTCAGTGTGACCTTCAACCACGGTGGTGGTCTGTGGGTACTGCTTCATGAAGTCAGCCAGGTTCTTGATGTCGCCGTAGCTGTTTGGCTTGACGACCGACTTGTCGAAGTCGAACTTGACGTCCAGCTCAACGCGAACGACTTCGGCAACAGCCGGGCAGCCATCAGCGTCAACGGTAACGTTGGCTGGGGTGTCTGGGCACTTGTCGACGTTGTCGCAAACGCCGTCGTTGTCGGAGTCGGAGCAGACTTCAGCAACTGGAGCAGGAGCTGCAGCAACTTTGCCGCCGCTGCCACCGAAGTTCAGACCCACACCAACGGTCGGACCCCACTCGGTGTTGCCGTCGTCGATGTTGTACATGGCTTCTACGCCGGCACGGGCGAAGAACATGTCGGTGATGTACCACTTGGCGCCAGCGCCAACGTTGGCGAAGGTGGAGTGGTCACGGCCGCTACGAGTGGCCTGGCCCAGGCTCTCGTGAGCGAAACCAGCGGAAACGTACGGACGCAGAGCGTCGCCGACGGTACCGAAGTGGTAGGTAGCGTCCAGCTTGGCCTTGGAACCTTTGATGTCCTTGTTGAAGACTTCGCCACGAGCGTTGTGAGTCTCGTTGTAGCCCAGGTCCAGGGATACGTCGTCAGTCAGGAAGTAACCCAGGCGAACACCAGGATTGGTGCCGTCGTTCTTGAAGTTACGCTCGCTGTCGTAGTACTGCTTGGTTACGTTACCTTCGATTTCGACTGCGCCCTGGCCTTGAGCCATAACGCCGAACGAAGTAGCAGCGACGAGCGAGCCAATGGCCAAGCCCAAGGTGTTTTTCAATTTCATCCGTTAAATCCCCATCTGGTGATAGTTAAGCAGTCCCACCAACATCCGGGGGACAACTCGACGGCAAGTCTAGCAGAACTCGCCGATCCGTTAGAGATATTTACAAGGGACTAAGTTTCATCCAGACCTGCAAATTTCTCGCGAAGCTTGTCTAGCGCGCGCTTGTAGCGCATTTTCGTAGCGCTCAAGCCCATGTGCATGATATCGGCGATCTCCTGAAATTCCAGCTCAGCGACAAAGCGCAACACCAGAATTTCCCGATCGATCGGGTTCACATGCACCAACCACTTGTCCAGCCCGCCTTTTTCTTCCGGCTTCGGTGCCTTCTCTTCGGACGCCTCTTCTACAGGGTCCAGGCTCAAGGCATCCATCAACCGGCGTTTACGACGCTCCTTGCGGTACTGGGTAATGCATTCGTTGTAGGTAATGCTGTAGAGCCAGGTCTTGAACTTGGACTTGCCCTCGAAGTTCTTCAGACCGTACAGCACCTTCAGCATCACTTCCTGACAGACATCATCAGCGTCGCGATCGTTCCCAAGGTAACGCGCACAGACGTTGAACAGGGTCCGCTGGTAGCGCCGCATGAGTTCCTCATAGGCGCGGGTTACGTGATACAGCTCCTCATGCGAACGCGCCACCAACTCCTCGTCGGTGAGTTCGCGGGGGTCATAACGCATGGGCGGCGAATGAACTTTATTCAAAACGGATCTGGCCGACAGTCAGGTCAATGTCGCCGCTCAGCCCCATGGGGCGATTTTCGCGGCGGCATACATTAACAGCTTTTGTGCGGTTAGCGGCTACTGACTCGCTGCTCGAGGAGCACGCGATTGGACAGCGACACCAGTTCGCCATCATCGGTCAACAGCGTCGTCTTGACCGTGCCGATCTCTTCGATCATTCCTTCAACCTCTCCAATCCGCACCTGCTGGCCGACCTGGTAGAGTTCGCGAACGTAGATGCCGGCCAGAATCTGCCCGGCAATTTCGCGGCTGCCAAGGCCCATGGCAAGCGCAACGGCCAGACCAACGGTAATCAGCCCAATGACGATCACGTGGTTGAGCAGGTCGGTCTTGACCTCAAGCTGGCTGATGGCCACCGAGATGCTGATGATGATCACCAGGCCTTGGGTGATACGCCCCAGGCCTGCGGAGTATTCCAGGCCAATACCTTCGGCAGCGCCACGCACCAGGCCGTTGGCCACCTGTGCCAGCAGCACGCCAGCCAGCAGCACCAGGGCTGCGCCAAAGACCTTGGGCAGGTACAGGGCGAGCATGTCGAGCGTTGCCGAAACCCGCTCAAGGCCCAGTGACTCTGCGGCCGAGACGAGGAAGATCAGCAACACGAACCAGTAGACGATCTTGCCAATCAGGGTCGAGATCGGCACCTGGATGCCGACCCGGCCAAGCATCTTGGTCAGCCCGGTGCCGGCCATCAGGCGGTCCAGACCGAACTTGGCCAGGAGCTTGGAAAGCAGTGTGTCGAGCAGCTTGGCCACCACGAAACCGAGCAGCACCACGACCAGCGCGCCGAACAGGTTGGGGATGAAGTTCGCTACCTTGGTCCATAGGGCGGTCATCGCAGTGACCAGGCTCTGGGTCCAGAGATCGAGTTCCATATTCAATCGGCCTTATCTGCTTTGCTGCCATTGGCAGCGTTGCGGGTAGAGTGTCGACGCACCGGCGCAACGTGCGCCGAGCCATTGTTCACGGCAATCAGCAGCGCCTGGCTCCAACGGCCAAGCAGGCTGAACAGATCACCGGCGCCGACCTGGCGGTTGGCGGTTTTCAGCACGCGACCCAGGCATGCGGCATCATCGCGCTCCTCACCGGAGGGTGACGCCTTGAGCAGGTCGCGCAGGGATTGTTCAAACGGATCGTGCATGGGCACCTCGCGCAGTGTCACTCAGAGACGAGATGGCCGGGCGATGGGTCACACATCGCCATGGAACGAATGTTTCAAGAGGAGTCGGCACCTTCATACCCAGCGCAACCGCCTGAACAGCCACCATTGCCCCACCGCCAGCGCCAGCACGACGATGCAGGCCAGCAGGAAGCCATACGGGTTGCTCGCCCCCGGAATGCCGCCGACGTTGATGCCGAGCAGCCCGGTGATGAAGCTCATGGGCAGGAAGATGCAGGTGATGATGCCGAAGCGGTACATGGTCCGGTTCATCCGCTCGCTGCGCCGGCGGTCTTCGCTCTCCAGCACCAGCGCCGCCCGTTCGCGGGTCAGCTCGAGCTCTTCGAGGTAACGGATCAGGCTGTTGTTCAGCTCGTTCCAGTAATCGGCGTCGGCATCGCAGAACCAGCTGCACTTGCTGCGCGACAGCTGGGCATAGATCTCCCGCTGTGGCGCCAGAAAGCGACGCAAACCTGCGGCGCGGCGACGGATCTGCTGCAGGCTGCCCTGCTCAGGGGTATACCGTTCGTCGGATTCAACCTTTTCTTCTTCCAGGTCGACCAGTTCCGAAAGGTCGCTGACCAGGCTCTGAACCTTTTCGGTCAGCAACTCGCCCATCAGCAGCAACAGTTCGGACGCCGATTTCGGCCCCCTGCCCTCATCGAGCTGCTGAAGGACTTCATCGCTGGCACGCAACGGCCGCAAGCGCAGCGAAATGACCCGCTGCGGCTGGGCATGGATGCGTACCGAGACCATGTCCTCGGGCTCGGCGCCTGGGTTGAGGTTGACCCCACGCAGGAACAACAGCAGCTGCTCACCCGGCTGCGGCAACAACCGCGGCCGGGTGTTTTCCTCCAGCAGCAGGTCGCAGGCAAATTCGCTCAGGCCACTGTCCTGCAACAGCCAGGTGCGGGTCTGCGGATGGCTGCGGTCCCAGTGCAGCCACAGGCTTTCCTGTGGCTGCAACTGCAGGTCGTCCAGCTCGGTCCGGGCAATCGAGCGCGCGCCCCCTTTGCCATCGAGCACCAGGGCATGCACCAGCCCCCACTGCGCGTTGTCTTCCTCGAACATCAAAGCTCCATCAGCGCGTACTGCGCGTCACTCCGGCATTTTCAGCGGGCTTGGCGAGATGATCACGCCGTTGTTGTCGGCGTACAGGTACTCACCCGGGCGGAAGGTGACACCGGCAAAGGTCACGGCCACGTTGAGGTCGCCGATGCCGCGTTTGTCGGTTTTCATCGGATGGCTGGCCAGGGCCTGCACGCCGACGTCGGTCTGGATCAGCACATCGACGTCACGCACGCAGCCATAGATCACCAGGCCTTCCCAGCCATTTTTCGCGGCCTTTTCCGCGAGCATGTCACCGAGCAGCGCACGGCGCAGCGAGCCACCGCCATCGACTACCAGGACCTTGCCTTTGCCATCGAGCTCGACCTGCTCCTTGACCAGCGAGTTGTCTTCGAAGCACTTGATGGTGACGATCTGGCCACCGAAGGAATCGCGGCCACCGAAGTTGCTGAACATCGGCTCCAGCACCTGAACCAGGTCCGGGTAGGCGTCACACAGGTCGGGCGTTACGTAATGCTGCATGGGAAGCTCCTGTCAGTCACAACGAAAGCGGGTATCGGCCAAGGCTACACCGTAGATGCCATCGCAGTCATCCGGGACCAGGCAGTCAGTTGTGTATTCAGCCTGTACCGGCCTCTTCGCGGGTAAACCCGCTCCCACAGGTCCTGAGGACGGTGATGTACCTGTGGGAGCGGGTTCACCCGCGAAGAGGCCGGTACAGGCGAAAAAGATTCAGTTGGCAGGCACAGGCTCGCACACCACCGTCGACTCATGCACCGGCAACAGCGGATCGCGCAACCAACGCTCCACCAGCGGCCAGACCTGCGCCTGCGCCGCCTTGCTCACCAGCATGTCGACATGCCCGAAGGCCTCGAAGCCTTCTTCGCGCCCCAGGCGCAGGAACTGCTTGCGCGCACCACCAAGCTGATCGAACAGCTTGCGGCAGGCCCACACCGGGTCCTGGAAGTCGCCGGCACCCGCCACCGCCAGCAGCGGTACATCCACCTCGGCCAACCCCGCCCACCAGTCGCCCTGCTTGTCGCCAAAACGGCCGAACAGGCCATGCCAGCGCATGCTTTCGAGGGCCAGGCCGATTGGCTCATCCTCCGGCCCACGCTTGAAACGCGGCCCGGAAATCTGCCCCCAGCGCTTGAGCAGCAATTTCGCTCCCCAGGTCAGCGGCGGCACTTTCAGCGGCCAGTAGACACGACTGATCTGCGTACCGAAAAGCGCCACGCTGGCCATCTGTTCAGCCTTGAGAAAGCCGCCACCCAAAGCCGCCACCAGGGTGGTTCCACCCAGGGAGTGGCCGACCCAGTGCGGCGCCTGGCCAGACTGTTCGCGCACAAACGCGCCAATCAATGGCAGGTCATCGCGGGCATAGTCGGCAACGCTGTTGTGCTTCCACGCGATATTGCGCGGCGACAGGCCATGGCCGCGCATCTCCGGGATCCACACATCGAACCCGGCCCGCGCCAAATATGCACCCAGGCCGATGCCTTTGGGCGAGTACCAGAAACGTCGGTTGGAGAAACTGCCATGCAGCAGAATCACCGGCACTCCCTGGGGCCGGCATTGATCAGCCAGGCCCAGGCGGGTCACGGCCAGTTCGACGCTAGGGTCAGGGCTGTTGCCGGCCTTGATCCGGTACACGTCTTCGCTGAGGTCGCCGCGGCGCTCGGCACTGAGCAAGGCCACGGGAAAAAGGTTGCTGCTGCTTTGCATAAGGTTGCTTGGTGCACAAAAAAGGGCGGGATCCATCACTGGAACTCGCCCTGGAAAAAACCAGGCGGGGGCGCGCCAGACGCGCCCCCGCAATTTACCGCATCAGGCCGCGCCCTGGCCTTCGGCCAGGAAGAACCAGGTCTCGAGTACCGAGTCCGGGTTCAGCGACACGCTTTCGATGCCCTGCTCCATCAGCCATTTGGCCAGGTCCGGGTGGTCCGATGGGCCCTGACCGCAGATACCGATGTACTTGCCGGCCTTGTTGCACGCCTGGATGGCGTTGGCCAGCAGTTTCTTGACGGCCGGGTTACGCTCGTCGAACAGGTGGGCGATGATGCCCGAGTCGCGGTCCAGGCCCAGGGTCAGCTGGGTCAGGTCGTTGGAGCCGATCGAGAAACCGTCGAAGTATTCGAGGAACTCTTCGGCGAGGATCGCGTTGGACGGCAGCTCGCACATCATGATCACGCGCAGGCCGTTGTCGCCGCGGGCCAGGCCGTTTTCGGCGAGCAGGTCGACGACCTGGCTGGCCTCGCCCAAGGTGCGCACGAACGGCACCATGATCTCGACGTTGGTCAGGCCCATCTCGTTGCGCACACGCTTCAGCGCACGGCACTCGAGCTCGAAGCAGTCACGGAACGATTCGCTGATGTAGCGCGAGGCACCGCGGAAGCCCAGCATCGGGTTTTCTTCTTCCGGCTCGTACAGCTTGCCGCCGATCAGGTTGGCGTACTCGTTGGACTTGAAGTCCGACAGGCGCACGATGACCTTTTTCGGGTAGAAGGCCGCAGCCAGGGTGCTGATGCCCTCGACCAGTTTTTCGACATAGAAGCCGACCGGGTCGTTGTAGCCGGCGATGCGCTTGTCGACGCTTTCTTTCAGCTCCGGCGGCAGGCCGGCATAGTTCAGCAGCGCCTTGGGGTGCACGCCGATCATGCGGTTGATGATGAATTCCAGGCGCGCCAGGCCCACACCTGCGTTAGGCAGCTGGGCGAAGTCGAAGGCGCGGTCCGGGTTGCCGACGTTCATCATGATCTTGAACGGCAGCTCCGGCATGGCATCTACCGAGTTCTGCTTGACGTCGAAGCCCAGCTCACCCTCGAAGATGAAGCCGGTATCGCCTTCGGCACAGGATACGGTCACACCCTGGCCATCTTTGAGCACCTGGGTGGCGTTGCCGCAACCGACCACGGCCGGAATGCCCAGCTCACGGGCGATGATCGCCGCATGGCAGGTACGCCCGCCACGGTTGGTGACGATGGCGCTGGCGCGCTTCATTACCGGCTCCCAATCCGGGTCGGTCATGTCGGAGACCAGTACGTCACCCGGCTGCACCTTGTCCATCTCGGACACGTCGTTGATCACGCGGACCTTGCCGGCGCCGATGCGCTGGCCGATGGCGCGGCCTTCGACCAGCACGGTGCCTTTTTCCTTGAGCAGGTAACGCTCCATGACGTTGGCGCTGGCGCGGCTCTTCACCGTCTCAGGGCGGGCCTGGACGATGTACAGTTTGCCGTCGTCACCGTCCTTGGCCCATTCGATGTCCATCGGGCGCTGGTAGTGCTGCTCGATGATCATCGCCTGCTTGGCCAGTTCGTTGACTTCGTCGTCGCTCAGGCAGAAGCGGGCGCGTTCGGCGCGGTCGACCTCGACGGTCTTGACCGAACGACCGGCCTTGGCTTCGTCGCCATAGACCATCTTGATCGCCTTGCTGCCCAGGTTGCGGCGCAGGATGGCCGGGCGACCGGCCTGCAGGGTCTGTTTGTGCACGTAGAATTCGTCAGGGTTGACCGCACCCTGCACCACGGTCTCACCCAGGCCGTAGGCGCCGGTGATGAACACCACGTCACGGAAGCCCGACTCGGTGTCGAGGGTGAACATCACGCCGGCGGTGCCGGTTTCCGAGCGGACCATGCGCTGCACGCCGGCGGACAGGGCCACCAGCTTGTGGTCGAAGCCCTGGTGCACGCGGTAGGCGATGGCACGGTCGTTGAACAGCGAAGCGAAGACTTCTTTGGCCGCGCGGATCACGTTGTCGACGCCACGGATGTTGAGGAAGGTTTCCTGCTGGCCGGCGAACGAGGCGTCCGGCAGGTCTTCGGCAGTGGCCGAGGAACGCACGGCCACGGCCATGTTGTCGTTGCCCTTGGACATTTCTGCGAAGGCCGTACGGATTTCCGAATCCAGACGCGCTGGGAATTCGGCCTCCATCACCCACTGGCGAATCTGCGCGCCGGTCTTGGCCAGGGCGTTGACGTCGTCCACGTCCAGGGCATCGAGCGCGGCGTGAATCTTGTCGTTCAGGCCACTCTGTTCGAGAAAGTCACGGTACGCCTGAGCCGTAGTGGCAAAGCCGCCCGGCACCGACACGCCGGCACCGGCGAGGTTACTGATCATCTCGCCCAGGGATGCGTTCTTGCCCCCCACATGCTCCAC
Organism: Pseudomonas sp. NPDC089428; assembly: GCF_044749325.1. Lineage (NCBI taxonomy): Bacteria > Pseudomonadati > Pseudomonadota > Gammaproteobacteria > Pseudomonadales > Pseudomonadaceae > Pseudomonas > Pseudomonas sp. NPDC089428. The sequence continues at coordinate 86,442 of NZ_JBIVHT010000018.1, forward strand.
ATCATGGACGCCGAGCTTATCGAGGGAAACTACGTACTCTACCAAGGTGATCTCTCCACTAACTGTATTGGAAAAGCTCAAGGGCGCCCGCCTGCCTTCGTTGACTGGGCCGGACGCTTGTGGCCTGTACCTGGAAAATAGACTCGCAAAATATGGCAGAATGCCGACAGCCGCATTCGGCAAACCGAACCTATCATATCCAAGAAACGTCATCAGCTTAAGGCCCAGATCGCAAATGAAACGAACCGCGTTCTTCATCTCCGATGGCACCGGCATCACCGCCGAAACACTGGGCCAGAGCCTGCTCGCTCAATTCGAAAGCATTCCGTTCAATAAATTCACCCGTCCGTACATCGACAGCCCTGAAAAAGCGCGGACCATGGTGCAGCAGATCAACACGGCCGCTGAGCGCGATGGCATGCGGCCGATCATCTTCGACACCATCGTCAATCAGGACATCCGCGAGATCCTGGCGACATCGAACGGCTTCATGATCGACATCTTTTCGACGTTTTTATCCCCGCTTGAGCAGGAATTGACTGCCCATTCGTCGTATTCCGTGGGCAAATCGCACTCGATCGGCGGCAATTCCAACTACATGGAACGGATCGAGGCGGTCAACTTCGCCCTGGATAACGACGACGGCGCGCGCACCCACTACTACGACAAGGCCGACCTGATCCTGGTCGGCGTGTCGCGTTGCGGCAAGACCCCGACCTGCCTGTACATGGCCATGCAATTCGGCATCCGCGCAGCCAACTACCCGCTGACCGAGGATGACATGGAGCGCCTGCAGCTGCCGGCGGTACTGAAGAAGTACCATCACAAGCTGTTCGGCCTGACCATCGACCCCGACCGCCTGACCGCCATCCGCCACGAGCGCAAGCCCAACAGCCGCTATTCGAGCTTTGCCCAGTGCGAGTTCGAGGTGCGCGAGGTGGAGAACCTGTTCCGTCGCGAGAACATTCCCAACATCAACTCCACGCATTTTTCGGTGGAAGAGATTTCGGCGAAGATCCTCGTGGAAAAAGGTGTGGAGCGCAGGTTCAAGTAAGCCTGCACCGGCCCTTTCGCGGGCAAGCCCGCTCCCACAGGTATTGCGCCGACATCAGCTGAGGTGCAGATCCTGTGGGAGCGGGCTTGCCCGCGAAAGGGCCGGCACAGGTGTACAAAAAAAGCCCCGGCATCGCTGCCGGGGCTTTTTTTACCTCACTACCTGACTCAGGACGGCACCACCGCCGCCTGCCCGCTCAGTGCCAGGTCGACCAGCTCGCGGTTGGCCACCGCGTACATCGCATAGTCGGTGCCGGTGGCATTGCGCAGGTCGTCGAGCATGGCGCGCCAGCGCTCGACCATCACCCGATGCTGCTCGGCCCACAGCGCCACGCGGGCGTCCATGTCTTCCGGGCCATCGGCCATCTGCAACACCGAGATGGTGATCGCCCGCTGTTGCAGGTCGATGTCGTCGCGGAACGCCTCGCGGGCCAGGGCCTGCCAGTTGTTTTCCACCGGCAGGTTGCTGATTTCCTGCAAGTACCAGGTCAGGTCCAGGGCACTGCCCACGGCGAAGAACGCCTTGGCCACCTGCGCCGGGTCATGCCCGGTCACGTCCGAGGCTTCGATGATCGGCAGCAGGGTGTACAGGTGGGTGGTACCGGCCACCATGCGCGCCAGCAACTCCGGCACACCGGCGTCGACGAAGCTTTGGTAACGCACCATCCAGCGTTCGCGGGTCGGGCCTTCCAGCAGCTCGTCGAGCTTGAGCCCCAGCTGGGCGATCTTCGGCCCGAAGTGCGCGGTGTCACGCCCGGCATCCTGCTCGTTGCGCCGGCTGCGCAGGAACCAGCGGGTGGCGCGGCGGCCCAGGCGCATCAGTTCGTCCATCAGGGTCAGCTGGATTTCCGCTGGCACCTGGTAGTCCAGCGCCTCGATCTGGCGGAACCAGTGCGGCAGGTGGAAGATGTCGCGCACGATCACATAGGCCCCAGCGACGTTGGCCGGGCTCATGCCGGTCGACTCCTTCAGGCGCTGGACAAAGGTGATACCCATGTTGTTGACCAGGTCGTTGGCGATCTGGGTGCTGACGATTTCGCGCTTCAACCGGTGACGGCGCATGGCTTCGGCGAACTTGCTGACCAGCGACGGCGGGAAGGCGGTCTCCATGTCGCGGGTCAGGTAGTCGTCGTCCGGCACCAGCGACTTGAGCAGCTGCTCCTTGAGGTCGATCTTGCTGTACGAGATCAGCACCGACAGCTCGGCGCGGGTCAGGCCCTGGCCGGCGGCCAAGCGTTCGGCCAGCTGTTCTTCGGACGGCAGGAACTCGATGGCCCGGTCCAGCTTGCCACGGCCTTCGAGGTCGGCCATCAGGCGCTTGTACTCGGCAATCCGCTCGCGGGCGCGGCGGGCGGCCAGTGACAGCGCCTGGGTCTGCTTGTAGTTGTTGCCCAGCACCAGGCCGGCCACTTCGTCGGTCATGCTGCCGAGCAGCTGGTTGCGCTGCTTCTCGGTCATGTCGCCACCCTGCACCACTTCATTGAGCAGGATCTTGATGTTGACCTCGTGGTCGGAGCAGTCCACGCCACCGGCGTTGTCGATGAAGTCGGTGTTGGTGGCGCCGCCGTGCAGGCCGAACTCGACACGGCCGAGCTGGGTCATGCCGAGGTTGCCGCCCTCGCCCACCACCTTGCAGCGCAGCTCGTTGCCATTGACCCGCAGGGCGTCGTTGGCCTTGTCGCCGACATCGGCGTGGCTTTCGCTGCTGGCCTTCACGTAGGTGCCGATGCCGCCGTTCCACAGCAGGTCCACCGGCGCCTTGAGCAACGCGTGCAACAGTTCGGTCGGGGTCAGGCGGTCCGCCTCGATGGCGAAGCGTTCCTTCATCTGCGGGGTGATGGCGATGCTCTTGGCACTGCGCGGGAAGATACCGCCGCCTTCGGACATGATGCTGCTGTCGTAGTCGCTCCAGGCCGAGCGCGGCAGGTCGAACAGGCGCTTGCGCTCGACGAAGCTGGTGGCCGGGTCCGGGTTCGGGTCGATGAAGATATGCAGGTGGTTGAACGCCGCCACCAACTGCAGTTTGTCGGACATCAGCAGGCCGTTGCCGAACACGTCACCGGCCATGTCGCCGACGCCGATCACAGTGATCGGGTCCTGCTGCACGTTGATGCCACGCTCGCGGAAGTGACGCTGCACGCCAACCCAGGCGCCACGGGCAGTGATGCCCATCTTCTTGTGGTCATAACCGGCCGAGCCACCCGAGGCGAACGCATCGCCGAGCCAGAAGCCGTAGTCGATGGCGATGCCGTTGGCGATATCGGAGAAGGTCGCGGTGCCCTTGTCGGCTGCTACTACCAGGTACGGGTCATCATCATCGTGACGCACCACGTTGGCCGGCGGCACCACGCCACCGTCCTTGAGGTTGTCGGTGATATCGAGCAGGCCAGAAATGAAGATGCGGTAGCACGCCACGCCTTCGGCGGCGATCTCGTCGCGGGTGCCGCCCAGCGGCAGCCGGCGCGGCAGGAAGCCGCCCTTGGCGCCAACCGGCACGATCACCGAGTTCTTCACTTGTTGGGCTTTGACCAGGCCCAGCACTTCGGTGCGGAAGTCTTCCTCGCGGTCCGACCAGCGCAGGCCGCCGCGGGCGACGTTGCCAAAGCGCAGGTGCACGCCTTCGACCCGTGGCGAATAGACGAAGATCTCGAACTTCGGCACCGGCTTGGGCAGCTCGGGAATCAGCTTGGGGTTGAACTTGAAGCTGAAGTACGACTTGTTCTGGCCGTTGGCATCCGGCTGGTAGAAGTTGGTGCGCAGGGTCGCCTTGATCAGGTCCAGGTAGCGCCGCAGGATGCGGTCCTCGTTGAGCACCTGGACCTCGTCGAGGGCCGTGAGGATCGCCTGCTCCAGGCGCTGCTGCTTGTCGTCCAGGTCCTCAGTGGTGAGCTTGCGCGCCAGGTAGAAGCGGGTCTTGAACAACCGGGTCAGCTCGCGGGCGATGTCGGTGTGGTTGTTCAGGGTGCTGGCGATGTAGCCAAGGTCGAAGCCCAGGCGGATCTGCTTGAGGTAGCGGGCATAGGCACGCAGCAACGCCACGTCACGCCATGGCAGGCCGGCAGTGAGGACCAGGCGGTTGAAAGCGTCGTTCTCGGCATTGCCATTGACGATGTGGACGAAGGCATCCTGCAGGATGTCGTTGAGCTGCTGGATGTCCAGGTCCAGGCCTTCGCTGTAAGTGAAGGCGAAGTCGTGGATCCAGTACTCACGCCCGCTGGCGTGGCGCAGGCGGTAAGGGAACTCGCCAAGCACGCGCAGGCCAAGGTTTTCCAGGATCGGCAGCACGTCCGACAGCGCCAGCGGGGTGTCGGCGTGGTACAGCTTGCAGTGCAGCAGGCGTTCGCCCAGGCGAGTCAGCGGCTGGTAGAAACTCATCGCCAGCGGTTTGCTCTCGGACAGCGCCAGCACGTGCTGCAGGTCGACCACGGCCGAGTGTGCCGGGAAGCGCTCGCGGTAGCCCGCCGGGAAGCCTTTGGGGAAGTCACCGAGGATATTGGTGCCCTGGGCTTCGCCGAAGTTTTCGATGACCAGCGCCGAGTAGTCGTCATGCCACGAGCGGCAGGCCTGGATCACTTCGTTTTCGAGCTGCTGCGGGTCGATGTCGATGCGGTTCTTCGGGTCGACCCGCAGGATCAGCTGCACGCGCGCCAGCACCGATTCGGAGAAGAACGTCCAGAACTCGCAGTCGCTGGCCTTCAGGCGCTCCATCAGCACCTGCTGGATCTTCTGCCGCACTTCGGTGGAGTAGATCTCGCGCGGCACGTAGGCCAGGCAGTAGCAGAAACGCCCGTACGGGTCCTTGCGCAGGAACACGCGGATCTTGTTGCGCTCCTGGATCTGCACGATCGACATCACAGTGCTGAACAGCTCGTCGATCGGGGTCTGGAACAGGTCGTCGCGCGGCAGCACTTCGAGCACCTGGGCCAGCTCCTTGCCCAGGTGCGCTTTCGGGTCGAAGCCGGAACGGCGCTCGACTTCGGCGACCTTCACACGGATGTAAGGGATGGCATGCACGCTCTCGCCATACACCGACGAGGTGTACAGGCCCATGAAACGGTGTTCCTTGATGACCTTGCCGTCGGCATCCAGCTGGCGGATCGACACGTAGTCCGGGTAAGCCGGGCGATGCACACGGCTGGGCAACGCGGCCTTGGCGAACGACAGCAGCAGCGGCTCGTTGAGGTAGGCCACGGCGTAGTCTTCGATGCGCAGCTCTTCCGCCGTCAGGCCCACCCGCAGGCGGCGCGGCAGGCCGAGGAACGACTGTTCGTCGTAGACCATCTGGCCACCGGAACTGTCGGCCTGGACGGTGAATTCTTCATAGCCGAGGAAGGTGAAGTGGTTGTCCAGCAACCATTCGAGGAAGGCCTTGACCTCGCCCTTTTCATGCTGGACCGGGCCATAGGCGGTGTTCTCCACCTCGGCGACGACCTCCCGCAGCTTGGCTTTCATCGGCTCGAAATCGGCCACCGCCACGCGCACTTCGGCCAGCACCTGCTCGATCTCGCGGGCCAGCACGGTCAGCTCGGCGGCATTGGCACAGCGGTCGATCTCCAGGTACATCAGCGACTCATGACGCACGCCCTCGCCCTGGGTGCCTTTGGGCAGCAGTTCGAGCAGTTCGCCCTTGGCGCCTCGGCGCACGCTCAGCACCGTGGTCTGCAGCGTGTGGATGCTGTAGCCGCGGCGGTTCAGCTCGGTACGCACCGAGTCGACCAGGAACGGCAGGTCGTGGTGCAGTACTTCGACAACGGTGTGGGTCGATTGCCAGCCATTGCGTTCGTAATCGGGGTTGTACACCCGCACTTGCGGGTACTCGGGGTCGAAACGCTCGATGATGCGCCACGCCGACAGGGTGCAGCCGGCCAGGTCCGAAAGCCGGCGCTGGGTGAGTTCGTCCAGAGAAATGATGCCGAAGAACTGCTCGGCGAACAGCGCCACTTGTGGCAGGGACTGTTCGCTGATGTGCTGCGCCAGGGCCGCTTGCAGTTGATGCTGGAAGTCGGCTTTGCTGGCTGCGGTGAAGAACGCCATCTGTGGTACTCCGCTTGGGCTTTGTAATAGTTGAAGCGTCGCGCACGTCCGCCATGTACGGATCAACGATAGCCAACCCATGGCAAGCCGGACGTAAAGTTCAGGGCTCGCGGAAGCTTAACGACTGATGGGTCATCACCGCTTGCAACGCTGCGACAATTTCGGTCAAGGGGCGGCAACTTTACGTTTATGGATGTGTGCAAGGCTGTCAGAATTCCCTCTCATTCCCTCGAACTGAGTTGTAGCCATGCAAATCAAGACCGCCCTGCTGTTCGCCACCCCTTGCGATGACGAGGAGGACAACATGGCGACCCTGTGCTGCCACAGTGACAAGGGGCAGATGTTTCTGCTGACCCGCTACCCGGACGAAGACACCGTCGACCTGACCCTGGATGACGAGCCGTCGACACTGGATGGGTTGAAGGTGACCTTGAGCGCGCAACGCTTGCTGATCGAAGTGGCGGCCGGGGATCGCGATGCGCTGAAAGGGGATGAGGCGCTGGAGATCGTGCTGACTTCGGCGGGGACTGACCTTGAGGAAGTGGCGCTGACCTTGCGCAACATTCTCGATGGCACGGGTACCTTTGTCAGCGAGCTTTGAGATTTTTGAGGCTGAGGGGTGCATGCCGGTAGATTTTCAGCGCCGGTGAGATCGAGCGCCGCCCGCGCGGCGCATCGCGGATGAATCCGCTCCTACATTTGTTGCAACGTGGCCATGCCTGTGAGGTCATGGTTGTCAGCCTTGTTTGCAAGGCTCTAGACGTGCGCGAGGCAGGCAACCATGGCCTGACAGGTTCGGCACGTTGCAACAAATGTAGGAGCGGATTCATCCGCGATGCGCCGCGCGGGTGGCGCTCGATCTCAAAGGCAATGAATCTCTCCAGACATTCACCCCAGCCCCAACGCACCATTGACAGCCCAGCCCCACCACAGGCATTGTCTGACAACCTGATAACTAGGCAACCGTTTCCATGCTAGAGCTCCAGCGCCCCGACACCCTGGTCGAGCGGGTCGTCAGCGCCATCCGCGCCGAGATCGATTCCGGCCGCCTGGCCGCCGAATCGCGCCTGCCCACCGAACAGCAACTGGCCGAACAACTGAACGTCAGCCGTTCGGTGGTGCGCGAGGCCGTGGCGCAGCTCAAGGCCGACGGCGTGCTGATCGCCCGTCGCGGGCTCGGTTCCTACATCTCGCAAACACCTGCCGGTACCGTGTTCCGCTTCCCCGGCAGCCATGGCCGCAAGCCGGACCTGGTGCAGATGTTCGAGATGCGCCTGTGGATCGAAACCCAGGCCGCCGCCATCGCCGCCCGCCGCCGCGACGAACAGGACCTAGCCCACATGGCCAAGGCCCTGCAAGTGATGCTCGACAAGCGCAGCGATTTCGCCACCGCCTCGGCTGCCGACGTGGCCTTCCACCGAGCCATTGCCGAAGCCAGCAAGAACGATTACTTCGTGGCCTTCCACGACTTCCTGGGCGGCCAGTTGGCCAGCGCAAGGCGCACCGCCTGGGAAAACTCCGCCGCTCACTCGGTGGGTGGCTCTGCCGACGCCAACCGCGAACACCAGGCGCTGTACCAGGCCATTGCCGCGGGCGACCGCCAGGCAGCCGCAGCCTGCGCCGAAGCGCACCTGCGCGCTTCGGCCAAACGCCTGAAGATCGACCTCCCCGCCCTCGACTGACCCCGGAGATACAGGCGCAGCCCGGCGCGGGCCTTTTTACGCACCACTTAGTCTGACAACCTGATAAGCAGATCCACCGACAAGAACACCAAGGTACCCCTGCATGACTTACGACTACTGCATCATCGGCGGCGGCATCGTCGGCCTCGCCACCGCGATGGCCCTGCTCCAGCAACGCCCAGGCGCATCCCTGCTGATTCTGGAAAAGGAAGCCAGCCTCGGCCGCCACCAGACCGGCCACAACAGTGGCGTGATCCATGCGGGCATCTACTACGCACCGGGCAGCCTCAAGGCTGAACTGTGCAAGCGCGGCGCCCAGGCGACCAAGGACTTCTGCAGCGAACATGGCATTGCCTTCGAGGTCTGCGGCAAGCTGCTGGTGGCCTCAAACGACCTGGAAGTGCAGCGCATGCAGGCGCTGTATGAGCGCTCGCAGCAGAACGGGCTGAAGGTCGAGCGCCTGGATGCCGCTGCGCTGGCTGAACGTGAACCGAACATCGTCGGCAAGGGCGCACTGTTCCTCGATGCCACCGGCATCGTCGACTACACGCAGGTGTGCAACGCCATGGCCAAGGTGATCCGTCAGGCCGGCGGCGAGGTGCACCTGTCGACCAGCGTGCGCGCCATCCAGGAGCATGCCGACCACGTCGCCATCGGCACCGACAGCCAGACCTGGCGCGCCCGCCAGCTGGTCGCCTGCGCCGGCCTGCAGTCCGACCGCCTGGCGCGCCTTGCCGGGGTGAAGATCGAACACCAGATCATCCCTTTCCGCGGCGAGTATTACCGCCTGCCGGCCAGCAAGAACCAGATCGTCAACCACCTGATCTACCCGATCCCTGACCCGGAGTTGCCGTTTCTCGGTGTGCACCTGACGCGCATGATCGACGGCAGTGTCACCGTCGGCCCAAATGCCGTGCTCGGTTTCGGCCGGGAGAACTACCGCAAGTTTTCGATCAACTGGCGCGACGTGGCCGAGTACGCGCGCTTCCCAGGTTTCTGGAAGACCCTCTGGAACAACCTCGGCTCCGGCACCGCCGAGATGAAGAACTCGCTGTTCAAACGCGGATATCTGGAGCAGTGCCGCAAGTACTGCCCATCGCTGGAAGTGGCGGACCTGCTGCCTTACGAAGCCGGTATCCGCGCCCAGGCAGTGATGCGCGACGGCACCCTGGTGCACGACTTCCTGTTCGCCGAGACCCCACGCATGGTGCACGTCTGCAATGCCCCGTCGCCGGCTGCCACCTCGGCCATTCCCATCGGCCAGATGATCGCCGAGAAGATCCTCAAGGCCCGCTGAAACCCGCAACACCCACAACTACAAAGACAATAAGGAACCCCCCATGTCGGTACATGAGGCGGCCCCGGCCGCGCACGAGACCCCGCAACAGCAACGCAAGCGCCTGCGCAAGGTGGCGGCGGCGACCATCTTCGGCTCGATGCTGGAGTGGTACGACTTCTACCTCTACGCGACCATGGCGGCGATCGTGTTCTCGAAGATCTTCTTCGATGCCAGCGACCCCGCGGTGGCCTCGCTGCTGGCCTTCTCCACCTTCGCCATTGGCTTCATCGCCCGCCCCTTCGGCGGCGTCCTGTTCGGCTACCTGGGTGACCGCTTCGGTCGCAAGCATGTGCTGGTGATCACCTTCTGCATGATGGGTGTGTGCACGGCGCTGATCGGGCTGATTCCAAGCTATGCCAGTATCGGCATCTGGGCGCCGATCCTGCTGGTGGTGATACGCATCATCCAGGGCCTGGGTGCAGGTGCCGAGCTGTCCGGCGCGGCAGTCACCTCCTACGAACATGCCAGTGAAGGCAAGCGCGGCAGCCAGGGCGCCTGGCCGGCGCTGGGGCTGAACCTGGGGCTGCTGCTGTCGTCGCTGACCGTTTACCTGCTGACCATGAATAGCAATGACTTCCTCCTCGCCGGTGGCTGGCGCATCCCGTTCATTGCCAGCATCGCCCTGGTGGCGATCGGCCTGTGGGTACGCAAGAGCATCCCCGAGACACCGGATTTCAAAGAGCTGGACAAGGCAGACAGCAGCAAGCCGCAAGTGTCGCCGTTGAAGCTGCTGTTCAGGAACGACCTCAAGGGCCTGACCGTGGTGTTCTTCGTGGCCATCGGCTACAACGCCCTGAGCTACATCTTCAAGACCTTCTCATTGGCCTACCTGACCCAGTTCAAGGGCGTGGAAGCGCATGTCACCTCGCTGTCGGTAACCATCGCCAGCCTGGTGGCGATCTTCGCCGTGCCGTTCTTCGGCTGGTTGTGCGACCGCTGGAGCAGCAAAACCGTGCTGATGCTCGGCGGAGTGCTGTCGGCACTGTTCGCTTACCCGTTCCTGCAGCTGTTGAGCACCGGTGAGCCCACCCAGATCTACATCGCCATCGCGATCGGGACCGGCATCCTCGCGCCGATGATGTTCGCCCCGCAGGGTTCGTTCCTCAGCCGTCAGTTCCCGACCCAGACACGCTCGTCCGGCTTTGGCACCGGCCGCGAGATCGGCACGGCGGTAGCCGGCGGCCTGGCGCCGCTGGGCGGGTTGGCCCTGGTGGCCGGGTCGGCGACCCATTCCACCGATGGCGTGGCGCTGATCCTGGCGATTGCCGGGGTGCTGGTGGTGGTGTTCGCCCTGTGCGACCAGGGGCGCAAGCATTCAACCTCGAAGAACTGAAGCCCGTGCTGGCGGCGCCACAGAGAATCCACAAGCCTTGCGCACAGTGGGAGTACCTGTGGACCGCCAGGAAGGCAGCCCCCTTCAGTCAACCGGGTTCTCATGAACCACCCTGCCCCCCTCCGCTGGCCGGTTGACGTAAATCACATCCAGCGGACTGCCCCGCATACTACCCGGCGCGTTCCAGTTCGCCGAGTGATGCACATATTTCCACTGCAGCAACGCCTCTTCGTCAGCTGAAAGCACTGGCCCGCCCTTGGCGCCCAGCACATGGTCATGCAGTTTCGCGCTGATCCCCCCCAACTCGTCCGGCAACCGGTGGGCCTCATCATCGCCCAACGGCATGAAAGGCACTCCGCCTCGCACGCCAAGCTCACGCATGATGCTCAGGTACACGCGTGACAAGTGCCCGCTCACCTCTCGCTCACGATACACGGCGGCGTACACCAGCTTTTCCAGGTCTTCACGCCTCGCCCGGCCTCCGGCTACCGGCTCTTCCCAGGTCAGCAGCTGCGCACGTGGTTCAGCCACGTCAGCGAACGCTGATGCCAACAGGGTATTGGCTGCCGCCCAGGCACTTGTCTGTTCAACCGGCTTCGTACGCGAAACACGGCATACATGCGGCTTGCACAGCAAGACGTGCTCGCGCATGGTTTCCAGGTACCCACCGCCGATATTCGAGTGCACGCCGGGCACAACGATATCGTTTGCACTGCTCACCAGCGGAAAGTTATGCCGCTGTTCATGCCCTGCCACCAGCTGTACCACCTGCCGCGCGACATGCCTGCCCAGGCCCAGACGCAAGCCACCGTAGTCTGTGTTGGCAGGGCTGAAGTTACCCTGCAGCGGAGCGACAATGGCTGCCACCGTGTCGAACAGGCCGATGAAGTTGATTTGCCGCTCCACCTGCAATTCAACCGGCAGGCCCGGCTCGCCCGCGCCCAACCGATTGGCCAGGTGCCTGGCCGCCGCCGCCCCGCGACTGAAACCGAACAGGTCGAACTCGACCCGCTCCGGCACGGCCTGCGGCTCGTCGCCCAGGTAGTCGCGCAACAGCTCACCCACCTTCAGCAAGGTTTGCTCGACCCGCGCCTGCACCCCGGTTGCGCCTCTTCCTGTAATCTTGCCAAAAAGCGTGTCGGCCTCCCCGGCGAGGGTGCCGATCCCCTCCACGTAAAGCTTGAAAAACACCTGCTGCCCGACATCCCCGCAGGGATAGAGCGCGTGCAGCAAGGCTATGTTGCTCCGCGCATTGGCGTAGCTGTCGTCATTGAAGTTGCGGCCATCGTCATCGACAGGTGCCAGGTTGTTCTGGTTGTTGCTGGTGCCATCGAAAAACAGCCCCATCCGCACAATGCGCTGATGCTTGTTCACGGTCATGCTCCTTCCGGTTTAGAAGGCACCAGACAAACACCCCTTCGGTGGGGTAGAAAATCGAAGAACACTGCAAACCACGAGCGCAGATTTCGACGCGGCATCACGGATAGATTAAAGTATCCCCCCCAGCCAGGTCGCCCGCGACCTGGCCCAGACCCAGGAACCGCCGCCGATGGAACACCGTGAAGCGCTGATCGCGCTACGCACTTTTCTTTCCTCCCAGATCCTAGGCCAGGAAAAGCTGGTCGAGCGGCTGTTGATCGTGTTGCTGGCCGACGGCCATATGCTGGTCGAAGGTGCGCCGGGCCTGGCCAAGACCAAGGCCATCAAAGAGCTGGCCGAAGGCATCGAAGCGCAGTTCCATCGCATCCAGTTCACCCCCGACCTGCTCCCGGCCGACATCACCGGCACCGAGATCTATCGCCCGGAAACCGGCAGTTTCGTGTTCCAGCAGGGGCCGATCTTCCACAACCTGGTGCTGGCCGACGAAATCAACCGCGCCCCGGCCAAGGTCCAGTCAGCATTGCTCGAAGCCATGGCCGAGCGCCAGGTCAGCGTGGGCCGCAGCACCTATGACCTGTCGCCGCTGTTCCTGGTCATGGCCACGCAGAACCCGATCGAACAGGAAGGTACCTACCCACTGCCCGAAGCCCAGCTCGACCGCTTCCTGATGCACGTCAAGATCGGCTTCCCCGATGCCGCCGTGGAACGCCGCATCCTGGCCCAGGCCCGTGGCGAAGCGCTGGGCGGTGAAGTGAAGCCCGAGCGCCGGGTCAGCCAGCAGGCGATCTTTGCCGCGCGCAAGGAAATCCTCGGCCTGTACATGGCCGATGCCGTGGAGGAATACCTGGTGCAGCTGGTCATGGCCACCCGCACCCCGGCCAAGTTCGACGCCGAGCTGGCCGACTGGATCGCCTATGGCGCCAGCCCGCGGGGCTCGATCGCCCTCGACCGCTGCGCCCGCGCCCATGCCTGGCTGGCCGGGCGCGACTTCGTCAGCCCCGAAGACATCCAGGCAGTGCTGTTCGATGTGCTGCGTCACCGCATCATCCTGTCGTTTGAAGCCGAAGCGGCGGGGATCGACCAGGACCGCGTGGTCCAGCGCATCCTCGACGTCGTGGCCGTCGCCTGACCCATGCCCACCGCGCAGCAGGCCGAACCCGGCATCCGCATCGGCCTCGCCGAACTGATCGACATGCGCCACCGCGTGCGCGAGATCCAGCTGTTTTCCCGCCCCGGCCAGCGCAGCCCGCTGGTCGGCCTGCACCATTCCAAGCTGCGTGGGCGAGGCGTGGACTTCGACCAGGTGCGCGTGTACCAGGCCGGTGACGATGTGCGCAACATCGACTGGCGTGTGACCGCACGTACCCAGGAGCCGCACACCAAGCTGTTCCACGAAGAACGCGAGCGGCCGATCTTCATCCTCGTCGAACAGAGCCAGCGCCTGTTCTTCGGCTCGGGGCTGATGTTCAAGTCGGTGCTCGCGGCCGAAGCGGCCGCGCTGTTCGGCTGGGCCGCGCTGGGCCACAACGACCGCATCGGTGGGCTGGTGTTCGGCGACAACGAGCACCACGAGATCAAACCCCGGCGCAGCAAGCAGAGCCTGCTGCAACTGCTCAACCGCCTGGCCAAGGTCAACCAGGCCCTGCACACCGAAGCCGCGCCCCAGACCGACAGCCTCGGCCTGGCCCTGCGCCGCGCCCGTGAAGTGCTGCGCCCCGGTAGCCTGGCCATCGTCATCTGCGACGAACGCTCGCTCAGCACCCAGGCCGAGCAACACCTGGCCATGCTCTCGCGCCATTGCGACCTGCTGCTGATGCCGGTATCCGACCCGCTCGACCACGCCCTGCCCGCTGCCGGCCTGCTGCGTTTCGCCCAGCGCGGCGCCCAGCTGGAACTCGATACCCTCGACGCCAACCTGCGCCAGGCCTACCGCCAACAGGCCGAAGCGCGCATCGAGCGCTGGGAGCTGATGGCGCAGAAACTGCGCGTGCTGTTGATGCCGCTGAGCACCCAGAGCGAAATGATCGAGCAACTGCGCGAGTACCTGAACGCCCAGCGCCCCAGGAGCAGTCAATGACTCCGCTGGACCAGCTGCAACCGCTGATCGCACCGCCGGCGATCGGCCTGTGGCCACCGGCACCGGGCTGGTGGTTGCTGCTCGCACTGCTGCCGCTGCTGGTCTGGGGCCTGTGGCGGTTGCGCCGCTGGCGCCCGGGCAAGCACCCGGTGGTACGCGCCGAGCTGCCGCTCGATCCGGTGCGCCTGGAAGCCCTGGCCGAACTCGCCCGCCTGCCGCGCCCCTACGACGGCGCCCCGGCCGGCGCCTGGCTGCAGCAGATCAACGCCCTGCTCAAGCGCCTGTGCCGCAACCACTACCCTGGCGCCAACAGCCATACCCTGAACGGTCGCCAGTGGCTGGCGTTTCTCGACAACCGCTGCCCGGCAGCCGGCCTGACCCGTTGGATGGTGCTGGTCGAAGGCGCCTACAAGCCCGAGTGCAAGCTCGACGACAAGGCCATCGTCGGGCTCAGCCAGGCTGTCGAAACCTGGATTCGCAAACATGTTTGAACTGGCCTGGCCGTGGATCTTCGTGCTGCTGCCGCTGCCGTGGCTGGCGCGCCTGCTGCTGCCTGCCGCCGACAGTGGTGAACCGGTGCTCAAGGTTGGCTTTCTCGATGAACTGGAAGGCCTGGCCGGGCGCCGCGCCCGCCTGAACCTGCCCACCCTGCGCCAGCAGGCGCCGTATGTGCTGATCTGGCTGTTGCTGCTGTTGGCCGCCGCACGGCCGCAATGGCTCGGTGAACCAGTGCCGGTGGCTGCCAGCGGCCGCGACCTGCTGGTGGCGGTGGATGTCTCGGGTTCGATGGACTTCCCCGACATGCAGTGGAAAGACGAAGACATCAGCCGCCTCGACCTGGTCAAGGCCCTGCTCGGCGATTTCCTGCAGGACCGCCAAGGCGACCGTGTCGGCCTGATCCTGTTCGGCAGCCAGGCCTACCTGCAAGCACCGCTGACCTTCGATCGGCGCACCGTGCGCACCTTCCTCGACGAGGCGCAGATCGGCATCGCCGGCAAGAACACTGCCATCGGCGACGCCATCGGCCTGGCGGTCAAGCGCCTGCGTCAACGCCCGGCACAAAGCCGGGTGCTGGTGCTGGTCACCGATGGCGCCAACAACGGTGGGCAGATCCACCCGCTGACCGCCGCCCGCCTGGCAGCCCAGGAAGGCGTGCGCATCTACACCATCGGCATCGGCGCCAACCCCGAGGCCAGCGGCACGCCCGGCCTGCTCGGCCTGAACCCGAGCCTGGACCTCGACGAAGCGTCGCTCAAGGAAATTGCCGACATCACCCACGGCGCCTACTTCCGCGCCCATGACGGCGCCGAGCTGAACGCCATCGGCGATACTCTCGACCAGCTTGAGCCGGTGGCGCAGCAACCGACCCAGGCGCGCACCGCCAAAGCCCTGTATGCCTGGCCGCTGGCCTTGGCCCTGCTGCTCAGCGTGCTGCTGGTGGTGGCGGCACAATGGCCCGACAACCTGCTGCACAAGGTGCTGCGCAAACCGCGCTTCCTGCAGCCTCATCCGGAATGGCGCCAGCGCCTGAAACGCCTGCGCCTGAGGAAACGGCGATGATCGATCTCTGGCCACAATGGCTGCGCCCGCTCTGGTTGCTGGTCGTGCCCCTGCTCGGCTGGCTGCTGTTCAAGCTGTGGCACCGGCGCAAGCGCGCCGGGCGCTGGCAGATGATCCTGCCGCCGGCCTTCCACCCGGTGCTGCTCGGCGGCGGCAGCGGTAGCAACAGCAAGCTGCCATGGGTAGCCCTGGGCCTGGCCTGGCTGCTGGTGGTGCTGGCCTTGCTCGGGCCGAGCTGGCAACGCCTGGAAGAAACCCGCCAGCGCCCGGCCGACCCGCTGGTGATCCTGCTCGAACTGACCCCGCAGATGCTCGCCGAAGACGTTGCCCCCAACCGCCTGGAACAGGCCCGGCGCAAGATCCTCGACCTGCTCGAACACCGCAGCGACAGCCAGACCGCGCTGATCGTCTATGCCGGCAGTGCGCATACCCTGGTGCCGCTGTCGGACGACCTGGGTACCACGCGCAACCTGCTGGAGGCCATCGACCCGTCGATCATGCCCAAGCCCGGCCAGCGCGCCGACCTGGCCGTACAGAAAGGCCTGGCCCTGCTGGCCCAGAGCGGCCTGGGCCAAGGCCGCCTGCTATTGGTCGGTTCGGCACTGAGCGCGCCGGAACGCCAGGGCATCACCCAGGCCCTCGGCCGCCAGGGCCCGAGCCTGCTGATGCTCGGCATCGGCACCAGCGACGGCGCGCCGGTACGCCAGGCCAATGGCGAATACCTCAAGGATGACCAGGGTGGCATCCTCCTGCCGCGGCTCGACAGCGCCAGCCTCAAAGCCTTCATCAGTGGCACCGGCGGGCGCTACCGCCATGCTCGCATCGACGACCTAGACCTGCGCGGCCTGGGCCTGTTCGACAACCCGCGCCACCTGCGTGATGCCGGCCAGACCCTGCAACTGGACAGCTGGGCCGACCAGGGTTACTGGCTGTTGCTACCACTGTTGCTGCTGGCCGCCTGTGCCGGGCGCCGCGGCTGGCTGTTCTGCCTGCCGCTGCTGCTGGCCCTGCCGCAACCCAGCCAGGCCTTCGAGTTCAACGACCTGTGGCTACGCCCCGATCAACAAGGCCAGATGCTGCTGCGCAAGCAACGCCCGGCAGATGCCGCCCGGCACTTCCAGGACCCGCAGTGGCGCGGCATGGCGCTGTACCAGGCCGGTGACTACGCCGGTGCCGCCGAGGCCTTCGCCCACAGCGACAGCGCCGCGGCCCACTACAATCGAGGCAATGCCCTGGCCCGCAGCGGCGAACTGGAAGCTGCCCTGGACGCCTATGAACAGGCGCTGGAGCGCCAGCCCGACCTGCAACCGGCACTGGCCAACCAGGCGCTGGTACAGCAATTGCTGCAGCAACGCGATGCCCAGGCCGAGGAACAACCGGCCAACAGCGAGGCCCAAGGTACCCCGGGCAGCGAAACCGAAGGCAACAGCAGCTCGGCCAGCAGCCCCGTACAAGGCACGCCAGGCAGTGAGCAGCAAGCCAGCACCGAGCAACCCGGTGAAGGCAACAACAACAGCCAGGCGGCGCCTGGCAACCAGGGCGGCGATGACGACAGCATCACCCAGCCCCCACCGCGCCCGGTATCGACCAACCTCGATGCTGAACAGCGCCAGGCCCTGGAACAATGGCTGCGTGAGATCCCCGACAACCCGGCGGAGCTGTTGCGGCGCAAATTCTGGTATGAACAGCAATTGCATCAGGAAAAATCACCATGAGTCGCTTCGGCGTCTTTGTTCTCAGCCTGTTGTGGGCCGTCATGGCCCAGGCCCTACCCACGCTGCAGGCGAGCGTCGACCGCACGCGCCTGGAGGCCGGCGAAACCCTTGAGCTGACCCTCGAAAGCCAGGACGTGACCCAGTTCGGCAAGCCCGACCTGCACGCCCTGGACAGCGACTTCGAAGTGCGCGGCACCCGCCAGCTGAACAGCCTGCACACCCTCGACGGCGAAACCCGCGCCAGCACCCGCTGGATCATCACCCTGCTGCCACGGCGCAGCGGTAGCCTGCGCATCCCCGAGCTGCAACTGGGCCAGTCGTTCAGCCAGGCCATCGACCTGCAAGTGCTGCAGGCCGACGCCAGCCGCCCGGAGACCGCCTCGCAGGTGTTCGTCGAGGCCACCCTGGACAGCAACGACGTGTACGTGCAGGCCCAGGCCGTGCTGACCCTGCGCATCTACCATTCGGTGTCGCTGTACGATGACAGCAGCCTGAGCCCGCTGCAGCTGGAGAACGCCAAGGTCGAACCGCTGGGCGAATCGCGCACCTACGAAAAAGAAATCAACGGCGTGCGCCACGGGGTGATCGAAACCCGCTACGCGGTGTACCCGCAGCAGAGCGGCAGCCTGGAGATTCCACCACTGACCTTTACCGCCACCGCCGCCGACAACGGCCAGCAACCCGCCGGTACCGCCCGGGCTGGCCGCCAGGTGCAGGTCAGTTCATTGCCGCTACGCCTGTCCGTACGCCCCATCCCCGCAGCCTGGCCTGCCAACGTGCCCTGGCTGCCGGCACGTGAGCTGACCCTGGAAGAGCACTGGAATCCCGACCCGACCAACCAGCAGCCACAGATTGGCGACTCGCTGACGCGCAGTATCACCCTGCGCGCCGAGGGCCTGTCGAGCACCCAACTGCCGCAGTTGCCTGCCACCGAAATCGTCGGCCTGCGCCGCTACCCGGACCAACCGGTGCTGCGCAACGAGATCAGCGAACGCGGCATGACTGCCAACCGCGAGGAGCGCGAAGCGCTGGTGCCGACCCACAGCGGCAATCTGGCCCTGCCGGCAGTGGAAGTCACTTGGTGGAACACCCGCGAAGACCACCTGGAGCACAGCAGCCTGCCGGCGCGCACACTGGACGTGCAGGACAACCCGGCACTGAGCGCCGACACCCCGGTCGGCGACAGCAGCGGTGCCAGCCACCTGCTCTGGCCCTGGCAGCTGGCCACCCTGCTTTTCGCCCTGACCACGGTGCTCGGCTTCGCCCTGTGGTGGCGCGCCCGCTCGCAACCGGCGGTGTTGCGTGCTGCGCAGAACGGCCCGAGCCCACGCACCTTGCTGGACGACCTCAAGCGCGCGTGCCAGGCCAACGACCCCCAGGCCACCCGCCAGGCGCTCGATGCCTGGGCGCGGCAGCAGCCGGAGACCCTGGCCGAGATGGCGGCGCGTTTCGTACCGCTGTCGGATGCGCTGGATGGGTTGAACGGGGCGTTGTACAGCGAGAGTGGGCAGTATTGGCAGGGTGAGGATCTGTGGCGGGCGATCGGCACGATTCCGCCGGCGGAACAGGTGTTGTTGCCGGCTGGTGAGAGTGGGAGCTTGCCGCCGCTTTATCCGAAGTGAGGGGGTGGCTTGGGGGGCCTGGCGGAGGATTTCTGCGCCTGTGAGACCGAGCGCCGCCCGCGCGGCGCATCGCGGATAAATCCGCTCCTACATTTGTTGCAACGTACCGAACCTGTTACGCCATGGTTGCCCGCCTTGGCACATGTCTTGAGCCCTACAAACAAGGCAGACATCGCTGCCCTCACAGGAACCATTGGCCCGAAACAGATGTAGGAGCGGATTTATCCGCGATGCTGCAACGTACCGAACCTGTTACGCCATGGTTGCCCGCCTTTGCATATGTCTTGAGCCCTACAAACAAGACGGACAGCGCTGCCCTCACAGGAACCTTTGGCCCGAAACAGATGTAGGAGCGGATTTATCCGCGATGCGCCGCGCGGGCGGCGCTCGATCTCACAGGCACTGGATCTTTCTCGCCAAGCTCCTGCCAACCCTGTCACCATCAAAAACTCAGATAAACCGCTGCCCCTCAAACGGGTTCCAGCCATTCAGCCCTTTGGTCTGCTTCAGGTAATAAGCCCGGTTGCTCAAGAAACTATAAAGAAACGCAAACGCCATGCTGATCCCGTTATCCACCGGACGCGGAATCTCGCTCCCCGTCACCGCCTCGACGACACCCAGCAGCAACCCAAGGGCGATCATGATCGCCAGCATGACCAGGTTCTTCTTCCACAACCCCAGCACGAACCAGTAGATCGGGCCGAAGAAAAAGCCGATGAAGTTATTGTTGATCAGCAGCTTCTTGCGAAAAGGCAAGGCACGGAAAGCAGCTTTGTAAGACTCGGAGGTCGGCGCGCCGTGCTGATCGAAGAAGGCGAAACGCTCTTGCCATATCGGCTTGAGGTTGGCAGAGGTGGATTGGGATTGCGGGATACCTTCCATGGGGAACTCCGTGATGATCGTCCGTGGGTGATGAATAGCCATGAGTATGGCCGGGTCGGAGGATAGTTCAGGGTTGCTTTGTGGGCAAGCCTTGAAATTCGCGCAGAGTAATAACCAAGTCACAAATGCAGCCTAACAGACTGGCTTCCTAGACCCCACTGAGAATTGGATACTCGCCTAATTTTAATCACCCATGAACGGCGGCAAGCTAACTGGCATGCGATTGAAATCAAGCGTATTTATTTCCTGCTCGGAAAGTAAGTCATCAAACGCATCTCCCCCAAATTTTTCTATGAATACCCGCTCTTCCTCATAAATCGAAATGCATTGCAGCCAATTTATTCTGAGCGATGAAAAGCCTAGCTCTGGAAAGAAGGCGTCATTCCACATAAAAGGAATAGTCAAATACACGTGAGGCATCCTAGGATGGTCGACATACTCACTAAGCACATCAACCACAACGTCTCCTGGCATTACAGCTCGCTGATGCCTTCTCACATAAAAGGCGACGGAAGCTATTGCCTTTTCCCAGAAAATCTCTTCAGTCAGCGCACCTGCACACAACTCTACTCTCGTAGCAAACTCATGTCCATCCTCTGTAAAAAGCGGTATTTCAGAAAGCCCTATTGTTCCTATCGATTTTACGCCAACATGAACAGAGTCGAGCGTGGTCAGCACATCCACTGAGACACTTTTGGTATCATTGTAAAATGCCTGAACCTTAAGGTCGCCCCCAAAAATTTTTAGAGCGTGTTTAGCCACTTCTTTGCACTGCGCACTTGGAATATTCATCATGGCCCTAAATATAAATCAGATTTTATTTCTCCCGCATGACTTCTATTCGAAGAGGGAAGCTCCGGCCTATACTGACCGGCCCGATTAAACTCGTCAAGAAACTCTTTTCTAGTGAGCCCCCTAGCTTCCGCACTTCTGACATGCTTCCAGTGTTCGTGCCCTGGCTTATGCCCCATGTCCCAAGGCTCTACTCTTTTCATGGTAACTTGAGTCAAGGGATCCCTTACGAGTCTATCAGGGCTCTCATTCTTTGCATTCTCCCATACCTTTTCACGGACACCCTTACGAAATTTGCCTCGCCGGTATTTGAAGCCTGACCAATTCGAAGGCTTATCTTCCAGCGTTTTAGGTCGAACCCCAGCGCCGCCTAAATTCGACCCAAAGCCTCTACTCGTGAATATATGCTTACGTTCAAATCCGACCATTCCTCTGGCAGCCACACCACCACCAATCAAGCCCCCAGCTAAAGCTGTGATCTTCTGACCATCAGAGGTGTTGCCAAAAATCTCTCCTCCCGCCCACTCTCCAACATTGTTACCAATGTAGCCTCCCGCCAAGGCAACGGACACTACGACTGGGCCGGTCAGTGCCACCGCGCAGCCGAGACCCACAACATAAATCGCCACCTCTAACCATTCTTCTACTTCCGGATCTATTGCATCTGTCGTGACTGTTCCACCGCCTATGAAGACATTGGCCGAGCCTGAAGATATTCTCCCATCACATACAGCCCTATCACCAACCCGCGCCGCTGGCATGCTGTTGATATAAACCGAATCGCTGCCTTGGGCGATATTTTTCGGGGCGCTGCTGTGTTCATCACAACCGACGATATCAATATTCGCTCGCGCTGCAGGCAATCCGTTTATATAGACATCCTTCGACCCAGATAAGATCTTTCCAGCGTTGTCAGCAAAATAATTCAGACCGCCAATGAGCTGGCCAATTCCGGCTCCTAATGCTGCCCCTGCACCAACAAATGCCACAGCAGCCAATCCACCTGTCCCAACTATTAAAGCAGACGCAACTGCTCCGACAGCCAACCCTGCTAGGAGCCCACCTAGTGCTGCGGTGTGCTCAATCGGATCCCCCACCCGAGCAGCCTCACTCATCAGACCTCCCTGCTTCCGCACCGTCTTTACTGACCCTGCACTGCACGCTTTGCACAATCGACTCAAAGAGCTGCCTATCATCCAGAGACATGCCGTGTAGACTGCTGCTAGTCGCCGTTATCTGCATAAGCAAAAACAGCCCATACTCATCGCGCACGATAAAGACAAACTGAATCTGGTGTACGGGCTGCCCTTGTTGGCGCCACTTAAACTCCAAACGCCTCGCATCCGTTCCAGCGACCTCTACGACTTTCGGGAATTCGATCCACTGCAAGTGCGATAGCGATTTATCTATTTCGCCAAGCAGTTGCTGCACCCTCTCTTCCAGTTTTGAATCAACCTCAACTGGCGACCTGCTTATGACAACCGATAATGAGCCAGGTCCGCTTTCAATCATCGAAAAGACCTGAAAAGTTTGATCTTTCAATCTCTCCGGACGAACAAAACTCAACTCATTGGTGAGAAAGCGCGGAGACGGAACTGCTTTTAATGCCTCCTGTTCCAACCGCTCACGCTCAAGTCGCTCTTGTTGTTCACGCCGCTGTGAAAGCCGGTCATAAATGCTCGGACGATGCATAAGACTGTTCCTTGTCCCTAACTAGTTTTTGTTCAGATTGATGATGCTGCTTCCGGCGAGATCCAACTCAACCCCAGAGAGGATGACCTTGCCATCTGCCGTCATTTCCAGAGTGCTGCTCCCCACTTGCAGCGTGATGGACGTGGCCGCCCTGATCCGCACCGCTCCTTGGTCGACGGTTACCAGATACGACCCTTCTTCCACGGCAATACTGCTTTCCAACCGGATGGTTTCCTCGTGCTTGCCTCCGACCGTGATGGACCGATTGCCACCCACCACGCGTTTTTCATCAGCCTCGACTTCGGTATCCAGGTTGCGCTCGGCATGCAGGATCACCTGCTCAGCGCCCCCCTTATCGTCAAAGCGCAAGTAATTGGCATTCGACCCTTTGCCCTTGATCGAGCGCGTCAACAAACCGCTTTGGGTTTTGTTCGCCGGCAGCGCCCAGGGCGGGGTATTGCTGCTGTTGTAGAGGCTGCCGATGATCAGTGGGCGGTCCGGGTTGCCGTCGAGAAACACCACCACCACCTCATCCTCTACCCGTGGGATCTGGATGCTGCCAAACCCACCGCTGGCCCCAGCCTGTGCCACGCGCACCCAGCAGGAGCTCTGCTCGTTGAACCCGCCATGGCGGTCCCAGTGAAACTGCACCTTCACCCGGCCCAGTTCGTCGGTGAAGATTTCTTCGCCCGGCGGGCCGACGACGATGGCGGTCTGCGGGCCGCTGATGGTCGGCCTTGGCGTGCCCAGCGGCGGGCGGTATGGGATCTTCTTGCGCACGCAGGTGAAGGCGTTGAAGTAGCTGGCCTGCTGGCCGGTGAGGTAGTTGTTGTGGCCTTCGCAGTTCACCTCCATCAGCAGGAACTCGCGCTCCTCCAGCGGGCCACGCTCATGGCCAGGGTGCTGCAGCAACTCGAAGCTGTAGCCGGGGCGCATCGCGCGGCAGTTGCTGGTGCCCTCGAACCGTTTGCCGGTCAGCTCCAACGCCTCGATGCGCAGGCGCATCCACGCTTCGCCTTCGTCAGACGTGCTGTGGGTGTACTGGCCGGGGTCATAGACCTCGAAGCGCTGCACCTCACCCTGTTGGTTGATACTGCGCATCGCCACTGGCAGGCGGTTGCGTGGCTGGCGGTAGTCGAAGGTCTGCGCCGCCATGCTGCCGGCCTGCAGCTGGCGGTGGCCGCACCATTGGGTGATCGAGTCGGCGGTTTCGGTGACCGAGGCGCTGTGAAAGCGGATCTGCGGCTGCTCGGGAAGCGCGTCTAGCACGGTGGAGTCGTCACCGATGACCAAGGTGTGGCCTTCGAGGCTGTGCTCGAAAAAGTAGAACAACCCGGCTTCATCCAGCA
>NZ_JBIVHT010000019.1:0-102694 GCF_044749325.1 Pseudomonas sp. NPDC089428
ACCCATGTCAAACGCAAGAATGTTGGGGCCGCTTCGCGGCCCATCGCCGGCAAGCGCGGCTCCCACAAGTACGGCGCACGCCTGGAAGCTGGCGATAATCGTGTGGGAGCGGGCTTGCCCCGCGAAGAAACCAACACCGCTTATCGCCAGTAACGCGCGTCATCGACGAGCCGTTCATGGCTGGCAAACAACCCCGGCAGCTGTTCCTTGAGGTAGTCGATCCAGGTCCGCACCTTGGCATCCAGATAATGCCGCGACGGGTAGATCGCATACAGCGCGCTCTCTCGTAACCGGTACGGCGCCAGCAAGCGCCGCAAACGCCCCTGCTCGATGGCCTGGCTGGCGGTGTAGAACGGCAGCAGGCCAATGCCCATACCCAGTTCACTGGCCACCAGCATGGCATCGGCAACGTTGGTCAGGAAGCTGTCGCGCGGCGCGATCACGCAGTGGTCGACCCCCTGTGGAAACACCCAATCGCCTTCATGCATGGGATAGGACATGCGCAGGCAACGGTGCTCGTGCAAGTCTTCCGGGCGCTCGGGCACGCCATGGGCCTCAAGGTAGCTGGGCGCCGCACAGGGGATGCTGAAGATGGTGCCCAACGGCACGGCAATCAGCTGCGAATCGGGCAACGCCTCATCCACAGTGATCACCACATCATGCCCCTCGGCCAGCGGGTC
Source organism: Pseudomonas sp. NPDC089428 (assembly GCF_044749325.1). Taxonomy (NCBI): domain Bacteria; kingdom Pseudomonadati; phylum Pseudomonadota; class Gammaproteobacteria; order Pseudomonadales; family Pseudomonadaceae; genus Pseudomonas; species Pseudomonas sp. NPDC089428. The sequence continues at coordinate 681 of NZ_JBIVHT010000019.1, forward strand.
GGGGTTGCGCTGGGACAGCGTCAGCTCGATGGCCACTTCCGGGCACAGGGCGTTATAGCCGGCCACCAGCGGCATCAGCAACATGCCCAGGCCATGCGGGCAATGCAGGCGCAGGCGGCCACGCGGAGTGAGGTGCGCACCGCGCGCTTCGTCCATGGCCTCGTCGGTCAGCGCCATGATCTGCCGCGCCCGCTCCAGAAAACGCTCGCCCGCCTCGCTCATCCGCAAGCGCCGGGTGGTGCGGTGCAGCAGGCGGGTCTGCAGCTGGTTCTCAAGCTCCGCAACGATCCGCGACACCTGCGCGGCGGAAATGTCGAGGGCATTGGCGGCTGCAGCAAAGCTGCCGCACTCCACCACCCGGGCAAAGGTACGCATGGCGTGCAGCATGTCCATGAGGGCTGGGCTCCTTGATCTGTCTTATTCGTACGTTCCAGGCAGGAATCTATCACGACTTAGCCCATTTATTGAGGATCACCAATGAATACATCATTGGTAAAACATTGAAAAAGGAGCCTGCCATGAAACGTTCGATTGCTTTTGTCGCCCTGTCTGCCGCCCTTGCCTCGTTCGCTGCCTTGGCCGATGCACCCGCCAGCCAGCCGGCCACCAGCAACTATGAGTACGGGATGCCACTGGATGTGGCCAAGGTCATCTCGATCACCCCGCCCAGCAACGCCGCCGACTGCCAGATCGGTACCGCACACATGGTGTATGTCGACCATCAAGGCCAGAAACGCGAAATCGACTACCGCGAAATGGGCAACTGCTCGCAGCAGTGATTCAACCCAGGACCGCGTTGATCCAGCCAATCTGCCGAGCGAAGTCACGCAGTTTTTCCTGCGGGATGGCGTCGCGGGCACGCTCGAAGTTGGCCAAGCTCTGCTGTTTCTGACGCAGCATGCGCTGCCACTTGGTCTGAAACGCCGGGCTTTTCTCACGCATCAGCAAAGGGCCGAAATACAGCTCTTCGGCACTGTAGGCCACCGCCTCGGCGGGTTCGGCCACAATGATCTCGTAGTCGAAACGGTTTTCCCGCAGCAGCTCTTCGCTGACGATCCGGTAGCCGTTGTCCATCAGCCAACCGCGCAGTTCACGCTCGTCGCCATTGGGCTGCAGGATCAGGCGCTCGTTGCCGTTCAGGCGTGCCCTGCCGCGCTCGAGAATCTCGCACATGGTCTTGCCCCCCATGCCGCACAGGCTGATGGCCGTGATGCGGTCGTCGGGCTCGATGGCCTCCAGGCCGTCGGCCAGGCGCACAGTCACGGTCTCCGTCAGGCCATTGCGGCGCACGTTGCGCTGGGCTGAGGCATAGGGCGTCTGCGCCACTTCCCCGGCCACCCCGGCTTCGATCACGCCGCGCAGTGCCAGTGCCACCGGCAGGTAGCCGTGGTCCGAGCCGATATCGGCCAGGCGTGCGCCCTGTGGCACGTGCGCCGCCACACGCTCCAGGCGCATCGATAGTGTCTGTTCGTTCAACGCCAGCCCCTTGGTTAACAATCGGCGGCGATTCTGACCGCCAGGGCGCGGCATTTCAATGCAAACGAGCCCAACGGCTCGACCCTTGCGCCCTGCTCGCGTAGGCTTGCCTGTTTCCTTCCGTTGCAAGGCAAACACCCATGGCAGAGCTCATCTACACACCGGACTCCGACGTCGAGTCGATTTCCTCCGACGTCGCCGAATACAACGGCATCCTGGTGACTACCCAGATTCCGGCCGATCTCGACGCCGACATCACCCAGCAGAGCGAGAGCACCCTGCAGGCCCTGAAGGACGCGCTGGAGAAAGCTGGCAGCGGCATGGACCGGGTCATGCACCTGACCATCTACCTCACCGACATGGCCGACCGCGCCGCGTTCAATGAGGTCTACCAGCGCTTCTTCAGCAAGCCGTGGCCCGTGCGTGCCGCCGTTGGCGTTGCAGCGCTGGCCTTCCCTGAGATGCGCGTGGAAGTCACTGCGATGGCTGCAAAACGCTAACCCGATTGGATCTGTGGTTGGGCCCTGGGGCTGCAACGCGGCCCCAGCGGTTCCAACCTTCAACGCAGGACGCTGCATGCAATTCCCTCCGTTTCATCGCAAGGCCCTGTTCGCCTTGCTGCCCGGCCTGTGCCCGCTGGCCCAGGCCGAACCCACCACCTTCAACCTGCTGGAACCGGTGGTGGTCACTGGCACCTACACACCCAACCCAAGCTTCGACCTGCCCTACTCCATCGACACCGTCGACCGCCAGCAGATCACCGATGGCCAACTGGGTGTCAACCTGTCGGAAGCACTCAACCGCGTACCCGGCCTGGTGGTGCAGAACCGCCAGAACTACGCCCAGGACCTGCAGATTTCCTCGCGTGGCTATGGCGCCCGTTCGGCCTTCGGCATCCGCGGTATCAAGCTGCTCAGCGATGGCATCCCGGCCAGCACCCCGGATGGCCAGGGCCAGGCGGCCTCGCTGAACCTGGACGTGGCTGACCGCATCGAGGTGTTGCGCGGCCCAGCATCCGCCCTCTACGGCAGCAATGCCGGCGGCGTGATCCAGATGTTCTCCCGCGACGGTTCGGGGCCACCGAAGGTCGGTGCCCAAACCACCTTCGGCAGCGATGGCTTCAACAAGAACCACGTCTACAGCGAGGGCGGCAGCGAGCAGGCCGGTTTCCTGGTCGATGCCTCGCGCATGGACACCGACGGCTACCGCGACCACAGCGCCGCGCGCCGCGACCAGACCTTCGCCAAGCTGCACGTCAAGCCGGACGAAGACAGCCGCCTGGCGCTGATCGTCAGCACCCTGGAGCAGAACGGCACGCAAGACCCGCTCGGCCAGACCTGGGATGCCTACCAGCACGACCCGCGCTCGGTGGCGGCGCGCGCCGAGGAGTACAACACGCGCAAAAGCATCCACCACCAGCAGGTGGGCATGAACTACGAACGCTACTTCGGCGAGGCGACCCTGCAGTTCAACCTGTATGGCGGCAAGCGCAGCGTCATCCAGTACCTGTCGATCCCCAAGGGCACGCCCGCGAACAACCGTGGCGGCGGTGTGGTCGACTTCGACCGTGAATTCCACGGTGGCACCCTGCGCTGGGTCCAGCCGGTCAGCGCCGCCCCCGGCAACCTGACCCTGACCTTCGGTGCCGACTATGACCGCAGCCGCGACGACCGCCGTGGTTTCCAGAACTTCAACGGCGACACCCTGGGCGTGAAAGGCGAGCTGCGCCGCGATGAAAAGGACACCGCCACCAGTTTCGATCCCTATGTGCAAGCGCACTGGGAACTGAACCGCTGGACCGTGGATGCCGGCCTGCGCCACAGCAGCATGGAGATGGAAGTGGATGACCGCTTCCTGGCCAACGGCGATGCCAGCGGCTCCAAGAAGTACCAGCGCACCACGCCGACCCTGTCGGTCATGTATGCCTTCACCCCCGACCTGCATGGTTACATCAGCACTGGCAAGGCCTTCGAGACGCCGACCCAGGCCGAGATGGCCTACGCCCCCGGGGCACTGGAAGGCTTCAACTTCGGCCTGGAACCGGCCACCAGCACCCAGTACGAGCTGGGCCTGAAAATGCGCCCGGATGAACGCACGCGGATCAACGCGGCGGTGTTCGAGATCCGTACCAAAGACGAGATCGTGGTCGCTGCCTCGACCGACGGCCGCACCAGCTACCGCAACGCCGGCAAGACCCTGCGTCGTGGCTTCGAGCTGAGCCTGCAGCGTGAGCTGAATGAGCACTGGCAGGCAAACCTCGCCTATACCCTGCTCGATGCCACGTATGACGAGGCCTTTACCCAGGGCAGCAACATCATCGACAAGGGCAACCAGTTGCCGGGCGTGCCGCGCAGCAGCCTGTTCGGCGAGCTGGTGTGGAAGCCGCGTGACGGTATCAGCATGGGGCTCGAGGGGCAGTACCGGAGCAAGGTGTATGTCGAGGACACCAATGACCAGCATGCGGCGCCGGGTTATGCGGTGTTCAACTGGCGCACGCAGTTCCAGCAGCAGGTTGGGCCCTGGACGTTTCACCAGCTGGTGCGCCTGGACAACCTGCTCGACCGCCAGTATGTAGGGTCGGTGATTGTCGGCGATGGCAATGGCCGCTATTACGAGGCGGCGCCAGGCCGGTCCTGGTATGCCGGGGCTGGGCTGGAATACCAGTTCTGATCCAGAGGCCTCTTCGCGGGTGAACCCGCTCCCACAGGGATCGATTAGCTTGTGGGAGCGGGTTCACCCGCGAAAGGACCGGTACAGCCAGCACACCTCTGGGCACTCAAAGATGCCACCAGCCCAATTCACCGCTACAATGCCGCCCTAAACCGTGACAGCCCGAACCTATAACGACATGTCCCTTCCAAAGAATCACCTGGAACTGCTCAGCCCTGCCCGTGACGTGGCCATCGCCCGCGAGGCGATCCTGCACGGCGCTGATGCCATCTACATCGGCGGCCCCAGCTTCGGCGCGCGCCACAACGCCTGCAACGAAGTCAGCGATATCGCCGAACTGGTCGAGTTCGCCCATCGCTACCATGCACGCGTGTTCACCACCATCAACACCATCCTCCACGACAACGAGCTGGAACCTGCGCGCAAGCTGATCCACCAGCTCTATGACGCCGGTGTCGACGCGCTGATCGTGCAGGACCTGGGGGTGATGGAGCTGGACATCCCGCCGATCGAGCTGCACGCCAGCACCCAGACCGACATCCGCACCCTGGAGCGGGCCAAGTTCCTCGACCAGGCCGGTTTCTCCCAGCTGGTACTGGCTCGCGAGCTGAACCTGCAGCAGATCCGCGCCATCGCCAGCGAAACCGATGCGGCCATCGAGTTCTTCATCCACGGTGCGCTGTGCGTGGCTTTCTCGGGCCAGTGCAACATCTCCCACGCCCAGACCGGGCGCAGCGCCAACCGCGGCGACTGCTCCCAGGCCTGCCGCCTGCCGTACACCTTGAAGGATGACCAGGGCCGCGTGGTGGCGTTCGAGAAACACCTGCTGTCGATGAAGGACAACAACCAGACCGCCAACCTGGCTGACCTGGTCGATGCCGGCGTCCGCTCGTTCAAGATCGAGGGTCGCTACAAGGACATGGGCTACGTGAAGAACATCACCGCCCACTACCGCAAGGAACTCGACGCCATCCTCGAAGGCCGCCCGGAACTGGCTCGCGCCTCAAGCGGCCGTACCGAGCACTTCTTCCTGCCCGACCCGGACAAGACCTTCCACCGCGGCAGCACCGACTACTTCGTCACCGACCGCAAGGTCGACATCGGCGCCTTCGACTCGCCGACCTTCACTGGCCTTGCGGTCGGCGTGGTAGAGAAAGTCGGCAAGCGTGACCTGCAGGTGGTCACCGAGGTGCCGCTGACCAACGGCGACGGCCTCAACGTGCTGGTCAAGCGTGAGGTGGTGGGTTTCCGCGCCAACATCGCCGAGCCACGTGGCGAGTTCGAGGAAGACGGCCAGAAGCGCTACCGCTACCGCGTCGAACCCAACGAAATGCCAGAAGGCCTGCACAAGCTGCGGCCCAACCACCCGCTGTCGCGCAACCTCGACCACAACTGGCAGCAGGCCCTGCTGCGCACCTCGGCCGAGCGCCGGGTTGGCGTGGAGTGGCATGCGGTGCTGCGCGAGCAGCGCCTGATGCTGACCGTCAGCAGTGAGGAAGGCGTCAGCGTGCAGGTGGCCCTAGACGGCCCGTTCGGCGCGGCCAACAAGCCACAGCAGGCATTGGACCAGTTGCACGACCTGCTCGGCCAGCTGGGCACCACGATGTACCACGCCAACCGCATCGAGCTGGATGCACCGCAGGCGTTCTTCATCCCCAACTCGCAGCTCAAGGCCTTGCGCCGTGAAGCCATCGAGGCGCTGACCGCCGCGCGTGTGCAGGCGCACCCACGCGGCGGGCGCAAGGCCGAGACCACGCCACCACCGGTGTATCCGGAGTCGCACCTGTCGTTCCTGGCCAACGTCTACAACCAGAAGGCCCGCGACTTCTACCACCGCCATGGCGTACAACTGATCGACGCGGCGTACGAGGCCCACGAGGAACACGGCGAAGTGCCGGTGATGATCACCAAGCACTGCCTGCGCTTCTCGTTCAACCTGTGCCCCAAGCAGGCCAAGGGCGTGACCGGCGTGCGCACCAAGGTGGCGCCGATGCAGCTGATCCAGGGCGATGAAGTGTTGACCCTGAAGTTCGACTGCAAGCCGTGCGAGATGCATGTGATCGGCAAGATGAAGAACCACATCATCGACCTGCCGACGCCAGGTAGCGCGGTGGCTCAGGTGGTTGGCCACATCAGCCCGGAAGACCTGCTCAAGACCATTCCACGCGGGCCTCATTGATCGTCAGCCTGTAACGGCCATTCGCGGGCAAGCCCGCTCCCACAGGCACCGCGCCGGCCTGTAAGGCAGCACATACCCTGTGGGAGCGGGCTTGCCCGCGAATGGGCCGCAAGGCGGCCCCGCTTTCAACACTAGAGAATGCCCAGCCCCCGCGCCGTGCGGTCCACCGCAATCCGCGTCTTCTCCACCAGTTCATCCAGCTCGCTGTGGTTGGCCACCAGGGCCGGCGCCATGATCATCCGCCCCAGGGTCGAACGGATGATCACCCCTTCCTCGAAGCCATAGGTGCGGCACTGCCAGGCCAGGTCGTTTTCATTGGCATAGCGCTTGCGGCTGCCCTTGTCCTCGGCGAACTGCAACGCCGCCACCAGGCCGGCGCCTTGCACCTGGCCAATCAGCGGGTGGTTGGCGAACACCTCGCGCAGGATGCGCTGCAGGTAGGGCCCGGTGTCTTCCTTCACCTGGCGCACGATGCCTTCATCACGCAGCGCCTTGAGGTTGGCAATGGCCACTGCTGCCGCCACCGGGTGCCCGGAATAGGTCAGGCCGTGGGCAAACACCCCGCCACGCTCGACCAGCGCCTCGGCAATGCGCTTGCTCAGCACCAGGCCGCCCATCGGCACGTAACCCGACGTCAGGCCCTTGGCGATCGACAGGGTGTCCGGTTCGAAACCGAAGTATTCGTGGGCGAACCACTCGCCGGTGCGGCCAAAGCCACCGATCACCTCATCGGCACACAGCAGCACGTCGTACTGACGGCAAATGCGCTGGATTTCCGGCCAGTAGCTTTCCGGCGGGAAGATCATGCCACCAGCTCCCTGGAACGGCTCGGCGATGAAACCGGCAACGTTCTCGGCACCCAGTTCGAGGATCTTTTCTTCCAGTTGCAGGGCACAGCGGCGGCCAAACTCGGCCGGGGTCAGGTCACCGCCGGCGGCGTACCAGTATGGCTCGTCGATGTGCGCGACATCCGGGATCATGCCGCCCATCTCGTGCATGAATTTCATGCCGCCCAGGGCGGTGGCTGCCAGGGTCGAGCCGTGGTAGCCGTTCCAGCGGCCGATCATGATCTTCTTGCTCGGCTGGCCGACCACCTGCCAGTAGCGGCGCACGGTACGGATCAACACCTCGTTGGCCTCGGAGCCGGAGTTGGTGTAGATGGCATGGCTGTAGTGGCCCGGCAGCAGGCTGAACAGCAGCTCGGACAGTTCGATCACCGCTGGGTGGGTGGTGTGGAAGAACATGTTGTAGTAGGCCAACTGATCCATCTGCGCTGCGGCCGCGGCGGTCAGGTCCTTGCGGCCGTAGCCAAGCTGGGTGCACCACAGGCCCGACATGCCGTCCAGGTAGCGCTTGCCGTCGCTGTCCCACAGGTGCAGGCGCTCGCCACCCACCATCACCCGAGGGCCTTCGGCGTTCAGCGCCTTCTGGTCGAGGAAGGCATGGATGTGGTGGGCGGCGTCACCAGCCTGGTAGTCACGGGTATCGCGCTGGGTTTGCAGCTTGGCTTGGAACGGTGCGTTCATTGTTGTTCTCCGGGGTAAAACGCGGCGTGCAGTTGTCCCTGCCAGACCGCTGACAGTAAAAACAGATGGGGTGAAACGGCGCGTTCAGCGCCTTCGCAGGTAGCTTTCCAGCGGGTCCTTGCTCAGGCCTTCCTGGGCCTGGGCCAGCGAGTCGATGAACAGCGAAAACAGTTCGGACTGCTTGGCGATATCGAGCTTGGTATAGAGGTTCTTGCGGTGGGTCTTGACCGTGTCCTCGCTGATGCCCAGGCGCTCGGCCAGGGAACGGGTCGAATGGCCACGCAGCAGGTACTGGGCGATGCGGCACTCGCGCTCGGTGAGCAAGGAAGAGCCGAAGTTGTTCAGAGCGGCGTTGATCTGCCGGCCCAAGGCGCTTTCGAATCGCCCGCCGAGGGCGTCGACATCAAGGTGGCTCCACTGCCGCCGCACCGTGGCCACGACCCACGGGGCCACGCACTTGAGGTCATTGACCTGTTGCCGGTCGAGGCGGCGGGTACTGGCCAGGGCCACGGCGATGGTCAGGTGCTCGTCGAGTGGCACGATGAAGTTGAGTTCGTCTTCCAGGTGGGCGTGCTGGTAGAACGCCAGGTAGTACTCGCTACGCTTGAAGTGGTCGGGGGCGACGTCGCTGAGGCGGTAACAACCGGGAGCGATGCCGTCCATGCAGGCACGGTAGAACGGGCACAGCAGGTAGTAGCCTTCGAGGTACTTCTGGATATTGCCTTCCGGCAGCCAGGGCCCTTCTTCGTCCTTTTCGAACAGCGCCGAGGGCAGGCCTTTGCGCGGGTAGAGAAACACGGTGATGGCCTGGCATGGTGCAATCAGCTTGAGCGCGGCGAACAGCGCCTCGACGAAGCCCGGCGAGCACTGGGCGTCGACGACACGGGCCATCTGCGCGTACCAGTCGGGCGATTTCAGCCGGTCTCTGCTCATTGTCGTGGTCCCATGCCGGGGTTGTTGTGGTTGGGATTCTTGCATGGGGACGGGGGGGAGACCATCACCCTTCGGGGTGAGCTACGTGCTTGCCGATAGTTTTGCAGCGCCTGGGAGATCGAGCGCCGCGCGGGCGGCGCTCGATCTCACAGACACTGCAATCCCATCGGCAAGCACCTGCCAGCCCCTGCTCAATCTCCCCTGCTGGCTGCATTGCATTTGACGCCACCCGCGCCGCGTGCTCTCCTTACGCCTTGCGTCAGGTGCCCCCACTGGGGGTGAAACGGGAAATCGGTGCGTCGCAGGTCCTCGCCAGGGCCGGGCAAATCCGGTGCTGCCCCCGCAACGGTAAGCGAGCGAAGCGTCCAGACCACTGTGCCACGCAGTCCGGCATGGGAAGGTGATGCTTTTCAAGGAGCCCTGCTCCTCCTCGCAAGCCCGGAGACCGGCCTGGCGTTCATGAACACCCCGCGGTGGGCGGGCGCTGTCGCATTCCCTCGGGCGCCTCGCACCCGGGGCTGCCGCGCCTGTCCGTTGCCCCATTGTTTTTCAATAAGCAAAGCAGAGGATCGCGTCATGCCCGTCACCAGTGCCAAACACAGCATCGCCACTCCCGTCACCCTCAGCCAGCGCCTGGTCATCGCCATCGGCGCCAGCCTGCTCGGACTGTGCCTGGTCTACTTTGCCGGCTTCTCGCACATCGAAGCCGTGCACAACGCCGCGCACGACACCCGCCACAGCGCCGCCTTCCCTTGCCACTGAGGCTGCCATGATCAAGCGCATTGCCCGCACTGCCGGGTTCAGCGGCCTGCTCGCCGCCCTGCTGCTGACCCTGTTGCAAAGCTTCTGGGTCGCACCGCTGATCCTCCAGGCGGAAACCTATGAATCGGCCGCCCCCGCTGCCGAGCACCACAGCCACGGCGAAGAGGCCGGCGCTGGCCACACTCACAGCGAAGAAGCCTGGGCGCCAGAAGATGGCTGGCAGCGCATCCTGTCGACCACCGGCGGCAACCTGGTGGTCGCCGTCGGCTTCGCCCTGATCCTCGCCGCCCTGTACAGCCTGCGTGAACCGGGCCGTACCAGCACTGGCGCACTGTGGGGGCTGGCCGGCTTCGCCGTGTTCTGCCTGGCCCCGACCCTGGGCTTGCCACCAGAGCTGCCAGGCACCGCCGCCGCCGACCTCGGTCAGCGCCAGAGCTGGTGGATCGGCACCGCCGCCGCGACTGCACTGGGCCTGGCGCTGCTGGTGTTCGCCCGCCACGGCTTGCTCAAGGTGCTGGGCGCGGTGTTGCTGGTGGTACCCCACGTGATCGGCGCTCCGCAGCCGGAGGTCCACGAAAGCCTGGCCCCGCAAGCTCTGGAGACCCAGTTCAAGATCGCTTCCTGGCTGACCAACGCGGCATTCTGGGTGGCCCTGGGCCTGCTCAGCGCCTGGCTCTATCGCCGCTCCAGCCACGCCTGATGACCGTCGACCCGCCCATGCCGGCGCTGTACGCCGGCTTCGGTTGCCGCCGTGGCTGCCCAGTGGCGGTCCTCGACCGCTTGTTGCATGAAGTGCTGGAACGTCATGGCCTCTGTGCCACAGCACTTCGCGGCATTGCCAGCGTCGCCGGCAAAGCCGATGAACCGGGCCTGCAACAACTCGCCGCACGTCACGCCCTGCCATTGGTGGTTTTCGCTGCCGAGCAACTGCAGGCGTTCGAGCCACAACTCAGTCACCGTTCCCCAACCGCCTACGCTCACAGCGGCTGCTGGGGCGTGGCGGAGAGCACGGCGCTGGCCCTGGCCAGCCTCAACCACGCAAACGCCACCCTCAAGGTGGCCCGGCAGGTGCTCGGCCCGGCTACCCTGGCGCTGGCCTGCGGCAGATAATCGCCGCCTTCATCTATTCAAGGATTTGCCATGACGGTCTACTTCATCGGCGCCGGCCCCGGCGACCCGGAACTGATCACGGTCAAGGGTCAGCGCCTGATCCGCCAGTGCCCGGTGATCATCTACGCAGGCTCCCTGGTACCGGCAGCGGTACTCGAAGGCCACCAGGCCGAGACTGTCATCAACAGCGCCGAACTGCACCTGGAGCAGATCATCGACGCCATCCGCGCCGCACATGCCAAGGGCCTGGACGTGGCCCGCGTGCACAGTGGCGACCCCAGCCTGTACGGTGCCATCGGCGAGCAAATCCGCCACCTTCGCGAACTGGGCATCGACTACCAGATCATCCCAGGGGTCACGGCCACCGCCGCCAGCGCGGCGCTGCTCGGCTGTGAACTGACCCTGCCTGAAGTGGCGCAGACGGTCATTCTCACCCGCTACGGCGACAGCTCGCCCATGCCCGCAGGCGAACAGCTCAGCGACCTGGCCCGTCACGGCAGCACCCTGGCCATTCACCTCGGGGTCAAGCACCTGCCACGCATCGTTGCAGAATTGCTGCCCCACTATGGCCCCGACTGCCCGGTCGCGGTGGTTCATCGCGCCACCTGGCCAGACCAGGACTGGGTACGCGCCACGCTAGCCGATATTGTCGAACAGGTCGCCAGCAAAGGCTTCCGGCGCACCGCCCTGATCCTGGTTGGCCATGTGCTCGGCGATGCGCCGTTCGCCGAGTCGGCGTTGTACCGTGCCGGCCACGCCCACCTGTACCGCCCTGGTGACTAGCATTGCCAAGGCGACGAAAGGCGGAGCAGACTGCGCATTTCACCAGACCGGAGGGATACCCCATGCTGGAGCTGCGCCCTAATTGCGAATGCTGTGATGCCGATCTGCCGGGCGATAGCCCTGACGCCATGATCTGCTCGTTCGAATGCACCTTCTGTCGCCACTGCGCCGACAGCCGCTTGCAGGGGCGCTGCCCGAACTGCGGTGGCCAGTTGCTGGCCCGTCCTACGCGGGTGGGCCAGGCGTTGAGCAACAACCCCGCCTCGACCCAGCGCATCCTCAAGCCTCACCCCACCTGCGCCTGATCCCTCCCCAGCACAGGCATCGCCGTCTCTGGCGGTGCCTGTAACGGCTGTTTTGTAGGAAATTTCTACAATACCGGCTCGCTTGTTCAACACATCTATACTCGCCATTACCAGGGAGCCGGAATGGTCGTATCGTGCCGCACAGCAGAAAAAGCTTGCAGACGTCTTCCTGATTGCTGCAGGGAACCGACCACATTCCGACAGGAGCCAGTAACATGACAACCGTGCTGATCGTTGATGATCACGCCATCGTCCGCTTTTCCTTGAAAACGTTGCTCGAGCGTGAGCGCTTTCGTATTGTCGGCGAGGTCTGCAATGGCAGTGAAGTGATGGATTACGTGCGCAAATTGCGCCCGGATGTAGTGGTACTCGACATCGGGCTCCCCGGCCTGGACGGCATGGAAGTCATCAAGCGCCTGAAGCAGCTGGAACCGGAGCCCGGACCTGTGCCGAGGCCGGTACCGAAAATCATGGTGTATACCGGGCAAGCCACTGATCTTTATGTGCGCCGCTGCCTGGATGCCGGCATCGGTGCATTCGTCACCAAAGGCGAAGACCTCGAGGCCGTGGTGTTCGCCATCAAGGCCCTGATCAAGGGCTACTCCACCTTTCCGCAAATGTCGGTGAACAGCAACACCCTGGAGAGCGAGCCAGAACGCCTGGGCAGCCTGTCCAACCGGGAGATGGAAGTGCTGCGGCGCTTGAGCCGCGGTGAAAACAACAAGAGCATCGGCGCCTGCATGAACCTCAGTGCCAAGACCATCAGCACCTACCGTGGCCGCATCATGGAGAAGCTCAAGACCGAATCACTGGTGGAAATGGTTGACCTGGCCAAACGCAACCACGTCAACTGAGCGCCACGGTGAACATGAAACCTGTACTGGCCAGCTTGCTCCTGATCGTCAGCCTGGTCTGCTTCCCGCGCGTGGTACTCGCCGACGGTGAGCCACGGCATTTGCTGGCTCGCGCCACCAGTGCCACGCAAACATTGCAAATGGATGAAGCAGACCGCCAGTGGCTGCAGCAGCGCGGTACGTTGTTGCTGGGGACTTCACGGCCGGATTACCCACCCTTCGAGATAAACGTCAGCCTGGCCGATTACGAGGGCCTAAGTGCCGACTATGCCGGGTTGATCGCCGAACAGCTGGGCACTCCGATCGAAGTCAGGCGGTTCGCCAGCCGCTACGAGGCGATTGCCGCGTTGCGCACAGGCAAGATCGACATGCTCGGCAGTTCCAACGGCTTCGAGGCTGCCGATGCCCAGCTCAGCCTGAGCCAGCCCTATGCCGATGACCTGCCGGTCATCGTGACTCGCCAGAACACCAGCTTGCAGCATGGCAAGGACCTGGCGGGGCTGCGCCTGGCGATGGTCGACCACTACCTGCCCGGCGAGACGGTCCGTGCGCTCTATCCCAGCGCACAACTGAGCCTTTATCGCTCGACCCTGGCGGGGTTGGCAGCGGTCGAGCTGGGTGAGGTAGACGCCTATCTGGGGGACGCCATCAGCACCGATTACCTGATTGGCAAAAGTTACCAGGGCATGATGAAGATCGACCATTTCAGCCAGGCGGCTCCCGGAAAGTTTGCCTTCGCGTTCGCTAACGACAACCTGCGGCTGCGCAAGCTCGTCGATGGGGCCATGGCCAGGATCACCGAAAGCGAACGCCTGAACATCCTGCGCCGCTGGAGCAGTGGCAATACCAGCCTGTTGCTGGAGCGCCACCTGTCAGCACTGTCTGACGAAGAGAAACACTGGATAGCCAGCCACCCGACCGTGAGTGTGCTGGTCGATACGGCCCTCGCCCCCCTGACCTTCAACGACGCCCACCAGCATGTCAGCGGTATCACCATTGACCTGCTCAAACAGATCACCCTGCGCACCGGCCTGCAGTTCGAGTTCGTCGAACAGGCCACCGTGCAGCAGATGGTCGAACAAGTCGCACGCGGCAAGGCGCAAATGATCGGGGCACTGGGCTACGGCACAGAACGCGCGGCGCAGCTGCGCTATACCCGCCCCTATCTGGTCAGCCCAAGGGTGCTGGTGACCCGCAGCCAGACGCCCTGGCCACTGCAAGCCAGAAACCTCGACGGGCAGCGCATCGCCCTGCTCCATGGCTCCCACCTGCGCGCCGAAGTACAGCGCCGCTTTCCGCAGGCGAAACTGGTCATGGTCAACAACTCACTTGGCCTCATGGAAGCCGTGGCCAATGGCGATGCCGACGTCGCCTACAGCAGCTACATCAATGCCTCGTACTACATCAACCACGTGTTCAACGGGCAGCTGCGTATCGCCAGTGTCATGGGCGACGAGCCGGCTGCCGCCGCCTTTGCCGTGGCGCCTGACCAGCCGCAACTGCAGGCCATCCTCGACAAGGCATTGATGAGCATCCCCCCCGAAGAGCTGGATCAGCTGATAAACCGTTGGCGCACCAGCACCTTGGTCAGCGACAGCCCTTGGCGCAATTACCGCACACTGGCATTGCAAGTGCTGGTGCTGTCTGCCCTGCTGCTGGCGGGCGTGGTGTTCTGGAACAGCTACTTGCGCAAACTGATCCACCAGCGCACCGAAGCTCAACGCGCGCTGCAGACACAACTGGCCTTCAGCCGCGGGCTGCTGGAGCAGCTGCGCCAGGCCAAGGACGAAGCTGAACAGGCCAGCAAGACCAAAAGTTCGTTCCTGGCGACCATGAGCCATGAGATCCGTACCCCGATGAACGCGGTGATCGGCCTGTTGGAACTGGCTTTGCAGGACAACCGTGCGGGTCACTGCGACACCCAGACCCTGCAAACCGCTCACGACTCCGCCATCGGCCTGCTTGGGCTGATCGGCGACATTCTGGACATCTCGCGCATTGAAACCGGGCACATGACCCTGCAGCCGGTGGCGACCGACCTGGTCGACCTGGTACGCAGCACGCTGCGTGTGTTCGAGGGCAATGCACGGATAAAAGGCCTGCGCCTGCAAGGCGAACTGCCAGACGAACCGCTCTGGGTCCTGGCTGATCCGTTGCGGCTCAAGCAGATCCTCTCCAACCTGCTGAGCAATGCCATCAAGTTCACCGATCGTGGCGACGTAATGACCCGCCTTGCCTTCAAACCCTCGCCAGCGGGCGACACCGCGCTGGTCGAGCTGGGCGTGAGCGACACCGGCATCGGTATTGCCAAACAGGATCAGGCGCGGCTGTTCAACACCTTCACCCAGGCCTCAGGCCCACGGGCCAGCCAGGGCGCTGGCCTGGGCCTGGTGATCAGCCGGAACCTGGCCGAACTGATGGGGGGCAGGCTGGACCTGCAAAGCGTGGAAGACGTCGGCACCCGCGTGCTCGTCCAGTTGCCGCTTGCACTGAGCAGTCCACCCGCGCCAGTGGAGCACGACGAGGCCGCCGACGAAACCGACAGCGGGCCTCTGAATGTGCTGGTGGTCGACGACTACCCTGCCAACCTGATGCTGCTGGAAAAACAGCTCAACAGCCTCGGCCACGAGGTGACGCTGGCCGACAATGGCGAAACGGCGCTGGCCTTGTGGCAAGCGCACATATTCGATTTGGTCATCACTGACTGCAGCATGCCGGTAATGGATGGCCATGAACTGGCCCGCAGGATTCGGCAGCTGGAGCAAGAACGTGGGCAGCCCGCCTGCAGCATGCTCGGGGTTACCGCCAATGCCCAGGCCGAGGAGCGTCAACGCTGCCTGGAAAGTGGTATGGACGATTGCCTGTTCAAACCCATCGGCCTGCGGACCTTGAAGGCTCACCTGCCGCACGGGCGCACCCGCACACCGGTGTCGGCCGCCAGGGCGAGCGGCTTCAACCTCAATGAGCTGCGTCACCTGACCCAGGATGACCAGGCGTTGACCAGGCGCCTGCTCGAACAACTCACGCAAAGTGCCGACGAAGACCTTGCCGCCCTGCAAGCGCTGGGTACCCCCGCTGACCACGAGGCGTTGCGCGCCCTCGCCCATCGCATCAAAGGGGGCGCCAAGATGCTGCGGGTACACGGGGTAGTCAAGGCGTGCGATGCCATTGAACTGGCACATGCCCAAGGGCTGCCGACAGAGGCATTGCGCCTGCAGCTGGAAGCGAGCCTGCAGGCGTTGTTGCGGGAGCTGGGCGACACCCTCAGTTCAATTGCAGCGTCGAGCTGATCTGGCTGATGGCGTCGACCACGTGGCGAGAACCCTGCTGGATTTCCATGATCACCGTTCCCGCCTCGTTGGCCAGGGCAACACCCCGCCCGGTCCGTGACAGGCTCGACTGCATGCTGGCCACGGCGGTCAGTGACAGGTCGTGGTTCTGCCGCACCACATCGACGATCTCCAGCGTTGCCTTGCTGGTGCGCGCCGCCAGGCTGCGCACCTCGTCGGCCACCACGGCAAAGCCGCGACCATGCTCACCGGCCCGGGCCGCTTCAATGGCCGCGTTCAAGGCCAGCAGGTTGGTCTGGTCGGCGATGCCGCGGATGGTCAGCACGATCTGCCCGATCACATCCGACTGCTTGCTCACCGCATCAATGCTGCGCGCGGCGTCATTGAGCTCCTGGGAAATCTGCTCGATGACCTCCACGGTCTGCTGCACCACTTCGCTGCCCTTGCGCGCACAGGCATCGGTCTGCACCGAACTGGCATGGGCCGCCGTGGCGGCGCTCTGCTGGGTATTGACCTGTGCGGTGATGTCGCTGGCAAACTTGACTACCTTGTACAAGCGGCCCTTGCTGTCGAAGATCGGGTTGTACGAAGCCTCCAGGTACACCGTCTGGCCTTGCTTGTTGACCCGTTCGAAGCGGTGCGAGTGATATTCGCCGCGATTGAGCGAAGCCCAGAACTCGCGGTATGCGCCGGATTCGCGCTCATGGGCCAGGCAGAACAGCCCATGGTGACGGCCTTGCACTTCTTCCAGGGAATAGCCCATGGTTTCGAGGAAGTTGCGGTTGGCTTTGATCACCCGCCCTTGCGGGGTGAACTCGACCACGGCCATGGACCGGCCAATGGCCTTGAGCAGGCTTTCGCTTTCGTGCTCGTCCTTGATCCGCTGACTGATATCAGCCGCCACCTTGATCACGCTGGTGACCTGCTGTTGCTCGTCGAGCACCGGCATGTAGCTGGCCTCCAGCCACACTTCACGGCCGGCCTTGTCAATGCGTTCGAAGGTACCGCTAATGGCCTTGCCCTGCCCCAATTCATGCCACAGCAACTGGTACTCGGCGCTCTTGGCATAGCCTGGGTCACAGAACAGGCGGTGGTGTTTGCCGCGCAGTTCTTCACTGCTGTAACCCATGGCCTGACAGAACTGGGCATTGGCATCGATAATGGTGCCGTCGGGTGCGAACTCGATCATCGCCATGCAGCGGCTGATCGCGGCGAGCTTGGCCTGGGTCTCGGCCAAGGCCTTGCGGGTGCTCTGGATTTCGAGCAAATCTGACTTGCGGTGGAAGTCGAACATGGCGCCAGGATCCTTTGATGCCCAGGGTTTTCTGAGCATAGATCGGCATTGTTGCCGCGCAAGCAGTTTGATATCACTTTGCAATTAATTAGTTAGCGAAGGTTCCTGAGTAACCTTACGAGCTCTCGCGCACCATCAGTTCAAAGCCCAGGTCCTGCTGTTCGGTCGCTACCCGCTTGCCATCGAGCAATGCCAGCAGTGCCTGGGCGGCCCCCCGACCAACGGCGGCCCGTGGGGTGCGGATGGAGGTCAGGCGCGGCACCATGTGCGCCGAAGCCGGCAAGTCGTTGAAGCCGACCATGGCCACCTGGCGCGGCACCTCGATGCCTTGGCGCAACGCCTGCAACACCGCGCCCTGGGCCAGGTCGTCGTTGCAGAAGAAAATGCCATCCACATCGGGCGCCTGGGCCAACAGTTGGCTGAACAGTTCGCTGCCCAAGGCAATGGACGACGGTTGCGGCGCCAGGATCTCCAGCTCGGTGGCCTGCATGCCGGCTTCGGCAAGGGCCTGGCGGAAGCCTTCGGCACGCTGCATCACCCGTGGGTCGAGCTGCGCGGCAATGAACGCCAGGCGCCGCCGGCCACGCGCGATCAGGTGCGTTGCTGCGGCCCGCCCGGCCTGCTGCTGGGAAAAGCCCACCGACAACGCGCCCGCCTGACCGCCCAGCTCCATCATGTGCACGCAGGGCACGCCGCTGGCTGCCAGCATCTGCCGCGAGGCGTCGCTGCGATCGAAACCGGTGAGCAGCATGCCGCAGGGCTGATAGGCCAGGTAATTGCGGATCAGGTTTTCTTCTTCGTCGATGTCGTAGTGATAGTTGCCAATCAGCACTTCGAGCCCACGCGGGCGCATGACCTCGTGGATGGCCTCGAGGGTGTCGATGAACAGCTGGTTGGACAACGACGGGATCAACACCACCACCGACTGGCTGCGCGCCGAGGCCAACGCCCGGGCCGCAGGGTTGGCGACGTAGCCCAGGGACGCGGCGGCGGCCATGACCTTTTCCACCAGTTCCGGGGCGACCGTACTCACGCCGCGCAAGGCGCGCGAAGCGGTAATTGGGGAAACCCCGGAAAGCCTGGCGACTTCAGCCAGCGTGGGACGACCTGTGGTGCGAGAGCCTGAGCGAGACATGAATGTTGTAATTTTACTACTTGCAGGAATGGGGAACGGCCACTAAGGTAGCGCTGTCTCAGGACGCAGGCAATGTAATCTTTGGTAGTGGCCACTGCAGCACGCTGCCAAGCGTCCATACTGCGTAAGGACAAGATCAATAACACCGGGGAGGTGGCGTTTCGTCCATGACGAGACAGCGCTGTCTCACCCCGCAGGAGGTACTGATGAATTCTCCCCTGTCCGCCATCGTGGTGATGGGCGTGGCCGGTTGCGGCAAAAGCTGCGTCGGTGAGGCCATTGCCAAGCGAAGCGGCGGTCGCCTCATTGAAGGCGACGCATTCCACCCTGCCGAAAACATCCGCAAGATGAGCGCTGGCATCCCTCTGGACGACGACGACCGTGCCGGTTGGCTGGTGCGCCTGGGCCAAGAGCTGCAAGCGACGGTGAAAGCTGGCGAACGGCCAATTCTCACCTGCTCCGCGCTCAAGCGTCGTTACCGCGACACGCTGCGCGCGGCAATGCCAGAGCTGGTGTTCGTGTTCCTCGAACTGACCCCCGCCGAGGCGGAAAAACGCGTGCTCGCCCGCCCCGGCCACTTCATGCCGGCCAGCCTCATCGACAGCCAGTTCGCTGCCCTCGAGCCGCCCCATGGCGAGCCGCTGACCCTGCCGCTGGACGCCACTCAACCGATTGCGGTGCTCGCTGAAACGGTCGATGCCTGGCTAAAGCCCTGCGGTGACCGGAAGCTGGCGCGGACTGCCTGAACCGGCGGTTTTCCCGGCTCACCAAAGATAGCGCTGTCCCGGCGCCTCAAGGCGACGGACGTTCCATAAAAGCTACGCCCAAAACAACGATAAGACCGAGGCATCAAAACCATGTTCGGACTGGCTACAGATACCTACCTGCTGCTCGACGCGCTGGTCACCATCGTCGGGCTGATCCTGCTGATCACCCATTTCAAGGTCCACCCCTTCGTCGCCCTGACCCTGGCTGCCGGTTTCCTCGGCCTGACCTCCGGCATGCCGGTGGCCAAGGTCATGAAATCGTTCCAGGACGGTTTCGGTGGTGTGCTCGGCTTCGTCGGCATCGTCCTCGCCCTGGGCACGATGCTCGGCAAGCTGATGGCCGACTCCGGTGGCGCCGACCAGATCGCGCAAACCCTGATCCGCGCCTTCGGCAAGAAGAACGTGCATTGGGCAATGATGTTCGCCGCCTTCCTGGTCGGCATCCCGCTGTTCTTCGAGATCGGCTTCGTGCTGCTGATCCCGCTGGTGTTCATCGTCGCCCGGCGCTCGGGGGTGTCGCTGATCAAGATCGGCATTCCG
Organism: Pseudomonas sp. NPDC089428; assembly: GCF_044749325.1. NCBI lineage: Bacteria > Pseudomonadati > Pseudomonadota > Gammaproteobacteria > Pseudomonadales > Pseudomonadaceae > Pseudomonas > Pseudomonas sp. NPDC089428. Next base: position 20,305 of record NZ_JBIVHT010000019.1, read on the forward strand.
TTGCTGGCCGGGCTTTCGGTGGTACATGGCCTGGTCCCGCCACACCCGGGCCCGCTGCTGGCGATCGGCATCTTCCACGCCGACATCGGCAAGACCATCTTCTACGGCCTGCTGGTTGCGCTGCCCACGGCGGTCATCGCCGGCCCGCTGTTCGGCAACTTCATTGCCCGTTACATCCCGGGCAACCCGTCGCAGGAGCTGATGGACCAGATTGCCAAGGAGTCGGACCAGAACAACCTGCCAAGTTTCACCATCACCCTGGTCACCGTGCTGCTGCCCGTGGCGCTGATGCTGCTCAAGACCTTCGCCGACGTGGTACTGCCGGCCGAGCACATCTTCCGCCAGTGGATGGACCTGATCGGCCACCCGATCACCGCGCTGCTCGCCGCCCTGTTGCTGGCCTTCTACACCTTCGGTTCGGCCCGCGGCTTCAACCGCCAGCAGATCATGAAGATGCTCGACCAGAGCCTGGCACCGACGGCGGCCATCGTGCTGATCGTCGGCGCTGGTGGCGGCTTCAAGCAGATGCTGGTGGATACCGGCGTGGGTAACGTGATCGGGCAGATGGCCGTGCAGGCCCAGATATCACCGATCATGCTGGCCTGGCTGGTGGCGGCGGTGATCCGCATCGCCACAGGTTCGGCGACCGTGGCGACCATTACCGGCGCCGGCATCGTCGCCCCGGTGATCGACCTGGTGCCCGGGGTCAACCGTGAACTGCTGGTGCTGGCCACCGGCGCCGGCTCGCTGATCCTGTCCCACGTCAACGACGCCGGGTTCTGGCTGGTGAAGCAGTACTTCAACATGACCGTGGCGGAAACCTTCAAGACCTGGAGCATGATGGAGACGATCCTGTCGATCGTCGGCATCATCTTCATCATGGCGCTGTCGACGGTGGTGTGACCGCTGATCGGGGGGATGGCACCAGAGCTGCTCGGGTAGGGCCCAACACAGGTATGAGCCCTACCCTACGCAAAGGAGCCTGCCATGCCCCGCTCGACCCTGCTGCTGCTCGCCCTGCTCACCTCACCGCTGGCCCTGGCGGTCGGCACCGGGCCCACTTATCCCGATGACCCGCATAACCCGGCCCCCCAGCCGGGTGTCGACAGCACCCTGAACCCGATCGAGAAGCCAATGCCTCGGGATACCGACCCGCGCATTCAAGGCAATGACCCGCAAAGCCCGCCAGCCAGGCAGAATGACAACCGCGACCTGCCGGGGATGGATGGCAGCGGCTCGGAAGGGACCGGGAGCCAAGGCGCTGATGGAAGCAGTGGCAGTCAGCGTTGATACCCCATTATTCGCCAGCCAAACGACCTGTGGGAGCGGGTTTACCCGCGAATGCGACGGTGAGTCTTTCATCGCTTTCGCGGGTAAACCCGCTCCCACAGGGTATTCGTTCGCCAGTACAAGCGAGTTTGCGGTCTACCACTGGCGCTTGTCAGGCCGGGTGAGCCCCAGTTTCTCGATGCGGTAACGCAGCATGTCGCGTGACAAGCCGAGCATCCGTGCAGACTTGGTGACATTCCAGTCAGTACGATCCAGCGTCTTGCACACCAAATCACGCTCCATGTCCGGCAGGCTGGTGCCCGGCTCGGGCTCATGCCTTGGCATTTCGTATACGGTCGCGGTGGGCTGAGCCACCACAGGCTCGTCGATCAAGGCCATGCACAGGTTCAACTGGTGTGCCTGCACCACTTCGTTGGGAGCCAGCAACACTGTCTGCTCCAGCATGTTACGCAGCTCACGCACATTGCCCGGCCAGCTGTAGCTCAACATCAAGGCTTCGGCCTCGGCACTGAAACGCAGGTTCGGCTTGCCGTAGCGGCGCCCGTGATGCGCCAGGAAATGCCGGGCCAACAACAGCACATCCTGGCCTCGGGCATACAACCGCGGCACCTTCAGGGCGATGATGCGCAAACGGAAGAACAAGTCACGACGGAACTTGCCCTGCTGTACCATCTGCTCAAGGTTGCAGTTGGTGGCACTGATCACCCGCAGGTCGACCTTGCGTTCCTTGACCGCACCGATGCGGCGGATGCTGCGATCTTCCAGCAGCTTGAGCAGCTTGGCCTGCAGTACCAGGTCCATCTCGCCGATCTCGTCGAGGAACAGCGTGCCGCCATCGGCCGCTTCCACCAGGCCCACGCGGCGCTCCTTGGCATCCGTGAATGCGCCCTTCTCATGACCGAACAGCTCGGCCTCCAGCAGATTGGCCGGGATCGAGGCACAGTTGAACTCGATGAATGGCCCCTTGCTGCGCGAGCCGTCGAAATGCAGCGCGCGGGCCACCAGCTCCTTGCCGGTACCGGTCTCGCCTTCGATCAATACCGGTGGCAGGTCGTCCATTGCCATGCGCCGCTCGGCGTCGAGCACCTGCTGCAGGGTGTGCTTGAGGGTGAGCATTGCTGGCGACTCACCGATCAACGCCTGCAACCCGGACTTCTGCGCTTCGCGTTCCTGGTAGAACGACAGGGTGCGCTCCATGCGTTCGGCAGCCAAGGCCTTTTCCAGGGTCAGCTTGAGCTCGGCCAGCACCACCGGTTTGGTCAGGTAGTGGAACGCGCCCTCCTTCATGGCCTGCACGGCGTCTTCGACATTGCCGTAACCGGTCATCATGATCACCTTCAGGTCCGGCGCCTGCGACACCAGGGTGCGCAGCAGGTCGTGCCCGCTCATGCCCGGCAGAGAGTTGTCGGTCAGTACCGCATCGGGCTGGGCCCGCTTGATCTGTTCCAGCGCCAGCTCCGCACTGTGGCAGAGCGTCACCTCGAAGCCCTTGAGGCTCAGATAGGTGCGAATGTTGTCGCCGAGGATTTCATCATCCTCAACTACCAGGATGCTGTGCTCCATGGTCCCCTCCCGCTGCGATATTGAAAGTGAGGCTGACGCGGGTTCCTTCCTCTTCACGGCTACTCAGGCTGACCGAGCCGCCAAACCGTTCCATGATCCGCTTGACCAGGGCCAGGCCTACGCCAAGGCCGCCCTGCTTGGTGGTGTAGAAAGGCTTGAACACCATTCTTTCCTGCTGCTGGCTCATGCCCTTGCCGGTGTCGCTGAGCAGCAGCTGCGCGCGCTGGCCCTCCTGCACGGTGACCTGCGCATGCAGGACGCCACCCTTGGGCATGGCTTCCAGGGCATTGGAAAACAGGCTGTTGAGAATCTGCGTCAACTGCAGCGGCTGGCTGGCCACCCACTGCGTCTGCGGCCCTTCGAAGCTGAAACGTACGCCGTTGCGCTCGATCTGCTGGGCAAAGGCCAGGTGGGTATCTTCGATCGCCGCGACCAGGTCTACTGCCTCGGCGCTATCGCTGGCCGGGCGCAGCGACACCAGCAGCTCGCGCACCCAGCGCGACATGCGATCGACCTGGCTGATGATGTCACTGATGTTCTTCTGCGCCTGCGGGCTGGCTATTTCCTCTGCCAGCTCGGCGCTGGAACGGATGTTGGCCAGCGGGTTGCGCAAGCTGTGGGCCACGGCGGACGACATCTCGCCGAGCGCCACATAGGTTTCGCTGGCCACCAGCCGGTCCTGTTGCTGCTGCAGCATGTACGCGGCGCGGCGCACGATCCAGAACAGGCCAAAGTAGATCAGCGCCCCACCCACCAGGGTCGAGGCCCAGATCAGCACATAACCACGCTGGATACGCCGCACCAGGTCCTGGGGCTCCTTGTAGATCTCGACCATGGCCATGGCCTGGTCGCCCTGGCTGTCGAACAGGGGAATGTAGTTTTCGATGAACAGGTATTGGGGCTCGCGCAGGAATTTCTGCTCTTCGCGGTCTTCATCGGCCTTGTGGTAACTGGCCGATACCGCCTTGCGCGAACGAAACGCGCGCTCCAGCTCGCCGTCGCCTTCTATGCGCTTGCCGATCAGCTCGGGGTTGGTGGACCAGACGATGCTGTGGTCACGGGCATAGGCAATGGCCAGCAAGGTATCCGGCAAGTGCTCGACGTGGTCAAGAAACTCGACCCGAGTCGCCTCGGCCAAGGCCGGGCTGACCTGCAGGTGCTGTTGGTCCAGGCGCGGGTTGAGCAGTTCGCCCATGGTGGTGCCGGGCGGCAGCTGCGAATGACGCACTTCGGCCACGGCCAGGGACTGGATGAACTGGGCTGTGAGCATGGCATCCCGCTGGACGCTGTCGCGCACCACGAAGCGGGTCGACACATAACCCAGGCCACCTGCCACCGAGGCGATGATCAGCAAGCTGATCACCGAGAACCAGCGCAGCAGGTTGAACTCGCGAAGCGGCACAGCCAGGCCGCTGCTGCTGGGCAGTGCGGCGGGCTTTGCGGGAACCTCTTCATCCAGCATCTGCATCGCGTCGTTCCCGTACAGGGAGTCCGTTCAGAAGGTGGTCAGCGCATTGCTACCGATAGTAGCAAATTGATGTCACCCCACCAGGGCGGTTGCCACCGCCATTTGTCGCGCGTTACCTGCTACGAGAACCTGCAAGAACTCAGCCACACCTTCTAACCAATCGTCTTATCTATATAAATCATATAGTTATGAGGTATTCATGATGCTGCTTCGAAAGTGATTCCCCATTATTGGGTACCCTTTACCCAAAACTGATAAAATACTTTTATTTCAATAGGTTAAGACATATTTATGAAGCTTTTTGTGATGAACAGACCAGCCGGAAATTGAGCGAGACCCGCGTGCCATGGCCTGCGCTGCTACTCAGGCGGACCGAACCACCAAAGCGTTCCATGATGCGCTTGACCAGTACCAACCCCACACCCAGGCCACCTTGCTTGGTACTGAAAAATGGCCTGAACGCCAGGCGCTGCTGCTGCTCGTTCATGCCCTTGCCGGTATCGGCAAGGCGCAAGGTCAGGCTGCGCCGGTCCCGCTTGACCACCTCGATACGCAAGCGCCCACCCTGCTCCATCGACTCCAGGGCATTGGCAATCAGGCTGTTGAAGATCTGCCCCAGCAGCGCCGGGTGGCCAAGCACCTGCACCGACGGTATTGGTTGCAGATCCAGCGTCACCTCGCTGCGCGCCAGCGGCACGGCAAAACTCTGCAGGCTTTCCTGCAGAACCTGGGGCAAGTCGACCGGCACCGCTTCGTCGTTCAGCGGCCGCAAGGATTGCAGCAGTTGGCGAATCCACTGCGACATGCGGTCGACCTGGCTGATGATGTCATTGATGTTGCGTTGTGCCGGGCCTTCATCGAAGGCCTGGGCCAGTTCGGCGCTGGAGCGGATGCTGGCCAACGGGTTGCGCAGGCTGTGAGCCACCGCCGACGACACCTCGCCAAGGGCCACGTAGGTCTCACTGCTGATCAGGCGCTTCTGTTGCACCGCCATCACTCGCGCGGCGCGGCGCATGATGCCGTACAGGCCGATATAGACCAGCGCAGCACCGACGGTGATGGCCAGCCAGATGAGAATCAGCCCATGCTCGATGCGCACGATCAGGTCGCGCGGCTCCTTGTAGATTTCCACCATCGCCGTGACGGTATCGCCATCGGCATCGAACAAGGGGATGTAGTTTTCGATGAACAGCTGTTCCGGCGGGACCACGAACTTCTGCTCGATGCGTGCCTGCTCGAAATTGTGGTAACTGGCCGAGACCCGCATCTTGTACTCGAAGGCCCGATCCAGGTCTTCATCACCGGCGATCAGCTTGCCCATCAGCGCCGGGTTGGTCGACCAGATCACCGTCCGGTCCGGGGCATAGATGTTGGCCAGCAGCATGTCCGGCAGATGGGCGATATGGTCGAGGAACTCACCGCGGGCCTTGCGCCGCGCTTCCGGGTCGACATCGGGCAAGACCGTGTGATCGGCGCGTGGATCGAGCAATTCACCCATGGTGCGCACATTGGGGATCGACACATGGCGCACTTCGGCATCGGCGATCGAGGTGATGAACTGCGCGGTGAGCAAAGCGTCGCGCTCGATGCTCTCATCGATGATGAAACGGCTGGAAATCAGCCCCAGACCCGCAGCCACCGACAGGATGATCGCCAGGCTCACCCAGGCGTACCAGCGCAGCAAATTGAAGGGCCGGCGCGCCGCAGCGGCTTCGCTACCCGCAGGCGCCTCAATTGCTTCGGTACGGGGGGCGACGTCCATGGCGGACTCCACTGCAGGGCACCTGTTCAAAGGTTATAGCCCAGAGTTGGGTGACCATGGGATTGATTGGGGACGAATTGCGCCACTTGTGCGACGCAAGGTCCGTTCAGAGCGGCGAGTCATCGGCCAGCCCCTGCAGCTTGCGGTATTCGCGCAGCACGGTTGGCACGTAGCGGCGGGTCTCGGCGAACGGTGGTACCGCACCGCGCCGCCGCACGGCATCGGGGCCAGCGTTGTAGGCGGCTACGGCCAGGGTGATGTCATTGTCGAACAGGGTCAGCATGCGTTTGAGGTAGCGCGCGCCGCCCTGCACGTTGTCTTCGGGGTCGAGGATATTCTCCACCCCCATCTCCTTGGCCGTGTCCGGCATCAGCTGCATCAGCCCCACCGCCCCAGCCGCCGAGCGGGCCTTCGGGTTGTAGCCTGACTCGGCCTTGATCAGCGCATGCAGCAGCGCCAGCGGCACATCGTAGTCGCGGGCAGCCGCCGCCACCAGTTCGGCATAGGGCCGCCCGGTGATCAACTGCGCATCGGCCGGGCCTGCCTGGGCGAGGGGTTCGCTGATCACCCGCTGGTAATGGCGTCCTGGCCGGTGGACGTTGCTCAGTACATAGCCGCCATTGGCATCGACGGAAATGTACATGTCGGCCTGGGCGAATGCCGCCACCAGCCAGGTCACTACCAGGATCACCACTCGCATGTCGGTCGCCTCCCCGCCGTGCCCCCCGATATGGGGGAAATGCCCCGGAAAACCCGGGCTTTTGTGCAACGACGCAAGCACCGTGCCGCTTGCCATGGCGCATGGCGCAAGGCCCCGAGGCAGACGTGCACGGCTGTTGCATGTGGCTTGGAAAAGCGTGTCCCCATCCAGCGGAGGGCTTCACCATGCAGCGCAAATCCAACCCCCAACGGGGCTTCACCCTGCTTGAACTCCTGGTAGTCCTGGTGGTGCTCGGTTTACTGGCCGGCATCGTCGCGCCCAAGTACTTCAGCCAGCTCGGTCGCTCGGAAGCCAAGGTGGCGAAGGCGCAGATCGAAGGCCTGGGCAAGGCCCTGGACCTGTACCGCCTGGAAGTGGGCCATTACCCCAGCAGCGAGCAGGGCCTGCAGGCGCTGGTCACAGCCCCCAGTGGCGAGGCGCGCTGGTCGGGGCCCTACCTGCAGAAGGCGGTGCCGCAGGACCCCTGGGGCCGCCCCTACATCTACCGTCAGCCCGGCGAAAACGGGGGTGAGTACGACCTGCTGTCGATGGGCAAGGACGGCCAGCCCGGCGGCGATGGCGAAAACGCTGAAATCACCAGCTGGCAATGAGGAGAACGGACATGCGCTATAGCCTCAAGGCCCTCGGCAGACAGGGCATCGTGCAGATACAGGTCGACGCCGAAGACGCCGAACACGCGCGTCGCCAGGCCGAGCACCAAGGGTTGCGGGTGGTCAGCGTGCGCGGCCAGGGTAAAGCCCTGGGTGGCCTGGCCTGGCGCCGTGCGGCGACATTCGACCTGGTGCTGTTCAGCCAGGAACTGACCACCCTGCTGCACGCCGGCCTGCCGCTGATCGATGCCTTGGAGAGCCTGGCGGAAAAGTCCCCCGTCGGGGCTACGCGCAAGGTCCTGACCGAGCTGGTGCGTCAGCTCTATGAAGGCCGCTCGCTGTCCCAGTCGCTGGCACAGCAGCCACGGGTGTTTCCGCCACTGTACGTGGCGCTGGTGCAGTCCAGCGAACGCACCGGCGCGCTGGGGGACGCCTTGGCCCGCTACATCGGCTATCGCCAGCGCCTGGACCTGGTCCGGCAGAAACTGGTGGGCGCATCGGTCTACCCATTGCTGCTGTTGCTGGTGGGGGGCGGTGTGGTGCTGTTCCTGCTCGGCTATGTAGTACCGCGCTTCAGCCTGGTGTTCGAGGGCATGGGCAGCGAACTGCCCTGGTTGTCCCGGGTACTGATGGATGTCGGCCTGTTCCTGCATGCCCAGCAGCTGCCGCTGGCCCTGGCGGTCGCGGGCGGCATCGGTGCGCTGGTGGTACTGCGCCGCAACCCGTTGGTACGGCGCTTTGCATCGCGGCAACTGCGGCGTTTGCCCGCCTTGCATCAGCGCCTGGTGATGTATGAGCTGGCGCGTTTCTATCGCTCGCTGGGGATCCTGCTGCAGGGCGGTATTCCGATTCTCACCGCCATGGGCATGGCCCATGGGCTGCTCGGCAGCGCTTCGGCGCAAGGCCTTGAGCAGGCCAGCCGGCGCGTGGGTGAAGGGCTGCCGTTATCGGACGCACTGGAGGCCGGCCAGTTGGTCACCCCCGTATCGCTGCGGCTGCTGCGGGCGGGGGAACAATCGGGGAACCTGGGGGAAATGCTCGAACGCTGCGCCGATTTCCATGATCAGGAAATCGGCCGCTGGGTAGAGTGGTTCGTGAAGCTGTTCGAACCGCTGCTGATGACCTTCATCGGGCTACTGATCGGCGGGATCGTGATCCTGATGTACATGCCGATCTTCGACCTGGCTTCGAGCATTCATTAGCTTGTCAGGGCCTCTTCGCGGGACAAGCCCGCTCCCACAGGGATCGCGCCAGATTCTAGAAACTGAGCAAGACAGTTGCTCCCACAGAACTTCACTGAATTCGAGCCTTTGGTGTTTTTGTGGGAGCGGGCTTGCCCCGCGAAAGGGCTGGTGCAAGCGAATCAGTAGTCGAAGCGGTCCACCGCGCGCCGCCGTTCGTTGTCATCACGCCGGTCATAACTGGCAGTGGTCTGGATGTTGGCATGATGCGCCAGCTTCTGCGCAATCGACAGGTCATGCTCTTCGATCACCCGGGTGATGAACGCCCGGCGAAAATCATGGGGCATGATCTTAACCCCCACCTGGGCGCCGCGCTGGCGGGCGATGTAATAGATCGCATGCTTGGTGATGCGTGCCCGGGTGATGTGGTTGCCACGGCGGATACGGTTGAACAGGAACGGGTCGTCCGACGCCCCTTCGGGCAGCGCCTGCCGGCGCAGGTCCAGCCAGGCCTGCAGCTTTTCGAATGCCCAGGCCGGGGCATACTTGATCAACTGCCGGTTACCCTTGCCCGTGACCTGCAGGCTGCGCGCCTCGAAGTCGACCTGGCTGAGGTCGATATCCACCGATTCGGACTTGCGCATGCCAGTACCGTAGAGCAAGGCGATGATGGCGGCGTCGCGCACCCCCTGCGGCCGTGGGTCGGCCTCGCACAGGTCCATCAGCTCGCGAATCAGGCTGCGCCGCAGGTTGCGCCCGGGCGGCAGGCGGCTGCCGGACGCCGGCTTCACTTCACGGATGCGCAGCAACTGCTCATGGTCGATCAGGCCTTGGCGCCACGCCTCGTTCATCACCCCGCGCACGGCGTTGACATAGAGCGAGGAGCTGTTCGGCGCATAACCATCGGCGCGCAATGCCGCCACCAGCGCAATCACATGGCCAGGGTCCAGCCGGTGCCACGGCACATCGACGAGGTTGCAGTCGACGAAACCGAGCCGGTCGGCGGCATCCTGGAGGATGTAACGCATGGTCTGCTGGCTGGACGGTGCCAGCCGGGCCAGGTATTGCAGCAGTGGATTTTGCGAAAGGTCGGACAAAACGTGAATCCTGAAGCGAATCGAAGCAACGGCGCGCAATGGTACCGCAAACCCAGTAACTTGATCGAACCCATACCGTGGCAGGTGATCTGTGGTCTAGAGTTCAGACCGAGCATCCACACGCGAGCGCCCATGGTTTTCCACCGCCTTACCCGTACTCACCCCCGCCTGAGCATCGCCGCCCTGGCCGGCATGCTCGGCGCCTGGCTGATCCCTGCCGACGACACCGTGCAGCGCATCCTTGCTGGCTGGAATCTGGGCGTATGGCTGTACCTGCTGCTGGTCCTGTGGCTGACCTGGCGTGCCAGCCCCGACAAAGTGCGCAAGGTCGCCAGGGTCGAGGACGAAAACGCCGGCCTGGTGCTGTTCACCGTGTGTGTCGCGGCCATCGCCAGCCTGGCCGCCGTCACTCTGCAGCTGGTTTCGAGCCGCGGGCTGCAAGGCAGCGCATTGGCCCTGCACTACCTGTATACCGGGCTCACCGTAGCCGGCTCGTGGCTGCTGATCGGCTGCATCTTCAGCCTGCACTACGCCCGCCTGTTCTATACCGGCGAGCGCAATGCGCCGGCGCTGCGCTTCCCGGACGGTGAGTGCAACCCGGATTACTGGGACTTCCATTACTTTTCGTTCACCATCAGTGTTGCCGTGCAGACTTCCGATGTCGGCGTCAGCGGGCGTGGCATGCGCCGGGTGGTGCTGGCGCATTCACTGGTAGGCTTTGTGTTCAACACGGCGATTCTGGGCTTTACCATCAACATTGCGGCAGGCCTGCTCGGCTAGCACGCGCCCGGCACAGGCAACGATGCGCCGACAGGCTTGCTCCAGGCGCTCGGCATCGAGCACCAGCCCCATGCGCACATGGCCCGCCGCACTGGGGCCGAACGCATCCCCAGGCAAAAGTGCTACGCCCTCCTCCAGCAGCAGGCGCTGAGCGAAGGCCTGGGCGCTGAGCCCAGTGGCACGGATATCGAGCATGACGAACATGCCGCCCGCCGGCCGATGGGCGAGCAGCCCGGGGCAATCTGCCAGGGCAGCACAGACCCGATCGCGCCGCTGCCGATAAGCCTCGCGCATCTCCCGTACGGCCGGCAGATCCTGCTCCAGCGCCATGCAAACAGCAGCCATGACAAATTCCGGCAGGCCGAACAGCATCACCATGGCCAAGGTGGCGAGGTGTGCAATCAAGGGCTGCGGGCCGACCACCCAACCCACCCGCCAACCGCTCATGGCGTGGGACTTGGACACGCTGTCGATCAGCACACAGCGCTCGGCCATGCCCGGCGAATTCATCGGGTCTGCCGGTTCGCCGTCGAACAGCAAGCCGCTGTACACCTGATCGCACACCAGCCACAGGTCATGTTCCCGGCACAGCTGCCCCAGCCGCGCCATGTCCTGCGGCGAGATGGCAGCGCCCGTCGGGTTATGCGGGGTATTCAGCAACAGGCCACGGGTACGCGGGGTTATCGCCCGGGCCACTGCCAGCGGGTCAAGGCGAAAACCCTGCTCCGGACTGATCGGTACCTGCACCGGCTGTGCGCCACTGGCTGCAAGCACACCTTGATAGGTGACATACATGGGCTCGGCAACGATCACCTCGTCACCGCTTTCGAACAGGCACTGGCAAACCGCGTACAGCGCGCACTGGGCACCGGCCAGGACCATCACCTGGTCGGCCGAGACTTGCGCCCCCGTGCGCCGGGCAATCGCCTGGCGCAGCGCCAGGCTACCGTGCACGTCGCTGTAATGGGTTTCACCGCGCTGCAGGCTGGCTATCGCTGCGTCGACCACCGGCGCTGGCGTGTCGAAATCCGGGTCCCCCATCGACAGCAGGAAGATCTCGCGCCCCGCGCGGCGCAATGCCTGGGCCTGGTAGTGAATATCCCACGCCGCACCGGCGTCGCTGGCAATGCGGTGAGTGAGCGTGGAATAGCGCATGACTGTCTCCCTGTCTGCCCAGCTCGCACCGCTCGTCCGAAAACGCTGTGCGCCGAATGACGTTAAAACTAGCAGAGCAAAACGACAACCATGCTGCCATCATGCAGAGAAAACGTTTGCGTGGCCATTTGCCGTAAGACGGTTGTCCTGATGGCTCTGTGAACGCTGTCATGTATTAATACATTTGTCTTGTTTTGCACCGAACATGGCCTGTGACAGATGCTATGGTTAGGTTCCCGGCAGCCGAGCGAACGGCAACCGATCACCGCGTCCAGGCAAGGACAAGGAGGCTGGCTTGAACAAGATGACGTTCCCCAACGCCTGCCAGGTGATGCGCTGGCATTTCCATCCGCTGGGCTTCGAGGCCAGCATGGATGCACCGCGCAGCATGGTTGCACGGCTGTTCGACCGCGCCACCGGCGAGACCCTGCTGGCCATCGCCGGTATCCCCTGCACGGCGATCATGGCCGCAGCGGATGTCGAACGTATCATCGAGGCCGTGGAGGCCGAGATGGAAGCGTTCTCGCCCCCCTTTACCTTGCTTGATGCGGGCTAGACCGCCGCCTCGCTTTCCTCGCGCAACACCTGCAACCTGCCCATGAACTGCTCGGCCGGCACCGGCTGACCGAGCAAGTAGCCTTGCAGCGAATCACAGCCCAGGCGGGTCAGGAAGTCCTGCTGGCGGTTGGTCTCCACCCCTTCGGCAACGATGCGCAGGCCCAGCGCCTGGCCCAGGGCGACGATCGCCGAAACAATCGCCGCGTCGTCGCTGTCCTGCTCCAGGTCACGCACGAAACCACGGTCGATCTTCAGTTCGTTGGCCGGCAGCCGCTTGAGGTACATCAGGCTCGAATAGCCAGTACCGAAGTCGTCGATGGACAGGTCCACGCCCATGTCCGACAGCCGCTGCAGCACCGCCATGCTGGCATCGGCATCGTGCATGGCGGTGGTTTCGGTGATCTCCAGGGTCAGGCGGTTGGCTGCCAGGCCGTTCTCCTGCAGGGCCCGGGCGACGCTGTCCACCAGGCCGGCGTGGCAGAACTGGATGGCCGACAGGTTGACCGCCATGCGCCAGTCCGTATGGCCCTGTTCGACCCACTGGCGCATCTGCCGGCAAGCTTCATCCAGCACCCACTCGCCGATGGGGATGATCAGGCCGGTCTTTTCCGCCAGGCCGATGAAGCGGTCCGGCAACATCAGGCCGTGCTGTGGGTGCTCCCAGCGCAGCAAGGCTTCGGCACCGATCGGTGCGCGGGCCTGAGCGTCGAACTTAGGCTGGTAGTGCAAGCGGAACTGGCCCTGCTCCAGGGCCATGCGCAGGTCTTGCAACAATTGCAACTGCTGACGGGCGTTGCTGTTCATCGATGCGTCGAAGAAGCTGTAGCCGTTCTTGCCGGCGCTCTTGGCGTGGTACATGGCCGCATCGGCGTTGCGCAGCAGTTCCAGCTGGTCGTGGCCGTTGCCGGGGTACAGCACGATGCCCAGGCTGGCAGTCAGTTGCAGGTCATGCTCGGCGACGCGGAACGCGCGTGACACCAGGTTGACCTGCTTGACCGCTACATCCATGGCGTCTTCCGGCTCCTGCAGTTCCACCAGCAACACGAACTCGTCACCGCCGATCCGCGCCAGGGTGTCCTGGCTGTGCAGATGGCCACGCAGGCGGGCTGCCACGGCCTTGAGCAGCAGGTCGCCGACATGGTGGCCAAAGGCGTCGTTGACCGGTTTGAAACCGTCCAGGTCGATGAACATCAAGGCAAAGCAGCCGCCCTGCTCCGCCACCTTGCCAATCGCCTGATCGATGCGGTCGGACAACAGCGTGCGGTTGGGCAGCCCGGTCAAGGTGTCGTGCAAGGCCAGCTGGGTCAGCTCCTGGTTGGCCAGGGTCAGCGAGTGGGCCAGTGCTGCGGTACGCGCCTCCAGGCGTGCATCCAGCACCGAGGTGAGCAAGGCCACGGCCAGCACCGCCAGGGTGGTGATCAGCACCAGGTAGACCAGGCCATCGCCCTGCAACCCGCTGGTCAGCGCGCCGCAGTAGCTGCCCTCGGGGAAGTTTGCCGCAGCCATGCCGGTGTAGTGCATGCCGACGATGGCAACCCCCATCACCATGGCCGCCAGGCCGCGGACCTGGCGCACGTAGGGGGTGTGCTGGCGCAGGCGGAAGGCAATCCACAAGGCGGCTGCCGATGCGCCCACCGCAATGGCCAGTGAGGCGCCGAACAAGGCCGGGTCATAATCGATGCCGGGCAGCATGCGCAGCGCCGCCATGCCGGTGTAGTGCATGAAGGCGATGCCGGAGCCCATGATCAGCGCGCCGAACGCCAGCTGCTGCTTGGGCAGGCTTGGCTGGCTCACCAGCCACAAGGCGAAACCGGAAGACAGCACGGCAATCAGCAGTGATAACACGGTCAGGCCGATGTCATAGCCCAGGGCGATGGGCAGGCTGAAGGCGAGCATGCCGATGAAGTGCATCGACCACACGCCGATGCCCATGGCCAGCGCGCCCCCGCCCATCCAAAGATGCACGGCACGGCCCTTGGCCGTGGCGATACGGCCAGTCAGGTCGAGTGCGGTGTAGGAAGCGAGGATAGCCACGCAGAGTGAGATAAGCACCAGCGCGGAGGAGTAACTACCGTTCAGCATTGGAAAATCCAGCTCGGGACAGGGGGCCCGGAAAAAACTGACGATTGTACTCAAGCTTTGGCGAAACGCACGGGGTTTGTGCGAATGGGAATGGATCCAACGAACACGAAAAACCGCTGAACAACCTGATTTAGAGCAATTTCAAACCAAATGAAGGCAAATTGCCACTTGTCGGGCCACCGCGCTTTTCTGTGGGAGCCGCGCTTGTCGTGGCGACGAACCGCGTCGATGGGCCGCAAGGCGGCCCCGGCAATTTATGCAACAACCTTGAAATCGGGGGGCCGCTTCGCGGCCCATCGACGCGGTTCGTCGCCACGACAAGCGCGGCTCCCACCAGAATCGCGGCAGCTTTGAGAAGCAGAGCAAGACAGTCCCACAGTAAACGGAGCCTGCTTGCAGGAATACTTACTCCTGCTGGGCAAACGCCTGCTCGGCATCCCAACCGCCGCCAAGCGCAGCGATCAGCTGCACGCTGGCGACCAGGCGCCCTTCCAACAACGTCAGTGCACTGCGCTCGTTACTCAGCGCGGTGGTCTGCACATTGACCACATCCAGGTAGCCGATCAGACCGGCGCGGTACTGGTTTTCAGTCAGGCGCAACGACTCGCGTGCAGCTTCCAGCGCTTCCTGGCGCACCACCGCCTCGTCGGCGTACACCTTCAACTGCACCAGGAAGTTCTCCACCTCCTTGAAGCCGTCGAGCACGGTCTGGCGGTACTGCGCCACGGTCTGGTCATACACCGCCCGGGTGCGGTCAACCTCGGCGCTGCGCTTGCCGGCGTCGAACAAGGTCAGCGCCAGTTGCGGCCCCACCGACCAGTAGCGGTTGGGCAGCTCGATCCAGTTGCTGAAGCTGCTGCTGGAGTAGCCACCACTCATGCTCAGGCTCAAGTCCGGGAAGTATGCGGCACGCGCCACGCCAATGTTGGCGTTGGCGGCGATCACGTTGCGCTCGGCCGAGGCGATGTCCGGGCGCCGTTCGAGCAGTTGCGACGGCAACGCCACCGGGATTTGCGGTAGCGCCGGAATGCGCCCGCTGTCGGCCAGGGAAAAATCCGCCGGGGCCTTGCCCAGCAACACCGCGATGGCATTCTCGAACTGCGCACGCTGCCAGATCAGGTCGATCAGGTCGGCCTGGGTGGACTTGAGCTGGGTACGCGCCTGGGCCACCGCATCCGGGCCGGCGACACCAGCGCGGTACTGGTTTTCGTTCATCCGCAGCGATCGCTCATAGGTCGCGACGGTCGCCTCCAGCAAGCGCTTCTGCTCGTCGATCACCCGCAACTGCAGGTAGTTCTGCACCAGCTCGGACTGCTGGCTGAGGCGAATCGCGGCCAGGTCGGCGAAGCTCGCTTCGGCGCTGGCCTCGTTGGCGTTCAGGGTCTCGCGCAGCTTGCCCCACAGGTCGACTTCCCAGCTGACGCCGAGCTGCGCGTTGTAGGTGTTGCGGATACCGCTGCTGTTGTTGGACAGGCTCGAACTGGAACTGCCGGTGCCTTGTGCCGAGCGGTTCTTGCTGGCGCTCAAGTCCAGGCTGGGGAACAGCGACGCCCGGCTGCTGCGTACCAAGGCCTGGGCCTGGCGGTACTGGGCTTCCGATTGCGCAACGGTCTGGTTGCTGCGGTTGAGTTCCTCGACCAGCGCATTCAACCCGGCATCGCCGTAGATTTCCCACCAGGCACCACGGGCGATGGCATCGGACGGGTTGGCCTGGGTCCAGCCCTCGGCCTGCTTGTACTGCGCCGGTGTACTCAGCGCCGGGCGGTGGTAGTCCGGGCTCAGGGTACAGGCACTGAGCATGGCCACGCACAGCCCGGCGCCGGCCAGGCGCGAGCCACGGCCACGGGTCAGCAGCTGCAAGGCACGGTGAAGCGGAGTCTGGGCGAAGTTCATAGCGGCGTGTCCAGGGCGGCGTCGGTGCGTACACCGCGCCAATGGTTGAATCGGTGGCGCAGGCGGTCCAGGTACAGGTACACCACCGGCGTCGTGTAAAGGGTCAGCAGCTGGCTGACGACCAGGCCGCCAATGATGGTCAGGCCCAGCGGCTGGCGCATTTCGGCACCTTCGGCGCGGCTGATCAGCAGCGGCAAGGCGCCCAGGATGGCGGCCAGGGTGGTCATCAGGATCGGCCGCAGGCGCAGCAGGCAGGCGCGGCGGATCGACTCCTCCGGGCTCAGGCCCTGGTGGCGCTCCAGCTGCAGGGCCAGGTCGATCATCAGGATGGCGTTCTTCTTCACCACGCCGATCAGCAGGAACAGGCCCAGCAACGAGATCAGGCTGAACTCGCCGCCAGTGGCATACAACGCCAGCAAGGCGCCGACACCGGCCGAGGGCAAGGTCGACAGGATGGTCAGCGGGTGGATGTAGCTTTCGTAGAGGATGCCCAGCACCAGGTACACCAGCACCAGGGCACCGAGGATCATGAACGGCTGCCCTTCCTGGGTCTTGGCGAACGCACTGGCCGTACCACCGAGCTTGGCGATCACTTCCTCGGGCAGGCCAAGCTTGGCCACTTCCCGCTCGACCGCGGCCATGGCCTGGTCGGGACTGTAGCCTTCGGCAACGTCGAAGGCGATGTCTTCGGAGGCGAACTGGCCTTCGTGGCTGACCCGGTCATTGGCCAGGCTGTTCTCATAGTGGGCGATGGTCGACAGCGGCACCCGCGCACCGTCACTGGTGATCACCTGCACCTGTTCCAGGGTGCTTGGGTCCCAGGCGTATTTCGGGTTGATCTCCAGCACCACCTGATACTGGTTGAGGCTGTCGTAGATGGTCGAGATCTGCCGCTGGCTGTAGGCGTTGTTCAGCACGGCGGTGATCATGTCCATGTCGATGCCCAGGCGCTTGGCCTGGTCACGGTCGACCACCAGCGTCACCTGCTGGGTGCCGGAGCCGTCACGGGCGTCGATGGCCGTCAGCTCGGGGAGCGCGCGCAATGCCGCGACCACTTTGGGGAACCACTGGCGAAGGGCCGCCAAGTCACCACTTTGCAGGGTATACAGGTACTGCGAGGAGGTCTGGTCACGGCCACCGCCGCCCAGTTGCAGGTCCTGGTCGGCCATCAGGAACAGCCGCCCGCCCGGCACCTTGGGCATTTCCTTGCGCAGGCGCTCGATGACTTTCTGCGCATCGAGCTTGCGCTCGGCGATGGGCTTCAGGCGTACCAGCACAAAAGCGTTGTTGGTGCCGCTGTTACCGCCGATGAAGCCGGCCACGCTCTCCACTGCCGGGTCGGCCAGTAGCGCGCGACGGTAGATTTCCATCTTTGGCTGCATGACGCTGAATGACAAGCCATCGTCGCCGCGGATGAAACCTTGCAACTGGCCGGTGTCCTGTTGCGGCATCAAGGTCTTGGGCACCACCACGTACAGGGCGATGTTCAGGCCGATGGTCGCCAGCAGGCTGATCAGCGTCAGGCGCTTGTGGCGCAGGGCCCAGCCAAGGCTGCGGTCGTAGGCATCGACCATGCGCTGGTGAGCCTTGTCGCTCCAGCGTTGCAGGCGTGTCTGCTCGGCGCGATGGGGCTTGAGCCAGCGGGCGCAGAGCATCGGCGTGAGGGTCAGCGACACCACCAGCGAGACGATGATCGCCGCCGCCAGGGTGATCGAGAACTCCTGGAACAGGTTGCGCACGATGCCGCCCATGAACAGGATCGAGACGAACACCGCCACCAGCGAGACGTTCATCGACAGCAAGGTGAAACCGACCTCCTTGGCGCCGAGAAACGCCGCGCGCATCGGCGGCTGGCCGTCCTCGATGTGCCGCGAGATGTTCTCCAGCACCACGATGGCATCGTCCACCACCAGGCCGGTGGCCAGGATCAACGCCATCAGCGACAGGTTGTTCAGCGAGAAGCCGCACAGGTACATCACCGCGAAGGTGCCCACCAGCGACACCGGTACCGCCAGGCTGGGGATCAGCGAGGCGCGCAGGCTGCCGAGGAACAGGTAGACCACCAGGATCACCAGCACCACGGCGATCAGCAGGGTGTGTTCGGCCTCCTTGAGGGTGGCCTTGATCACCGGCGAGCGGTCCATGGCCACGTTCAGTTGCACGTTGGCCGGCAGCAGCGACTGCAGGGCCGGGAGCTGGGCCTTGATCTGGTCGACGGTCTGGATGATGTTGGCGCCGGTCTGGCGGTTGACCACCAGCAACACGGCGCTCTGGTCGTTGAAAAAGCCGCTGTTGTAGCGGTTTTCGACACCATCGGTGACGGTGGCCACGTCCGACAGGCGCAGGATCGTGCCGTTCGACTGGCGGATCACGATCGGCTCGTAGTCCTTGGCGGTTTCCAGCTGGTCGTTGGCGCGCACCTGCCAGTTGCGCTGGGCGTCCTCGACAAAGCCCATGGGGCGGCGCTGGTTGGCGTTGGCCACCGCCGTGCGCACCTCGTCCAGCGACAGGCTGTACTGGTTGAGCAGCTGCGGCTCGACGGCGATGCGCACCGCCGGCAGCGAGCTGCCACCGATCTGCACTTCCCCTACCCCGCTGACCTGGGCCAGGCTCTGCGACAGGATGGTGTCGGCCAGGTCGTACAGCTGGCCCTTCTGCAACACGCTGGACGTCAGCGAGAGCACCATGATCGGCGCCTGCGACGGGTTGATCTTCTTGTAGGTGGGCATGCTGCGCATGCCGCTGGGCAGCAGGTTGCGCGTGGCGTTGATCGCCGCCTGCACCTCGCGCGCGGCGCCGTCGATGTCACGGCCCATCTCGAAGCCGATGATCACCCGCGTCGAGCCCTGGTTGGAGCTGCTGGTCAGGGTGGTGACGCCGGCGATGCTGCCGAGCTTGCGCTCCAGCGGCGTGGCCACGGTAGCGGCCATGACCTCGGGGCTGGCCCCGGACAGGTTGGCTTGCACGACGATCACCGGGAAGTCCATCTGCGGCAATGGCGACACCGGCAGCAGGCCGAAGCTGACGCCGCCGAGCAGCATGATCGCCAGGCTCAGCAGCATGGTCGCCACGGGCCTGCGAATGAAAGGTCCGGACAGGTTCATGCCTCGGCCTGCTGCGCGTCAGCGGCCGGGCGCCAGCGGCGCGCCAGGCGGTCGAAGTACAGGTAGATGACCGGCGTGGTGAACAGCGTCAGCACCTGGCTGACCAGCAGGCCGCCGACCATCACCAGGCCCAGCGGCTGACGCAGCTCGGCACCGGAGCCGGTGGCCAGCATCAACGGCACGGCGCCGAACAGCGCGGCCAAGGTGGTCATCAGGATCGGCCGGAAGCGCAGCAGCGCTGCCTGGTAGATCGCATCCTGCGGGCTCATGCCCTGGTTACGCTCGGCCTCGAGGGCGAAGTCGATCATCATGATCGCGTTCTTCTTGACGATGCCGATCAGCAGGATGATGCCGATGATGGCGATCATGCCCAGGTCGTTGCCGCTGAGGATCAACGCCAGCAAGGCGCCGACCGCCGCCGACGGCAAGGTCGAGAGGATGGTCACCGGGTGGATGTAGCTCTCGTAGAGCACGCCCAGCACGATATACATGGTCACCACCGCCGCCAGGATCAGCAGCAAGGTGCTCGACAGCGAGGCCTGGAAGGCTTCGGCGGCGCCCTGGAAGCGGGTCTGCACGCCGAGCGGCATGCCGATGTCCTGCTGCACCTGCTCGATCACCTTGACCGCCTCGCCCAGCGACGCGCCATGGGCCAG
Organism: Pseudomonas sp. NPDC089428; assembly: GCF_044749325.1. NCBI lineage: Bacteria > Pseudomonadati > Pseudomonadota > Gammaproteobacteria > Pseudomonadales > Pseudomonadaceae > Pseudomonas > Pseudomonas sp. NPDC089428. The sequence continues at coordinate 40,205 of NZ_JBIVHT010000019.1, forward strand.
GTTGAACGACAAGGTTACCGCCGGGAACTGACCGATGTGGGAAATGGCCAGCTGCGCCTGGCGCTGCTCGATGCGCGCCAGCGCCGACAGCCGCACCTGGCCGCCGTCGGTGGCCTTGACGTGGATCGACTCCAGCGCCTGCGGGCCGATCACTGCCGCATCCTGCGACTGCAGCACCACGCGGTACTGGCTGGCTTGGGTGTAGATGGTGGAAATCTGCCGCTGGCCGAAGGCGTCGTACAGGGCGTTGGTGATCTGCGACACACTGATGCCCAGGCGGCTGGCCATGTCACGGTCGATCACCAGGTACACCTGCAGGCCCTTGTCCTGCAGGTCGCTGGCCACGTCCTGCAACTCCGGGCGCTGCTGCAGGGCATGCACCAGCTTGCCGCTCCACTGCGCCAGCAGGTCGGCATCGGGCGACGACAGGCTGAACTGGTATTGGGTGCGGCTGACCCGGTCCTCGATGCTCAGGTCCTGCACCGGCTGCATGAACAGGCGGATGCCGACCAGCTTGTCGAGTTGCGGCTGCAGGCGGCTGATCACCTCACCGGCGGTGACATCCCGCTCGCCATGGGGCTTGAGATTGATCAGCAGGCGGCCGCTGTTGAGCGTGGCGTTGTCGCCGTCGACACCGATGTAGGACGACAGACTCTGCACCGCCGGGTCCTGCAGGATGACCTTGCTCAGGGCCTGCTGGCGCTCGCTCATGGCGGCGAACGAGGTGGACTGCGGCGCCTCGGAAATACCCTGGATCACCCCGGTGTCCTGCACCGGGAAGAAGCCCTTGGGCACCACCAGGTACAGCAGCACGGTGAGCGCCAAGGTGGCCACGGCCACCAGCAAGGTCAGCGGCTGGTGCTTGAGCACCCACTGCAGGCCGCGGCCGTAGTGCTCGATCATCCAGTCGATCCAGGCACCGCTGGCGCGGTAGAAGCGGCCCTGCTCGTCTTCCTTGGGCTCACGCTTGAGCAGGCGCGCGCACATCATCGGCGTCAGGGTCAGCGACACCACCAGGGAAATCAGGATCGCCACCGCCAGGGTGATGGCGAATTCGCGGAACAACCGGCCAACCACGTCGGCCATGAACAGCAACGGGATCAGTACGGCGATCAGCGAGAACGTCAGCGAGATCAGGGTGAAGCCGATCTGCTTGGCGCCCTTGAGTGCCGCCTGCAGCGGCGTCTCGCCTTCCTCGATGTGGCGCGAGATGTTCTCGAGCATGACGATGGCATCGTCGACCACGAAGCCGGTGGCGATGGTCAGGGCCATCAGCGTCAGGTTGTTGACCGAGAAGCCGGCCAGGTACATCACGCCGAAGGTGCCGATCAGCGACAGCGGTACGGCGATCGAGGGGATGATGGTGGCGCTGAAGCGGCGCAGGAACACGAACGTGACCATCACCACCAGCACGATGGCGATCAGCAGTTCATGCTGCACGTCCTTGACCGCAGCGCGGATGGTCTGGGTGCGGTCGGTGAGCACCGACACATCGAGGCCAGCCGGCAGGTTGTCGGTGATCGATGGCAGCAACTGCTTGATGCGGTCGACCACCTCGATGACGTTGGCACCGGGCTGGCGCTGGATGTTCAGCAGCACGGCCTGGTTCTGGTTGGCCCAGGCGGCCAGGCGTTCGTTTTCGGTACCGTCGACGATTTCGGCGACGTCCTTCAGGCGTAGCGGCGCGCCATTGTTGTAGGCGAGGATGAGGTTGGCGTATTCCTCGGGCGAGCGCAGCTGGTCGTTGGCGTCGAGCATCGACACCCGGGTCGGGCCATCGAAGTTGCCCTTCGGCTGGTTGACGTTGGACGCGCCGATCAGGGTGCGCACGTCCTCCAGGTTGAGGCCGTTGGCGGCCAGCGCATCGACGTTGACCTTGATCCGCACTGCCTGGCGCTGGCCGCCGGCGATGCTGACCATGCCCACGCCGCTGATCTGCGCGAGCTTCTGCGCCACGCGGGTGTCGACCAGGTCGTTGAGCTTGGGCAGCGGCAGGGTCTTGCTGGAAATGGCCAGGGTCAGCACCGGGGTGTCTGCCGGGTTGACCTTGTTGTACACCGGCGGCGCCGGCAAGTCGCTGGGCAGCAGGTTGCTGGCGGCGTTGATCGCGGCCTGCACCTGTTGCTCGGCGACGTCCATATTCATGTCCAGGCTGAAGCGCAGGGTCAGTACCGAGGCGCCGCCGGAGCTGGTCGAGGCCATCTGTTCCAGGCCCGGCATCTGGCCGAACTGGCGCTCCAGCGGGGCGGTCACCGCGCTGGTCATCACCTGCGGGCTGGCGCCTGGGTACAAGGTCATGACGCGGATGGTCGGGTAGTCGACCTGAGGCAAGGCCGACACCGGCAGCAGCTTGTAGGCGATCAGGCCGGCCAGAACGATGGCCAGCATGGTCAGCGTGGTAGCGACCGGGCGGAGGATGAACAGGCGCGACAGGTTCATGCGCCCGCCTTGGCTGCCGTTTTGCCGGAAGGCGCTTCATCGGCCTGGGCCGAACCCTTGGCGTCCTGGCCCTGCAGGTGCTGGCCTGGGGTGGTCGGCACTTGCGAGCTGTCTTCGACCACTTCGACCTTGGTGCCTTCGCGCAGGCGGTCGGTGCCTTCCAGCACCAGGCGCTCGCCTGCCTTGAGCCCGTCGAGGATGACGCTGTTCTGGCCATCGCTGGCGCCGACCTTGAGCTTGCGGATATTGACCGTGCTCTGCTCGTTGACCACATAGGCGAAGGTGCCGTCGTTGCCGAACTGCACGGCCGCTGCCGGAGCCATCACCACCTGCTTGAGGGTGTCGGCCAGCAGGCGCACGTTGACGAACTGGTTGGGGAACAGCGCATGGTCCTTGTTCTCGAAGCGGCCCTTGAACTTGAGGGTGCCGGTGGTGGTGTCGATCTGGTTGTCGATGCTGCCCAGCACGCCGGTCGACTGCAGCTTGCTGTCGGTGCGGTCCCAGGCCTCGACGGGCAGGCTGGCGCCGCTGCGGTAACGGTCGAGCACGGTGTTCAGCTCGGTTTCGGGCAAGGTGAAGGCAACAGTGATCGGCTCGGTCTGGGTGATCACCACCAGGGCGGTAGTGTCGTTGGCCGCCACCAGGTTACCCAGGTCGAGCTGGCGCAGGCCCACGCGGCCGTTGATCGGCGCTCGGATCTGGGTGAAGTCGAGGTTCAGGCGGGCATCGTTGACCTGGGCCTGGTTGGTCTTGACCAGCCCCTGGAACTGCGCGACCTGGGCTTCTGCGGTGTCGAGGGTCTGTTTGGCGATGCTGTCCTGGGCGTACAGGCCCTTGTAACGCGCCAGGTCGACCTGGGCGTTCTTCAGTTGCGCCTGGTTCTGCGCCAGGGTGCCTTCGGCCTGCTGCAGGGCGATGCGGTAAGGACGTGGGTCGATTTCGGCGAGCAGGTCGCCGGCCTTGACCTGCTGGCCCTCCTTGAAGAGGATCTTCACCAGCTCGCCTGCCACACGGCTGCGCACATTCACCGTGTTGGTCGCAGTGACCGTGCCCAGCGCCTTGTAGTAAAGCGGGAAGTCACCCACGCGCACCGGCTCGACGCGCACCGGCACCGGGTCGGTGGAACCGCCGAAACCAGGCCGGCCGCCCATTCCCATGCCCATGCCTTTGCCGCCACGCCCTCCACCGGCCGCTTTGTGGGCAGGCGTTGCCGCGGGCCACAGCCACCAGGCCAGCAGGGCCACCAGCAGCAGGATCAGCAGGCCGACGAGCCAGCGACGAGGGGATCGGGAATTGGACACTTGCATGGGTTGAACGAACCTTGTTCAGAAATGGCGGCTTGGGAGGTTGAACGATAAGCACTGGCATCGTTATAGCAAAGGCTCTTTACCAGAGGTTTACCTTTGCCTGACGTTGCCAAAAGGTTGAACTTTAAATGAAAACGGCCCGGAAAGCGTTCCGGGCCGTTACAGGGTGTTGCTTGGAGAGGAGCCAGGCAGAAGAGTTCCTTCACCTGCCCCGGACCTATCGTGGGTAAACCCGCTCCCACAGGGGTATCACAGCTTTCAAGGGCTGCGCCGTACCTGTGGAAGCGGGTTTACCCGCGAAAGGGCCGGAACAGGCTGAAACAGCCGCCCCTGCTCCACGCAATCCTTACTTCAGTACAGCCAGGGCTGCATCGTAGTTAGGCTCGTCAGCGATTTCGCCAACCAGCTCGCTGTGCAGCACCTTGTCGTTCTCGTCCAGCACCACCACGGCACGGGCAGCCAGGCCGGCCAGCGGGCCGTCGGCGATGGCGACGCCGTAGTTCTCGAGGAACTCGCGACCACGCAGGGTCGACAGGTTCTTCACGTTGTCCAGGCCTTCGGCACCGCAGAAGCGCGCCTGGGCGAATGGCAGGTCGGCCGAGATGCACAGCACCACGGTGTTGGCCACGTCGTTGGCCTGGGCGTTGAACTTGCGCACGGACGTGGCGCAAGTCGGGGTGTCGACGCTTGGGAAGATGTTCAGCACCTTGCGCTTGCCGGCGTAGTCCTTCAGCGACTTGTCAGCCAGGCCTTCACCGACCAGGGAGAAAGCCGGAGCCTGGGCGCCGGCCTGTGGCAGGTTGCCTTTGACCTGAACCGGGTTGCCTTTGAGAGTCACTTGAGCCATGACGAAATCCTTATGCGGGGTTTTGAAAAGGACACTGAGTTAATCATGAAGGCGGTCGGGTGCCTATGGGTACATTGAAATTGTTCTATTACCTGACAATTCCTGTGGACAAAAAAAAGCCCGGATGGCGACAAACGCTCCGGGCTTTTCCTATTGCGGGCAATGAATCAGCTGATCAGGCCATACACCACCGAGGTCAGCGCAACCAGGCCGATCACCACGACGAACACGTTCGACAGTGCACCGCTGTACTTGCGCATCGATGGCACGCGACGGATGGCGTACATCGGCATCAGGAACAGCAGCACGGCGAGGATCGGGCCGCCGAGCGATTCGATCATGCCGAGGATGCTTGGGTTGAGGGTGGCGACGATCCAGCAGACCACCAGCATCAGTGCGGCGACCAGGCGGTCCAGGGCTTTGGCACCCGGGCGTGCGCCGGTCTTGGCGATGATGCCCTTGAGGCCTTCACTGGCACCGATGTAGTGGCCGAGGAACGACTTGGCAATGGCGATGAAGGCGATCAGCGGCGCGGCAAAGGCAATGGTCGGGTTGCTGAAGTGGTTGGCCAGGTACGACAGGATCGACAGGTTCTGCGCCTTGGCTTCGGCCAGCTGGGCGCTGCTCAGGGTGAGCACGCAGCTGAACACGAAGAACAGCACCATCACCACCATCAACAGGTGGGCACGGCGCAGGATCTGGCCACTGCGCTCGTCGGCGTGCTCGCCATAGCTGCGCTTCTGGTCGACGGCGAAGGCCGAAATGATCGGCGAATGGTTGAACGAGAACACCATCACCGGGATCGCCAGCCACAGGGTGTGCAGGAACGCCGAGCCCGACGGCACCTGGGCGGCGCTGTCGAGGATGCCACCGGTCCAGTGCGGGATCAGGTACAGGCCGAGCAGGCCCAGGGCAACGATGAACGGGTACACCAGCAGGCTCATGACCTTGACCGTGGCCTGCTCGCCGCAGCGCACGATCGCCAGCAGGCCGAGGATCAGCACGAACGACAGGATCGCGCGGGGTGGAGGCACCATGTGCAGCTGGTGCTCCATGAAGCTGCTGACGGTGTTGGTCAGGGCCACGCTATAGATAAGCAGGATCGGGAAGATCGCGAAGAAGTACAGCACAGTGATCAACGCACCGGCCTTGATACCGAAATGCTCTTCGACCACTTCGGTGATGTCGCCGCCGCTGCGCCCGGACAGCACGAAGCGAGTCAGGCCACGGTGGGAGAAATAGGTCATCGGGAACGCCAGCGCGGCCAGGATCAGCAGCGGCCAGAAGCCGCCGAGGCCGGCGTTGATCGGCAGGAACAAGGTGCCTGCGCCGATGGCTGTGCCGAACAGGCCCAGCATCCAGGTAGTGTCGTTACGCGACCAGCTGCCGAGGGTGGCGGGGGTCGATTCTACAAAGCGTTGTTCAACGCTTGGGGCCTGCTCATTCATTCCGGGTGAAGCTCCACTCGCAAGACTGCAACAGGCTGAGAATGGCGAAATAGACGTTTCGCCCAACTCAACCGGGGAAGAGGGGCGCGATTGTGCACGGAAAGGTTGCACTTGCGAAGCCCCTTTCCGAGGAGCGGTTGCACTTGTCTTTACAAGCAGGTTGTGCCCAGGGGCTGCGTTGCAGCCCATTCGCCGGCAAGCCGGCTCCCACACCCACTGAGCAGAACTTGAGGCGTGCGCTGTGCCTGAGGGAGCCGCGCTTGTCGTGGCGACGAACCGCGGCGATGGGCCGCAAAGCGGCCCCGTGCGGCCTTACTTCTGAACGGCGGCGAAGGCTTCGGCAACCCGTTGCAGGTTGGCCGGACGCAAGCCGGACATGCACACCCGGCCGCTGTCGATCAGGTACACACCGAACTCGTCACGCAGGCGGCGCACCTGCTCGACGCTGAAACCGGTGTAGCTGAACATGCCGCGCTGGCGCAGGAAGAACTGGAAGTCCTGGCCTGGCAGCAGTACCGCCAAAGCATCGACCAGTGCCTGGCGCATGTCGAGGATACGCTTGCGCATCACTTCCACTTCTGCCGCCCACTGGGCATTGAGTTCGGCATCGCCGAGCACGCCAGCCACCAGCTGGGCACCGAAGTTAGGTGGGCTGGAGTAGTTGCGGCGCACGGTGGCCTTGAGCTGGCCGAGCACGCTCTGGGTGGTGGCTTCGTCGTCACAGACCACCGACAGGCCCCCTACCCGCTCGCCGTACAGCGAGAAGATCTTGGAGAACGAGTTGCTGACCAGGCACGGCACGCCGGCACGGGCCATTTCGCGGATGGCGTAGGCGTCTTCCACCAGGCCTTCGCCGAAGCCCTGGTAGGCGATGTCGAGGAACGGAATCAGTTGGCGTGCCTTGACCACTTCCACCACTTGTTGCCATTGGCCCTGCTCGAGGTCGGCACCGGTGGGGTTGTGGCAGCACGGGTGCAGCAGCACGATGCTGTTGGCTGGCAGGGCCTGCAGGGCCTGCAACATGCCGTCGAAGTCGACGCCACGGCTGGCCTGGTCGAAGTACGGGTAGGTGTGCACCTTGAACCCGGCACCTTCGAAGATGGCGCGGTGGTTGTCCCAGGTCGGGTTGCTGACCCAGACTTCCGACTGCGGGAAGTAGCGCTTGAGGAAGTCGGCGCCGACTTTCAGCGCACCGGAACCGCCAACGGTCTGCACGGTGGCCACGCGCTTGCCGGTCACGGCCGGGTGGTCGGCACCGAACAGCAGCGCCTGGATCGCCTGGCGGTAGCTGGCCAGGCCTTCCATCGGCAGGTACAGCGAGGCTTCATGGGCTTGGCCTGCGATGCGTTTTTCCACCGCATCCACCGCTGCCAGCTGCGGCACCACACCGGCCTCATCGTAATACAGGCCGATACTCAGGTTGACCTTGTCGGCGCGCGGGTCGGCCTTGAAGGTTTCCATCAACGAGAGGATCGGGTCGCCGGCATAGGCATCGACATGTTTGAACACAGCGTGCAGCTCCTTGGATCAGGACAGTTCGGAAAGACTGCCCTGAGGATACCCGGAGTCGGGCCCAAGGAACATCACATAAGTGCAAGGTTGTCTATGCAACTTTGCACAGGGAAGATTTGCACTGGATGCTTCGCGGGTAAACCCGCTCCCACAGGGGCCGCACCCACCTTGAGCCCTGCGCTGCACCTGTGGGAGCGGGTTACCCGCGAAAGGGCCGGTTCAGCCGAGCAATTCCTTCAGGCCTTGCAACTCTTGTTCGGTCACCGCCACCCCTTCCCGCTCGGCCTGCTCCCGCTCGCGGTAGCGCCGCTCGCCCGGCATCCGCGATAACCCCGCGGCTTGCATGTGCTCGACCAGCTCGCGGCTGCGCTGGGCAAACCGCTCACCCTCGGCCTTGCTCGGGTCAATGACGATGATCAATTGCCCGGTCCACGGCGTCTTCGCTCCCGGGTGCCCTGACCAGTCGAACTCCCAGGAGAAATGCCCACCGGTCAGCGCCGCTGCCAGCAACTCGACCATCATCGACAGTGCCGAGCCCTTGTGCCCGCCAAACGGCAACAGCGCGCCGCCTTCGAGAATGGCCTTTGGGTCGGTGGTCGGCTGGCCCTGGGCATCCACGCCCATGCCTTCGGGCAATGCCTGGCCGGCACGCGCAGCGATCTGCACGTCGCCGTGGGCCATGGCGCTGGTGGCCATGTCGAAGACGATCGGATCATGCCCCGCGCACGGCGCGGCGAAGGCGATCGGGTTGGTGCCGAACAACGGTTTGCGCGCACCGTGCGGCACCACGCAGGTCATGCTGTTGACCACGCTAAGGGCCACCAGGCCTTCCTCTGCGAACGGCTCGACATCGGGCCACAGCGCGGCGAAATGGTGCGAATTGTGGATCGCCAGCACGGCAATGCCGGCGCTGCGGGCCTTTTCCACCAGCAACCCACGCGCCGCAGCCAGGGCAGGCTGGGCGAAGCCACCGGCGGCATCCACGCGCACGTAGCCGGGCGCCACATCGGTCACCTGCGGCGTGGCACGGCCATCGACCCAGCCGCTGGCCAGGGTCGAAACGTAACCGGGGATACGAAACACGCCGTGGCTGTGGGCGCCATCGCGCTGGGCACTGGTGCAGTTGTGGGCAAGCACGGCGGCCACTGCCTCGCTGCAGCCGTGACGCTGGAAGATCGCTTGCAACAGCCCCTGCAGTTCGACGAAGGGCACGCGCACGAGCGGGCTGGTGGAAGGTGCGGACATCTGTAGCTCCTTTCTTGGAATTGGAATGGCAACAGCGTGTGCAACGACAAAAACTTTCCGATAAGTGACAGCTATCTGTCAAACGTTGACGAGATGACAGAAAACAGCCATTTTCTATTCCACGCCTCGCCTGGAGCAGCAGCATGAGCCAACCGATCAAGCAACGCCTGGAAAACAGCCTGCAAGGGGCCGCTGCCTCGGGCCGCAAGATCGCCAGCTACATGCTTGCCAACCTGCACGAACTGCCGTTCCAGACCTCGGCCAGCATTGCCGCCAAGCTGGGCGTCAGCGAATCCAGCGTCGGGCGCTTCTGCCGTTCCCTCGGTTATGCCCATCTAAAGGCGCTCAAGCAAGACCTGCAGAGCGACCTCGGCGACGGGCCGTGGCTGATGGGGGATCGCCTGCAAGAATATCGCCAGAATGAGGACGTCAGCGACAACGCCGGCAGCCTGGAGCTGGAAATGGCAGCCCTGGTCCGCGTCCACGAATACCGCCAGAGCGACGCCTGGCACGCCGTGGCACAGCGCCTGGCAGAAAAGCCGCGGGTATGCATCGCCGGCTTCCAGACCGAGCGTGGCATCGCCATGTGCATGAGCCACCTGTTGCAATACCTGCGCGACGGCGTGCAACTGGTCGATGGCAGCGCCGGGCACTTCGGCGACGTGCTGCTCGGCCGCAGCGAGGCCACCACGCTGGTGGTGTTCGAGGCCCGCCGCTATTCGCGCCATGCCCTGCTGCTGTGCCAGAAGGCACGCGCCGCCGGCATCCCGGTCACGCTGGTGACCGATACCTTCTGCGACTGGGCCGATGCCCATGCCGACGAAGTGTTCCGCATCCCCACCGAATTCAATCTGTTCTGGGAATCCACCGCGACCATGCTGTCGTGGGTGCACCTGATGGTCAACGAGGTCTGCAAGAAGCTCGGGCCTGATGTTGAAAAACGCTTGGAAGCAACTGCCGCTCTACATAACGAGTTCGTCGGCTACACCTCGTGGCCGGCCAACAAACAACAATAGCAAGAGTGCAAGAGGTGCGAGATGAACAAGACCATGGCTTTGCTGGGTGCGTGTGCCCTGCTGCTGGCAGGTAACGCCAGTGCCGAGACCCTGCGCTTCGCCACCGAAGGTGCCTACCCGCCCTTCAATTATGTCGATGCCGATAACCAGCTGCACGGCTTCGACATCGACATCACCCACGCCCTGTGCGAACAGATGAAGGTCGAGTGCACCCTGGTCGCCCAGGACTGGGAGGGCATCATCCCGGCGCTGATGGCGCGCAAGTACGATGCCGTGGTGGCGTCGATGATCGACACCGAGGAACGGCGCAAGAAGATCGCCTTCACCGACCACTACTACCGCACCCCGCTGACCGTCGCCGTGGCCAAGGACAGCAAGATCAGCGACGCCCAGACCCGCTTCGACGGCTATACCGTCGGCGCCCAGTCGTCCTCGACCCAGGCCATCTATGCCGAAGACGTGTACGCCAAGGCTGGCGCCGACGTGAAGCTGTACCCGACCATGGACGAGGCCAATGCCGACCTCGCCGCCGGCCGCCTGGACGGGGTGATTGCCGACAAGTTCCCGCTGCATGAGTGGATGAACAAGAACGGCCAGGACTGCTGCAAGATCCTCGGCGACGTTGCCAACACCAAGGCCGACGCTGCCATTGCCGTGCGCAAGGACGACGATGCCCTGCGCCAGCGGCTGAACACCGCACTGGCCGAGATCGTTGCCAACGGCACCTACCAGAAGATCGCCAGCAAGTACTTTGCCTTCGATATCTACAACTGATCTTCGGAAACTGCGCTATCGCTGTAGGAGTGGCCTTGCCGAGGCGTCGGACCGGTCGGAAAGGGCCGCAGAGCGGCCCCCAGCAATCTGTGCTGTTGCATAAATCCTGGGGCCGCTACGCAGCCTTTTCCGACCGATCCGACGCCTCGGCAAGGCCGCTCCTACACAGAAGCCGCGCAGCCCATCCAAGGGGTTCGTCATGCTCGATCAATTGTCCTTGCTGTCCTTCGCCAGCGGAGGCTGGGGCCAGGCGTTGCTGGCCGGCGCGCTGGTTACCGTTTCCCTGGCCCTCGCCTGCCTGCCTGTCGGCCTGCCGTTGGGCCTGGCCGTGGCCCTGGCGGCACGTTCGCGCAAACGCCTGCCACGGGCCTGGGCCACGACCTTCTCCACGGTGTTCCGCGGCCTGCCCGAGCTGCTGACCTTGCTGATCATCTATTACGGCTGCCAGATCGCCGCGCAGAAGCTGCTGGCGGCGATGGGTTATGAAGGCGAGTTCCTGATCAACACCTTCCTCGCCGCAATGATCGCCTTCAGCCTGGTATTCGCAGCGTTCTCCAGCGAAATCTGGCTGGCCGCGTTCAAGACCCTGCCCAAAGGGCAGCTGGAGGCCTGCTCGGCGCTGGGCCTGAGCAAGCGCACCGGGTTCTTCAAGGTGGTGCTGCCGCAACTGACCCGCATCGCCCTGCCGGGCCTGTCGAACAACTGGCTGTCCCTGCTCAAGGACACCTCGCTGGTGTCGACCATCTCGCTGGTCGACCTGATGCGCCAGACCAACCTGGCGGTCAGCGTGACCAAGGAGCCGATGTTCTTCTATGGCGTGGCCTGCCTGGGTTACCTGCTGTTCTCGGCCGTCTCGGGACGGGTATTCGCCTATATCGAGCGGCGCAGCAACCGCCACCTGCAAGGAGCACGCGCATGAGTGCCGAACAACTGCTGGGCCTGGTGCTGGACCCGGACCTGCTGGAACGCTACGGCCCGCGTTTCGTCGATGGCCTGCTGGTGACCGCCAAGCTGGTGGCGATCTCCTTCAGCCTGGGCGCCGTGCTCGGCCTGCTGCTGGCCCTGGCGCGCATGTCGCGGCACCTGCTGCTGCAGCGTATGGCGGCGGGCTACATCTACTTCTTCCGCGGCTCGCCGCTGCTGGCACAGCTGTTTCTGCTGTATTACGGCCTGGGTTCGCTCAAGGGCTTCTGGCAGGACGTCGGCCTCTGGTGGTTCTTCCGCGAAGCCTGGTTCTGCACCTTGCTGGCGTTCACCCTGAACACCGCCGCCTACCAGGCCGAGATCTTCCGCGGCAGCCTGATGGCAGTGGCGCCAGGCCAGTACGAAGCGGCACGCGCGCTGAACCTGAAGCGCTCGACCACCTTCTTCAAGGTGATCCTGCCGCAATCGTTGCTGGTGGCCATCGGCCCGCTGGGCAACGAGCTGATCCTGATGATCAAGGCCAGCGCCATCGCTTCGCTGGTGACCATCTACGACCTGATGGGCGTGACCAAACTGGCGTTCTCGCGCAGTTTCGACTTCCAGATCTACCTGTGGGCCGCAGTGCTCTACCTGGTGATCGTCGAACTGGTCCGGCGCTTGCTCAAACACCTGGAAGCCCGCCTGGGCCGCCACCTGAACTGACCGAAGGATACATCCATGCATTGCCAGACCCTTGTTCTCGGCGCCGGCATCGTCGGCGTCAGTACCGCACTGCACCTGCAGGCCCGAGGGCGCCAGGTGATCCTGATCGACCGTGACGACCCCGGCAACGGCACCAGCCATGGCAACGCCGGGCTGATCGAGCGCTCCAGCGTGATCCCCTATGCCTTCCCCCGGCAGCTTGGCGCCTTGCTGCGTTATGGCCTGAACCGCCAGCCAGACGTGCGCTACAGCTTGCTGCACCTGCCCAAGGCGGCACCGTGGCTGCTGCGCTACTGGCAGCAGTCGGCGCCTGGGCGCCTGGCCGGGGCGGCGGCCGACATGCTGCCGCTGGTGCAGCGCAGCGTCGAGGAACACGACGCGCTGATCCACGCAGCCGGCCTTGAAGGGCTGGTCCAGGCCAAAGGCTGGATCGAGGTCTATCGCGACCCGGCGCTGTTCGAACAGGCCAAGGCCGAGCTCAAGGGCCTGGCCCGCTATGGCCTGCAATACGAAATCCTCGAGCGTGGGCAACTGCAGGCACGCGAGCATCAGCTCGACAGTGCGGTGGTCGGCGGCATCCACTGGCTCGACCCGAAGACCGTCAACAACCCAGGCGCCCTCACCCGTGGCTACGCCGCGCTGTTCGTGCAGCGAGGCGGGCAGTTCCTGCATGGCGATGCGCGCAGCCTGCGCCAGGCTGGCAGCCAATGGCAGGTCGACAGCCAGCGTGGGCCGATTACCGCGGACGAAGTGGTGGCCTGCCTGGGCCCGCAGTCGGGCGACCTCTTCGAGCGCCTGGGCTACCGGATTCCGCTGGGCATCAAGCGTGGTTACCACATGCACTACGGCACCCGCGACGGCGCACAGCTGCAGCATTCGATCTGCGACACCCAGGGCGGCTATGTACTGGCGCCCATGGCCCGCGGCGTGCGCCTGACCACCGGCATCGAGTTTGCGGCCAGCGGCGCGCCGGGCAACGAAATCCAGCTTAAACGCTGCGAAGCCCTGGCCCGCAAGCTGTTCCCGGCCCTGGGCGAGCGCCTTGATGAGAAACCGTGGCTCGGCCGCCGCCCGTGCCTGCCCGACATGCGCCCGGTGATCGGCCCGGCGCCCCGGCACAAAGGCCTGTGGTTCAACTTCGGCCACGCCCACCACGGCCTCACCCTCGGCCCGGTCAGCGGCCGCCTGGTGGCCGAGATGCTCACCGGCGAACACCCTTTCACCGACCCTGCGCCCTACAGCGCGGCACGTTTCGACTGACATCCAGCGGGAGAACAACAACATGACCGCCCCCATGAGCGTTGCCAGCCTTGCCCCCGAACCTGACCCTCGCCCGGAGCTGATCCGCATCGAGGGCCTGAACAAGCACTATGGCGCCTTCCATGTGCTGCGCGACATCGACCTGCAGGTGCGCGAGGGCGAACGCATTGTCCTCTGCGGCCCGTCCGGCTCGGGCAAATCGACGCTGATCCGCTGCATCAACCGCCTGGAGATCGCCCAGCAAGGCAGCATCCGGGTCGCCGGCACCGACCTGGCCGCCAACACCCGCCAGGCAGTCCAGGTGCGCAGCGAGATCGGCATGGTGTTCCAGCACTTCAACCTGTTCCCGCACATGAGCGTGCTCGACAACTGCCTGCTCGCCCCCACCAGCGTGCGCGGCCTGTCGCGCAAGGACGCCGAGGAACGGGCGCGCCTGTACCTGAGCAAGGTCGGCATCGAGAGCCAGGCACACAAGTACCCCAGCCAGTTGTCCGGCGGCCAGCAGCAGCGCGTGGCGATCGCCCGGGCGCTGTGCATGAAGCCACGCATCATGCTGTTCGACGAGCCGACCTCGGCGCTCGACCCGGAGATGGTTGCCGAAGTGCTGGACGTACTGGTGCAACTGGCCGGCACTGGCATGACCATGCTCTGCGTCACCCATGAGATGGGCTTTGCCCGGCAGGTGGCGGAACGGGTGCTGTTCCTCGAAGGTGGGCAGATCATCGAGGACAGCCCGCCCCAGGTGTTCTTCAACCAGCCGCGCACAGCGCGGGCCAAGGCCTTCCTGGCGCAGATACTGCACTGAGCGGTCGATCATTGCAGCGCTGCAATGATCCAACTGCGTCGTTAAATATAATTGACCTTACCCCCTGCCAAACCCTTGCCGGCTCAGGCTCGCAAGGGTTCAGGCCCCGTAATTCGGCGCCTTAACCGCCTTTTGCTCGTTTGACATATCGAACGGCTCTGGCAAGCTATCTACAAGCCCCGACCGGAATCGTCCAGTGATGAGCCGGCAGTGCTCGGGACTTCAGGTAGCACATCCAGGCCACGTGCCGTGCACCTGCACAACAACGACAGGCAGAGCCCTGTCATAAGGTGACATATGTCCAACAGCAACATTGGCAACAAGCAACCTTCCCTGCGCAAACCCGTCGTCCTGATGACCATGGGCAGCCAAGAGCGCAAAGGCCATGACTATCAGGTCATGACCCACAAATACATCACCCCGCTGGTCGACTTCGCCGATTGCGTCCCGGTACTGGTGCCTACCTGCTGTGGCATCGAAGACCTCGAGACCTATCTGGACATGGCCGACGGCGTGTACCTGACCGGTGCCGGCAGCAACATCGACCCGACCCTGTACGGCCAGGAAAACGAGACTCCCGGCAAGGGCCAGGACAAGAACCGCGACCTGTTCGACATCCCGCTGGTCAAGGCAGCGCTCAAGCGCGGCCTGCCGATCTTCGGCATTTGCCGTGGCATGCAGGAAATCAACGTTGCCCTGGGCGGCGACATCTACCAGAAGGTCTACGCCGAGCCTGGCTTCAACGACCACCGGGAAAACCCGGAAGATCCGGTCGATGTGCAGTACGCCCAGGTGCATGGCGTGAAGATCAAGCCAGGCAGCTGGCTGCGTGAAACCCTGGGCACCGACGAGATCCGTGTGAACTCGCTGCACGGCCAGGGCCTGCGCAACCTCGGCGCTGGCATCGAGCCGATCGCCCACGCCGAAGACGGCCTGGTCGAGGCGATCCACGCCCCAAGCATCTCGCCGTTCCTGTTTGCCGTGCAGTGGCACCCGGAATGGCAAGCGGCGAAGAACCCTGATTCGATCAAGATCTTCCAGGCCTTCGGCGATGCCTGCCGCGCCCAGGTGCGCAAAAGCCAGATCAAGCGCCAACAGGCCGCCTGACACTCGGTTTCAGCTTCGTTAGCTTTGATCGCGGGGCGGCGCAAGGCCGCCCCCGCTTCCCCGGTCACCCTCTGCTGGTCCCAGAACACTTCCCGTGGAAGCGGGCGGCGGGCTTGTGCCTGTCTCCGCGATCTTTTTTTCCTTTCCCCTTTAGAGATACGATGACTGCGGAGTGGTTGTCGTAGGTTTTTCTGCGCCTGTGAGATCGAGCGCCGCCCGCGCGGCGCATCGCGGATAAATCCGCTCCTACATTTGTTGCAACGTGCCGAACCTGTTACGCCATGGTCGCCTGCCTTGGCGCATGTCTTAAGCCCTACAAACAAGGCGGACAGCGCTGACCCCACAGGCGTGATTGGCCCGAAACAGATGTAGGAGCGGATATATCCGCGATGCGCCGCGCGGGCGGCGCGGTATGCGCACCCACACACATCCCGATCCGTACCCCATGGAATCCCGCAAAAATTTCTGCAAAGGGGACTAGTCATCGTACATGTTGTACGATAACTTACCTCCAACGCAGAACAACACCCTTCACCCAAGCGCCACAGGATGCCTACAACAATGACTCCACAAGAACTGAAATCCATCCTCTCCCACGGCCTGCTGTCTTTCCCGGTCACCGACTTCAACGCCCAGGGCGACTTCAACCAGGCTGGCTACATCAAGCGCCTGGAGTGGCTCGCCCCCTACGGCGCCAGCGCCCTGTTCGCCGCCGGTGGCACCGGTGAGTTCTTCTCCCTGGCCGCCAGCGAGTACAGCCAGGTGATCAAGACCGCAGTCGACACCTGCGCCAGGTCGGTGCCAATCCTTGCCGGCGTCGGTGGTTCCACCCGCCAGGCCATCGAATACGCACAAGAAGCCGAGCGCCTGGGTGCCAAGGGCCTGCTGCTGCTGCCCCACTACCTCACCGAAGCCAGCCAGGACGGCGTCGCCGCCCATGTCGAAGCCGTGTGCAAGTCGGTCAACATCGGTGTGGTGGTGTACAACCGCAACGTCTGCCGCCTGAACGCCAACCTGCTCGAGCAGCTGGCCGAGCGCTGCCCGAACCTGATCGGCTACAAGGACGGCCTGGGTGACATCGAGCTGATGGTGTCGATCCGTCGCCGCCTGGGTGACCGTTTCAGCTACCTGGGTGGCCTGCCGACCGCCGAGGTGTATGCTGCGGCCTACAAGGCACTGGGAGTACCGGTTTACTCGTCGGCGGTGTTCAACTTCATTCCGAAGACCGCGATGGACTTCTACCACGCCATCGCCCGTGACGATCACGCCACCGTGGCCAAGCTGATCGACGATTTCTTCCTGCCGTACCTGGACATCCGCAACCGCAAGGCCGGTTACGCCGTGAGTATCGTCAAGGCCGGCGCCAAGATCGCCGGTTACGACGCAGGCCCGGTGCGTACCCCGCTGACCGACCTGACCGTTGAAGAGTACGAAATGCTCGCAGCGCTGATGGACAAGATGGGTCCGCAATAAGCGCACCCCGCGGCCTGCCGTTGCCGCATCCGGAGTGGGCCTGCCCACTCCGGCTACAACTCGTGAGCCCGCACAAAAATAACTAGTGGGAGTATTACCAGCATGCAAGCGACTAAAAAGACGCATGTGCGCTACCTGATCCTGTTCATGCTGTTTCTGGTGACCACGATCAACTACGCAGACCGAGCCACCATCGCCATCGCAGGCTCCAGCCTGCAGAAAGACCTCGGCATCGACGCCGTTACCCTTGGTTATATTTTCTCCGCCTTCGGATGGGCTTACGTGGCCGGGCAGATCCCCGGCGGCTGGCTGCTGGACCGCTTCGGTTCGAAGAATGTCTACGCCTTCAGCATCTTCACCTGGTCGCTGTTCACCCTGCTGCAGGGCTTTGTCGGCGGCCTGCCGGTGGCCTGGGCGGTGGTGACCTTGTTCACCCTGCGCTTCCTCGTCGGCTTCGCCGAAGCCCCGTCGTTCCCGGGCAACGCCCGTATCGTCGCGGCCTGGTTCCCGACCCAGGAACGCGGTACCGCCTCGGCGATCTTCAACTCGGCGCAGTACTTCGCCACCGCGCTGTTCGCCCCGATCATGGGCTGGATCGTGTTCAGCTTCGGCTGGGAGCACGTGTTCGTGGTCATGGGCGCACTGGGCATCGTGTTCTCCGTGGTGTGGCTCAAGACCATCTACAACCCGCGCCAGCACCCGCGCATCAGCCAGAGCGAGCTCGAACATATCGAGCAGAACGGCGGCCTGGTCGACATGGACCAGAAGCGTGGCAACGACGGCCCGAAATGGGGCTACATCAAGCAACTGCTGACCAGCCGCATGCTGCTGGGCGTGTACCTGGGCCAGTACTGCATCAACGCCATCACCTACTTCTTCCTTACCTGGTTCCCGGTGTACCTGGTGCAGGAACGGGGCATGACCATCCTCAAGGCCGGTTTCATCGCTTCGCTGCCGGCAGTGTGCGGCTTCATCGGTGGCGTGCTCGGTGGGGTGATCTCGGACTGGCTGCTGCGCCGCGGCAACTCGCTGACCTTCTCGCGCAAGCTGCCAATCGTCTGCGGCCTGTTGCTGTCGACCACCATGGTCTTCTGCAACTACGTGGATGCCGAGTGGATGGTGGTCGGTTTCATGACCCTGGCCTTCTTCGGCAAAGGCATCGGCGCGCTGGGCTGGGCCGTGGTGGCAGACACCTCGCCCAAGCAGATCGCCGGGCTGTCCGGTGGCCTGTTCAACACTTTCGGCAACATCGCCTCGATCACCACACCGATCGTCATCGGCTACATCATCAGCGCCACCGGCTCGTTCAAGTGGGCCCTGGTGTATGTGGGTGCCAACGCCCTGGTGGCGGTGTTCAGCTACCTGGTGATCGTCGGCCCGATCAAGCGTATCGAGCTGCGCGACGATGCCCCGAAGCCACAGCCTGAGCCAGCCGCCAACGGCGAACTGGCCAGCGCGCGGCACTGAGTGAACACGCCCGCGCCGGCCACTGCCGACGCGGGCGGATGTACAAAAAGCCTGAGAACCTGACAAGTAGGGCCCAAACATGCAGTTGATCGAACATTCCGACTCGCCCCGCTACGTTCGCCTGCACGACGACGATAACGTCGTGGTGGTGGTCAACGACGGCGGCCTTGGCGAAGGCGCCCGCTTCGCCGATGGCCTGACCCTGGTCGAAGGCGTGCCACAGAGCCACAAGGTTGCCACCGTGCTGATCGCCAAGGGCGAGCCAGTGCGCCGCTACGGGCAGATCATCGGTTATGCGCTGGAAGACCTGCGCCAGGGCAGCTGGGTGCAGGAAAGCCAGCTGGCCATGCCGGCCGCCCCGGAACTGGACAGCCTGCCACGCTGCGACGCGGTACCGGATGCCCTGCCCCCGCTGGACGGCTTCACCTTCGAAGGTTACCGCAACGCCGACGGCACCGTCGGCACCCGCAACATCCTCGGCATCACCACCACCGTGCAATGCGTGACCGGCGTGCTGGTACACGCGGTCAAGCGTATCCGCAGCGAACTGCTGCCCAAATACCCCAACGTCGATGACGTGGTCGCCCTCACCCACAGCTACGGCTGTGGCGTGGCCATCAACGCCCGCGACGCCTACATCCCGATCCGCACCGTGCGCAACCTGGCGCGCAACCCCAACCTTGGAGGCGAGGCACTGGTGATCAGCCTGGGTTGCGAAAAGCTCCAGGCCGGCCAGGTGATGCACGACAACGACCCGTCGGTGGACCTCAGCGAGCCTTGGCTGTATCGCCTGCAGGACGCCAGCCTCGGTTTTGCCGAAATGATCGAGCAGATCATGGGCCTGGCCGAAACCCGCCTGAAAAAGCTCGACCAGCGCCGCCGCGAGACCGTGCCAGCCAGCGAGCTGATCCTCGGCATGCAGTGCGGCGGCAGTGACGCGTTCTCCGGCATCACCGCCAACCCAGCGCTGGGTTATGCCGCCGACCTGCTGGTGCGCGCTGGCGCCACCGTGCTGTTCTCGGAAGTGACCGAAGTACGCGACGCCATCTACATGCTCACCTCGCGCGCCGAGAACCAGGAAGTCGCCGATGCCCTGGTGCGCGAGATGGACTGGTACGACCGTTACCTGCAGCAAGGCGCGGCAGACCGCAGCGCCAACACCACGCCGGGCAACAAGAAAGGCGGCCTGTCGAACATCGTCGAGAAGTCCCTCGGTTCGATCGTCAAGTCCGGCAGCGGCGCCATCCAGGGCGTGCTCGGCCCGGGCGAGCGGGTCAACCGCAAGGGCCTGATCTTCTGCGCCACCCCGGCCAGCGATTTCGTCTGCGGCACCCTGCAACTGGCCGCCGGCATGAACCTGCACGTGTTCACCACCGGCCGTGGCACGCCGTATGGCCTGGCCATGGCCCCGGTGGTCAAGGTCTGCACCCGTACCGAGCTGGCCCAGCGCTGGCCCGACCTGATCGACATCGACGCCGGGCGCATCGCCAGCGGCCGCGCGACCATCGAAGAACTGGGCTGGGAGCTGTTCCACTACTACCTGGACGTGGCCAGCGGCCGCAAGCAGACCTGGGCCGAACAGCACCGCCTGCACAACGACATCACCCTGTTCAATCCGGCACCGATTACCTGATGGCAGCCGCGATCCCTGTGGGAGCGGGTTTACCCGCGAAGCAAGCGACGCGGAGCCTGGCACCGGCTGCGCCGGTATTCGCGGGTGAACCCGCTCCCACAGGGTCCGAGCAAGCCCGCCGAACAAGCATTCTTCCTTCAGCTACTCCTACAGGAGCACCCCATGCCTGAGATCCTCGGCCACAACTTCATCGCCGGCCAGCGCAGCGCCGCTGGCTCGCAACGCCTGCAGAGCCTGGACGCCACCACCGGCGAGGCCCTGCCCTACAGCTTCGTCCAGGCCACCGAAGCCGAAGTGGACCAGGCAGCCAAGGCTGCCGCCGCCGCCTTCGTCGAATTCCGCAACCTCAAACCGGCCCGCCGCGCCGAGTTCCTCGACGCCATCGCCGCCGAGCTGGACGAGCTGGATGACGCCTTCGTCGCCATCGTCTGCCGCGAGACCGCCCTGCCTGCCGCCCGCATCCAGGGCGAGCGTGGCCGCACCAGCGGCCAGATGCGCCTGTTCGCCCAGGTGCTGCGCCGTGGCGATTTCCTTGGTGCGCGCATCGACCTGGCCCTGCCTGAGCGTCAACCGCTACCTCGGGTCGACCTGCGCCAGATGCGCATTGGCGTCGGCCCGGTCGCCGTGTTCGGTGCCAGCAACTTCCCGCTGGCCTTCTCCACCGCAGGTGGTGATACCGCCGCGGCCCTGGCTGCCGGTTGCCCGGTGGTGTTCAAGGCGCACAGCGGCCACATGGCCACTGCCGACCTGGTCGGCTGCGCCATCCAGCGCGCCGCCGAGCGCACTGGCATGCCCAAGGGCGTGTTCAACATGGTCTTCGGCGCTGGCGTCGGCGAACCGCTGGTCAAGCACCCAGCCATCCAGGCCGTCGGCTTCACCGGTTCGCTCAAGGGCGGCGACGCGCTGTGCCGCATGGCCGCCGAGCGCCCGCAACCGATCCCGGTGTTCGCCGAGATGTCCAGCATCAACCCGGTGATCATCCTGCCAGGTGCCCTGGCCAAGCGTGGCGAGGCCATCGCCCGCGAGCTGGCCGGCTCCGTGTGCATGGGGGCCGGGCAGTTCTGCACCAACCCGGGCCTGGTGATCGGCCTGCAATCGGCACACTACAGCCAGTTGCTCGCCGACCTCGGCCAGCACCTGGACCAGCAGGCCGGGCAGACCATGCTCAACGCCGGCGGCCTGCGCAGCTACGTCGGTGGCCTGGAGCACCTGCACGCCCATGCCGGTATCGAGCACCTGGCCGGCCAGGCCCAGGAAGGTAGCCAGGCCCGTGCCCAGCTGTTCAAGGCCGAGGCCCGCCTGCTGGTGGAGGCCGACCCGCTGCTGCAGGAAGAAGTGTTCGGCCCGACCACCGTGGCGGTCGAGGTCAAGGACAACGAGCAACTGCGCGCCGCCCTGCTTGGCCTGCGTGGCCAGCTGACCGCGACGCTGATCGGTGAGCCGGAGGACTTCGAAGCCTTCGCCTGGCTGGTACCGCTGCTGGAGGAAAAAGTCGGCCGTATCCTGGTCAACGGCTACCCGACCGGCGTGGAAGTGTGCGATGCAATGGTCCATGGCGGGCCATACCCGGCCACCTCCGATGCCCGTGGTACCTCGGTCGGTACCCTGGCCATCGACCGCTTCCTGCGCCCGGTGTGCTACCAGAACTACCCGCAGGCGCTGCTGCCGGAGGCACTGCGCGACGGCAACCCGCTGGGGCTGCGTCGCCTGGTGAACGGGCAGTGGAGCGAAGGCGCGGTCTGATCGCCCTGAAACAAGAAAGCCCCGCGTCTGCGGGGCTTTCTTTATTGCCTGTTGCGGCCCTTTCGCGGGCAAGCCCGCTCCCACAGGGATATCACCAGGACTAAGGTCAGCGCTGTACCTGTGAAAGGGACATCACCAGGACTGAGGTCAGCGCTGTACCTGTGGGAGCGGGTTTACCCGCGAAGAGGCCGGAACAGGCGATAGAAGGCTCAGCCCCCCTGCGCCTCGGCTTCTTCATGGGCCTGGCGCAAGCGCTCGCGGCTGTTGCTCAGGTGCATGCGCATGGCCATCTTCGCCCCTTCGCTGTCACGCCGGGCGATGGCTTCATAAATGGCTTCATGTTCGTGCATCAGGCGACTCATGTAATGTGCCTGGTCATCATGGGCCAACCGCGCCGAATTCAACCGGGTACGTGGAATGATGCTGGTACCCAGGTGGTTGATGATATCGGCGAAGTAGTGGTTACCGCTGGCCTGGGCGATACGCAGGTGGAACTGGAAGTCCGCCGACACCGCGTCAGTGGCGTGCGCAGCACCCTCGTTGAGCTCGTCCAGCGCTGCGCGCATGCCGGCCAGCTCTTCATCGCTGCGCCGTTGCGCCGCCAGGCCCGCCGACTCGATTTCCAGGGCGATGCGCAGCTCCAGCACCGCCAGCACCTCGCGCAAGGTGACCACGGTCGCCGGGTCGATACGAAAGCCACCGGTAGCTGGCGCATCCAGCACGAAGGTGCCGATGCCATGGCGCGTCTCGACCTGCCCGGCCGCCTGCAGCCGGGAGATTGCCTCACGCACCACGGTGCGGCTGACGCCCTCCTCGGCCATGATCTGCGACTCGGTCGGCAGCTTGTCGCCGCGCTTGAGCTGGCCGCTGCGAATGCGCTCGGTCAGCACCGTGACCAGTTCCTGGGCCAGACTGCGCGGCTTGCGCCGGGTCCTTGCCTGTACCTGCTGCTCTGTCATGCCCTGTATTTCACCTTGAAAGACAGCCGTCATGATAGCGCAAGCAGTTGTACGATCACATACACCCGACGCGGTATTTCATCAAAGCGCTGCGGTCGCAGTACGCCTCAGGGTGAACGCACCCGCGTACTGCGCCACCCGACCGTCCTCGCACTGTTGCCGATGGCGCTGACTTGCACTGATACACTGTCAACCGGTGGATTTGACGGGACTGATCGAAGGCATGAACGAAACGCGATACGCCGTGGTGGCCAAGGACTTGATGGCCGGCATCGCCAGCGGCCGTTACCCGGTGGGCAGCCTGCTGCCGACCGAATTCGAACTGTGTGACCTGTACGAGGTGAGCCGACACACGGTGCGGGCGGCGATCAACCAGCTGCTCAACCAGGGGCTGGTGTCACGCCGCAAGCGGGTCGGTACCCGGGTCGAGGCCAGCAGCCCGCGCGGTGGCTATTCGCAGTCGCTGGCGACGGTGGCCGACCTGGCGCACCTGGCCGAAACCCAGCAACGGGAAATCCAGCACGTGCGCCACTTCGTCGCCGACCTGAGCGAAGCGGCGCGCCTGGGGCTGGTGCCGGGGGAGCATTACTTCTGCGTGTCGAGCATCCGCGTCGATCGCCAGCACAATGCCGCGCCCCTGTGCTGGACCGATGTCTATGCCCAACGCGACTACGCCGCAGTCATCGAACTGGCCCACGAGCACCCAGACCAGCTGATTGCAGGGTTGATCGAGCAGCACTATGGCCGGTCGATCGCAGTCGTCGACCAGCAGGTACGCGCCGTGTTGCTGACGGCAGAGATGGCGCGTGAACTGAAGGCCGAGGCAGGCGCTCCGGGGTTGAAGATCATCCGCCATTACCGCGAGGAAAACGGCGACCTGATGGCGGTTTCCGAGACTGTACACCCGGATGATCGGTTCACCCTGGTGACCCAGATGCGCCGCGATAAAGCACCGGCCTGAACGTTGTGTCGCCACCGACGCTGAAGCCTGCGCAATACCCGCAGTAAGGCCGGGACAGGCAGTACATTCTCCAAGTACTGTATGCGCTTTCCATGGAAGGAAGTCCCGCATGAAACCGCTCGACCGTGCCCTGCTCACCTGTGGCCTGCTGATCCCGTTATGGCTGCTGATGGCGTCTGGCTCACCGCCCGGGCCTACCCCGGTTATGACCACCTGCAACAGGCCATGAGCCAGCTCGGCGCCCAAGGTTCCCCGACCCAGCACTGGTCGCCGCTGGCCAACAACTTCCCCCTCGCCCTGCTGTTCGCCCTGTTTGCCTGGGGCCTTGCCCGGCGCTGGCGTGCCTCGAAACTGGCGCTGCTCAGCGCGGCCCTGGTCCTGCTGCATGGCCTGGGCAGTCTGGGTACTGGCCTGTTTCCGTGTGACCAGGGCTGCGCACCCGCCGAGCCGTCCAGCTCGCAGCAACTGCACAACTTCTGCGGCCTGCTGATGTTTGTCTCATTGACCATGGCCAGTGCGCTATGGGTCCGGCTTGGCAAGCGCCTCGCCGGTTCAAGGGCCTTGGGCTGGTTTTCGCTGGTGTGCCTGGTTGCTGCGCTGGTCACCGTTGTACTCATGGCCCAGGCCGCCCGGAGCGGCCAGTGGTTCGGGCTGTACCAACGGCTGAACTATGGCCTGTCGGTGGTATGGATCGCCGGCCTGGCGCTGAGCAGCCTAAGCTCGGCACTGGCAAATCGCTTTCGCATCGCCACTACCTGATTCGAAAATACTGGCCCCCAGGCATCTGAAGCGAAGGCAAACTCCTTTCATCTTCAGATGCTTAGGACAGCAACATGCGAACAATTCTAGCAACGATAGCCGGCTGCCTGCTGGCCGCTGCCGCCTTCGGCGCCCAAGCCAAAGCGCTTAGCCAGAATGACCGCCAAACCTGTGGATGGGGCTCGCAGATCGCCGCCGAAGCGCAGCAGGCCAAGCTTTCCGGCGTTACCCTGTACGCCACCCGCAAGAAGCTGCAGGTGCGCCGGTTCGCCAAACCCTGGATGCGCATGACCGCCATGGGCATTACCGAACAGACCTACAACAGCCGTTCACGGCTCAAGCCATCGGCGATCAAGCAGACTTACTATGAGCAGTGTGTTCAACACTCGCTCGCGAGGCGATAATCAATTAAATCAATAAGTTATCAAACAGACTTAATCTGATTTATTTAAGAGTTCAGCTGAGATAGACCGGCTCGCAACGCACCTCGGTCTTCACCGAATTGGCGATGAAGCATTCCTCGTGGGCGAGATGGTGCAAGTGCTCAAGCTGCTCTGCCGTGGGCTGGCGCTCGCCGGAGAACTCGACCCGTGGTCGCAGGGTAACCACGGTCATGGCCATGCGCCCTGCCTCATTGCGCGCCATCACCCCCTCTGCGTCGTCGGCATAGTGCTCGACGCAAAAGCGCTGCTTGGCCGCCAGCGACAGGAACCACAGCATGTGGCAGCTCGACAGCGCGGCGATGAAGGCCTCTTCAGGGTCCACCGCCGAGGCATCGGACATCGGCAGAGGCACCACATGGGGCGACGACGACCCCGGCACCTCGATGCCACCGTCGAAGCGCCACAGGTGCCGACGGCTGTACTGGTTGCCGAGAAAATCCTGGCCTTCGCGTGCCCAGGCCACGTGGGCGGTGTATTGCGCCATGCGAACCTCCTTGTTCAATTGATCGGGTGATATCAGCAGCCGCTGAGCGCCGCCGGGCGGCGTTCGCCTGCAAAGAACAGCGGGCGCAGGCGCACACCGATCAGGTTGCCGGCGTAGGCCGCGATCAGCCACAGCCAGCCGTGCACGCTACCTGAAGCGATGCCGCTGAAGTAGGCGCCGATATTACAGCCATACGCCAGGCGCGAACCATAGCCCAGCAGCAGGCCACCGATCACCGCGGCAATCAGCGACGGCAGCGGAATCTTGAGGCTGGGCGCGAAGCGGCCGGCCAGGCCTGCTGCAAGCAGCGCGCCGAGCACGATGCCGATGTCCATCACCGTGGTGATGTCCTGCCACAGCGGCGCGGCCAGTGCCTTGGCATTGGCCGGGGCCTGCCAGAACACCCAGCTGCCAACGTCGACTCCGAAGCTGGACAAGGTTTTCGCGCCCCACAAGGCGAACGCCGACGTGATGCCCCACGGGCGCCCGGCCAGGGCCAGGGTGGCATAGTTGAGCAAGGCCAGGGCAATCGCCCCCCACAGCAACGGCCACGGGCCACGCAGGAAGCGGCGCAGGCCCTGGTGCTCGCTGCTCACAGGGGCTTGCAGGCCACCATGGCGACGTTTTTCCAGCACCACCGTGGCCCAGGCGATCAGTGCGAACACCGCAACACTGGCCAGCAGCGCTGGTGCCACGCCCCAGGCCTGGACGATCGAGGTGGCCGGGAACGCAGGCAGCGCGAACCACCAGTCGGCATGGTGGGTAGCGGTGACCGAGCCGATGATGAAGAACAGCAGGGTCACCAGCATCCGCGCATTGCCGCCGCCCACGGTGAACAGTGTGCCCGAGGCGCAGCCGCCGCCCAGTTGCATGCCGATGCCGAAGATGAACGCACCGAACACCACCGACACGCCCGCCGGCGCGACCAGGCCGGTGACCGGCGTGCCAAACAGGCTACCGGCCGACAACGCCGGGAAGAACAGCAGCACGGCCAGGGTCAGCATGACCATCTGCGCACGCAGGCCGGCGCCGCGGCGCTCGTTGATGAACACCCGCCAGGCCGAGGTGAAGCCAAAAGCGGCGTGATAGAGCGTCAGGCCCAGGGCAGCGCCGACCAACAGCAGCAGCACCTGCTTGAAGCCGGCGTTGAGGTTGAGGAACCAGGCGCCGGCCAGCAGCAGGGCCAGGGCGATCAAGGGCGCACCGAGGCGGCGCGGTTCGGGTGTGGCGGTTGCGGAAAGACCCATCGGAATACTCGGATTACAGTGAAACGGGGGGCGAGTATAACCCCCAAAGCTGGATTGTGTTGCCTGAGCCGGCCTCTTCGCGGGTAAACCCGCTCCCACAGGATTACCTTTTCCTCAGGGCCTGTGGGGTACCTGCGGGAGCGGGTTCACCCGCGAATAGGTCGGCACATCTGTTAGGCTGATAATCACCTGCCAAAACCGACCTAAACATTCGCACCATGGATGAACTGCGCAAGATCGACCTCAACCTGCTGCTCGCCCTGCATGCGCTGCTCAGCGAAAAGCACGTGACCCGCGCCGCCCTGCGCCTGCACCGCAGCCAGCCCGCGGTCAGCCACGCCCTGGCCCAATTGCGGGCGTATTTCAACGACCCCTTGCTGGTCCGCCAACACGGCCAGATGAACCTGACTGCCCGCGCCCAATCCCTGGCCAAACCGCTGCATGACGCCCTAGGCAGCCTCAACGGTTTGCTGGCCGCGCCCCAGTTCGACCCTGCCCACGCCAAGCGCCGCTTCAGGCTGTCGCTGTCCGACTATTCCTCGCGGATCATCTTGCCGCCACTGGTCCGCCACCTGCGCCAGGTCGCCCCCGGCGTCGACCTGGCCATCAGCCAGGCCAGCCGCGAAACCATGCTCGCGCAGTTGCTCGATGGCGAACTCGACCTGGCCTTGGGCATTTTCCCGGAACTGCCCGCCGACATCACCACCCAGACCTTGTTCGAAGACAGCTTCATCAGCGTCGCCGATCGGCAGGTGCTGCCAGCCAAGGGCGGGCTCACCCTGGAAGACTGGCTGACGCGCCCCCACGTGCTGATGGCCATGCACCCCGATGCCCACGACGAGATCGAGCGCGCCTTGGCTGCACAAGGCCTGCGCCGGCATATCGCGCTGGCGCTGCCGCACTGGAGTGCGGCTGTCGAGGTACTCGCGGGCACCGACCTGATCCTCACCGTGGCCAGGCGCGCGGTAGGCCCGATGCGCCAGCACCCGTCACTGCGCCAGTTCAGCCCACCGCTGGCAATCCCCGCCCTCGCCTATCAGCAGGCCTGGCACGCGCGCAAGGGCAGCGACCCTGGCCATCGCTGGCTGCGTGAAGCGGTCTGGGCGTGCAGCCAGCCCGGGCATTGATCAGCGCTCGATCGCAGCCTGGCCGGAAGACGGCGTCGAGGTCCAGCCGCCCTGGACCAGCAACACCCCGCCAAGGATCAACAGCACGCCGGCAACCCTGGCCAGGTTCACCGGTTTGCTGGCAACGCCCATCAGCCCGAAGTGATCGACGATCACTGAGGTCAGGATCTGCCCGGCCACCACCAGCACCAGGAAACCCGCCGTGCCCAACTTGGGTGTCAACGCCGCAGCACCTGCCACATAGAGGGCGCCCAGCACGCCACCGATCCACAGCCACCAGGGACCTTGCAGCGCCTTGCCCAGGTCGGGCATGGGTACCCGCAGGATCAGCAACGCCGCGATCACCACCACCGAACTCACCGTCAATGAGGTGAAGGCACCCCACAACCAGTGCCCCAGCGCACGGCCGACGGCAGCGTTGCTGGCAGCCTGATAAGGCAACACGAAACCCGCAACCAGGGCCATCGCCACGGGAAGGCATGCGAGCAGAAGGGTCTTGTAGGGCATGGCGGCACTCATCTGAAGACTGGATGAGCCCATGATGGGTAGATCGATGGTGTTTATGGAAATCGAAAAGGTGCACGCAAGGTATTCGTCACATGCATGATGATGAATAACCCGTGCTGGCCATTTCGCGGCCAAGGCCGCTCCCACAGGCAGCTGTGGGAACGACTTCAGGCGCGAACAGGCCAGTGCCGACAACCTGGCCTGCTAGCCAGCATCAGCGCCAGGTATCGACCCGCAGCACTTCGGTATAGATCGCATCGACGGTCTGGCCGACCTTGAGGTTCTTCATGCGCTTCTGCAGGTCCGGGTTCTCGACCTTGACCACCTGCACCTTGCCCTCTGGCGGCAGCAGGGTGACTTCATGTTTCTTCAAGTCGATCTTCTTGATCTGCGAGGTCACGCGGACCTGGCGGAAGGCTTCGCCGCCCGGGTTGGGGTTGTCCTTGGTGGCGCGGATCTCGCCGGATTCTTCAGTGGCCTTTGGCGCCCCACCCACGTCGCTGTTGAGCACATAGGCGATGGCCCGGGTGACATAGATATCGACATTGTCACCAACCTTCAGATTGGGCAGCGCCTTGGCCTTTTCCGTCAGTTGCAGGGTTACATCCTTGTCGTTCGGCCCCTTTACCGTGACTTGGCGGTTGGCCAGGTCGATGGCGGTGACCTGGGTCTTGACATGGCTTTCCAGTGCCTGGCTGCCAATCGGAATCTCGGCAGCCTGCACCGCGAAGGTGGCAGCGGACATCAGGGTGGCGAGGGCAACAGCGCGAGCGAGGGTGCAAATAGGATTCATAGGCCTGCTTCCATGTGATCGAGACCGGGTATGTGCGTGAACGGTTTACACGCAAGCAAGCATAGCCATTGCCCGCCACTCTGCTGGCAAACGCCACGCCCGCGCCCCATTTCAACCCCTTTGCGTCAAGCCATGCTTGTTTTAGCAAATACGAATTCTTTACACTTGCTTTACATTTACAAATCATTACTATTCGCAACCTTCCAAAACAACAAAGAGTCACCCGTAATGGCAAAAAAGTCTGTTGCCCCGGCATCCCTTTCGGTGCTGGGCCTGCTGGTGGTCCCTGCTGTTCACGCTGAAACCCAAGGCGAAATCGCCCTGCCTGCCACGGCGGTCACCAGTGCCTATGAGCAGCAAAGCTACAAGGCCAGTGAAAGCCGCAGCGCCCTGAAGATCGACGCGCCGCTGCGCGATATCCCGCAAACCGTCAACGTCGTGCCCGAAAGCGTGATCAAGGACCAGGGCGCCCAGTCCATGGAAGCCGTGCTGAAGAACGTGCCCGGCGTCGGCCTGTCCAACGGTGACGGCCAGCGCGACCAGGTGACGATCCGTGGTTTCAGTGCCATTGGTGACATGTACATCGACGGCGTACGCGACGACGCCCTGTATTTCCGCGACCTGTCCAACATCGAGCGGGTCGAAGTGATCAAGGGTCCCGCCGCCGTGCTCTATGGCCGCGGCTCTTCCGGTGGCCTGATCAACAGCATCAGCAAGAAACCAGGCTTTGCGCCCAAGCAGGAAGTCGGCGTGACCTTCGACAGCGAAGGCAAGCGCCGCACCCAGTTCGACAGTGGCTGGGCTGACCCGCAGGGCAACCAGGCCTACCGCATGACCGGTGCCTTCGAAGACAGCGACACGTTCCGCGACGACGGCTACATCGACCGCAAGGCCATCGCCCCTTCGGCCTACTTCAAGCTGTCCGATGATCTGGAACTGAACCTCGGCGCCACCTATCTGTACGACAAGCGCCTGATCGACTTCGGTATCCCGGCCCTGGGCAAGCGCCCGGTGGATGTCGACCGCGACAAGCGCTTCGGCTCCGGCGACGCCGACCAGGACTATGCCCGTAGCGAAGTGTTCTCGCTGACCGCAAGCCTGGACTACCGCATCAACGACGACTTCACCCTGACCAACACCAGCCGTTACTACCGCTACGACCTGGACCGCAACAACACCCTGGCCGACAGCAGCCCGACCCGTTTCGTCACTGCGCCCAATGGCGAATTGCTGGTCAAGCTCAACCGCGGCAACGTGGCCCGTGACGAGTACGGCGTGTTCAACCAGACCGAACTCAAGCAGCAGGCCCAGCTGCTGGGCATGCAGCACAACCTGCTGTACGGCGTGGAAGTCGGTTTCCAGGACAAGTACCAGCGCGTGTTCAGCCAGAACAATGTGGCCCAGGTGCCGGTGTTTCGCGACGGCCTGGTTCCGGTACCCGAGCATGCGGCCAACCTGTCTTCCAAAGGCACCAACTACCAGCAGACCACTGGCCTGTACGTGCAGGACCTGATTACCCTGACCGAGCAGTGGAAAGCCTTGGTTGGCGTGCGCTACGACATCTTCGGCCAGGAATACGACGATGACCGGGTGCAGAACGTCGACCTCGACCGCACCGACAAGACCTGGAGCCCACGCGCTGGCCTGGTCTACCAGCCCGATGCGATCCAGTCGTACTACGTGTCGGTCAGCCGCAGCTACCAGCCTTCGGGCGAAGTGTTCGCGGTCAGCCCGAGCAACCAGCACCTGGAGCCTGAAGAAACCACCAACTACGAGATCGGTGCCAAGTGGGACCTGCTCGACAGCCGCCTGGCGGTGACTGCGGCGATCTTCCGCCTCGAACGCACCAACATGAAAACCGCCGACCCGGCCAATCCTAACCTGACCGTGCTCGCCGGCGAGCAGCGCACCGATGGCTTCGAGGCCACCGTCAGCGGCCAGCTCACGGACCAATGGCAGGTCTATGCCGGTTACGCCTATCTGGACGCGGAAATCACCAAGTCCAACAGCAAGACCAACGGTGTCGCCAACGAGGGCCAGACGCCTACCCTGACGCCGCGCAACAGCGCCAACGTCTGGCTGGTGCGTACGCTGACGCCGCAATGGCGCGTGGCCGCCGGTGCCAACTACGTCGATCAGCGCTATACCGCCCTGGATAATGTCGTGGTCATGCCGAGCTACACCACGGTCGATACCGCCTTGCTGTACAGCGAAACGCACTGGGATGGCGCCCTGCGCTTGAAGAACGTGTTCGACCGCGACTACTACGCCTCGGCGCACGGTTCGGTCGACCTGATCACCCCTGGGGCGCCACGCACCCTGGAGGTCAGCCTCAGCTACCGTTTCTAAGCCCAACGCAAAAAACCAGCGGAACGCTGTGGGCACCGGCTTTGCCGGTGTTCGCGGCGAGAGCCGCCCCCACAGCAGTTGCGCAAGATCTCAGATGTTGCGCACGCCAGTTGCTTGTACAGGCAGCATTGCTTCGATCATCAATTACGTGTCACCCGCCAGACTGTGTTGGCCAGGTCATCAGCGATGATCAACGCGCCGCGCGGGTCGACCGTCACCCCCACCGGCCGGCCTCGGGTCTTGCCGTCTTCGCCGCGGAACCCGGTGGCAAAGTCGATCGGTTCCCCGGCCGGTTTGCCTTCCTTGAACGGCACGAAGATCACCTTGTAGCCCACCGGATTGGGGCGGTTCCAGCTACCGTGCTCACCCACGAACACCCCGTCGGCAAAGCGTTCGCCCATGGCTGAAGTGGAGAAGTCCACCCCCAGCGCGGCAACGTGGGAACCCAGGCTGTAATCCGGCTTGAGCGCGGCGGCCACCTTGTCGGGGTTCTGCGGCTTGACCCGCTCATCGACGTTCTGCCCCCAGTAGCTGTAGGGCCAGCCATAGAAGCCGCCCTCACGCACCGAGGTGAGGTAGTCCGGCACCAGGTCCGGCCCCAGTTCGTCACGCTCGTTCACCACCGTCCACAGCTGCCCGGTGTCCGGTTGAATGGTCAGTGCCGTCGGGTTGCGCAAGCCGGTGGCGTAAGGCCTGTGCGCGCCGGTCACGGCATCGATCTGCCAGACCATGGCGCGGTCGATCTCGACCTCCATGCCGCGCTCGGTGATGTTGCTGTTCGAGCCGATGCCTACATACAGGTAGCGGCCATCGGGGCTGATGGTGAGCGCCTTGGTCCAGTGGTGGTTGATCTCGGCCGGCAGGTCAGTGACCTTGGTCGGCGGGCCATCCGCCTTGGTCTGACCGTCCTGGTAATCGAAACGCACCAGCGCATCCTGGTTGGCCACGTACAGCTTGCCGTCGTCGAAGGCCAGGCCGTAGGGCGCGTTAAGGCCTTCGGCGAACACCGTCTGCACCTCATAGGTGCCATCGCCATCGGCATCGCGCAGCAGGGTCAGGCGGTTGCCGCCCTTGACCTGGGTGTTGCCCTTGGCCTTGATCTGGCTGGCGATCACGTCCTTGGGCTTGAGCTTGGCGGCACTGCCGCCCCGCCCTTCGGCGACCAGGATATCGCCATTGGGCAGTACCAGGCTCTGGCGCGGAATCTTCAGGTCAGTGGCAATCGCCGTGATGCTATAGCCCTCGGGTACGGTGGGCTTCTGTTCGCCCCATTGCGCCGGTTGGGCGATCTTCATGCTCGGCAACAGCCCACGCTCGGGGGCCGGCAGTTTCGGGTCAGGGCCCAGGGCCTGGTTCGGCTCGCCTTCGCCGCCACACGCGGCCAGCAGCAGCGCCACGCTCAACAACGACCATCCATGCAACGGCTTCATGCCTCACCTCCCGAACGCAGGTTGCTCATGCCCAGCCATGCGGCCACGCAGGCCAGCACGGTGACGACCACAGACAGCACCAGGCCCGCCGGCATCACCGCCCAGGCGTCCTTGGCATGTTCGAAGGCGTTGATCAGCCCCAGCACCCAGGTCACCAGCAACAGCAGGAAGTACAGGGTCGGCCGCCCGCCCTTGCGCGGGGCGCGGATCAGGTTGGCCAGGGCGAACAACAACGCCAGCCCGCAAAACAGCAAGCCACCGGCAATCAGCCAGGCGGCGAAGTTGCTCCACTGGATCTGGTAGCTCTTGAAGTAGGCAATGTCGCTCAGCAGTGCGCCGAGAAACAGCGGGACCGTACCGGCCAGCAGGATCGCGTGCAGCGGGCTGGGCGTGCATCGGTAGAGGGTGTGCTCTGTAGCGCTCACGGCGCCTCCTTATCAGTCGGTGACCCGGGGCTGACAGACGGGCGCGGGGCCTGTTCCGTCAGGCATGCGCAGGGTGCGCTCAAGTAGGGATCACCTTGACGTTCGGATAGTTCACCGCTTGGCTTGATAGAAATATCCTGAAAGACTTTGCGCGTCGCTACGAGGGATACCATGAACACCAACCGCACACGACCTTATGCGTACTGGACCGCGCATGCCTTTCTGGCCATCAGCCTGGTACTCAATGCCGGCTGTTCGAGCAAAACCAGCAAGGCGCGCCACTACGCCGCCGCGCCGGGCTCCAATTGTTACGCCAAGGCGCTGCCAAGCACCGGCGAAGGCGGCCTGGCCTGGGGCAACACCCTGGGCATTGCCAAGCAGAAGTCGCTGAACAATTGCATCCGCTATGCCGGCCGCTCCGGTGGCACACCAGACACCTGCCAGGTGGTGCTGGCCAAGTGCAAGAACTGACCGTTACATCGGGTCGGCGCTGTTGAGCAGCGCGTCAAGAACGCCTTCGAGCTCCACTAGCTCGATTTCCACCCGCGAGCCCGCTTGCGCGAGGCGCTGGTCACAGTCGATGACTACCTGCAGGCTGCGACGTGACTGGTTTCCCGGGTATTTGCGCAACGTCAGCTCGACTTGCCCGGCACTGAGCCAGGTGCTGCTGTCCGCCGACCAGCGACTGTCATCGAATGCCAGCAGGCAGGTCCCCTGCCCTGTATCGATGATCTGCGGCCGGTAAACCCAGTGCGTGTTACCTGCCTCCCAAGGGGTGACCAGCAGCCGGTAGCGGTCATCTGCCGAGCGCGATTGAATCTCCCTCTCGTCTGCGGGCAGGCCGTTGGCGGCAACGTAGCGTTCGAACGCGTCGACCTGGGCACCGACGCGCCCCATCCCCCGGTAGTAATCGACATGTTTTCTGTACCCCGCGAATGCCGCAGACTGCGGGCCGTCGGCATGCAGCGAGACAATGGCCGCACACTGCACCAGCCAGTAGATTTCATCGGACAGTTCGTGGGCCTTGCTACTGCCCAGGTCGATTGCCTTTGACAGCAGCTCGCTGGCCAGTTGCTGGCCGAGCTCACGCAACCCTGCCTCATTCACCGGCAGCCGTGTTTTTACAGCCTGTACGATAAATGCCGCATAGCGTTGTTGCAGTGATTCGCTGGCCAGACCCAGCACCGGGCACTGCGGCGGTGGCAGGTCAAGTGGTTCGGGCGTCCTGTTTCGCGGCAAGTGGGAAATGTTGATCACCGAAGACTTCCTTGTGGGGGATGGACGCCCGCCATGCTACCTCAAGCGCCGCGCCCCTCAGTAACGGATGATCACCACTTCCAGGTACTCGCTGGGCACTACCAGAGACGATGCCCCAGCCTGATTGTGCTCGTTCAGCAGTGCCGTCAGGTCAGCCTCCAGCGCTTGCGCCGCCTGCGCCGACAACGCTGCGAAAGCCTTGTGCACCGGGCCGTACCAGGTGCGGAACACCTCGATGAAATGCGCCGCCGAGCGATAGCGGAAGTTGAATTGCTGACGGCTGACGTCCATCGCGCCGATCTTGCCGGCAAACATCTCGCGCAATTGCGCTTCATCGCCCCAGCGCGACGGCGGCAAGGCGCCGGGAGGGGGTGGTACATGCCGGCCGAGGGTCTTGAACATCTGCCCGATGAAACCCTGCGGCGTCCAGTTGGCCAGGCCGATGCGCCCGCCTGGGCGACAAACGCGGGCCAGTTCCCGTGCGGCTTGCGGCTGATCAGGGGCGAACATCACGCCAAAGGTGGACAGCACGACGTCGAAGATACCGTCCTTGTAGGGCAGCGCTTCGGCATCGGCTACTTCGAAATCGACCGTGAAGTGCTCGGCGCGGGCGCGTTCTTCACCGCGCTTGAGCAGTTCGGCCACATAGTCGGTGGACGTGACCCGGCAGCCACGCCGGGCAGCGGCCAGGGTGGCGTTGCCGTTGCCGGCGGCGACATCCAGTACCTGCTCGTCCCAGCGCAAATCGCAGGCTTCGGCCAGGCGTTCACCCACCAGTTGCAAGGTGGTGCCGATCACCGCGTAGTCGCCGCTGGCCCATGCCGCTTGCTGGCGGGCCTTCAGTGCATTGGTATCCAGAGGAGTGCTCATGGTCTGCGCCTTCTTGTTGTGCGCGG
Organism: Pseudomonas sp. NPDC089428; assembly: GCF_044749325.1. Lineage (NCBI taxonomy): Bacteria > Pseudomonadati > Pseudomonadota > Gammaproteobacteria > Pseudomonadales > Pseudomonadaceae > Pseudomonas > Pseudomonas sp. NPDC089428. The sequence goes on from NZ_JBIVHT010000019.1 coordinate 75,544, forward strand.
CCGAGGTCCTTCTGGCGGTCTACGCGCCATGGAATGGGATAGTGGTGAGCGGCATTCAGCTAAGCGCTGATGAGGGGAAGCGGCAAGCGCAAGCCAATACCCATTGGCGATGAATGCAAGAACGCCCGGCTATATGGGGCGCCCCACCACAGGCCAAGCGCGGCCCTGACGGCTTGTGCTGCACCTGTGGGAGCGGGCTTGTCGAGGCGTCGCACCGCCGCGAATGGGGCGCAACGCGCCCCCGCAAGGCTGTCAGGCAAACTTGGCCCGCGCCGCATGCAGCTTCTTGTAGCTCTCGATCAGGCGCAGATGACGATCCAGGCCTTCGAGCTTCATGCTGGTCGGGGTCAGCCCGTAGAAGCGCACGCTACCGTCCACCGAGCCCAGCACCGCGTCCATTCGCGGGTTGCCGAACATGCGGCGGAAGTTGGCCTCGTAGTCGGCCATTTCCAGCTCGTCATCCAGCTGCACTTCCAGCACCACGTTCAGTGCCTGGTAGAACAGGCCACGTTCGACCGTGTTGTCGTTGAACTGCAGGAACGCCTCGACCAGTTCCTTGGCATCCTCGAAGCGCTTGAGCGCCAGGCAGATCAGCAGTTTCAGCTCAAGAATGGTCAGCTGGCCCCACACCGTGTTCTCGTCGAACTCGACGCCGATCAACGTGGTGATGGTGGTGTAGTCATCCACCTCGCAGTTGTCCAGGCGCCGGCGCAGCGCGCGCAGGGCGCGGTCGTCGAGGCTGTGCAGGTTGAGGATGTCGGAACGGAAGCCCAGGGCGCGGTTGGTGTTGTCCCAGATCAGGTCCTCGACCGGGTAGATCTCGGAGTAACCCGGCACCAGGATGCGGCAGGCGGTGGCGCCGAGGTTGTCGTACACGGCCATGTACACCTCTTTGCCAAGGTCTTCGAGAATGCCGAACAGGGTCGCGGCTTCCTGAGTGTTGGAGTCCTCGCCATGGCCGGAGAAGTCCCACTCGACGAACTCGAAATCGGCCTTGGCACTGAAGAAGCGCCACGACACCACACCGCTGGAGTCGATGAAGTGCTCGACGAAGTTGTTCGGCTCGGTCAGCGCATGGCTTTCGAAGGTCGGCTGCGGCAGGTCGTTGAGGCCCTCGAAGCTGCGGCCTTGCAGCAGTTCGGTGAGGCTGCGCTCCAGCGCCACTTCAAAGCTTGGGTGGGCGCCGAACGAGGCGAACACGCCGCCGGTGCGCGGGTTCATCAAGGTCACGCACATCACCGGGAACTCACCGCCCAGCGAGGCGTCCTTGACCAGCACCGGGAAGCCCTGCTCTTCCAGGCCCTGGATGCCGGCGAGAATGCCCGGGTACTTGGCCAGCACGTCCTGCGGGACATCCGGCAGGGCCAGTTCGCCCTCGAGGATTTCGCGCTTGACCGCGCGCTCGAAGATTTCCGACAGGCACTGCACCTGGGCTTCGGCCAGGGTGTTGCCGGCGCTCATGCCGTTGCTGAGGAACAGGTTTTCGATCAGGTTGGACGGGAAGTACACCACCTGTTGGTCGGACTGGCGCACGAACGGCAGCGAGCAGATGCCGCGCTCGGTGTTGCCCGAGTTGGTGTCGTACAGGTGCGAACCGCGCAGCTCGCCGTCCGCGTTGTAGATCTGCAGGCAGTAATCGTCGAGGATCTCTGCCGGCAGCGCGTCCTTCGGGCCTGGCTTGAACCACTGCTCGTTCGGGTAATGCACGAACGGCGCGTTGGCGATGTCCTCGCCCCAGAACTGGTCGTTGTAGAAGAAGTTGCAGTTCAGCCGCTCGATGAACTCACCCAGCGCCGATGCCAGTGCCGCCTCCTTGGTCGAACCCTTGCCGTTGGTGAAGCACATAGGCGACTGCGCGTCGCGCACGTGCAGCGACCAGACGTTGGGCACGATGTTGCGCCACGAGGCGATCTCGATCTTCATGCCAAGGCCGGCGAGGATGCCGGACATGTTGGCGATGGTCTGCTCCAGCGGCAGGTCCTTGCCGGGGATGTAGGTGGTGGTGTCGGCCACCGGCATCAGCAGGCCCTGGGCGTCGGCGTCGAGGTTGTCGACTTCTTCGATGATGAACTCGGGGCCGGTCTGCACCACCTTTTTCACGGTGCAACGGTCGATGGAACGCAGGATGCCCTGGCGGTCCTTCTCGGAAATGTCCTCGGGCAGCTCGACCTGGATCTTGAAGATCTGGTTGTAGCGGTTCTCCGGGTCGACGATGTTGTTCTGCGACAGGCGGATATTCTCGGTGGGGATATCGCGGGTCTGGCAGTACAGCTTGACGAAATACGCCGCACACAGGGCCGACGAGGCCAGGAAATAGTCGAACGGGCCAGGGGCCGAACCATCGCCTTTGTAGCGGATCGGTTGGTCGGCGATCACCGTGAAGTCGTCGAACTTGGCTTCAAGACGAAGGTTGTCGAGAAAATTGACCTTGATTTCCATGCGGGGATTACCGTGATTTAAGCGTGCAAAACGAAATTGGCCGGCATTATCCGGGTTTTCGCCGCGGAAGTCCTGTTTGCTTCTCTGTGGCAGCGGGTTCACCCGCGAAGAAGACACCGCGCTGGATGGCACGGGCTTCGCCCGTGTTCGCGGGCAAGCCCGCTCCCACAAGGGGGGCGCCAACTTTTTGAAAGTTGAGCAAGACCATTACAGTCGCTTGCGCATTTCACCGAATTGCTTGCCTGATCCTCTGAACCTGCGCACTCCACCAGACCAGTGGTCGTACCCCTGTGCTAGCGTTTCTGGATTGGGGAACAACGTATTCCCCAGCAGAGCGTAATCGCCATCAACCGATGATCAGCAGGTGAACCATGGAACTTCGTATCAACCAGCAGACCTATCAGGTCGACGCCGATGCCGACACCCCTCTGCTGTGGGTGCTGCGTGACGACCTGGGCATGACCGGTACCAAGTACGGCTGCGGCCTGGCCCAGTGCGGCGCCTGCTCGGTGCTGGTGGATGGCAACGTCGTGCGTGCCTGTGTCACCCCCGTGGCCGGCGTGGTCGGGCGCGAGATAACCACCATCGAAGCGGTCGAGGCCGACGCGGTGGGCAAGCGCGTGGTGGCGGCCTGGGTCGAGCATCAGGTGGCGCAGTGCGGCTACTGCCAGTCCGGCCAGGTGATGGCGGCCACGGCGCTGCTCAAGCACACCCCCAAACCCAGCGATGAGCAGATCAGCGCAGCGATGGTCAACCTGTGCCGCTGCGGCACCTACAACGCCATCCATGGCGCCGTGCATGCACTCGCCCAAGGGGAGCAGGCCTGATGAACACCCCCGTCGATACCCCCGCAGAACTGCTCAGGCTGCAGCTGGGCGAAACCGTCAACCTGTCGCGCCGGCGCTTCCTGGCCAGCACCGCAGTGGGCGCCCTGGTGCTGGGTTTCGGCCTGCCGATGGGCTCGGCCCGTGTGCAGGCCGCCGCGCCAGCCACCGCGGAGCGCGGCACCCAGGTGCCGGCGTTCCTGGAAATCCGCCCGGACGGCAAGGTACGCCTGCTCAGCCCGTTCATGGAAGGTGGCCAAGGCCCGTTCACCGCCATGGCCCAGATCGTGGGTGAAGAACTGGATGTCGACCCGGCCAACTTCCTGGTCGACAGCGCGCCGCCTGGTGAAGCCTACGTGGTGATGGAAAACGGCATGCGCATTACCGGTGGCAGCATGTCGGTGCGCATGAGCTACCCGACCATGCGCCGCCTCGGCGCCCTGGCCCGGGCCATGTTGCTGCAAGCGGCTGCCGAGCAATGGAAGGTACCCGTCAGCGAGCTGTCCACCGAGCCGGGCAAAGTCATTCACACCGCCTCTGGCCGTTCACTGGCCTACGGCGAACTGGCCGGCCGTGCCATGGACCTGCCGGTGCCGGACCCTGCCAGCGTCAAGCTGCGCGACCCCAGCCAGTTCCGCTGGATCGGCAGGCCGGTGCGGCGCCTGGACGCCTACGACAAATCCACCGGCAAGGCCCAGTACTGCATCGACATCAAGGTCGACGGCATGCTCCACGCCGCCGTGCAGCACGCGCCACGCCTGGGCATGACCGTGGGCAGCCTGCGCAACGAGGAGCAGGTCAAGGCCATGAAGGGGGTGCATTCGGTGCATCAGTTGCCGGGCGCGGTGGCCGTGGTCGCCGAACGCTGGTGGCACGCCAAGCGCGCGGTCGAGGCAATCCAGGTGGACTGGAAAGAACCGGGCGCCGACAGCAAGGTGCGACCGATGCCGGCGGATTTTTCCAGCGACGGCTGGCGCGAGCACCTGGCAAGCGTTGAAGGGCCGGCCCGCGACGAAGAGAACGAGGGCGATATTGCCGGCGCCCTGGCCGGTGCCAAGACCAAGGTCGAGGCCAGCTACCACAACCAGTACCTCAACCATGCCCAGCTGGAGCCGCCGTCTGCCCTCGCCCGCTTCAACCCGGATGGCACCCTGGATGTCTGGCTGCCCAACCAGGCGCCGGACATGTTCCGCGACGACATCGCCAAACGCACCGGCCTGAATGCCGCGCAGATCACCTTGCACTCGCCGCTGCTCGGTGGTTTCTTCGGCCGCCACTTCCTGTATGACTCGGCCAATCCATACCCGCAAGCCATCGCCCTGGCCAAGGCCGTCGGCCGCCCGGTCAAGCTGATCTGGAGCCGTGAGGAAGAGTTCCTGCGCGACGTGCTGCGCCCGGTCGCCGTGGTCAAGTTCCGCGCCGGGCTGGATGCCGACGGGCTGCCGGTGGCCATCGAAGCAGTAAGCGCCACCGAGGGCCCGACCGAAGCCCTCGCCGGCAAGCAAGGCGACAAGATCGACCCCACCGCCCTCGAAGGGCTGTCGGGCAAGTCCTACGCCATTGCCAACAAACGCATCGCCCAGATCTACGTCAAAGGCCCGGCCATGCTTGGCTACTGGCGCTCGGTGGGCAACTCGCTGAACGACTTTTTCTACGAATCGTTCCTTGACGAGCTGGCCGACAAGGGCGGCAAGGACCCTTACGAACTGCGCCTGCACCTGCTGCGCGACAATCAGCGGCTGACCAACCTGCTGCACGCGGTGGCCGAGTTGTCCGGTGGCTGGAAGCGCGGGCCGTTCACGGCAGAAGACGGCAGCAAGCGCGCCCGGGGCATCGCCATGGCTTCGCCGTTTGGATCCGAAGCTGCGGCAATCGCCGAGGTGTCGATCGAAAACGGCCAGGTCAAGGTGCACGACATCTGGCAGGCGATCGACCCCGGCAGCATCGTCAACCCGGCGATCATCGAGCACCAGGTCAACGGTGCGGTGGCCCTGGGCCTGTCGCAGACGCTGGTGGAAGAAGCGGTGTTCATCGACGGCAAGCCGCGCGCGCGCAACTACGACCTGTACCCGATCCTGCCGCCCTCGCGCATGGCCCGGGTGCATGTGCGCATCGTCGAGAGCGGCGCCAAGATGGGTGGTATCGGCGAGCCGCCGTTGCCGGCGGTGGCGCCTGCCGTGGCCAATGCCGTCGCGCAGCTCACCGGCCAGCGGGTGCGCAGCCTGCCCCTGAGCCGCCACACCTTCAGCTGACCGGACAAGGACTGCCCCATGACTCAACGTCGTTTCGCCAGAGCCGCTGGCTGGCTGGCAGTGCCGTGCCTGGTCGCGGCCGGCCTGCTGGCCTGGTATGTAACCCGCGAACCCGCCTCGCCATTCGCGGCCGAACCCGCCACGAGCCTCGACCCCTCGCTGGTCAGCCGGGGCGAATATGTCGCCCGCCTCAGCGACTGCGTAGCCTGCCACAGCCTGCCCGACGGCAAGCCATTTGCAGGTGGCCTGGCAATGGCCACGCCACTGGGTACGATCCACGCCACCAACGTCACGCCCGACCGCGAGACTGGCATTGGCAGTTACAGCCTGGCCGATTTCGACCGTGCCGTGCGCCATGGCGTCGCGCCAGGTGGCCGGCGGTTGTACCCGGCCATGCCCTACCCTTCGTACGCCAAGCTCAGCGATGACGATGTAAAGGCGCTGTACGCCTTCTTCATGAAGGGCGTGCAGCCGGCGCAACAGGCCAACGTGCCCAGCGATATCCCCTGGCCGTTGAACCTGCGCTGGCCTATTGCCTTGTGGAATGGCCTGTTCGCCGCCAATGCCCCTTACGCCACGAAGGCTGGGCAGGACGCGCTGTGGAACCGCGGCGCCTATATCGTCCAGGGGCCTGGCCACTGCGGCAGCTGCCATACGCCACGGGGCCTGGCCTTCAACGAGAAAGCCCTGGATGAAGCCGGTACGCCGTTCCTCGCCGGCGCCCTGCTCGATGGCTGGTACGCACCCAGCCTGCGCAGCGACCCCAACACCGGGCTCGGCCGCTGGAGCGAGGCCGAGATCGTGCAGTTCCTCAAGACCGGGCGCAACCAGCATGCCGTGGTGTACGGGTCGATGACCGAAGCGTTCAACAACTCCACGCAGTTCATGAGCGATGACGACCTGGGCGCAATCGCCCGCTACCTCAAGTCGCTGCCCGGTGACCCACAGCGTGACGGTACGCCCTGGCAATACCAGGCGGTTTCCGCAGCCACGCGCCTGGACAGCCCTGGCGCCCACACCTACGTCACACGCTGCGCCAGTTGCCACGGCCTGGACGGCAAGGGCCAGGCCGAGTGGATGCCACCGCTGGCCGGTGCCACCTCGGCATTGGCCCGGGAAAACGCCTCGGCGATCAACATCACCCTCAATGGCTCACAGCGTATCGTCGCCGCGGGCCTGCCGGATGCCTACCGCATGCCGGCGTTCCGCGAACAGCTGTCGGACCAGGAAATCGCCGCAGTGCTGAGCTTCGTGCGCAGCACCTGGGGCAACTCAAGCGGCGCGGTGGATGCACAGGCGGTGGCCAAGCTGCGCGGGCACACCGACCCGGCCAGCAGCAGCCCGATTATCTTGCACATGCGGTGAAGACTTTGCCTGTACCGGCCTCTTCGCGGGTGAACCCGCTCCCACAAGGACGGCGCAACGCCTGTGGGCGCGGGTTCACCCGCGAGAGGCCGGCACATTTACACAATCAAGCAACAGACTATGGGAGGCCCCATGGAAAGCATCGACCTGTTGGTCTTGCGCACCGCCCATGACTGGCTGCAGGCCGGCGAGCGCGTGCTGTTGGCCACCGTCGCCCGCACCTGGGGTTCATCGCCGCGGCCTGTGGGTTCGATGATGGCCCTGCGCGGCGATGGCCGCGTGGTTGGCAGCGTCTCCGGCGGCTGTATCGAGGATGACCTCATCCATCGCTATACCACGGCCTATCGGGGCGACGGCATGCCGCACGGTCTGCCGCACGTGGTGCGCTATGGCGTCAGCGCCGATGAGGCGCAGCGCTTCGGCTTGCCCTGCGGTGGCACGCTCGAGCTGATCCTCGAGTTCGACCCGGCACTGGCAAGCCTGGCGCAACTGCTGCCGCTGCTCGACAGCGGCAACCTGGTGCGCCGGGAGCTGGCCCTGGACAGCGGCCAGGTTCACCTGACCACCACCCACGCACCGGAGCAGTTCCGCTTCGATGGCCGGCATATGCTCAATACCTTGGGCCCCGGTTATCGCATGCTGCTGATCGGTGCCGGGGTGCTGGCCGAATACCTGGCGACCATGGCCCTGTTCAATGGCTTCAAGGTGGCCGTCTGCGACCCGCGCCCTGAGTACATGGATGGCTGGAACGTTGCGGGCGTGGAGAAGATCGTCGGCATGCCGGATGACGTGGTGCGCGCGTTCGCCCCGGACCTGCGCAGTTGCATCGTCGGCCTCAGCCACGACCCCAAACTGGACGACCTGGCCCTGCTCGAAGCCTTGCACAGCCCGGCGTTCTACATTGGCGTGATCGGTTCGCGTCGCAATAACCAGTCGCGCCGCGAACGCCTGATCGAGCACTTTGGCGAAAGCGAGGCCTCGTTGCAGCGTTTGCACGGGCCGATTGGCATCTATATCGGCAGCAAGACACCGGCAGAGATTGCGGTCAGTGTCATGGCCGAGATCCTGGCGATCAAGAACGGTGTTGCTTTGCCTGGGGAGGTCAATGTGAGTGAGGCCAAGCGGGCGCTGGAGGTTGAGGGGTAGGCTGGTGTGTGTTCGCCTCGCGATTGTTGCCGCCTGTGAGACCGAGCGCCGCCCGCGCGGCGCATCGCGGATAAATCCGCTCCTACATTTGTTGCAACGTGGCCATGCCTGTCAGGCCATGGTTGTCAGCCGGTTCGCACGACTCAAGACATGCACCAAGGCTGGCAACCATGGCGTAACAGGTTCGGCACGTTGCAACAAATGTGGGAGCGGATTTATCCGCGATGCGCCGCGCGGGCGGCGCTCGGTCTCACAGGCGCTAAAAAACCCCTGGCGAACACCTTCAAGGTTGGCCCCCTGCTTGCTGCTGCCGCCACAACTCCAGATTCTTCTCGACCAATTGCTCCGGCACCGGCCCGGCCACCATCTCGTTCATTATCCGCGCCAGCTTCTCGCGCAGTTCTGCCCGATTGCACTTCGACTGATGTGAAACCGCCAGGTACAACCCCTCACTGGACACCGGCGGTTCAAGCACCTTCAATTGCGCCTCCCACCCCTGCGCGCGCACCAGGGCCATGCCAGGGTACTGCTCATAGATCAGGTAGTCGTTGCGCTTGTGCAGCAACTTCTCGAACGCCTGCATGGCACCGGGCACCGCTTCGAGCTGGAGATTGGCCCGGGCATAGTCATCGAACTGCTGGCCGTGGCTGTTGCTGACCAACGTTCCGCCATTGCGGCCTTTGAGGTCCGCCCATTCACGATAAGCAAAGGCATCGTTCTGGCGGACCCAGACCACACTGCGGGCATGCAGGAACGGCGGGCTGATGAAGTCCATCTGCTGCTGGCGCTCCTGGGTCAGGAAGTACCCCGCCATCAGGTCGATACGCCCGTTACGCACCTCTTCCTGTGCCCTCGACCATGGCCCGCCGTATACCACCTTCACGTCAAGGCCAAGCGCGTTGCCCACTGCCTTGAGCAGGTCGGCATTGGCCCCGATCAGTTGCTCAGGGTTGTTCGGGTCACGCCAGAGATACGGAGGGTACTCAGGATTGCCGGTAGCGGTCAGCTGGCCGCACAACCCCTCTGCCATCGCCAGTTCGGGCAGAAGAAGCAAGCAGAGCGACAGCAGCAAAGACCGGCAACGACAATGCTCGATCATCTACACCCCCCGGAAGCTGTGGCATTCAGCGGCCAGGCGTGGTCGCGAAAGCCGCCACATCCCGTGGGCCACGGCGGCGTCGATGGCCGCGTGCTTCAAACAGTCTGGCTCAGGATTGGCCATGCGCCAGCCATTCCTGCGCCGTTTGCGCGCTACCCGGCACTCAGTCGCTGTGCTGGAAAACACATACCTGCCCGCGCCGGCGTTTGGCTTCGTACATCGCCTGATCGGCTGCCCGGACCAGTGCATCCACCTCGCTGGCATGGGCAGGTGCGAGCGCAAGGCCGATGCTTGGGGTGACGAAGTCGATGCTCAGCCCCCTGACACTGACCGGCTCGCCAAGCACCTTGAGCAAGCGCTGGGCCAGCGCATTGGCTGCCTGGAGATCGGTCATCGGGACGATCACGGTGAACTCGTCGCCCCCCAGGCGATAGGCCTTGTCCGGTTGACGCAGGGCATTGCACAGGCGCTCGGCCATGCACACCAGCAAGGCATCGCCGACATCGTGGCCGAAGCGGTCGTTGACCTGCTTGAAGCGGTCCAGGTCAAGAAAGATCAACGCCAGCGGCAAGGCACCGCCGTGCAGGTGCCGGGCGAGGTCCTCATGGAACGCCTTGCGATTGCCCAATCCGGTCAGGGCATCCTGATGAGCCAGGTCGAACAGCTGGCGCTGATGCAGCACATGCTCGCTGACGTCATGCAGAATGCCGCGATAGCCGATCAAACGGCCACCGGCATTATGCCGCCTGGAGATCTGGGTCTCGAAGTGACCGATGCTGCCGTCGGCGCGCCGCAGGCGTGCCGAGAGTGGTGCGCCGGGTTCGGTTTCCGCGATCACCGGATCTGTCGTGGTGCTGGGCGCTGGTTCTTCCTGCAACGAGGCAAAGGTGCGCCCGAGCACCTGGCCGGCCGGGTAACCGAGCAGCCTGCAGAAAGCCGGGTTGACCGACTCGATCCTGGCCAGCTCGTCGAGTTCGAAGTAGCCGTCCTCCATGGCATCGAGAATCGCCCGGTCGCGCGCTTCGCTCTGCTCCAGGCGGTCCAGCGCACGGTTGGCTTCACGCGCCAGCTTGCCCAGTTCATCGCGGCCGTCGTCGGTCAGGCGTCGCCCCGCCGCAGCTGGGCCAATGGCCAGAAGCTCGTGATGCAAGCGGGCAATACGCCGCAGCAAGGTGACGTCCAGGGCGAGGTAGATCAGCAGCCAGGCCAGGCCGATGAGGCCTCCCGTCACGCCGAGGAACACATTGAGCTGCTGCTCGCCTTCCAGGTACAGATGGCGCTCGCGGGTCAGCTGCAGGCGCAGCTGAGGCTCGCCCAGGCTGTCCTGGAACAGCAGGTCGATACTCTGATGGCGGGCATCGACCACCTGGCGATTGCCGATGCTCATGAGTTCGGCCTGCAGCACCGGCCGCTCCTGCTCGGTGGCCGACGGCAGCCAGGTGAGCTCACCGCCAAGCTGCTGTTGCAGCATGGCGATACGCTTGCTGTCGAGAAACGTCCCCGCCAGCAGCACACCGCTGGCGCGCTCACCGCTGCGTGCGGTATCCACCGCCACCAGAATCAGTGGCACCCTGAGCACCGCCAACAATTGCGCAGGGGGCGCTACATCCTGGGGCTGCAGCAAGCGCGCCAATTGTTCGGCGACGCCGTCATGAAGCGCCTGCAGGCTCAGTGCCGGCGCGCCGGCCGGGCGCTCCAGCGACGCCAGGTCCAGCGGCCGCCAGCTCACCCGCTGCTCACCATTGGCGAAGTACAGAATGAAGTCGAAACCACTGCGGCCCAGCGTGGCGGCATCGAGCGGGAACGCCGACGGCACCGCTCCCGGCATCGCCTGCGCCCATTGCCGCAGGCGGTTGGCGTCACGCTCGAAGCTGTTACCCAGCAAAGCGCGCAGGCGCTCGGCTTCGGCGACCAGCAGGCGCTCGTCCTGCTTGTCCAGGCGGGCCAGGAGCATGCCTTGGGCCGCGAAGTAGACAAGCATCAACACCAGCAGCAGCGGTGGTACGAACAGCCAGAGCAATCTCGTGCGTAACTTCATGCGGGCTCCCCGAACCCTGGTTCACCCGCATCATGTGGTTGGGCAGGGCCTGCCTGGCGCCGCCGTTGCCCGCACGGCCTCGGCCAGCTTGCGCAGGTTGGCCTGGTGGGCGTTGACCAGGTTGTTGATGCTGTTGTCAGCAGCCGTCTGGACCGAGGTCCGGCAGGTGATTTCGGCTTCGCCAGGCCGTTTCAGGCGCCACAGGGTATCGAGCGAGGCGTACTGGCCGGGCACGCTGTCAAAGCGCTGCACATCGACCCGCAACACACTGCCGGGGCCGGCCACCGGGCCGCCCAGCATGTCCTGCAGGGCACTGCGGAACTCATCCACCAGGTTGGCGCCCCACCACTCCGTTTCCAGAATGGCCAGGCCGCTACTGCCCTGGCGCACCACCAGTTGCGGGCGGTCCACCTGCGGTGGCAGGCTAACCCGGCTCACCTGCACGTGCTGGCTGCCCCCTTGCACCGGCTGGGCCGGAACCAGGGTGTGGTAGTTGTTCGGGGTGCTGCTGCAGCCGCTCAGCCAGATCAGCAGGCTGGCACCACACAGGTTGCGCACTCGATGCATCAGCTGACACTCCTTTGGCCTGTCACTTTCAAGGTCTCAAGTCTTGCGCCCCGGCCGCCTTCGGCCGGCCTTGAATCAGCGACTCGGGGTGGCGCCCCAGGTAGTCGGTCAGGTCGCGCAGCGAGCGCGACATGCGTTCCAGCTCATCCAGCGTTTCACCCAGCCGTTCGCGCTCTGGCGAATTGTCGGCGATGGTCGCGTTGGCCGTCTTCAAGGTTTTCTGCATGTCGTCGAGGGTGGCTTTCACCCCAGGCAGCGTCTGGCTGTTGAACGTCTTGAGGTTGGCGCGCAGGTCACGCAGGGTGCCATCGAGGTTGCTGGCAATGCTCTCCAGCGGCAACTTGCCGATGCGCTCGACAAAATGCTGCAACTGCTCCTGCAGCATCTCCAGGCTGCCGGGCAAGGTTGGAATGACGATGGGCTCGGCAGCCCTGTCGAACACGACCTTGGGCGCTTCGGGGTGGAAGTCCAGGGAAATGAACATCTGCCCGGTGATCAGGTTGCCACTGCGCGCCTGCGCCCGCAGGCCATGCTCGACGAACGTGCCGATCAATTCGCGCGCACCGTTCAGGTCACCCTCGGTGTGCTTGAACACTGCCAGCATCTTTTGATGCACCGGACCGAGGCGCTGCGGGTAGATCACTGCATCCACCACCACCGGGAAGATCTGCTTCGCCGGGTCGTAATCAAGTTTGATCGAAGTGACCTTGCCGAACTCCACGCCCTTGAACTCCACCGGCGCCCCCACCGACAGGCCTCGCATGGACTGGTCGAAACGCAGTTGCAGGTACTGCCCTTGGCCGTTTGGCGGAGCCAGCGCGCTTTCACGGTCGGCAAACAACTGGAAGTGCGCCTGGTCCTCGGCGGCCTGGGCGTCCGGGGCAAAGTCGGGGGAACCGAAAGCCAGCCCGCCGACCAGGATGGACGACAGCGACTCGGTATTGACCGTCAAGCCATTAGCGCCAATCTGCATGTCGACACCACTGGCATTCCAGAACCGCGTATCACGGGTAACAAAGGCGTCATAGGGCGACTGCACGAAAATGCCAATGTCCACCCCCTTGCCATCGTCCTGCAAGGCATAGGACACCACTTCACCCACCGGGATCTTGCGGTAGTAGATGGAAGCACCGATATCCAGGGAGCCGAGGTCGTTGGCGCTCAGGACGAAACGCTTGCCCTTCTCGCCATAGGTGATCGCAGGCGGCAGCTCCAGGCCAGTAAAGTTCTTTTCCGAGGCTTTCGACTCGCCGGCATCGGCGCCAATGAAACTGCCGGAGAGCAAGGTGTCGACGCCAGACACCCCGCCCGCACCGATCCGAGGGCGCACCACCCAGTAGCGCGCGCCCTCGGTGGCGAACGAACGCGCATCATTGGCCAGCTGCACCTTGACGACGACGCTTTCGTGGTCTGCGGCCAGTTCCACGGTGGTCACTTCGCCAATCACCACGCTGCGGTACTTGACCTGGGTCTTGTGCGCCACCAGCCCTTCGCCGGAACGAAAGGAAATGGAAATCACCGGCCCCTGCTGCATCCAGTTGCGCACCACCAGCGAGGCTCCGACCAGGATCGCCAGGATCGGCACGATCCACACCAGTGAAACATTCCAGCGCCGGGTGCGTACCTCTGCCTGCCCGGCCCCATTTCGCGCGTCACTCGCTTGCGCCATCGGTGCGGCCTCCCTCATTGCCAGGGTGATCCCAGATCAAGCGTGGGTCGAAGCTCATTGCCGAAAACATGGTCAGCACCACGACCATGCCGAAAAACAGGATGCCCGGGCGCGGCTCGATGGTGCCCAGGCCACGCAGCTGCACCAATGCGGCCACCAGCGCCACGACGATCACATCGAGCATCGACCAGTAACCGATCAGCTCGACGCCGCGATACAGCTGCGAGCGCTGCCGGCGTGCCCAGCTCGAACGGCGTTGGGCGGTGAACAGCAGCAAGCCCAGGGAAAAGAACTTGATTGCCGGCACGCCCATGCTGGCGATGAAGATGATCAGGGCGATGTCCCAGGCGCCGTGCTCCCAGAATTCCACCACGCCGCCACCGATGGTGCTGTCACTGCCACTGCCGAGCATTTCGGTGTGCATCACCGGCAGCAGGTTGGCAGGTACATAGAACACCAGCGCGGCCACCAGGAACGCCCAGCCACGGGCGATGGCGTTGGTCTTGCGCCGGTGCAGGGGCGCGCCGCAGCGTTCGCACACATGCGCGTGGCGGCCCAGCTCGCAGGCATGCCCACAACCGTGGCACAGGCACAGGCCCAGCTCGTCTGCCAGCGCGGGCGTGCTCATACCTGCTCCCAAAGGTCGCGGATATCGCGCCCGGCAATGTAGATGATCAGCATGCTCAGTGCCGCCAGGGCGACCAGGCCGATGCCGGGGATCACCTCGAGCAGGCCCGCCAGCTTGATCACCGCCACCAACGCACCCAGCAGGCCGACTTCCAGCATGCTCCACGGCCGCAGGCCTTCCAGGCAGCGCATGCTCATGGCAAACCCCGGCGCCCGGCGCCCGGCCAGGGCGAAGCTGAGTACCCAGCAGAGCAAGGCAATCTGCAGCACAGGGGCAAAGATGATGGCCAGGGCCATGACCAGGGCAATGAAGGTGATACTGCCGCTGCTCAGGATCAGCACCGAATCCCATAACGTCGCCGAGTTGCTCAGCCCCTGCATGCCAATGGTCATGACCGGGTAGGCATTGGCAAAGATCAGCAATACCGCACCAGTCACGCTCAGGGCCAGGCGCTGCTGGACCGTCAGGCTCTTATGGCGATACAACACCCCGCCACACCGGACGCACCGTGCCTGTTGATGTTTTTGCACTGGCCTACGCTGATACACCGCGTCGCAGTACTCACAGATGATCAGTGCCTGGCTCTGGCTCATGGTCTCCCCCAAGGACCGCATCACTCCAAGCCACTACTCAATGCGCTCGGTGCATGAAGATTGGCATCAGCGCCTGTCAGTAAAGTCGAGAAACGGCCAATGTGCTCGTCAACACGGGGCGGGACAAGAAAGTTCCGAACGGTCGGGCAGATTACCGACGGGTTGGGTTACCAGCGCAGACGCACGGGTTCGACCTGCCAACGCAGGCTTATCGTAGGGATTCGAGGGGGTGGCAGATTGCCGCTGTCCATTGCGAACAGCGGCAAGTTCAACACGCTTACCTGCACATGCGCTTGATCGCGCGCTCCGCGGCGGCCTGAAACACCCGGCGCAGTGCTTCAAGGTGCTCCTGCGAGAGTGCCTTGGCGCAGGTCAGCCCCTGCAAAAAGCCGATCCCCCAGCCTTTGGTCTCAGCCAGCTCGCGACGGTTCTCGGCGTCGGCGATATCACCCAGGTGCAGGGCGGCGGGGTGTTCGTAACGGTCTTCCAGTGCCAGCTTGCGCAGCTCCTCCAGAGCCACCTTGAACTCGGCAGCGGCAACATCGTCCAGGCCCAGGTGCTCGTACTGCAGCAGGCTCAGACGGTCGGTGGCGGTCATCTTCGAATCTCCGTTTCACAGTAAAAGGAGCAGGTGCAAGGAATTCACCAGCCAGCCGCGACGCATCCGAGTGCCTGCGAAGGTGGTGTCGATTAACGAGTTGTATACCACAACTGGGGGCGCTTCCCCTAGCGGCGTGCGCCATCCGGGCGCAGTACAGCGACGCCTTCTGTCGCCCGCCAGGTACGATCGTTAAATTTAAATTGAATTTAATTTATAACGGCGTCACGCTGCCTCTCATCACACCGGCTCAAGAGCAGTCCATCATGGCCACCACCCCGCGCGAACCGCGCAAAGACGGCGAAGCCACCCGCACGCGAATCCTCCAGGCCGCTGGCGAGCTGTTTGCCGCCGTGGGGTATGCCGAAGCCAGCAACAAAGCCGTCGCGGCCAAGGCCGAGGTCGACCTGGCCTCGATCAATTACCACTTCGGTAGCCGCAATGGCCTGTACCTGGCCGTGCTCGACGAAGCACGGCGGCGCTTTCTGGACATCAGCGACCTGCAACGGATCACCCTCGGCGAGCAACCGGCGACGGAAAAACTGCGGGCGCTGGTCGAACTGGTGGTGCGCAAGGCCACGCAGCGTCGCGACAACTGGCACCTGCGCGTGCTGGCCGCAGAAATCCTCGCGCCCAGCCCGCACGGCCAGGCCCACCTGCAGGCCGAAGCACCGCTGAAGCTGTCGCTGCTCAGGGGCCTGTTCAGCGAGATCACCGCCATCCCGCGGGACGACCCGGCACTGACCCGCTGCATCCTCTGTGTCACCGCTCCCTGGGCGATGCTGTTGATTGGCCCGCGCGGGTCCACCGGGACCCTGCATGAAATCCTCGGCATGCCGGCCGAAGAGGTGTCTGCCCAGCTGTTCAGCTTTGCCCTCGCCGGCCTGCAGGAAGCGGGCCGCCAGCACGCCCTGGGCGACGGCCGCTGACCGCACATGGACGCTCAATCGCAACCACAGGCTCAAGGCAACCCCATGCAACCGACTGCTGCTGACGCAACCGCCTCGGTCAAGGCCGAACCGGTTACCCAGACGTCCATCCCACTGTTGCTCGGCGCGTTGATGCTGGTCATGTTCCTCGCGGCACTGGACCAGACCATCGTTTCCACCGCATTGCCGACCATCGTCAGCGACCTCGGCGGGTTGCGCTGGCTGTCCTGGGTCGTCACCGCCTACTTGCTGGCCTCTACCGTGGTCGTGCCGCTGTACGGCAAGTTCGGCGACCTCTACGGGCGCAAGCGCGTGCTGCAGATCGCCATCGCCTTGTTCCTGCTTGGCTCGGCGCTGTGCGGGCTGGCCCAGGACATGACCCAGCTGATCCTGTTCCGCACGTTACAAGGCCTGGGCGGCGGCGGCCTGATGGTGGTCGCCATGGCGGCCATCGGTGACGTCATACCGCCCGCCGAACGCGGCCGCTACCAGGGCCTGTTCGGTGGCGTGTTTGGCCTGGCCACCGTGGTGGGCCCGTTGATCGGCGGGTTTCTGGTCGAACACCTGTCCTGGCACTGGATCTTCTTCATCAACCTGCCGCTGGGCCTGCTGGCCGTCGTGGTAATCGGCAGTGTGTTCCGCCCGCACGTGGCACCGGTCAAGCATGTGGTCGACTACATCGGCGCGTTCTTCCTGACCATCACCCTGGGCGCGCTGGTACTGATCACCAGCCTGGGCGGCAGCCTGCTGCCCTGGGCCTCGCTGGACATCCTGTGCCTGGCGCTGTTCGCCGTGATCGGCCTGGTCGGTTTCGTCTTCGAGCAGCGCCGCGCGGCCGAACCGATCATGCCGCTGCACCTGTTCCGTCACCGCACCTTCGTGCTCGCCGGTTTGATCGGGCTGATTGTCGGCGTGTCGCTGTTCGGCTCGGTGACGTTCCTGCCGCTGTACATGCAAGTGGTGAAGGACGCCTCGCCCACCAGTGCCGGCCTGCAGATGCTGCCGTTGATGGGAGGGTTGCTGGTGGTGTCGGCGACTACCGGGCGGCTGATCAGCCGATGGGGGCGCTACCGGGTGTTTCCGATCCTTGGCACACTGCTGCAAGTGTTCGCCCTGGGGCTGCTCAGCCGCCTGGAGCTGGGCACGCCGATGTGGCAAATGAACCTGTACATGGGGCTGCTTGGCGCAGGCCTGGGCATGGTCATGCAGGTATTGATCCTGGCCGTGCAGAACAGCGTCGAGCGCCGGCACATGGGCGTGGCGACTTCAGGGGCCACGCTGTTCCGTTCGATTGGTGGTTCGGTGGGGGTTTCGGTGTTCGGCGCGTTGTTTTCCCATGCGTTGCTCGATGGCTTGCCGAGTGATTTCGCGGCTGCCAGCGGCGGTGCTGCAAGCCTGTCGCCGACGGCGGTGCATGCCTTGGCGGCGCCGCAGCAACAGGCCTATCTGGAGGCGTTCTCCGGGGCCATGCATGGGGTGTTTCTGGTGGCGGCGGTGATTACCAGTGTGGCCTTTGCCTTGTCTTGGTTGTTGCGAGAAGTGCCCTTGCGTAGCGCCCATTGAGCCTTGTATTGCCTATACCGGACTCTTCGCGGGGCAAGCCCGCTCCCACAAGGTTCATCACAGTCTCAAGGCTGCACGGTTCCTGTGGGAGCGGGCTTGCCCCGCGAGGAGGCCGGTACAGGTAAAGGCTACTTGATGAACCGCACCTGGCTGTTGATCTTCTCGATCACCGCACCCTTGCGCTCGTTGAACCGGGCCTTGTTCTGCTCGAACAGGTTGTTGCCCTTGGTATCGATGGAGATGATCAACGGCCCGAACTCACGCACGCGGTTGACCCACAGGGTCTCCGGCATGCCCAGGTCCTGCCATTCGGCACGCTCGATCTCCTCGACCTGAGTGGCCGCCAGTACCGCGCAGCCGCCAGGGAACACCGCGTGCACCGCCTTGTTCTCCAGGCAGCCGGTGGTGGTTTCCGGCCCCATGCCACCCTTGCCGACGATCAGCTTCACACCGGTCTGCTCGATGAACTGCTTCTCGAACTTTTCCATGCGCATGCTGGTGGTCGGGCCGATGGACACCATCTCGAAACTGCCATCTTCTTTCTTCTTGACGATCGGGCCGGCATGGAAGATCGCGCCGCCGCGCAGGTCCACCGGCAGCTCGCGCCCCAGCTCGATGAGCCGGCGGTGGGCCACGTCGCGGCAGGTCACCAGCTGGCCGGTAAGGTAGACGACATCGCCGACGTTGAGGTTGGCCAGGTCTTCGTCGCTGATGGGGGTACTGATGATCTTTTTCACAGGACTGTTCACAGGATCACACCTTCGTGGGAAAGGATGTCGTAAGAGAGGTCGGCGTTGATGCGGATCTTGCCGCGGCGGTGCGCCCAGCAGCCGGTCGATACGGCGACACCAATGGTCGAAGGGTGGCGCGCCGAGGACTCGATGTTCACCCCCATCACGCTGCTGTTGCCGGTCAGGCCCTGGGGACCGATGCCGATTTCATTGAGGCCCTCTTCCAGCAGCTTCTCCATCATCGCCGCGCTTTCGTTGGGGTGGCTGGAATCGACTTCGCGCAGGATGGCCTTTTTCGACAGGCGTGCCGCGGTCTCCACCGAGGTCGACACCCCTACCCCCACCAGCAACGGCGGGCAGGCGTTGACGCCACGCGAGGTGATGACGTCGAAGACGAACTCGGTCACCCCTTCGTAGCCCTGCCCAGGCATCAGTACCTTGGCCGAACCCGGCAAGGTGCAGCCGCCACCGGCCATGTACACGTCGACGATGGCGTAGTCGGCATCGGGGATGATTTCCCAGTCCAGCCACGGGATCTTCGAGCCGGTGTTGGTGCCGGTGTTCTTCTCGATGAAGGTTTCCACCGCGTTATGGCGTAATGGCCCGTGGACGGTGGCTTGCTTGGTGGCATTTTCGAGGATGCCTTCCATCTCGCCCAGCAACGGGAAGCGCGCGCCAGCCGAGATGAAGTACTGGATCACCCCGGTGTCCTGGCAGCTGGGGCGGTTCAGCTTGTCGGCATATTCCTGGTTGTCGGCCATCGAGTCGTAGACGGCGATGGCCAGTGGGTTGGTTTCCGCCGCGCGCAGCTTGGCAGTCTTTGCCTTCACATCCTTGGGCAGGCGCTTGCCGATATAGGCAGTGAACTTGGCCAACGTGTCGGTCAGCGATGAGACGGCATTGTCTTTTGCTACGGTATCCACGGTTATCTCCTCAGTGCATCACAAGGCTTTTCTTATCGGTACAGCTGGCCGGTTCTGCGGCCGGGTTGGCGCTGGCAGGCGGTTCGGGCTGCGTCACTGGCTGGCCATCGAGCACCTGGTTCATCCGTGCGCTGTCCAGGGCTCCGACCCACTTGGCGATGGCCATGGTGCCCACGGCATTGCCGATGGTGTTGGTGATGGCGCGGGCTTCGGACATGAAGCGGTCGACACCCAGCAGCAGGACCATGCCGGCCACCGGAATGTTGTCCATGGTCGCCAGGGTCGCGGCCAGGGTGATGAAGCCCGAGCCGGTCACGCCCGCCGAGCCCTTGGAGGTGAGCAGCAGCACGCCGAGCACGATCAGCTGGTCCATCAAGGTCAGCGGGGTGTTGGTGGCCTGGGCGATGAAGATCGCCGCCATGGTGTAATAGATGCACTGGCCATCGGGGTTGAAGGTCAGCCCCGAAGGGATCACCAGGCCAACCACCGGCTTGGACACGCCGACCCTTTCCAGCTTGCTCATCAATTGCGGCACCACCGACTCGGAGGAGCTGGTACCCAGCACGGTGAACAGCTCTTCGCGCAGGTACTTGAGGAACTTCCACAAGCTGAAGCCCGACATCCGCGCAATGCTGCCAAGCACCAGCACCACGAACAGGAAACAGGTCAGGTACATGGTCGCCATCAGCTTGCCCAGCGACACGATCGAACCCAGGCCGTACTTGCCGACGGTGAAGGCCATGGCGCCACAGGCCGCCAGCGGCGCGACCCGCATGACCAGGCCAACGATGTAGAACATGCCGTGGGAAAACGCTTCAAGCACATCGACCATCGGCTTGCCGCGCTCGCCGAGGTTGGCCAGGGCAATGCCCAGCAAGGTCGAGAACAACAGGATCTGCAGGATTTCGTTCCTGACGAAGGCGTCGGCCACGCTGCCGGGAATCACATGCAGGAGAAAATCGGTGAAACCACCCGAGCCGCTGGCAGCCGCGGCGGTGTAGGTGGAAATGGCCTGGGTATCAAGGGTGGCGGGGTCGACATTCATGCCCTGCCCCGGCTGCACCAGGTTGACCACGACCAGGCCGAGCACCAGGGCGAAGGTCGACAGCACCTCGAAGTAGATCAGCGCCCGGGCGCCGACCCGGCCCAGCTCTTTCATGTTTTCCATCTTGGCGATGCCCAGCACCACCGTGGCGAAGATGATCGGCGCGAAGACCATCTTGATCAGCTTGATGAAGGCGTCACCGAGGGGCTTCATGTCGGTGCCGACTGCAGGCCAGAACACCCCCAGCACAATGCCCAGGGACACGCCTATCAACACTTGTACGTACAGCTTGCCTATCAAACGCTTGGCCATTGCCGTCTCCGAATTATTGTTGTGAGTCGGATGAATGTGGCGGCTGGGCCAGCGGGTGCGTACAGGCAGGACGCGCTTGGGCCCAGAGTGCGTGTGGTTATCACGTGGGCTAAAGGTAAGGGCTTTTCCAGATTGCAGTAATACAATGAAATTCAACTCATTGTTTACTTGTGGTTATCAATAGCGGTTCGCACAGCGGGCGGGTTTCTTTACAGCGAGCAAGCACTTGTCGCCCCGGGTCTGCGATCAATGGCCTGCAGGTGCGCCCTTCGCAGTGCTGCACCCAGCTATCCTGTGAGATGCAGTTCCCTTCCAGTGGAGGTGTGCGATGCGTGCGTTCACGTGGAGTTACCTGCTGATGCTGCTGTGTGCGGCGTCAGCGGCCCAGGCCCAGTCGGTGGTACCGCTCAAGGGCCAGAGCAGCCAGCAGATGCAGCTGGACATCAACGACTGCAACACCGTGGCGACCAACGCCGCCAACAGCGCCAGCAGCAGTACGTCTGGCAGCCACGTCGGCGGCAGGGTCAAGGGCGCTGCCGCCGGTGCCGCAGCGGGTGCGGTGGGCGCCCAGGTGCGTGGCAATCAGCACGACGAGGTCTATGATCGGGTCGGCGACAATGCCAAGGAAGAGTACCGGCAGAACCGTGCAGGCCAGGGGGCAGCCGCCGGTGCAGCGGTCGGTGCCTCGCGGCAACGCCAGGAGCGCCGCGAAGACCGGCGCAACCAGGGCCAGGCGCAAAGCTCGGCGCATGCCAGCGCCTACAGCGGGTGCCTGCAAGGGCGTGGCTACCAGGTCAACCCTTGATGATGTCGACCGAGATTTCCACCGCAGTCACTGTGCCGCGATTTTCCAGCCAGTGCGTGGTGTTGTGGTCTTCGGGCCAGCCGACACCAGGGCCGTAGTCGGTGGCCCGACCATTGCGGTGGTCGGTGATGGTGCCTTGCAGGATGAACACCGTGCCGGGCCGGTCCTTGTGATCATGGACCGGCCCGAACACTCCACCCGGGGCAATGGTCACCTTGCGCATGCGCAACTGGCGGCCGGCCATGCCTTCGATTTCCGGCCCCAGATCGACCGTTGCCAGTAACTCCACCGTCACGCCACGGGTTTCGGGTGCTGCCTGTTCGTTGTTCATGGGGGTGTACTCAACGGGCTGTCCTCTATCAGTGAAGCGCGCTTTGCCGTTGTCTGCCCGGCAACAGCCAAGCAATACAATGCCCTCGCCCAAACAGCCTGCGTACCTGAGTGATCGGGTGCTGGTGATCGATAACCGGTCTGGAACGGTTTGCCGGGAATTGCGGGTCGCGCTGGAATACCCGCGGGATCGGCGTGACCAAAGCCTTTCGCGGCTGCGCGGGGAGGCGCTGGAGGCATTGCATCTGGCTCGGGTGATATGACCGTTGGGGCCGCTTGCAAGCGATGGGCTGCAGGCGGCCCCAGGGTTCAAGCCGAAGCCAACATGGATCGGGTAGCTTCGTAGGCGGCTTTCAGACACAGCTCAGGCGCAAACAGCGCCGAGGGCGTTTCAACGCTGACTTGCACGTCAGCCGGCAATGCACTCAACAGTGCCTCCAACGGCAACTGGCCGCGCCCCGGCATCAAACGCCCTTCCCGTGCCTCCTGAATGATCAACGTCTCCTCCGGCGCCTGCAGCGGCGCATCGCACACCTGCACAGCCCGCAGATAACGAGGATCGACCTGAGCGACTGCGTTCTCATCTCCACCAGAGCGATACAGGTGCAGCGCATCCAGCAGCACACCCGCGTTGCCCTGCCCGGCCGCCGTCACCACGGCCACCGCCTGCTGCAGCGTTGCCACCGGCCGCCAGCGCATGAATTCCAGGTCCACACGCATCCCGTAGCCGCCGGCCAGTTCGCACAAGGCCGCGAAATTGTGCACGAGACGCGCATGATCCAGATCATCCCCGGAAACCGTGAGACTGCTGGCACCGAGGTCCGCACCTGCGGCAAGCAAGCCTTCGTAGTCGGTAAGCTGAAACTCCGGTTTCAACGAAACGAATTCGATATCGCTGACTCGCACGCCCTCGCCCGCGATCACCGCCTTCAACTCACGTGCCGCCAGGCTGCCAGACTTCAGCGGGTAGGCTCTGGCGCCCGGCATCACCGGGTGCAGGCGCAACCCCACAGCCTCGAAGCCGGCCCGCGCCGCCTCACGCACCAGCTCGACCGGCGCCAGGTTCAGCGCCGTCAGGTGGGCAACTCCAAGCGGCCTCAATAGGTCGCCCTCCCGCCACTGAGGTCGAATACAAAACCGGTGGTGAAGCTGCATTCCGGCCCCGCGATCCAGGCCACCATGTTGGCAATCTCCTCCGCCTTGAGGAAACGCCCCATGGGGATCTTGGCCTTGCTGGCGGCGATGTGTTCCGGGGTCATTTCTGCCATCAGTGGGGTCTCGACCATGGCGGGGGCGATGCAGTTGAGTAGCACGCCGTCCTGGGCCAACTCCTTGGCCGCCGCCTTGGTGAAGGCGATGACGCCGGCCTTGGCCGCCGAATAGGCCGAGATGTACTGCACGCCGTCCTTGCCAGCCATCGAGGCGACGTTGACGATGCGCCCGTAACCACGCTCACGCATGTGCGGGATGGCGGTGCGGCAGCAGTAGAAAACACCATTGAGGTCGATGGCGATGACTTTGTCCCAGGCTTCTGGCGGGTATTCCCACGAGGCGACTACGGGGCCGTTGATACCGGCGTTGTTGACCAGGATCTCGACCTGCCCCACATGGGCCAGCGCCGCAGCGAACGCAGCCTCCACCGACGCCAGCGAGGCCACGTCCACGGCCTGGCGCAGCACCGGCTCGAAGCCGTTTTCAGCACTGTTCCAGCCATCGACCGCGAGGTCCCAGATCACCACCTGGGCGCCGGCCTGGTGCAGGCGCTGGGCGATCGCCAGGCCGATGCCGCGCATGCCGCCGGTAACGATTGCTGTTTGCCCGTGCAGGGGTTGGCTCATTTTCTTGCTCCATTTTCAACAGAAGGAATATCCGGCAGGCGACGCAGGTCGCGCACCATGAACAGGTAACACAGCGCACCCAGTGCGGTGATCGACGAGACGAAGGCCAGCGCCCAGACGAACGAGCCGGTGGCGCTGACGATCAGGCCGATGGTCAGCGGAGTGACGATGCCGGCGGCGTTGGCGAACAGGTTGAACAGCCCGCCACTGAGGCCCAGCAGGCCTTTGGGCGCGATGTCGGAGACGATCATCCAGGCAAGGGCCGACATGCCCTGGGCGAAGTAAGCGACGCAGAGAATGGTGATCACCAGCGCATCGGACTCGACATAGTTGGCCAGCACGATGATCGATGCCGTCAGCAACCCGGCAATCACCGGCAGCTTGCGCGCCAGGTTCAGCGAGTAGCCGCGGCGCAGCAGCGCATCGGATATCCAGCCGCCAACCAACGTGCCCAGCGACGCGGCAATGAACGGCAGCACCGCCACCCAACCTACCTTGAGCCAGGGCATGTGCCGCTCGGTGACCAGGTAGGTGGGGAACCAGGTGAGGAAGAACACGTTGGTCGAGTTGCAAGCGAACTGCCCCAGGCAGATGCCGAGCATGTTGCGGTGCTTGAGCAGCGCCGGGATCTGTGACCAGCGGAACTGCGTGGCCTTCTGCCCGCCATCCACCACGCCGCCGCCGGCAGCGATGTAGTCGAGCTCTGCCTGGTTGGCCGAAGTCGACTGGTGCGGCTCGTGGTATTTGCGCCACCATACCAGGCCATAGAGGATGCCCAGCAGGCCCACCGCCATCAGCAGGAAGCGCCAGCCATAGGCATGCAGCACCCAGAACAGCAAGGGGGTCAGGAACGCAAGCCCCGTGTACTCGGCAAAGGTGTAGATGCCGGTCGCCCGGGCCCGCTCGCTTTGCGGGAACCAGGTCGCCACCACACGGCTGTTGGTGGGGAAGCAGGGTGCTTCGGTCACGCCGACCAGAAAACGCATGCCCAGCAGTGACAGAAAGCCCTGGGCCAGGCCCTGCAGGCCGGTGAACAGCGACCACAGGGTCAGCGCCAGCCAATAGGTGAGCTTGGTGCCGAGGCGGTCGATAAGGATGCCGCCGGGGATCTGCGCGGCGGCGTAGGTCCAGGAAAACGCCGAGAAGATCAACCCCATCATCGCCGCGTTCAGGCCCAGGTCGGCACTGATGCTCGGGGCGGCGATACCCATCACGCTGCGGTCCAGGTAGTTGATCATGGTGCCACCGGAAATCAGCGCCAGGATCATGAAACGGGTACGGGTGCGTTGTTGCGCGCGTGCGGGGTTATCGAGGGTATCGAACACCCCGACGCCAATTGTCTGCTTAGTGCTCATGGCGATTGCTCTCTTGTTATTGGAATGGCAAGTGCTGTGAATCAGGCAAAACCGAACAGCCGTCGCGGGGTGTCCCACATGACCTTGCGACGCAGGCGGGCGTCGGGCATCAGGCGTTCGGCCAGTTTCAGCAGCGGGCCGTAGTCGACACGCGCATGCTGGCGGATGAATGGCCAGTCCGAGCCCCATACGCAGGCATCGGGGCCGAACGCATCGAGCAGCACCCGTACATAGCCATGGCTTTGCTCATACAGGCCCTCGGCATCAGCGAACTTCTGCATGCCCGACAGCTTCACGCAGGCCCGCCCGCTGCGAGCGAGCTGCAACAGGGCCTGAAAGCCGGCCTGCTGCAGGCCTGCAGCGGCATCCGGGCGGCCGCAGTGGTCGATCAGCAGGCGCGCCGAGCTGTGCGCGATCAGCCACTGCAGGTCCAGCAACTGGTCCTCGCAGACTTGCACCTGGGCGAACATGCCCAGCTCGGCGAGCTTGCCGAACAGCGGCTCGGCATCACGCATGCTCGGCACGCCATACAGCGCCGGGTTGAAGGCCACACCGACCACGCCCCGCTCCTTCAGTGCGGCCAAGGCGTCCAGGCCAATCTGCCGTTCGACCACTGCAATCCCTTTGAAACGCCCCTGGCCAGCAGCGAGTGCGTGCAGCAACAGGGTATTGTCGGTGTGGTAGCCACTGTTGGGCCCCACCAGCAAGGCATGGCGCACGCCATAGGCATCCATCACCTGGTTGAACTGGGCCAGGGTGGCGACCTCCTGGCCAGACGGCGCATAGGGGGCGTCGGCGTGGTAAGCGAAGCGTGCAGGGTCAAACAGATGGTTATGGCAGTCGATCTTGGGTTCGTCGTAGATGTTCAAGTGCGGTTCCTTCAAGCGCCACTGCGCTTGCCTGCAGATCTTGTTATTGTTCGCCGCCAGGGCGATTTGCCTGGGCTCACGATACTGCGGGCGGCTGCACAGCGCTCATACACAGATGGCGAAGACCATAACCGAAGGTAATACTCATGCAGGCTGGTCAGGAAAGTGCAGAGGGCAGTGCCATGGTGTTCAAGCTGCGGCACATGGAGGTGTTCCGGGCTGTCATGCTCACCGGCTCGATCAGTGCTGCCGCGAAGCTGCTGTATGTCTCGCAGCCGGCGGTGAGCAAGCTGATCGGCTACATCGAAGGGCGCCTGGCCTACCGATTGTTCGAGCGCATCAACAACCGACTGGTACCCACCGCCGAAGCGCAGATCCTTTATCGTGAGGTCGAACGGGTGTATCAGGCCGCGCTACAGGTCAACGAATGCGCGCTGTCACTGGCTGCGGGAGGCCAGCGCAAGCTGCGCATTTCCTGCAGCGCCTCGCTGTCGACGGTGGTGATCCCCACGGCACTGGCCCAACTCAAGCGTGAATCGCCGTCACTGCAGATCGAATGGCAGACCTCGCTGATGCACGAGATGCCCAACCAGATCCTGTCGAAGAAGGTCGACCTGTCGATTGCCGCGTTGCCGGTAGTGCACGACCACCTGCATTCGCAGGCATTCATGCGTGGGCGCATGGTCGTGGTGATGCCGGCCGGGCATGCCTTGGCGCAGCAGCCTTCATTGACCCTGCAACAGCTGCAGGGCCATGCGTTGCTGCTGTTCCGCCCGGACATGCCGTTCGGCCAGCTGTTGGCGGGGCATATCGAGCAGCGCGGTTTGCAGCTGGATTCGCTGCTGTCGTTCACCAATGCCAACGAGGCAGTGGCGTTGGTCAAGCAGGGGATGGGCATCAGCGTGATCGACGAGTTCGTTGCCCAGGACAGCGGTTTGCATGTGGTGTCGCTGGTTGACGAGATACATTTCGATATCAGCTTCGTTTACTCGCGCTTCGAGCCGCCGTCGCAGTCGGCGCTGCATCTGATGCGGGTGTTGCAGGACCAGGCGCTGAAGATTGGGCGGGGGATTGAGGGGTTCAGGTTGGGCTCGGGGGTGAATTGATGGATGGCTGCGAGGTGTTCGGCGGGGGATTTTCAGCGCCTGGGAGATCGAGCGCCGCCCGCGCGGCGCTTCGCGGGGCAAGCCCGCTCCCACAGTCTGTTTCGGGCCAGTTACTCCTGTGCCGCCT
>NZ_JBIVHT010000020.1:0-83287 GCF_044749325.1 Pseudomonas sp. NPDC089428
GGGCATGTATGCACGGAGATGAGCCATTCCATACAGCCAAGCTTTTCAGCTCTGAACACCTCAGAAAAGCTTGACCGCCAACAGAGTATCTACATCTGTTGCAACGTGGCCATGCCTGTCAGGCCATGTTTTTCAGCCCGTTAGCAAGACTCAAGACATGCACCAAGGCTGGCAACCATGGCGTCACAGGTTCGGCACGTTGCAACAGATGTAGGAGCGGATTCATCCGCGATGCGCCGCGGGGGCGGCGCTCGGTTTGTGCAGCAGCATACAACTTAAGCCGTGCACATTGCCGCCCTGACACTCCTCAAGCAGCAAACCCGCCATCGGCCGTCAAGCTGGCGCCGGTAATGTAGCCAGCTTCAGGCCCCGCAAGGTAAGCAACGAAGCTGGCGATCTCATCCGCCTGCCCATACCGCCCGATCGCCATCAGCGGAATCAGGCTTTCTGCGAACTCGCCGCTGGCCGGGTTCATGTCGGTGTCCACCGGCCCCGGTTGCACGTTGTTCACGGTAATGCCCTGCGGGCCCAGGTCGCGGGCCATGCCCTTGGTCAGGCCGACCAGTGCCGACTTGCTCATGGCGTACGGTGCGCCGCCGGCAAACGGCATGCGCTCGGCGTTGGTGCTGCCGATGTTGATGATGCGCCCACCCTGGCCCATGTAGCGGGCGGCTGCCTGGCTGGCGACGAACACGCTGCGTACGTTGACCGCGAGTGTGCGATCGAAGTCGGCCAGGTCGAACTCCGCGAGCGGCGCCACGGCCAGCACGCCGGCGTTGTTGACCAGGATATCGAGGCGGCCGAACGCCTTCACGGTATCGTCAACCGCCAGTTGCAGGGCGGCGGCGTCGGCGCTGTCGGCGCGCAGCGCCAGGGCCTGGCCGCCGGCAGCCTTGACCTCTTCGGCCAGCGCTTCGGCCGGGCCGGCGGAGCTGACGTAGGTGAAGGCCACCTGTGCACCTTCGCGGGCCAGGCGCCGTACGATGGCCGCGCCGATACCGCGTGAGCCGCCTTGGACGAAGGCGACTTTGCCTTCGAGGGTAAGTTGCTTGGACATGCTGATCTCCTGCTGGAAGCAAGGCCGAATGCCTTGGATGGACGCAGTATCGACCGATGATTACCTGCTGATAAGATGGCAATCACTATCAGCAGAGTAAACCTTTGGTTGGTAATCATGGCCATGGAGTCTTTCAACGCCCTGGAGTGCTTCATTCGAAGCGCCGAGGTGGGCAGTTTCGCCGAGGCGGCCCGGCGCCTGAGCATCACCCCGGCGGCGGTGGGCAAGCACGTCGCCCAACTGGAAGCGCGCCTTGGGGTGCGGCTGTTCCAGCGTAGTACGCGCAAGCTGACCTTGACCGAGGCGGGGCAACGTTTTTTGGGCGAGGTAAGCGATAGCTTCCGGACCATCCAGTACGCCGTGGCCAACCTGGCCAGCGCCGAGGGCCAGCCGGCCGGGCTGCTGCGGGTGAGCATGGGCACCGTGTTCGGCCGCCTGTACGTGCTGCCGCTGCTGGGTGAGTTCTTGCGCCGCTACCCGGCGATCACCCCGGACTGGCATTTCGACAACCGCCAGGTCGACCTGATCGGCCAGGGCTTCGATGCAGCCATTGGTGGTGGTTTCGAGCTGCCGCTTGGGGTGGTGGCGCGCAAGCTGACCCCGGCGCATCGGGTGCTGGTGGCGGCGCCCGCGTACCTGGGCCGGCATGCCGCCATCGAAGACCCGCAGGGGTTGCAGCGGCATGACGGGATTCTGATCCGCTCGCCACAGACCGGGCGGGTACGCTCCTGGCCCTTGACCAGTCGCTGGCAGCAACAGCAGCCGTTGCTGTTGCGCCAGGCGATGACCATGAGCGACTCGGATGCGGCGTGTGCGGTGGCGCAGCAGGGATTGGGGATTGCGCTGGTCAGCTTGCCGTTCGCCGTGCCTTATCTGGAGGCGGGGCAGCTGCAGCGGGTGCTGCCGGACTGGTATGTGGATGATGGGGCTATCAGCTTGTATTACGCCGAGCACAAGCTGTTGCCGGGCAAGACCCGCGCGTTCATCGACTTTGTGGTGGAGCAGTTTGCCGAGCGGGGGTTGGCGGGGCGCTTTGATGCCTTGGCCTAGAGGTGTGTCGCCAGTGCCGGCCCTTTCGCGGGCAAGCCCGCTCCCACAGGATCACTACAGGCTTGGACATTGTGCGATGCCTGGGGGAGCGGGCTTGCCCCGCGAAAGGGCCGTGTCAGGCAACATCGATGATGTAGAAAAGCTGAGCACCGAGGCTCACCTCGTCATCGATCTTCTTGCCCACCAACAGCTTCCCCAGGGGGGACCTCGGAGTAATCACGGTCACCAGCTCCTCCCCCTCGCCAATCTTCAACCCGGCCGCCTCTGGCCCGAGGAACAGCAAGCGCTGCCCGCCATCCTCATCTTCCAGGGTCACCAGGTTGCTCACCTGCACACCCCGCGCCGGGTCATACTCGCGCAGCAGCAACTGCTGGTAAGTCAGCAGCGCCTGGCGAATTTCGGCGGTGCGCCGTGCCTGCCCGGTGGCCAGGTACGAGGCCTCCAGCCCGAGCGTGTCGTACTTGTTTTCGGCGATGTTCTCTTCGGCGGTGGCCGCCTCGTAGGCGGTCTGCGCCGCACGGCGCAGCACCTCCATGTCGGTTTCCAGGGCCGTGACGATGCGGCTTAGCAGGAGGGCCTTGTCCATGGTCAGTAACAGAACTCCAGAACGTTGGCCTGGCTCTTGTCGGTCGGCGCGGTGCGATTCTGCGCAAGCCAAAACTGGCACTTGGGGCTGTTGAGGTTGCGCGGGTTGCCTTGGGCCGCCTCGGCGGCCTGCTGGATTTCCTGCTTGTGCAGGATGTCCTTGTAGCGCTCGAACATCTCGTTTTGCGCGTCCTGCGGCTGTGCCGGTGTCGCCGCCGCTGGCGACTTGCTGTAGGCGGGAGCCACTGCCTGGGCCACCGGTTGCACCTGTTCGGGCCACAGCTGCAAGGCCAGCCACAGGCTCACGGCGATCGCCACGGCGCCGAGCCACAGGCCAAAGGCCACGCAGAAAATCAGCTGCAGCGGTTTGAGGGTGATCTTCAGTTCACGGTGGCGGGGCATGGCGGCCTCCTGGCAGGGCGGGCGAGGGGGCCATTGTCGCATGGCGCTGGCGCTTTTTGCCGCGCGGTGCTTTTGTCGGCGACAATTTATCCGCAGAATTCGCGGTTTTTGCGCAGGGCGAGGCAGGGCACATGAAAACCACCTGGGACATTTTCTGCAGCGTCGTCGACAACTATGGCGATATCGGCGTGACCTGGCGCCTGGCCCGGCAACTGGTGGCCGAGCACGGCCTGGCGGTGCGCCTGTGGGTTGATGACCTGAATGCCTTCGTGCCGCTGTGCCCAGGCGCCGATGCCGGTGCGGCGCAGCAATGGCAGCAGGGTGTGGATGTACGTGCCTGGCCCGACGACTGGCAGCCCGCGGCGCCGGCGGATGTGGTGATCGGGGCCTTTGCCTGCCAGTTGCCCGCAGCCTACGTCGAAGCGATGCGCGTGCGCACCTCGCCGGTGCTGTGGCTGAACCTGGAATACCTCAGCGCCGAGGACTGGGTGGAAGGTTGTCATGGCTTGCCATCGCCCCAGCCCAATGGCCTGCGCAAGGTGTTTTTCTTCCCAGGGTTCACCGCCGGGACCGGCGGGTTGTTGCGCGAAGCCAGCCTGCTGCCGCGTCGGCAGGCCTTCGAGCAATCGGCCGAGGCGCGTGCGGCGTTCCTCCAGGGCCTGGGCGTGCAGTTGCAGCCAGGTGCGCTGCTGATGTCGCTGTTTGCCTACGAAAACGGGCAACTGGGCCGTTGGCTCGATGCCCTGGTCGAGGATGCCGAGCCGGTTCACCTGCTGGTCCCACAGGGGCGTATTCTCGGCGACCTGGGCGCCTGGCTCGGTGAGCAGGCCTTGCAAGCCGGCGATGTGCACCAGCGTGGCACCCTGACCGTGCAGATCCTGCCGTTCGTCAGCCAGGATGATTATGACCGCCTGCTGTGGAGCTGCGATTTCAACGCGGTACGAGGGGAGGATTCGTTCGTGCGCGCCCAGTGGGCCGGCCGGCCAATGCTGTGGCATATCTATGTGCAGGACGAGAATGCCCACTGGGAAAAGCTCGAAGCCTTCCTTGCCCGATATCGACAGGGCCTGTCGGACGCTGCCAGCGAGGCGCTGCTGGCGCTGTGGCGTGCCTGGAACATGGACCGTGACATGCACGCGGCCTGGCAAGGTGCCCGCAAACACTGGGCGGAACTGCAGCAGCACGCCGCGGATTGGGCGGTGAGTCAGGCCGCTCGGCCGGACCTTGCCGCAGCGCTAGTACACTTTTACCGAAATTCGCTATGATACGCGGCCTCGATTTTTATAAATCCATCCAGATTCGGATATTTTGCAATGAAAACTGGTAAAGAAATCAAACCCGGTACCGTTCTGCGCATCGATAACGATCCGTGGCTGGTTCAGAAAGCTGAATTCACCAAGTCGGGCCGTAACAGCGCGATCATGAAGACCAAGCTGAAGAACCTGCTGACCGGCTACAAGACCGAAACCGTGTACGGTGCGGACGACAAGCTGGACGACGTGATCCTGGATCGCAAAGAAGCGACCCTGTCGTTCATCAACGGTGACGAATACACCTTCATGGACACCACCGACTACACCATGTACGAGCTGAACGCCGAGGACATCGAAGCCGTTCTGCCGTACATCGAAGAAGGCATGGAAGACGTCTGCGAAGCCGTGTTCTTCGAAGGTCGCCTGGTATCGGTTGAACTGCCGACCACCATCAGCCGTAAGGTCGTCTACACCGAGAACGCTGCTCGTGGCGACACTTCCGGTAAAGTCATGAAGCCTGCCAAGCTGGCAAACGGTACCGAGATCCAGGTTGCCGACTTCATCGCTATCGACGAGTGGATCGACATCGACACTCGCGACAACAGCTTCAAAGGCCGCTCCAAGAAGTAATCCTTCTTGCGAAACGCAAAAAACCCGGCCTTGGCCGGGTTTTTTTATGCCTGTGATTTACACCGTCACATGCAGGCGTACATCTACATTGCCGCGGGTGGCGTTGGAGTACGGGCAGACCTTGTGGGCCTTTTCCACCAGGCCTTCGGCATCGGCCTGAGCCAGCCCCGGCAGGTTGATGTGCAGGTCGATGTCCAGGCCGAAACCACCGGGAATCTGGCCGATACCGACCTTGGCGGTGATCGAGGCATCTGCAGGCAGGGCTTTCTTCTCCTGGCCGGCGACGAACTTCAGCGCGCCGATGAAGCAGGCCGAGTAACCGGCGGCGAACATCTGCTCAGGATTGGTGCCGTCACCACCTGCGCCGCCGAGTTCCTTGGGGGTGCTCAGCTTGACTTCCAATTTGCCGTCGCTGGAGCGGGATTTGCCGTCGCGACCGCCGGTGGAGGTGGCTTCTGCGATGTACAGCGGAGTGACCTTTTGCATCTTGAGCCTCGCTAGTGTGCTGTGCGCCCCTGGTCATCAGGTGGCGTCATGTGAGTACGGGATTTAAATTAGCGCGCAATTAGTTAGTGCGCAAGATAAATCTTCACCGCTCGTCCGAACGGGCATCACACAGCGTAGCCGTCAGAGGTTTTTTTGCAGGCTGTCGCGCAGCTCCAGCAGGTCGGCCTGCAGCTGCTGCAGGCGTTCGAGGCTGCGGCCGCTGGCCTTGAGGATGCACTGCGGCACTTCCCGGGCCTGCTGCTGCAAGGCGCGGCCCTTGTCGGTCAGTTGCACCAGCACCACCCGCTCATCCTCGCGGCTGCGGTTGCGCTGCAGCAGGCCTTCGCTTTCCAGGCGCTTGAGCAGTGGCGTGAGCGAGCCAGGGTCGGTCAGCAGGTGCTGGCTGATTTCACCTACGGTGAGGCCGTCCTGTTCCCACAGCACGAGCATGGCCAGGTACTGCGGGTAGGTCAGGCCCAGCGCTTGCAGCAGCGGCTTGTAGACCTTGGTCATCAGCAACGAGGTGGAGTGCAGGGCGAAGCAGACCTGGTTGTCCAGCAGCAGCTCGTCACAGGAAGCTTGGGTGTTGGCGTTCATGCAGGTCCTTGAATGTCATCAATGGAGAAATCTAGCACGCTGAAGGTCGGGGCGCTTACTGCCAGCGCAGTTCACTGCGCAGCGCCAGGTCCCAGGGTGGCACCGGGCTGAAGCGGCTCTTGAGAAATTCGAGCAGCAAACGGCTGCGAGAGTTCGTTTCATGTTCAAGGCGCAGTGCATAAATGCCACTGGTTTCGACCTCGGGCAGGCCGTTGTCGCAGAACAGAGGCACCAGTTCACCGCGCAGCAGGTAGTCGCTGATCAGCCAGGTCGGCAGGTGGGCGATGCCCAGGCCGGCGAGGGCGCCGAACAGCAGGGTTTCGGCGTTGTTGGCGGCCATGCGCATGCGTGCCGGGCGGTACAGGCGCATCTGCCCGCCGACCGCGAAGCGCCAGGCGAACGGTGGCGCCAGGCCGTCCCAGTCGAGGCCATCGTGGCCGGGCAACTCGCTGGGGCAGCTTGGCACGCCGCGGCTGGCCAGGTAGGTAGGGCTGGCGCAGGCAATGCGCACCATGTGTGCCAGTTTTGTTGCGACCAGGCGGGTGTCGGCCAGCGGGCCGGCGCGTAGCACCAGGTCGACCTCGCCCAGGTGGCTGCCGTGCAGGTCGACGAAGCTGTCGATCAGCCGCAGCTGCACGTCCAGGCCTGGATAGGCCACCAGGAAGTCGGCGATCGCCGGTGCCAGGTGGCGGCGGCCGAAGGCGGCCGGGGCGTCGATGCGGATCAGGCCTTCTGGGGCATTGCTCAGTGATACCGCTTCGGCACGGGCCAGGCGCAGTTCCTCGATGATGCGTCGGGCGCGCTCGGCGAAGGCATTGCCTGCCGGGGTGACGCGCACGGCATGGGTGCTGCGGGTGAACAGGCGGCTACCGACGGCGTTCTCCAGGCTATCGATGCGCCGGGCCACGGCCGAAGGGGTCAGCGGATGGCGGCGGGCGGCAGCAGAGAAACTGCCGGTTTCCAGCACGTCGAGGAACAGGCTCAACTGGTCGGTGAGGGCGTCGGGGCTCATGGTCACTTTGCTCTTGCGCTTGTGGTTTTGCGCCGTTTGGCTTTGCGAAATACGCACAGCCATTGTGCGTTGCTGTGCGTTTCCCTGCCAGCCCGCAATCGTTAGCATGCTCGCATTGCAAACAGGCGGGTGAGACCCTGATGATCGAGTGGTTGTTGTATATCGTGCTGGGCGCAGGCCTTGGCACCATGGGTGGGTTGTTCGGCATTGGCGGGGGGCTGATCGCTATCCCGGCGCTGGGGGTGTTGTTCGGCCTCGATCAGCAACTGGCCCAGGGCACGGCGCTGGTGATGGTGGTGCCGAACGTGCTGCTGGCACTGTGGCGCTATCACCAGCGCAACCGCATTGAACTGCGCCATGCCGTGCCGTTGTCTCTGTGCAGCTTCCTGTTCGCCTGGCTGGGGTCGATCTGGGCGGTGGGCATCGATGCCCACGCCATGCGCCTGGGCTTTGTCGGCTTCCTGGTGGCGCTGGCGGTATGGAACGTGGCGCGGATATTCCTCAAGGTTTCGCCACCCACTGCCGAGCTGCGCTATGCCTGGCCGTGGCTGGGTGTGCTGGGCAGCTTTGCCGGGACCATGGGCGGCCTGTTCGGTGTGGGTGGGGCGGTGGTGGCAACGCCGATCCTGACCAGTGTGTTCGGTACTACCCAGGTGGTGGCGCAGGGGCTGTCGCTGGCGCTGGCGGCACCGAGCACCTTGGTGACGCTGGTGACCTATGGGGTGCATCACAGTGTCGACTGGGGAGTGGGGATCCCATTGGCGGTCGGTGGGCTGCTGAGTATCAGCTGGGGGGTGAAACTGGCCCATGCGCTGCCAGAGAAGGTATTGCGGGCGATGTTCTGCGTGTTTCTGGTTGTGTGTGCGGTGATGTTGGCGTTTGAACTGTAAGATCGCCGGGGCCGCAAAGCGGCCCCAAATTATTGGAATCCTTCGACGATGTAATCGGCCATGCAGTCGGTGATCGGTGACTGGCTCTGGCTGTTGCGCAGCAGCATCACGTTGGCCACCGGCAACTGCGGCAAGCCTTCGCTTTCGCCGAGAATGCGGATGTTGCCACCCACCAGGCTCTGCAATTGCGCTGTCACCGCCAGCCCTGCAGTGACGATGGCGAAGATCGCTGCCAGGCTGGGGCTGGTGTAGGCGATGCGGTAATCGATGCCCTGGGCCTCCAGGGCATTGCAGGTCCAGGCGCGGCAGAAGCAGTCGCTGTTGAACAGCGCCAGCGGCATTGGCCGCTGCTCCTGCGGGCAGAAACCTTCGGCGGCGGCCCATACCAGGCGCTCCTGGCGCAACAACTGGCCAACCTCGTTGCCGGGCTCGCGAGTGACGATGGTCAGGTCCAGGTCCTGGCGCAGCATCAGTTGCTTGGACGAGTCGCAATGCACCTCCACCTGTACCAGCGGGTATGCCTGGGCAAAGCTGGAGAGAATGGTCGGCAGAAAGCGCATGGCGTAGTCATCCGGCGTGCCGATGCGCACCATCCCGACCATGTGCGGCATGCGCAGGGTGTTGAACACCTCGCCATGCAGCTTGAGGATGCGCCGGGCATAGCCCAGCAGTACCTGGCCCTCGGCGGTAAGCCGGACCTGGCGCCCCTCGCGCTCGAACAGCTGGCGCTGCAGGATGTCTTCTTCCAGGCGTTTCATCTGCATGCTCACTGCCGACTGGGTGCGGTTGACCACTTCCCCGGCGCGGGTGAAGCCGCCTTGCTCGGCGATGGCGACGAAGGTGCGCAGCACGTCGGCATCGAGGCTCTGGTACTGGGACATTGCATCAATCTCCGAGATGCATGGCATCAGAAACATTCGTTGGATTGATCTTAAGCCTGGGCAGAGACTGAAGCCATCAACACGGAGGGCTTCACGATGAAAGGTCAAGTCAGCAGCATCCAGCAACCTGCCTTTTCCCTGAACCACCTGTGGCATGTGGCCCTGGACCGTCCGGCCCGGTGGCTGCAGCTGTACCGCCAGCGCCAGGAACTGGCCAGCCTGAGTGATGCGACCCTGCATGACCTGGGCTTGAGCCGGGCAGACATCCAGCAAGAGGCCGACCGGCATTTCTGGGATGACCCGTTGCGTAAATGAGCTAAGTTTGTCGGTGGACTTGCCGGCCCTTTCGGGGGGCAAGCCCGCTCCCACAGGAACCCATCTTGCCTGAGGCAGTGCTATCCCTGTGGGAGCGGGCTTGCCCCGCGAAAGGGCCGGAACAGACGCCACAAGGAGATCAGGCTTGCCCCTCAAGTTGTCCATCAACCAAGCTCGGCGCCTGGCCCTGTCAGCTCAAGGATTTGGTAAACAGCACGAGTCCGCTCCGGCGCTGCCCGCACTCAAGCGCATGCTCCAGCGCCTGGGCGTCGTGCAGATCGACTCGGTCAACGCCGTGGTTCGCTCCCATTACCTGCCGCTGTTCTCCCGCCTCGGCGACTACCCGCCGGCCATGCTCGACCAGCTCGCCTGGGGCCGTGGCCGCCAGCGGCAGCTGTTCGAATATTGGGGCCACGAGGCCTCGCTATTGCCCCTCAACCTCTACCCGCTGCTGCGCTGGCGCATGGCCCATGCCGCCGATGGCCGCGGCATCTACCGCCAGCTCGCGCAGTTCGGCCGCGAACGCCAGGACGTGATCGCCCGTGTGCTGGCGGCCGTGCGCGAACAGGGCGCGCTGGGCGCGGGCAGCTTGTCTACCCGTCAGGAGCGGGCCGGCCCGTGGTGGGACTGGAGCGAAGAAAAGCACGCGCTGGAATGGCTGTTCGCCGCCGGTGAAGTGACGGTGGCGGGGCGCCGGGGCTTTGAACGGCTCTACGACGTACCGGAAAAGGTGTTGCCCAAGGCGGTTCTCGAGCAGGCGCTGCCGAGCGAAGCCGAAGCCCACCAAGGCCTGATGCTGCATGCAGCCACGGCGCTGGGCGTGGCCACCGAGCGCGACCTGCGCGATTACTTCCGCCTCGAGCCCGGCCAGGGCAGGGCGGCGCTCGACGAGCTGGTCGCCGATGGCCGCCTGCAGCCGGTCGAGGTGCAGGGCTGGAAGCAGCTCGCCTACTGTGCCGGCACGCCACGCATCCCCCGGCACATCGACGCCAGCGCGCTGCTGTCGCCGTTCGATTCACTGGTCTGGGAGCGCAGCCGCACCGAGCGGCTGTTCGATTTCCACTACCGCCTGGAAATCTACACCCCGGCGCACAAGCGGGTGTACGGCTACTACGTGCTGCCTTTCCTTTACCGCGAACGCATCGCCGCGCGCCTGGACTTGCGCGCCGAGCGCGCCCTTGGGCAACTGGCGGTGCACGCCGTGCATGCGGAATCGATAGCGTTGGACGAAGAGGGTTATCAAGCCCTGGCGGCAAATCTGCTGCGCATGGCCCAGTGGCTGGGCCTGGAGCGGGTGCAACTGAACTGCCCTCGGGCAGAGGGCAGCCAGTTGCGTCAGGCCTTGCTCAGCGCCGCACCTGCTTGAGGGTTTCGGCGATCAGGAAGGCCAGTTCCAGCGACTGATCGGCGTTCATCCGTGGGTCGCAATGGGTGTGATAGCGGTCGGACAGGGCATCCTCGGTGATCGGCCGGGCGCCGCCGATGCACTCGGTGACGTTCTGCCCGGTCATCTCGATATGAATGCCACCCGCATGGCTGCCTTCGGCCTGGTGCACCTGGAAGAACTGCTTGACCTCATCGAGGATCTGCGCGAAATCGCGGGTCTTGTAGCCGCTGCTGGCCTTGATGGTGTTGCCATGCATCGGGTCGGAACTCCACAGCACCTTGCGCCCCTCGCGTTCGACGGTGCGGATCAGCCCCGGCAGGTGCGCGCCGACCTTGCCGGCGCCCATGCGCACGATCAGGTTGAGGCGGCCGGGGTCGTTGGCCGGGTTGAGCGTGTCGATCAGGCGGATCAGCTCTTCAGGGTTCATGCTTGGGCCGACCTTGACCCCGATCGGGTTGTGCACGCCGCGCAGGAACTCGACATGGGCGCCGTCGAGCTGGCGGGTGCGGTCGCCGATCCACAGCATGTGCGCGGAGCAGTCGTAGTAGTCGCCGGTCAGGCTGTCCTGGCGCACGAAGGCTTCTTCATAGTTGAGCAGCAGCGCTTCGTGGGCGGTGAAGAAACTGGTTTCGCGCAGTTGCGGCGCGCTGTCGAGGCCACAGGCACGCATGAAGGCCAGGGTTTCGTCGATGCGGTTGGCCAGCTGGTGGTACTTGTCGGCCAGCGCCGAGTTGGCGATGAAATCGAGGTTCCACTTGTGCACCTGATGCAGGTCGGCAAAGCCGCCCTGGGCGAAGGCGCGCAGCAGGTTGAGGCTGGCGGTGGCCTGGTGGTAGGCCTGCAGCAGGCGCTCCGGGTCCGGCACGCGGCTTTTTTCGTCAAACCCGATGCCGTTGACGATGTCGCCACGGTAGGCCGGCAGGGTGACGTTGCCGATGGTTTCGTCGCCCGAAGAGCGCGGCTTGGCGAACTGCCCGGCCATGCGCCCGACTTTCACCACCGGGCAGCCAGCGGCGAAGGTCATGACAATGGCCATCTGCAGCAGCACCTTGAAGGTGTCGCGGATCTTCGCCGCCGAGAACTCGGCGAAGCTCTCGGCGCAGTCGCCGCCTTGCAGCAGGAAGGCACGGCCCTCGGTGACCTCGGCAAACTGCCGGCGCAGCTCGCGTGCCTCACCGGCGAACACCAGCGGCGGGTAGCTGGCCAGGGTCTGCTCGACCTTGAGCAGGTGCGCGGCGTCGGGGTAGGTCGGTTGCTGCTGGATCGGCAGGGCACGCCAGCTGTCGGGGCTCCACGGTCGGTTCATCACGGGCTCGGTCTTGTCTGTTATAGGCTGCCTGCCATGGTAACAGCGGCGCCGAGCTTGTTGCATCCGGGGCGTTGGCGGACAATGCGCGTTTTTGCGCGGGTGGGTGGCAGGTACATGGCGACAGAGCGGGAAGAGAAGCTGTTGGCCCGGGTCGAGGATGCCTTTGGCGTGGTCAGCGTGTACGAGGTGGAGGATTACCGCTTCCTCGAGTTTGGCGATGCCATCGAGCAAAGCTGCGTGTTCACCGCCGACCCCAGCTGGCTGGAGTACGACTACACCCGCGCCATGCTGGTCGGTGCGCTGTGCCATGAGCTGCCGGAGAGTGCGCTGTTTCTCGGCCTGGGCGCCGGCACCCTGACCCAGGCGTGCATGAAGTTCCTGCCGCTGGAAGACATCGAGGCCATTGAGCTGCGTGCGGACGTGCCGCGCCTGGCCATGGAGTACCTGGGGCTGGATGATGATCCGCGTCTGTACGTGCGCATCGGCGACGCCCTGGAGTTGCTGCCCTCGGCCGAGCAGGCCGACCTGCTGTTCGTCGACCTTTACACCGACCACGGGCCGGGTGTCGGGCACCTGGCGTGGAATTTCCTCGAAAACTGCCAGAAGAAGCTGAACCCGGGCGGTTGGCTGGTGATCAACCAGTGGGCCAATGACGATGGCAAGCCACTGGGCGCGGCGCTGCTGCGCGGGTTGTACCACCGGCATTACTGGGAGCTGCCGGTGAAGGAGGGCAATGTGATCCTGCTGGTGCCGGCGGACCTTGAGCAGCAACTGGACCTCGACGGTCTGCGGGCACGGGCCGAGGCGTTGGCGCCGCGCCTGGGGTACAGCCTGGAAGGGTTGATTCGCGAGATTCGGCCCGCCACCTGAAGACAGTGTCGCCTGCTTCGCGGGTAAACCCGCTCCCACAGGGTCATCACTGCACCCAGTATTTGCGCGGTACCTGTGGGAGCGGGTTTACCCGCGAAGAAGCCTGCACGGAGCTCCTGAAGAAAACCGATTCAGCAGCCACCGCCTGATGGCCCGATACTGGCCGAAGGGCCAGAAAAATTTACTCACTACCCGGCATTAATTCGGGTATAGTACGCGCCGGTCTTTTAGCGGGCCTCAAAATCAGGTGGTGCAAATCCTCCGAGTCCAGCTTCGGCTGCACGTCCGCTAGGCGGACCTTCCCAAAGTTTTCTTTTTCAATCGTTTTCGCAAATCCCCGCCGACAAAGCTGCCTGGGTGACCGTTCCGGTCTTTCAAGGCATGTGCAGCTTTGCAGCATGGGTCTTTGCGGATGCACTTAGAGGCAGACCCATGACCCAGGAAACCGGCGGCTTCGCCGCTCTCGATCTTAATCCGAACATTGTTGCTGCCGTTCTGGCGACCGGCTACGAAGAGCCGTCCGCCATTCAGCAACAATCGATCCCGATCATCCTCGCCGGTCACGACATGATCGGCCAGGCGCAGACTGGCACCGGCAAGACCGCTGCCTTCGCCCTGCCGATCCTCAACAAGATCGATGTGAGCAAGCGCGAACCGCAAGCCCTGATCCTGGCGCCAACCCGTGAGTTGGCGCTGCAAGTAGCTACCGCTTTCGAAACCTACGCCAAGCAGATGCCAGGCGTTAATGTGGTGGCTGTATACGGTGGCGCCCCGATGGGCCCACAGCTGCGTGCCATTCGCAACGGCGCGCAAATCGTCGTCGCTACCCCGGGCCGTCTCTGCGACCACCTGCGTCGTGACGAGAAAGTCCTGTCGACCGTGCAGTACCTGGTACTGGACGAAGCCGACGAAATGCTCAAGCTGGGCTTCATGGACGACCTCGAAGTGATCTTCGACGCCATCCCGGCCAGCCGCCAGACCGTACTGTTCTCCGCCACCCTGCCGTCGTCGATCCGCTCGATCGCCGAACGTCACCTGCGTGAGCCCAAGCACGTCAAGATCCAGAGCAAGACCCAGACCGTTACCGCGATCGAGCAGGCCCACCTGATGGTCCACGCCGACCAGAAGATCCCGGCTGTTCTGCGTCTGCTGGAAGTCGAAGAGTTCGACGCGCTGATCGCCTTCGTGCGCACCAAGCAAGCCACCCTGGACCTGGCCGCCGCGCTGGAAGCCAAGGGCTACAAGGCTGCTGCGCTGAACGGTGACATCGCCCAGAACCAGCGTGAGCGTGTGATCGACTCGCTGAAGGATGGCCGCCTGGACATCGTCGTCGCCACCGACGTCGCTGCCCGTGGTCTGGACGTACCGCGCATCACCCACGTGTTCAACGTCGACATGCCGTACGACCCGGAATCCTACGTGCACCGCATCGGCCGTACCGGCCGTGCCGGTCGTGATGGCCGTGCACTGCTGCTGGTCACCCCGCGTGAGCGCCGCATGCTGCAGGTGATCGAGCGCGTGACCGGGCAGAAGGTTGCCGAAGCCCGCCTGCCGAACGCCCAGGCTGTACTGGATGCCCGCATCAAGAAGCTGACCTCGAGCCTGGCGCCGCTGGTTGCCGAAGCAGAAGCCACCCATGGCGAGCTGTTCGACCGCCTGACCGCCGACCTCGGTTGCAGTGCACGTGCCCTGGCTTCGGCCCTGCTGCGCAAGGCCACCAATGGCCAGGCACTGGACCTGGCCGCGGTAGAGCGCGAGCAGCCGCTGGTGCCGAGCTTCGCCCCGCGTGGCGAGCGTGCCGAACGTGGTGAGCGCACTGAGCGCAGCGACCGTGGTGATCGTGGTGACCGCGAGCGTCGCGCGCCAATGCCGCTGGCCGAAGGCCGTGTGCGTTGCCGTACCGCCCTGGGTGCCCGTGACGGTATCGCCGCCAAGAACCTGCTGGGTGCGATCCTCAACGAAGGTGGCCTGGCCCGTGACGCCATCGGCCGTATCCAGGTACGCGACAGCTTCAGCCTGATCGAGCTGCCGGAAGATGGCCTCGAGAAGCTGCTGTCCAAGCTCAAGGACACTCGAGTAGCCGGTAAGCAGCTGAAGCTGCGCCGCTACCGCGAAGATTGATCCTGATGCAATGAAAAAATCCCCGGCCTAGGTCGGGGATTTTTTTTGGCCTGTTCCGGCCTCTTCGCGGGCAAGCCCGCGAAGCGGCCATTCAGTCGAACCGGTAAATGTCCATCCCCAAAGCCCCCAGGGTGAAGCCCTGGTGCACGATCCCGAACCTGTCCCCGGCCCCCAGGGCAAAGAACAGCGGCAGCAAGTGCTCATCACTGGGATGGTTGCGCGCCGCAAACGGCG
Source organism: Pseudomonas sp. NPDC089428 (assembly GCF_044749325.1). NCBI lineage: Bacteria > Pseudomonadati > Pseudomonadota > Gammaproteobacteria > Pseudomonadales > Pseudomonadaceae > Pseudomonas > Pseudomonas sp. NPDC089428. The sequence goes on from NZ_JBIVHT010000020.1 coordinate 15,080, forward strand.
CCTGTTTGCGGTAATCCAGCAGCGCGGCCTGGTCATCTGCCTGCAGCCGCTCCACCACCCAATCCCGGAACGCCAGCGCCCAGGGTTCGATCACATCAGGCCCGGCATGCCAGTCCAGTTCGCCCAGGTTGTGCGTGATACTGCCGGAACCGACCAGCAAAACGCCTTCAGCGCGCAGCCCTGCCAGTGCCTGGCCGACCTTGATCTGCAGCGCAGGCCCCATCTGGCTGGGCAAGGAAACCTGGATCACCGCAATGCCCGCATCCGGGTACATCAATGACAGCGGCACCCAGGCGCCGTGGTCGAATGGCCGCTGCACATCCAGGCGCGCCGGCAAGCCTGCGGCGTTCAGCAGTGCACTGACCTGGCTGGCCAGGGCTGGCTCGCCCGGCGCCGGGTATTGCACTGCGTACAGTGCCGGCGGGAAACCGTAGAAGTCGTGCCAGGTCTCTGGCTGCGAGGCGCCGGTTACCAGCAGCTCGCTGCTTTCCCAGTGCGCCGACACCACCACGATCGCCTTTGGCCGGGGCAGGGCGTTGGCCAGCCCGGCCAATGCCGGCCCGCTGGCGCCGGGTTGCAGGGCGAGCATGGGGGAACCGTGGGAGATGAACAGGCTGGGCAGCATGACAGGGGTCCTGAGGGTTAAGATGCAACCATCTTCGATCAACTACTGATCGAAATCCAAACCAAGTTTTGCCGAAAAATTATCAAAAAATCGGGAGTGATCATGGAGCCAGCGTTTTGGCAGCAGCGGTGGGCCGACAACCAGATTGGTTTCCATCAGTCGCAGGTGAACCCATATCTTCAACAGTATTGGCCGCAGTTGCAGCTGGCGCCGGGCAGTCGTGTGCTGGTGCCACTCTGTGGCAAGAGCCTGGACCTGGCCTGGCTGGCAGGGCAGGGGTACCGGGTGTTGGGGGTAGAGTTGTCGCGGCGGGCGGTGGAGGCTTTCTTCCGTGAGCATGGGCTGGAGCCGAAAGTGACGCAGCAGGGCGCTTTCGAAGTCTGGTGCAGCGGTGATGTGCAGCTGTGGTGTGGTGATTTCTTTGCTTTGCGCGCGGAGGATGTTGCCGATTGCGCGGCGCTTTATGATCGCGCCGCACTCATTGCCCTGCCGCCTGAAATGCGTGCGCAATACATGCGTTTGCTTTCACAGCTATTGCCGCCAGGTGCCGGGCTGCTGGTGACACTGGACTATCAGCAGGAACTGCTGGCCGGGCCGCCGTTTTCGGTAGCGGATGATGAAGTGCGGCGTGGGTTTATAGGTTGGCAAGTGGAGGCGTTGGAGGCGCAGGAAGTGATCGGGGAAAGCCCGAAGTTTCAGCAAGCCGGAGTGAACAGCCTGGTCGAACGCGTGTACCGCGTACAGTTCTGAGCGAAAACAAAAGGGCGACCGAAGTCGCCCTTTTCTATTGCCAGTGGATCAACCGCGGCGGCGCAGGGCCTCGATGCGGTCTTCCAGCGGCGGGTGGCTCATCAGCAGGCCGGCCAGGCCGTGCTTGAGGCCGCCATTGATACCGAAGGCCTTCAGGGTGTCGGGCATGTGCACCGGCAGGCCTTGCTCCACGCGCAGGCGCTGCAGGGCGCCGATCATCGCGGCGGTACCGGCCAGTTGCGCGCCGGCTTCGTCGGCACGGTACTCGCGGCGGCGCGAGAACCACATGACGATCATGCTGGCGAGGATGCCGAGGATCAGCTCGGCGACGATGGTCGCCACGTAGTAGGCGATGCCCTGGCCTTCTTCGTTCTTGAAGATCACCTTGTCGACGAAGTTGCCGATGATGCGGGCGAAGAACATCACGAAGGTGTTCACCACGCCCTGCACCAGCGCCAGGGTGACCATGTCACCGTTGGCCACGTGGCCGATCTCGTGGGCCAGCACGGCACGCACTTCATCAGGCGAGAAACGCTCCAGCAAGCCCTGGGACACAGCTACCAGCGCGTCGTTGCGGTTCCAGCCGGTGGCGAAGGCGTTCGCCTCGTAGGCCGGGAAGATACCCACTTCGGGCATCTTGATGCCGGCTTCGCGGGACAGCTCCTCGACCGTTTGCAGCAGCCACTGCTCGTGGCGGGTGCGCGGCTGGCTGATGATCTGGGTGCCGGTGGTCATCTTCGCCATCCACTTGGAGATGAACAGCGAGACCAGGGAGCCGGCAAAGCCGAACACGGCGCAGAAGACCAGCAGGCTGCTGAGGTTGAGGTCAACCCCGTTGGCGGCCATGAACCCGTTGAAGCCGAACAGGCTCAGGGTAATGCTTGCAACCAGCACCACCGCGAGGTTGGTGGCTACAAACAACAGAATGCGCATCATGGTTGTTACGTTCTCCTGACGGATGAGTCGTTGCTTACTGCGGGGTATATAAGGTGCCGGCCGCAGCGATTCAATCGGGCGACTATTTCAAACTGTGTACGGCGGAGTATGGCAGAGGATTTTGCGCGGGCTGTGAGATAGAGCATTGCAGGATGTAAGAAACGGTGCATGCCTTGAGGTTTGCGGGGTTTGCGGTATCGAGCGCCGCCTGCGTGGCGCATCGCGGATAAAATCCGCTCCTACAACCATGGCCTGACAGGCATGGGCACGTTGCAACAAATGTAGGAGCGGATTTATCCGCGATGCGCCGCGCGGGCGGCGCTCGATCTCGCCGACACCACAAATATCCCGGCGAACCTTACTGCGAATAAGTCCGCAGGAAATTGCCAATCCGGCCAATCGCCGCTTCCAGGTCATCCACCCGCGGCAAGGTCACCACGCGGAAGTGGTCCGGCCACGGCCAGTTGAACGCGGTGCCCTGAACGATCAGCAGTTTCTCCGACAACAGCAGGTCGAGGGCGAACTTCTCGTCGTTGAGGATCGGGCAGACCTTCGGGTCGATCCTCGGGAAGGCATACAGCGCGCCCATCGGCTTCACGCAGCTGACGCCCGGGATGTCGTTGAGCAGCTCGTAGGTGCGGTTGCGCTGTTCCAGCAGGCGGCCCGGCGGCAGTACCAGGTCGTTGATGCTCTGGTAGCCGCCCAGCGCGGTCTGGATGGCGTGCTGCGCCGGCACGTTGGCGCACAGGCGCATGTTGGCCAGCATGTCGATGCCTTCGATGTAGCTCTGGGCGTGGTGCTTGGGCCCGGAGATGATCAGCCAGCCGGAACGGAAGCCCGCTACCCGGTACGACTTGGACAGGCCGTTGAAGGTCAGGCACAGCAGGTCCGGGGCCAGCGACGCGGTGCTGATGTGCACGGCTTCGTCGTAGAGGATCTTGTCGTAGATCTCGTCGGAGAACACCACCAGGTTGTGCTGGCGCGCCAGTTCCAGCATGCCCAGCAGCAGCTCTTTCGAATACACCGCACCGGTCGGGTTGTTCGGGTTGATGATCACCAGGGCCTTGGTGTTCGGGGTGATCTTGGCCTTGATGTCCTCAAGGTCCGGGAACCAGTCGGCCTGCTCGTCGCACAGGTAGTGCACCGGCTTGCCACCGGCCAGGCTCACGGCGGCGGTCCACAGCGGGTAGTCGGGGGCCGGGATCAGCACTTCGTCGCCGTTGTTGAGCAGCGCCTGCATCGACATCACGATCAGCTCGGACACGCCGTTGCCGAGGTAGATGTCCTCGATGGTGACGCCCTCGATTTCCTTTTGCTGGCAGTACTGCATCACCGCCTTGCGTGCGCTGAACAGGCCCTTGGAGTCGCTGTAGCCCTGGGCGGTGGGCAGGTTGCGGATCACATCCTGGAGGATTTCGTCTGGCGCTTCGAAGCCAAACGGCGCCGGGTTGCCAATGTTCAGCTTGAGGATGCGGTGGCCTTCCTCTTCCAGGCGTTTGGCGTGCTTGAGCACCGGGCCGCGAATGTCGTAGCAGACATTGGCGAGCTTGTTCGATTTGCTGAACTGCATGATGTGATCCCGATTGAGAATACGCGGCGCGCCGCCGTCGAAAGGTTTGAAAGGGCGAGGCGCGGGTGCCAGACTTGAGGCCTTGCACACGAAGCCAACTAATATACGTGCCACCCGCGTTACGGAAAAGACGGCGCGAGGTGAAATTCAGCCTGCCGAGGTTCACTTATGCAAAAGATCGACAAGACACTGGAAGAATGGCGCGCCATGCTCGATCCCGAGCAGTATCAGGTGTGTCGCCTCAAGGGCACCGAACGGCCGTTCAGCGGCAAGTACAACAGCGAGCGCCGCGCCGGCGTCTACCATTGCATCTGCTGTGGCCTGCCGCTGTTCGACTCGCAGACCAAGTTCGATGCCGGTTGCGGCTGGCCGAGCTTCTACGCGCCGATCGAAGAAAGCGCGATGATCGAGATCCGGGACACCTCCCACGGCATGATCCGCACCGAGGTCACCTGTGCCCAGTGCGATGCGCACCTGGGCCATGTGTTCCCCGACGGCCCACCACCGACAGGCCTGCGCTACTGCATCAACTCGGTGTGCCTGGACTTCAAACCCCGCGACGGAGCCTGAAAATGGCCGGATCGATGCTGGATATCCCCTGCGTGACCCTGGGCGGCGAGCAGAAAACGCTCGGCGACTTTGCTGGCAAGGCGCTGCTGGTGGTCAACACCGCCAGCCAGTGTGGCTTTACCCCGCAATACCAAGGCTTGGAGCAGCTGTGGCGGGACTACCGCAAGCGTGGCCTGGTGGTGCTGGGCTTCCCGTGCAACCAGTTCGGTAAGCAGGAACCGGGCGATGCGCGCGAAATTGCGCAGTTCTGCGAAGCCAATTTCGGCGTGAGTTTCCCGCTGTTTCGCAAGATCGAGGTCAATGGCCCGGGTGCTCACCCGCTGTTCGTCGAGCTCAAGCAGCGCGCCCCGGGGTTGCTCGGCTCGCAGAAGATCAAGTGGAACTTCACCAAGTTCCTGGTCGACCCGGCCAGCGGCAAGGTCACCCGTTACGCGCCGACCACCAAGCCCCAGGCACTGGAAGCCGACATCGAGCGTCTGCTCAGCCGCTGAACGGCACCCAGTGGTCGATCAGCGCCAGCAGTTCCTCGCGGCGGAACGGCTTGGCCAGGTAGTCGCTCATGCCCGCCGCGCGGCAGCGCTCGCGCTCCTCGGGCATGGCGTTGGCGGTCAGGGCGACGATCGGCAGCTCTGGCCAGCGCCCGCTCTGGCGAATGCGCCGGCTGGCCTCGTAGCCATCCATTACCGGCATGTTGCAGTCCATCAGCACCAGGTCGAAGTCTTCCCGCTCCAGCCATTCCAGGGCCTCGACGCCCTGGGTGGCGAGCTGCACCTGGCAGCCGAGCTTGGCCAGCATGCCTTTGGCCACCAGCTGGTTCACCGGGTTGTCCTCCACCAGCAGAATGCGCGCGCGGCCCTCGCTGGCCGTGAGCAGCGGGGTAGCCAGCGGGTGCTCCGGGGCATGCCCCTGCAAGGTCCGGCGCAGGGTCTGGTACAGCGCATTGCGCGACAGCGGCCGGGCCAGTTGATGCAGTGGCGCCAGTTGCGCCGATTGCTCGGTGGGCAGGAAATTGCCGTAGGCCGTCACCAACAGGATCGGCGCCTTGAGCGCGGGGCGTAGCTGGAGCAGTTGCTGCAGATCGTCGGTGATCAGCAGGTCGATGTCATTGCCCAATGCAGCGCTGCTGTCATGCCGTTGGTAGTCGAGCCCCCAGGCAGGCAACAAGCCCTGGAGCAGTTCGGTGAGGCCGCTGCCGGCGTCGCTGAGGGCGACGACCCTGCCCTGCAGGGCTGGCGGCGCAATGGCCTCGGTGTGGGTGGGCAGCGGCAGTTCGGCGCTGAAGCGGCTGCCAAAGCCAGGCTCGGACTGGATGTGCAGGTGGCCCTGCATGGCCTTGCACAGGTTGCGGGTCAGGGCCAGGCCCAGCCCGGTACCACCGTATTGGCGGGTGATGCCGGCGCCCGCCTGGGTGAAGGGCTGGAAGATCCGTGCCTGGGCCGCCTCGGGGATGCCGATGCCGGTATCGCGCACTTCCAGGCGCACGCCACCGACAATACGCGTCAGGCGCACGTCGACGCGGCCGAAACGGGTGAACTTGAGGGCGTTGGACAGCAGGTTGCTGACCACCTGGCGCACCCGCGTGGGGTCGCCGAGCACTGAACTGGGGAAGTCGCCGGCGATCAGGCAGGTCAGCTCGACGCTTTGCGCGGCGTTCTGCGACAGCAGGTTGGCGGTGTCCTCGACCATGGCACCCATGTCGAAGGGGATGCGCTCCAGTTCCAGCTGCCCGGCATCGAACTTGGACAGGTCGAGGATATCGTTGAGCAATTCCACCAGCACCTTGCCCGAGTCGTGGGCGATCGACAGCTGCTGGCGCTGTTCGCCGGCCAGCGGGCTGTCCAGGGCCAGGGCGATCATGCCGAGCATGCCGTTGAGCGGGGTGCGGATCTCGTGGCTCATGTTGGCCAGGAAGGCGGCGCGCGCCTGGGCCATGTCGAGGGCGCGCTGGCGCGCCTCTTCCAGCTCCTGATTGGACTGGCTGAGGCGGCTGTTGCTGGCCTTGAGTTCTTCGGTGCGGGCCGAGACGATGTCTTCCAGTTCGTTGAGGTACTGGGTCAGGCGGTTTTCCGCGGTGCGCCGCTGCTGGATCTCGGTGGCCATGCTGACGAACTGCTGGTTGGCGACCCTGACCAGCACGCCGATCTCGTCGAGTTCGTGGCCGGGCGGGCAATCCACCCGGGTTTGCCCGGGCTGGCGAGGGTCGCGGCCGGTGAGGGCGCCGATCACCGTCACCAAGGGCTTGGTCAGCATCATGTAGAACAGCGCCAGGAGAATGCCGGTGAGCACCAGGCTGCGGGCAAAGCCGTTGAGCAGGGTGACCCCGGCACGGTCGAGGAAGCGCCCGCCGAAGGCGTAGGTGTCGACATCCAGGTACAACGTGCCGAGGTATTCCTCGGGCATGTGGGTCAGGTACAGGCGTTCCTTGAACTGGCGCTTCTCGCCGAACAGAAAGTCGCTCAGTGGCCGGTAGCGGTCCTGCAGGCGCGGGCGCTCGACATCGGCCAGCACGGTCTCGTTGTTGTCGATCAGCCGTGCGCGGATCACCGCCGGCGACTCCAGCAGGCCGCGGGTCAGCTCCAGTGCCAGCTCCGAGTCGATGTTGTAGGCGATGCGCGAGGCCGGATTGTGGCTGATCTGCAGCAACGCCTGCACTTCGCGGTTGATGGATGCGTCTTCGCTGGCATAATCGATGCCGATCTGGATGAGACTGAGCAATGTTCCCAGGATGAAGCCGACCAGGACTGTCAACCGGGCTTGCTTGTATGACAGGCGATTGGTGAACTTGATATCCATGGGTCCCGAGCCGGTTTCACGTCCCTTGCGCTGCGCAAGCATAGCCGAACAGCCCCGGCTGCTGGTGGGTCTGTCACACATTCAGCCTTGATTGTTCTACTGGCTGTGCCTGCCTCTTCGCGGCTAAAGCCGCTCCCACAGGTTTATCACTGCCCTTGAGGCCTGTGGTGTACCTGTAGGAGCGGCTTCAGCCGCGAAGAGGCCGGCACAGCAGCCCCGAATCTGAATTTGCAGGAGCCCTGATGGACGCTCGCTTGATTGCTTTCCTGGACCGCGCCGAATCGGTGCTGGCACGTCTCGAACCCCTGTTGCCGGCGCCACGCCCGGACATCGACTGGGCCACCACCCTGGCTGCGCGCTGGCAACGCGATGGCCGCACAGGCTACCTGATGCCTCTGGAAGTCAGCCTGGACATCCGCCTGACCGACCTGATCGGGGTCGACAAGCAACGTGATCAGCTGGGCCGCAACACCCACCAGTTCATCAACGGCTTGCCGGCCAACCACGCCTTGCTGTGGGGCTCGCGTGGCACCGGCAAATCTTCGCTGGTGCGCGCCCTGCTGGCCGAGCATGCAGGTGCAGGGCTGCGCCTGATCGAAATCGAGCGCGACCACCTGGCCGACCTGCCACGTGTCGTCGAGCAGCTGCAGAAGCTGCCGCAACGCTTCATCCTGTTCTGCGACGACCTGTCGTTCGAAGCCGGGGAGGGTGATTACCGGGTGCTCAAGAGCGTGCTCGATGGCTCGCTCGAACAGGCGCCAGACAACGTGCTGCTGTACGCCACCTCCAACCGCCGCCACCTGGTGCCGGAGAAGGAAAGCGACAACGAGAACTGGAAGCGTGTCGACGGCGAACTGCACCCCAGCGAAGCGGTGGAAGACAAGATTGCCTTGTCGGACCGTTTTGGCTTGTGGCTGTCGTTCTACCCGTTCACCCAGGAGCATTTCCTCGACGTGGTCGAGCACTGGATCGGCCAGTTGGCACGCCCCGCCGGCCTGGCCTGGCAGCGTACCGAAGAACTCGACATCCTCGCCGTGCGCTGGGCCACCGGCCGCGGCAACCGTAATGGCCGTTGTGCCTATCAGTTCGCCCGCTACTGGGTTGGGCTGCAATTGCTGGAGCAAAAGTAAACATGATCGACCTCAATGCCAGTGGCGCTGGCCTCGACGGCTACAACCTGCTGGCGGCGCAAGTGCAGGCGCTGTTTGCCGACGAACGCGACTTTATCGCCAACGCCGCGCAGTTTTCGGCGTTTCTCTACAACCAGGTGGACGACCTGAACTGGGCGGGCTTCTACCTCAACCGCAACGAAGAGCTGGTGCTCGGCCCGTTCCAGGGCCAGGTGGCTTGCGTGCGCATTCCGTTCAGCAAGGGCGTGTGCGGCGCGGCTGCGGCCACCCGGCAGACCCAGCGGGTCGAGGACGTGCATGCGTTCCCGGGGCATATCGCCTGCGACAGCGCGTCGAACAGCGAGCTGGTGATTCCGCTGGTGAAGGAAGGGCGGTTGATTGGTGTGCTGGACCTGGACAGCCCGAAACTGGCGCGCTTCAGTGAGGCGGATCAGGTGGGGCTGGAAAGGTTGGCGGCGATCTTCCTGGAGTTGACCGACTGCTAATGAGTGTTGCCTGTTCCGGCCCTTCGCGGCTGAAGCCGCTCCTACAGGTACCGCGCGATCCCTGTAGGAGCGGCTTTAGCCGCGAAGGGCCGGAGCAGGTCACACAGCATCAGTCGTAGATCACCCGCTTTTTCCAGGTCTCGTCCTCATCGGTCTTGAGCCCCTGGGTCAGTTCGTTCTGCTCGTTCTCCGCCGGCTCCATCTTGTCCAGCACCTGGGCATTGGCCCGGGCCAGCAGTTTCTCCAGGTACGTCAGCTGCTCTTCATACACTTTCGGCTCCGGCTGCTTGCGCAGGTACTGCACGCCGCGCTCGAAGGCCAGCCGCGCCTGGCCCGGCTGTTCTTGTTGCAGCGCCTGCTGGCCGAGGTTGTTGAAGAACTCGATATGCAGCAGCACCAGGATGTGGCGGATCTCCCTGACCCATTGCTTGCCTTCGTTGGCCGACAGCACGTTCTCCTGGGTGGCCTTGACGATCTGGGTGTGCAGCGCTTCGAGCAGGAAGCGCACATCCTTGGCCTTGACCTCGGTCTGGATCGGGCTGGGCGGGTTGTTCACCGGGATCCTTTCGCCCTGGCCGATCAGCCCCTCGAGTTCGGCGATGCGCGCCTTCAGTTCGCTGCTGTGCTTGTCCAGCGCCAGGCGCCGCTGGTTGAGGTTCAGCTCCAGGCGCGCCAGCACCAGCTTCAGCGCCGGGGTCATGAACTGGCCGGGGAAGGTCTCGGTGATTTCGCCACAACGGCGGACCCGATCGGCCAGGTCGACCTTCAGTCGCGCACGTTCGAGCTTGCTGTTTTCGACCACGTTGTTGAGGTAGCCGATCACGATCAGCAACGCGATACCCGCCACGATGAGCAGAGTGATCAGAAGTGGTGTCACCGTTAACGCCTCATCAAGAAGTTTTGCTTAATAGAGTGTAGTGCCAGCAGCCGCTGCCGCGAAGGGACCGGCGCGGCCGCCTTGTTGCACTTTGTCGGCTGACCGCCGCATTCCTCGAGTGATGGCACTTTGCGACGACTGTGTCAGAAAATCAACGCCAATCCTTCGGCACGCCTTCGCGGCGTCTTCTATATGGGCCGAAGTCATTGATTTAAATAAATTTATAGAAAGGGGTTGACGCCTGTTCGAAGCCTCCATAGAATGCGCGCCACTTGCAGCGTAAAGCACACAGCGAAACGCGGCAGGGAGTGAAAGCAGGCAGTAATGCCAGCAGTGTGTCCCCTTCGTCTAGTGGCCTAGGACACCGCCCTTTCACGGCGGTAACAGGGGTTCGAGTCCCCTAGGGGACGCCAAATTGCGGGAATAGCTCAGTTGGTAGAGCACGACCTTGCCAAGGTCGGGGTCGCGAGTTCGAGTCTCGTTTCCCGCTCCAGTTTCTCCGGCAACGCTTAACGGCGGGGCAGGAAAAGAAAATCCAGGCTGAATCGTGAGGTTCTGTTCTGGTGCACTGAAAAGTGTCGTGTGTCCCCTTCGTCTAGTGGCCTAGGACACCGCCCTTTCACGGCGGTAACAGGGGTTCGAGTCCCCTAGGGGACGCCAAATGCGGGAATAGCTCAGTTGGTAGAGCACGACCTTGCCAAGGTCGGGGTCGCGAGTTCGAGTCTCGTTTCCCGCTCCAGTTTAAATACTGTGGCGTCTATGCGGTGCAGTGGTGGTGGAGGTCTTCATGGTGCTTCACGCCGGTAGCGGTAAAAGCTTCACAATGCGGGAATAGCTCAGTTGGTAGAGCACGACCTTGCCAAGGTCGGGGTCGCGAGTTCGAGTCTCGTTTCCCGCTCCAAATCGAAGAACGAAGAAAGGGACGCAAGTCCCTTTCTTCGTTTTCGCCTTTCTGAAATTGGCCTGCCGAGGCGCCCTGTCGCAAGGCGCCTGTGGTTTGCTCACTTGTAGCTGATGGTGAATTTCAACGAGGCCTTCGCCAGGCCAGCCTTCACCTGGGAGTCGAGCTGGAAGTAGCGTGCCTTGAAGTTCAGAACGGTTTCGCCGACATTCAGTTGTTTCACCTCGACGGCTTTCTGTAGCGGCAGTGTCCGCCCGTCACCGTGCATGATCTGAATACCGAAGCCGTCAGCGGTGGAACCCGTGCCCAGGCTGAAGACCCCCTGATCGGCGTCTACCACCGATGAGCCGTTGGTGCCGTCCAGTTCGATATGGGCGTAGGTCGTCGGCGCGGTACTGTCATCATCGCAGTCGCTGAGGCTAATGTTGAACGCCACCTCGGTGCCCACTGGCCCCGGGCCGGTAAAATCAGCGAGCGTGTGATCTGCAAACTTGACCGGGCCGGCGCTGACCGGCTTGCTCAGCAATTTGCATTGCGCTTGCCTGATCTTGCCACGTACGCGGAAGTCCATGACCTTGCCTAGGTCATTGGTAAGCCCGTGGAACAATTCTCTGTCCAGGTCGTATTCGCCTGCAGGCGTCGGGCCGGTCTTGACCAATTCCAAGGTGCCTCTGAAGACGGACAATTTCGCAGGGAATGGTGTGTCCACGCGCATGGTGCCATTGTAAGGAATGGTCAGAGTGCCGTCGTCGGATGTGAACGAATTGTCCGCCGTACCGTCGAAGGGGAAGCCCACGGTGACGATGGCACCGATACCGTCGATGTTGGTGCGTAGCACTTTGTCGGCAAAACGCTGACCCTGAACAGGCACACCCAAGGCCATCGCCGTTGCGGCGGGCATGCTGAAGGTCGTAGGAGTCGAGGGCTCATAAAAACAGTTCAGTGTGGCACTCGCGTCGTTCGAAACACGCAAGGGGAGGGTGGCAATCACTGTCCCGATTGGGGCGTCTCGGGGTACCCAGCGGGTGCCCGCATCAAAATTGAAGCTCATGTAATTAGCGCCCGTTTCCCAATTGCATCTGGCCTGTGCCTCGCTGCAGAGCAGCCCCAATGCCAAGGCGCAGGCAGCGGTGGCGGCAGGGCGCGGTGCCGTGCATCGAAATGTGCTCATGAGGTGTGTTCCTGGTGATTCATGTCGGTTTGGGTTGAAGACGCTGCATGCCGGGGTTGGCAGGTTAACGTTTGCAGGCGGTAGCCATTGACCTGGGGTATGTCGCCGGGGTGGACCGTCACCTGGCATTCGCGGGTGGCTTGGTCTACCCACCGCGCGTGCAATTGCTGGGGCCCTGGTTCATCGCTGGCGACCAGCGCCTGGCCGGCCTGGCCGACCACGGCCAGGACATTGCCCTGGGCATCGCTTATCTGTGTGCCGAAGGGCAGTGGGCGCCCGTCCGCCCCCTGCAGGGTCAGGACCATGCGCATCACCTGGCGGCTGGGGAAACTGGCTTTGACGATGGCGCCCCGGCGCGGTACGACCTGCTGCGTGGCATTGTCGATGATGGTCTCCGGCGAAAGTTCGTCGGTATCCAGCAACAGCGAATTCAGCCGGTAAGGGCGCAGGTTCGGTGACAGCAGGTAGCCCTGGCGGTTGGCCTGGCTCGACGGCGTGTTTGCCAGGGTGATGCCGGCAACGTCAGGCACGTGTACCAGGGCGCTGGTCTCGCCCATGTAAGGGCCCAATACGATGCCCGAACCATGGGCCAGCAGGGCACCGCTGGCGTTGAGCGACACGCTGCGGTAGTCGGCACCCTGGGTGTAGCCGCCCCCATAGCTGACGTTGGTCCCTTGATGGGCCAGGGACAGTGCGCCACTGGTGTTGTTTTGCTGGTCGTTGCTCAGCGATACCTGGTAGCCGAGCTGGTTGTTCATCATTCCGCCGCTTAGGCTGGCACGTTCGCTGTAGCGGCTGTCATGGCGTTGCAGGTCGAAACTGGCGGTATGGCGGCTGCCGAAATCCAGGGGCAGTGACAGGCTCAGGCCGAACATGCGGTTATCGCCGGTGTTGTCGGTGAGGGCCTGGGAGGCGAACAGGTTGATGCTCACGTCACGCCAGCGCGTGTTGTACTGCACCTGGTACTGACGGCGTTGGGCAGTGCTGCCCCAGTAATCATCCTGCGAGAACGTAAGGCTCAGCGAGCCATTGCTGACATTCTGGTAGACCGAAGCTTCCAGTCGGCTGCGGCGGTTGCCCAGGTAATGCACGGACTGGTTGCGTTCCCGGACGGCCTCGACAAAATCGCGGTAGCCTTCAGTCGAATAACGGTAGCCGGCGAAGCGCAGATTGGTACCGGTTGCGAAGCTCTTGCCATAACGCGTGGTGAAGCTCTGCCCTTGCACCTGGCCTTTCAAGCTGCCGAGGTCGGTTTGTGCGTGGGTGACGTCGAACGACAGCGCACCCAGGTCGGCGAAGTCACGGGCGACACCCAAGGCACCGGCGCGGTAGTAATCGCTGGTGAACACACCGCCATACAGCGTGCTGTCCCAGACCCCGCCCCGGGCCAGCGTGCCTTCCCAGAACCGTGGCCGGTCCAGGTCCTCGGCGCCGTTGTAGCGGCCCACGGTTGCGCTGTAGCGCCATACATCCTCGCGCAGCAGGTTGCCCAGTGACGAATAGGGTTGGGTGAAACGGCGTACCTGCCCATCGGCCTCTGTGAGGATCACCTCCAGTTCACCATGGCTGGCACCGACACTGAGGTCATCGATGGCGTATGGCCCAGGTGCCACGTAGGTGGAGTAGATCGGGTAGCCGTTGTGCAGCACCTCCAGTTTCGCGCGGGTCTGGGCTACCCCGCGGATCACCGGTGCGTACTGCTGTTCGGTGTCGGAGTACATGTCCAGGTCCGAAGCCAGCCGTGCGCCGACGAAGGGCACGCTGCGAAACACTTCGTTGCCGGTGGAGGTTTCGCCCAGGGTGATGTTGGCCCGCAGCCCCGGCACATCGCTTTGCGCATAAGTGTCGCTGCGGCGACTGTCGAATTGGCCATCGGTGCTGTCACGAAGCGCCTGGGTGCTGCGCAGGCGCCAACCGGCGACATTGATGCCGCTGTTCAGGTACAGGTCCTGGCTGCTGCGGCGGCGGCCGCTGTCGCTGCTGTAGTGCTGTGCCGATACCTGGTAGTTGACGAACGCGGCATTGATGCCGGCATCCCAGCGCGCTTCGGGTACTGACCCTGCGGTGTGCCGGCGCAGGGCGATCTGGGGGATGGACAATGCCAGGTGCAGGCGTTGTGGGTCGAAGTCGGCCCGTGCCTGGGGTACCAGGGTGGCCAGGTCCAGGCAGCTGTCATCGGTGGGCAATGGCGTATCGAGGGCTTCTTCGCGCAGGTCGAAGGCGCGCAGCAGTTCGCCGGTCAGGCAGGCCTGCAGGCCTTGACCGTCGTTACTGTGAATGTCGATCTCGCGTGTGTAGGGCGTGGTGTGATTGACCACGACCTGCACGCGGTAGCGCCCGGCTGCCAGAGGGGCTTGCTCGGCCAGCGCCTGCAGGGCAAAGGCGCCGGCCTCGCTGGCCTGGCCTGCGGCCTGGTGCATGAACTCGGCCTGGAAGCGCGGCGTAGCGGCGAAGGTTGGTGTGATCGACAGCAGTAGTAATGAACTGCCCACTAACGCGGGCAGTGGAGGTGTCCAGGCAGGCCTGCGACAGTGAAGCTTGGGCATGGAAGGTCCCTAGGGCACCCTTGGCTCCGGGGCTGAGGCAGGAGCTGGGGCTTGGCTGTATGCAGAAGGCGGCATGCATCAGGGGAGGCTGACGGCGCCGGGTTCGGGACAGACAGGGTAGGGAGGGAGGTCTGAGGCGGATGTAGGAACAGTCTTGCGCGCTGTAGAGAGATATGGACAGGGGAGGGGGGACTCCCGGCGAATATCGCAGCCGGGAGCGCCGTCTGGTTGGAAAAGCTATGCGTCTTGTAATGTGAGAGCGGTGGAGCGTGTCGGGTCGGGTTTGAGGATCAAGACCATGGTCGGACCGTCGGTTTGTTTACGTGAACGGGCGTCCTTACGTATCGATAGTCTCCTTGACTACCAGAATCAGACGTTGACAAAGATGAAGCGGGCACCGGTGCAGATGAAGGTGGTGTTTGCAGCGCCGGGGTGTTTCCGGGCGAGAGGGGAGTCATCTGTATGGCTTCAGCGTAAGTTGGCAGCGTTGCCCTGTCGTAAGATGGAGGTGGAATTAATGCATTCAAACGAGTTGCCTGTACACGTCGGTACGCTTCTAAAAGATCCGGGGGGGTTGTCATAGGATTGCGGTTCGCTGGAGGGTTGGATACTCCCCTTGGGACACTTGAGGATCTAGAACCATATAGTTGAGTTTTTTTTCTGGCTATGCCCACTAAAGTAAAAGCTACGCCAATGGCGCTGATTACCGCACCTACACTAGTGAGTGTATTTGAAACTTTAGAGTTGTTCTTTTCAAGTATTGCTCCCGCGAGCTGTATGCCTAAGCCGATAGCTTGCGTAGCCATACCGGCCCAGGCTATGGGAGATACGGCTGCCAAAGGGACACCAGATAGTGAGAGGAAGACTGATCCAAGGAGTATGACGCCAAATACACCCACCATGCCCCATTTCGCGCCCTTTACCGCTCTGTCCACGTCATCTTCGTACTCAGCCACGCCACTGTCAGCGAGCGGCTGCACCTTATGCCCGGTAGGGTCCCCCCACCTGACTGGGTTGCCCAGGGCATACAGGTAAGGGTTGGGCCCGACCTCTTCCGGTGGCATTGAGTCGGGGCTGTTGAAGCCCAGTTCCGGGGTGTAGGCGCGGTAACCGCTGCCCAGCAGGTAGCAGCCCGTGGCCTCCTCACGCAGCTCGCCGTTGAACGCCAGCAGGCAGTGCATGCCGTTGTCGTCCTGGCGTTCGCCATGGGCGGTGTAGCTGGCGGGGCGGGTACCTTTGGCGTCCACCTCGGTGACGATGCTGCCGGCATTGTCGGTCAGCAGCAGCAGCGGGTCGCTGGGGGCGTCCGAGCGCTGCACGGCCAGGGCATGGGTGTCACCCAGCAGGTACTGGGTCAGCAGGCTGCCTTCCAGGGTGGCCTCCAGCCGATGGTCCTGGTAGCGCCGCTGTACCTTGCGGGCCCCGCCACCGTGCACGCTGGCCAGCAACTGGTCATGGCCGTCGTACAGGTAACTCACCCGTTCACTGCCGTCTTTCTCACGTACACGCTCCAGGCGGCCTCGCAGGTCGTACTCCATCGGGCGCCCTTGCTCGTCGTTGAGCCTGTTGCCGCGCGCGTCGTAGGTGAAGGCCTGTGTTGGCGGGTAGTCTCCGAGGGTGTGGGTCACCTTGGTCAACTGGAAGCTGTCGTCGTTTGCATAGCTGAATTTCGCGGTGTCCTTGCTGCCATCGGCAAACCGCGTCAGGCAGCGCTCGAGGTTGTCCATGGCATCGAAGTCGTAGGTCTTGGCGCAGATGGCGCGGCCCTTGGCATTGCGCGGCAAGGCCTGCCAGCGTTCGCTCGTCTCGTCCTCTTTGTCCCAGTCGCCCAGGTAGTCCTGGATCACCAGGCGGTTGAGTGGGTCATACTCGAACACTTCCTGGCGCAGGCACTCGTGTTCGTCCGCATCGGTGAGGTTGTAGAGGGTGCGTGACTTCAATGTGGTGCCGTCCAGCCATTGCAGCTCCAGCATTTGCGTCTGGTCGGGGGTTTGCAGCGTGCGCCGGTGCTCACGGCCCAGGTCGTCGTAGGTCTGGGTGGTGCGCACATAACGGTTTTCCGGGTCGCGGGTGTCACGGGTGGTGAGGGTGTGCAGCCGGCCCATGCTGTCGTAGGCGAGCACGGCCTGCAGGTGGCCCTGGGTGACGCTGGTCAGCCGCGCCAGTGGGTCATGCTCGTACAGGCAGGCGTCGCCGTCGCTGTGCTTGCGATAGCGCAGGCGGCCTTGCAGGGAGTGACGGTTGTCGATGGTGTACTGCTGCGCATCGCTGCCGTTCCATTCTTCCCGGGCCAGGTACCCCTGGTCGGTGTAGGCGTAGACGCGGTCACCCTGCTCGTTGCCGGCGCTGACCACTTCGGCACTGCTGGGGCGGTACGCGAACGTGGCTTCGTTGGCGGCCTGTGGCCCTTGCGCGTCTTCCAGGGTGGTGCTGATCAGGGTGGGCTCGGCGGTCAGTGCCGGCTTGTATTCGTAGCGCTCGACCTGTTTGGGCTTGTCTTTGTGGGCCGGGTCGGTGTTGCTGAAGGTGCGGGTGCTCACCAGGTCGGTCTGGTCGCGGTACTGGTAGGTTTCCACACGCGGGCCAACCGTTACGCTGGTCAGGCGTTCGAGCCCGTCGAAGCTGCGTTTGCACACCGGCTGCGGCGCTGCGCCGCTTTGCGCGCGGATTTCCAGCAGGGTGGTGAGTTCTGCGGTACTGCGTTCGTCAAAGGTGCGCGTCAGCACGCTGCCATCGGGGCGCACGGTTTCGAAGTGGCGTGTCCAGGCGTCATACCGGTATTCGGTGACGCGCGGCTTGATGTTGTGCTCGGGCGCGAAGCTCAGGGTTTCCTTCACGGCCTGGCCCAGGCCATCGTAGAGGTAGTCGATGCGGTCGACTTCCACCGGCTTGGCGCCTGCTTCGGCGTCGGCGGGCAGGTGCAGGCTGTATTCGTAGACCGGTTTGTCGAAGCGGTTGTACTCCACCACGCGGTGTTTCTGCCTGATGCCCGGCTGGTCGGGGCTTTCCTGCCACTGCTCGATGTGGTTGCCGTCGGCGCCGAAAGGCGAGAACAGGGTGACGAGCTTGACCCCATCCGGTTTCAGCTCCTCGCATCGGTGCCCCCAGGCGTCGTAGCGGTAGTGCGAGGTCAGCGCGATGACCTGCTCCTTGGCGTTGTCGCTGCCGGGCGCGGTGGGCAGGTAGTCGAACTGGGTCTCGCTGTCGACACGGCCGAGGGTGTCGTAGGTTTTTTCCCAGACCTTGCGGGTGATCCGGGTACTGGACTGCGGGTCGTCCAGCGCGACCAAGGTGCGCTCTTCGCGGACCGGGCGGTTGAGCCCGTCATGGTAGGTGCGGATGACCACCTTGTTGACGTCGGTGGTCTCGGCGTACCACAGGGTGGGCTGGTTTTCCGTGTCCCGGCCATAGCGATAGGTGCGGCTGGCGGTGTCGGCGTCGCCGGGCGCCACGGTCTCGATGCTCGGCCGGTTGACGACGTCGTAGTCGTAGCGGGTTTTCACGCCGTTGCTGTCTTGCGTTTCGATGGGTTGGTCGCGCAAGGCACTGTGCAGGTTGCTGATGGTTCTTTCCAGCGTGCCGCCATGGGGCTTGAAGGTGGTGGTGGTGCGCACCTGGGTCGGCTTGCCGTTGTCATCGTTGCTCTGCTGATAGTGCCATCCGGTGCGCGACACGGCCTTGCCCAGCGTGGTGGTCTTGCAGCCGATGCGCCCATGCAGGAACGCATTGGCGGCCATGTTCAGGTGGGTGATGTCCTCGCGGCGCAGCAGTTTTTCGCCGCCGTCGACGACTTCCAGCTCCTGCACGCTGTCGGCCACCAGCCAGCCGTCGGTGGCCAGCCAGCTGTCGGCCTGCCGGGGTGCCTGGGCGGTGGCCAGCCTGGGCAACGAGCGGTAGGTGTAGCGTGTGCGCAGGACCTTGGCCGGTTCACCCTCGGCCGGGTAGACGGTGAGGCTCTTGAGGTTGCGCTTGAAGCCATCGGGGTCGGGCGGGCACCCCTTGGCACCACTGGCGGGGTAGAACTCGCGCAGCATGATCATGCCGTTGGCGAGCCGTTCCCGCACAAGGTTGCCGTCGGTGTCGTAATCGGTTTCGATCGATTCCTGGCGATGCAGCTTGGTGTCACGCACGGTCCAGGTCTTGGTCACCTTTTTCGGCAACTGCACCCGCACGTCCTGGGAGTCGAAGTTGCCCGCCTTGTCGTGGTACTCGGTGCTGACGGTGAGGATGCAGCCGGCTTCGTCGGTGACCTGCTCGGTCAACAGGTGGAAGCGGTTGAAGGCATGCCTGACGGTTTTCGACACCTTGCCATTCAGGTAGTGGCTGACCGTGGTGTGGTAGTTGTAGCTGCTGCCGGCGAAGCGGTAGAGCTGGTCGCGGTTGGATTGCTTGTCCCAGACCAGGCCGGATGCGCCGTTCCCCAGGAAGTTTTCGCCGCTGTACTGGTAGGTGGTCTTGATCGCGTCCTTTTCGTTCCGCGGGTCGGGGATTTCCAGGTGCTCGATCACATGGGGCAGGTACTCGTCGATGCCGGGGTACTGGTGGCCGCGCTCCTTGTAGTCGATGCGCTCTTCGCCGCCGAAGGGCCGGGAGACCCGCAGCAGGACAGGCATGCCGGCCATGCGGTCGTATTGGAAAGTCCATTCGCGTTGGTCGCTGGCGGGCGTAATCAGGGAGCGCAACTCTTCACCCTCGAACTTCAGGGTGAACTGCTGGTGGGCTTCAGTGTCGGGGTGCACGTGCAATTGCACCTGGCTGTTGCCCTCGAACTGGAGGGTGAGCAGCGATTGATTGAAATCGTCCGTGATGGATACCAGCCGGCCGCGGTCGTCGTAGCACAAGTTGATGCCGAGGCCGGCGAGGGTCTCGACCCGTGTCGGCAGGAATATCGAGTAATCGGCGCGGAGGGGCTCGAGGATTTCGCGCAGGTGGTGGGTGTGTGTGACGAGGAAGCGCGGGGCATCGTGGCTGCCGATGTGCTCGAAGGTGAAGGCCTTGAACTTCTGCTCGTGGATCACGGCTGGTTGGCCCGGGCCCTGGTCGGACACGGCAAAGCTTTCGCCGGTGTACAGGCTGAGCATATGGGTGCGCAGGTCGTAGCGGCTGAACTTGAAGTCCCAGCCGATGCCGTAGCCGGCGTTGAAGATGTTCAGCGGGTTGAAGGTCAGGTCCACGGGCAGTTTGGGGCCTTGCAGGAAGTTGGCATTGAGCGGTGGCACTTCCAGGGTGAAACCGTACAGCCCGGTACGCACGTCGACGCTGCCACGGGTGTAGCTGGCGAAGTTGGTTGCGTTGCTTTGCAGGGTCATGGTTGTTCTCCATGGTCGGCAGCAGCGACAGGCGCGGTGGCATTGGGCTCTCGACGTGGGGCTGAAACCTTGACGATTATTTCGCCGAGTGTGTCTCTGTCTGCAGGTTGTTCAGACTTGTCAACGACCAGAAAGCCGAGCGCGGTGCGTATGAAGCTGTTCTTTGCGTTGCGATTGACATACTGATCAATGTCGTTCTTATCCAGCACTGAGGGCGAATGGGTGGTTTTGAATGTCACCCACCATTTCGGTTTACCGTCCACCCGATCTCTCGACTCCAAGGTAATGGTGGCGGCCGAGGGAATGCCGATCATATGAATCTGCCGTGCTTTAAAACCGGATAGCGAAAATGTCTTAGACCAGTCACTGCCTTCGGCAGGAACTTCGTATGCGCGGTGGTCATCATTCGTGGTGTAAACCGTAATGGTTCCAGCGGTTTTGGCTGTGTCGGGCTGTTTCGGATTCATGGGGCAGTCCTTTCAGGGCTTTGAAGTTGATAGGCGCGCGCCTGTTGCAGGTGCAGAGTAGAAAATCTGGCGTGCGCCGACACCTGGCAAAACTGATAGGTACTTGCACGAGGCCTATGCCTGCGGGTGCTGTCCGCGGCGCGAGAACCTGTTATTTCTGCTAGTTGTGAGGCTGGAACAGAGCCTTTATAACTTTCTCGCATTCGATTGAATTGACCGCTGCTGCAGGCAGTTGGTCAGCCCGGTGCGAAAGCGAGGAAGCAGTTATGAATCAAAAGCTTGAGGGGCTGGAAGAGCCTGTTATCCCGTTGCGAAATGACAGGAAAGAGATCGATCTTGAGCGGGTGGGTACGGACGATCTGGAAACTATCATCCAGTACACCGGCATGGCCGAGGAAGATGTAGTTTCAATCGATTGGTGGGGCGTGAACGATTTTGGCGAGTCTTTTGATGCCAAGGGTACGTTTTTTCCTTCGGACGATGACGTAAAGAATGGGCTTAAGGTGCGAATCAGGAATGATATTGTTACCAAGGCCAAAGACGGCGAGGCATTTTATTCCTATACCGTGAACACCGGGACCGAGATCCTGCAGTCACGTCGGGTTTTCTCTTTCATTGGGGTAAGGGCAGCGGCAAGTCCCGAGGGTTTGCCTGTCGCTCTCGCCCTTGAATCGCACGAACTGTTCATACAACCACAAGATCTGGATACGGCAGGGGTGACATTTGTCGTGCCTTCTTATCAAACGCTGACAATAGGTGACATCATCAAGTTCACCTTGATAGGGTTCGATGAAGAGGGTGAGGAGCAAAAACCTATTACCGGTCAGTTGGAAGTGACTAAAGAGCATCTGGATAACAAGGCCCTGACCTTCACCGTCGGCAAGAATGAATTTCGGTTTATCGACCCAGGTCGTGCTGAAGTCTTTTATGAAATTGTTTTCGGTGGTGAAAAAAATGCCAAGTCACGCAAGCAGGTCGATTATAAAGTTGATTCCGTTGATGAAAAAACAGTCCAGTCACCCAAGCAGATATTCGTAGTCGACTCTGAAGCAACCTTGCCTGGTTACTTGCCTGAACCGATTATCGACGGCCATAGTCCGGGTAACGAACTGCCCCCTGAAAACTTCAGGAATGGTTTGACGATCGTCGTAAAGGGTTACCCCGATATGGCGATCGCGGATCGGGTCACGTTGAGCTGGCGTAGCCCTGTGCGCGATTTCCTGCAGACCATTCGCGTGGATGCCAGTACTGAAGTCGTAGGTGATGTCTCTTTTCATATCCCGTTCGATTACCTGGCCGAGAACCAGGGAGCGACCGTCAGGCTTTCCTACCTTTATGGCCGTGAAGGCGCCGGGCAGCGTTCACTCGAGCTGTCGGTCAAGGTAGGCATCATGCGCGTACTGTCTGCACCGAATGTCATCGATGCAAGCCCGGACGCAAAGGACCGCGGCACTCTGGATGCCAACGATGGGCTCAGCGGGGTTTGGGTGGAACTCCCGGACGTGCTGTTGCCGGGCGAACGGGCGCAAGTTGAATGGCGCGGCTGGCCTGGGTATGGCGAGTACACCGCCAAAACGCCTGATTTCGACAATCCGCTTCGCTTCCACATCCCGGCCGAATACGTGCCAGCGAACATGGGCCGGGGCCCGACCGATGAGGGCCGGCGTTTCGAAGTGGTGTACCAGGTATACGGCGGTGGTGCCCCGAGCGAGTCTGATCCCTATCACCTGCGTATCAAGCCCGTGCAGATAGGTGAATATCCGCAAATTGCAATTGTATGTCCGCCGGTGACTGACCGTAACTTGTACTTGTCCGCAGTGCCCGAAGAGGGGGCCGATCTTGAATTGGATAACTGGGTATTTGCTCGCGAAGGCGATTTGATCGAGTTGTCAATAACTGGCGTGACACCGCCTGATAAACCGGGCGAAGAGGATGGCAAGCTGAAAGAGATTATCCGTGACGCGTCTGAGCCTGTTACCGCGGAGGAGGCAGAAAATGGTATCAAGGCAAAATTGGACAAGCAAAAAATATTGAAAAGGCTGAAGTTCGACACGCCCTTTACGTTGCATGTACGGTTGAGCTTTGACGGTGGGGCCCACTACATCAATCTGAAGAGTTTGTCGCCTACATTGAAACCTTGAGTTGATTTTTTATGCCCAGTCGGGGCCAGGGTCAGCTTGAGGCCGAAGGCCTGCACTGGGTGTTCGTTATCGGAGGATATAGTAATGGCACGACCAACGAGAGCACAGTTTCGTAAGTATATGGATCAGGGGCCATGCACGTTTGGATGGCATGCAGTGTTGGTTTTGGACCGCTGGAGAACCAACGCGATACTTGCGCAGGAGCATCTGGAATTTCTCATCGGCGGAGAATGGCTACCTTTGATCACTCTGAAGACCGACAGGGATAATGGTACTTGGCGTGAAATCGAGAACATGCAGTTGGATCGGCCTGTTCTTTCCTTTGCAAACGCTGACCTTGGAATGTCAAAGGCCCGTTTGAGCATGAATGTGCTGGGTGGTATTCTCAGAGAGTATCGGCAAGTTCCCGGCAGTTCTCAGCCGGAGTTGGTCGAATACTCCTTTATGGACCCCTTGAGCGCACCCAAGCTCCGCATGGACATATTGCTCAAGGAAACCGGTGACGGCTTCGTCAGTGAAGAGGGGGCTGTAGTATTCGATCTTTCGAATGGTACGGGATACACATTCGAGGCCACCGGCTGGGAAGAGATGAACCAGAAGCTGGGGGCGGCGCTTCAGAAATATTTCAAAGAAATATGGCCGAAAGACAAGCAGGTGTGGGAGCTTAATGTTCTCAAGCCTGTTGAGGGTCAACTCAATCCTGTCAGATTCAGGGTGCGCACGCATCCGTTGGTGGGGGCTATGGAACTCAGTCAGGTCAGTGCGGAAGAAATCCCTGAAGGGGTACTTTACGTGGGTATTTCTTTTTTGCGCGATGTGGTTGGGAACTTTCCGGACAAAAATAGTGATATTCCTTACTATCTGTTCGAGCCTAGAAATTCTAGTGATGCCCCCTACTCGATGGGTATTATATTGTCCAATGAGGCCTGGGTGCGGCAGGTCTTGCTCAAGCACATCTTGGCGATACCGGAGCTTTCGGGGCTTGAGTACACGCTGGAGAAAGAGTCAGGTTTTTATCGGGAGATGACGTTTAAGGCCTCGATTTTCAATGTGCCCACCGAGGACAAAAATTATCCAGATCCGGGCTTTGAGGAAGGGGGGTGGAAATATCAGCGTCAGTATCATTCTGGACTCAATTTTGATGCTGTAAAACTATATGTAAATTTTAGTGGAGGTAAGATTTCAGTTGGGGTGAATATTGACGCCCCTGTGGACTTTTCATGCACCTTCTGGCTAGGCGGGTCTGGGGGGGTGGGAGGGGGAGGATGGTTTACCGCTGACCGTCCAGGTAGAGTAAAATTAAACTTTAAAAAAGATTACCCTATTAGGCTTTTGGATAACGGTTCGTTGAAGGTCGAAGCTGGGGCAGCTGTAGAAGAGGCAGAAATTACAACGGATGTTTCGGTTGGCTTCAATTATGCATCCAAATACTATGTGCTTACAAAATGTAAGAACAGATTCATTGATCCTATCCGTGCTGCGTTCAGAAGTATTACCAATGCTCTGGATAATGCAGGTATAGAGGTGGACCTATTCCGCCTGAATGGTCTGGTTTTCAGAAGCGAGGATGTTGCCACGCCTCGCGATGGCGAGTTCGCCGATGATTTCGCGCTGATGGGCGACCTGACCCCGAAATACTCTTTGGCCTTGACTCCATTTGAAAACACGATTGCAGCAAGTGATACCTTCAAGTATGACGACTTGCCAGAAGACGTCGGCGAAGTGGTTTGGACGCTCAGGGCATTACCGAATGAGTCGCCCAAGAACCTTGGCACAATTGTAAATGGGCTTTACACCCCGCCATCGGCGAGTGAGATCGAGGGGGGCTACAAACGAGTGATTGTTACAGCTACTGCTGGAGATAAAAAGAGCAGCGCATTGGTGACCGTCGTGCCGGCCAGCATTTCCGTATATCCATATTTCCTGATTGCGCACTTTGACCCTGATGAAGAAGGCGAGCCGACCCCACGCTCTGTTCTGAGGGGGGGTGAAATCAAGCACGACCTGACCTGGTCCATGGCCGCCGGCAGCAAGGGTACCATACGAAAGCCTATGGATGACGACGATCTGGAAATTCCCGAGGACAAGGATGTACGCATTTATCTGTCCCCCAAAAGGGTGCCGGATGCTGGCGCAATAGAGGCGCTTGTTCATCTAGACCGGGTGGAGGTTTCGGCCGGTGGGCTGAAACAGAGCATCGATATCGTCATACCTTGGCGTGAAGCGTTTGGTCATATCAAGGCCGTACAGACTGAACACGGAGGCAAAAGGGTCGTTAAGCTGGAACTCTGGTACTACGATGCGGGGCAGGGTAAGGAACTTTTAATTGAGCCTGAGGAATTAACATGGGCGGTGCTGAGGGGAGAAGGCACTATCGATTCCAGTACGGGTTATTATGAAATACAAGACTCCGAGGGCCCTTATATTATTGTTGCGTCCCGAGAAACGGATGTCGAACGTAACCCTGTCTGGTCGTACTCGGTCATAGTGTTGAGCAACACCGTCAAACGCGCCATCGCCGTTGTATCTGATGAGGGAGAGATCTGATCATGGCCGTTAATACTAAATCAGCCTTACTCACTGAACTTGCCAAGGGGCCGAGGGATTACGGTTGGGGAGCGATCCTTGCGCTTGGGCGGGATACGCTCACGGCATTGCTGCAGAACACGTTTTCTGACCGCTTGAGCCGAAACGATTTCATCCCTCCCATTGCTGGGTCTTATTATCTTGATGAGCGTCAAAACGACCAGGTGATTTTCGAGGGCCTTATGTTCGGCCCGCCGTCCTTGTCCTTTGAACAAGCCTCAGGCCAGTCCAACAAGGTCGTTGTGCAGATGGAACTGATTGCAGGGCGATGCGAGAACTGGTCGGTGGCTCCGGGTACGGTGAAACACCTGCGTAGGATCCATCGGCTGGTACCAGGCCTCGGCCAGCGGCTGGAGTTCACGGCCAATCTGGTGATATTGCCGCTGGAGGCGCCGGGCGAGAAACAACTCCAGTTCGCACTCGATTTAAGCAGTGCAACGGATCCGCGCTGTAAGCTTTCTTCGGAAGCGGCAGAGCCGATGGGGAAGTTCATGCTGAAGCAGCTGATGGCTCAATCAGCGTTCAAACAGCCGTTTGTGTTCATGACCGCAGTACCGCACTGCAAGGATGCCTTCACTATTGTTGATGTTTCCCCTATTACCCAAAGGGCTCCCGAGGGCGCTGGCACCGGAAGTTCACCTGAGAGTGATGGGGCCGCCCTGTTCCTGCTGCACATGTCGGGTACAACCAAAAGAGGCTCGACTCCTGGTGCGATGCCGTACCTGTTGCCGCGCAAGGTCGACAGCGTGGCTGAAAACATGGGCGCTGCTTTGCTGGTCAGCAAGCTCAGGGGCCAGATTGCAACGGAGCAAACCCGCCGGATCTGCTCGCAACTTGTTCTGCCTGGCGGGCAGACCCTGGATGTCTCCGATGTGCACCACCCTCACGACCTGATCGGTTTTGGTGGTCTGAAGGCAAGTGCCAGGATGGCTTGGCTTTCACCGGGCCTGAGCAGCATCGCAGCGGGCGAGCGTGTCACCTTCACGACCAACGGCGCCCAGATGTATGACTGGCAGGCGCGGGACATCTCTTTCCCCCGGGCTGCAGGGTCAGCTACCGACAAGGCCTACCAAGCCAGGCCCGTCGAGGAGAGTGGCAGCGCTCAGCGTGTAACTGTAGTGACGGCCAAGGTGTCGGAGGAAGCTGATGCTGCAGCGCGGTCAGCATTGGTGATCGAGTCTGTGGAACCGCTGACGATTTCACCGCGCGTGGCCAGCTGGTATCCCAACTATCCGGACGAGATTGTCCTGCGTGCAAGTGGCGGCAGCGGCCTCAAGTGGAAATTGCTGGAGACTGAGTTCGGTACCATCGTGTATGACCCCAATGACCCTCGCGAGGCAACCTTCAAGCCAACAAGGTTGGATAATCCACCCTTCGTCCGTGTGCAGCGTATTGAAGTCAGCGAAGGCGACAAAACGGGCCATGCCACGATCGTACTGTTTGGGGTTGGCCACGTGCTCAATGTCAAGCCGAACCCTGTCCCGCGCATAGTGCCGGGCGCTACCCAGAGTTTCAGCCTGCCGGAGGATGCACCAGCTGATTGGCGCTTGTTTGGCCCCGGAGAAATCAGTGCCAAAGGGGAATACACAGCACCGGCTACAACCGACGAGGAAGCAAGTGTCGTCGTGGCATTTGACGGGCCTTTCGCCGGCGCGGTCATCATCGAGCACCAAACCCCTGCTCCGGCACAAGCGTTGTCGCTGAGCGAACGGTGGAAAACCCTCAAAGAGTTCAGCCTGCGGCTCAACAATAACAATAGAAACCAGGTGTACGCCAATAGGCTTGGACAGGTTGGCATAGATGTTATTCTGCAAACCCATTCGTTCAAAGACGAGCATGGCAACGAGGTGTGGGACCCGGTGGATGATACGGAGCTCAATACACTGGTACTGCTGGATGAGGCTAACAACCCGGTGCCTTGCTTGACGGGAGATCAAATAGGTATTCCGGAAGGCAGCCCGAACAAGTGGATGTTCACTCGTCGGCGCCAGAACAAGTATCATTATTTCCCAGTCAACCAAGGACATGAGGTGTTGGACCCGGTGGATGAAACGGAGCTCAATTCACCGGAACTCCTGGATGAGGCTAACAACCCGGTGTCTTGCTTGACGGGAGATCAAATAGGTATTCCGAAAGACAGCCAGTACAAGTATGACTATATTCCAGTCAACCCTGGACATGAGGTGGAGCCCAAGGACGAAGGCGTGGAGCGCATTCCGGGGGAAGATGAAGGTAGACGTGTCGTCACATTCTTTGTGCACTCACACCTCGCGGAAACGGCGAATTTCAGGGCGAGATTCCAGGCGCATACCAAGAAAACGCATTACTCGATCGATACTACGGTAGGTCTCGGTGAAATTCAGTTGGAGGGCGTCAAGCCACCCGTAACAAACCTGGAACTTTTCGAATTTCCAAAACAAATGGGCAAGCGCGTGGCGAGTGGGCCCGGTGAGATCGTCAAGGAAGATCCCTTCAATTATTACCACTCGACCACCGATTACTGGGAGCTGAGCGGTAAGGGGTTTTACTTCGTCGATGCCAAATTTGAAACCTATTCGATGGTCAAGTGGGAGTCGGAGCAACTCGACGAGACCTTTGCCACCTTTACTGGCAGCGCGTTCAAACCACGGCTGCCTGATGACACAGTGGAGATACCGCCAGGCATTAATTACCAGGCTGAACTGCAACTGCTGGCTGCGGAGCCAACTGTCAACTTCAAGGGGCTTGATTATGACTTCAAAGGCCAGGAGGATGTGACATCCGGTGCGGTGCTGTTTAGCTTGGAGCGAACTTCGAACCTGATCTATTGGGACGACTACGGGGGTACTGAATACCGCAAGGTGTTGCAGGACTCCGTGTTGTTTACCGTAACGGACAATTACGGTAATCAACACGATCTCAGGCTTCTGTTTACAGGTACTATAGACCCGCGAAATTACCTTGAGCTGAAAAAGCAATAGTTACCCGTTGGCGCAAGCAGGCGTGTTGGCTTGCTTGTTTAGCGGGCGCGGGCAGAGGGGCTGCATGGCAGCCCCTTTTTTATTGCCTAGGCAGGGGCATGCCTGCTTCGGTACCTGGTAAAAATGCTAGTTGTCACAGGCAGGGCAAGCACTTAACTTTCTCGTCGGGCAGGTTCGGTTTCAGCTTTCCAACGAAGAGAGAAAATCATGAGCAGCTCCACAAAGAAATATTCGCCATCCGAATGGCTTCGTATCCAATTCCGGCGTGCAATTGCGGCATGGCAACGTGCTCGTCTTCCAGGGCTGCAAAGCGATCTGGGTGACCTGATTATTGATGATGCCCTGCTGGCCGATAAAGACAGTGGTCTGGTACGCAGTGAATACTTGAAGGACGACGCGCACGATTTTATCTTGAGCGTGCCCAAGTGGTTATTTTCCGAAAAGGACACGCTGCGTATCGAACATTCGCGCGATGAGCAACGCTGGACGACGCTTTATGAGGAAACGAAAGATTTCTTGAGTAACCCTGTCGCTGATCCTTATCCTATAAAGCTGGATAAAAGCAAGGATCAGATGCGCTTGCAGGGCACTCATTATTTCAGAACGTGGATCATGAACGACTATGACGATATTTCGACCTCGGATTCGCTGGTCTTGATTTTCGATACGGAACCGCCTTACAAGCATCTGGCACCCACTCCATTCGCCCCTGTTCCGGCGGTGACTGATGCGTCCTTGGAGGCTGCCGGTGGCAAAGTGATCCTTCAGTTGCCTGAGCATAAAGATTGGGAGGAAGGGGATACCGCTTATGTGTACTGGATGAACCGTATTCCCGATAAGTTCGAGGATTTTGACCCGCCCGTTACGAATGTTGTAACAACCGGCAAAGGGCAGTCCGTAGAGATCGATGAGCGTGTTGTTCGAGCGGTCGGCGACGGTGGTGTGTTCATTGCATATGTTCTGGTTGACCGGGCTGGCAACGTCAGTCTCCCTTCCATCTACCAGAGCGTGGCAGTGGCACTTGGCACGCTGCCCACGGTTTTTGAAGATCCCATTGTACCGCTTGCCACGGCAGAAGACGGTTACCTGATCGACCAGCTTGACGCCGATGAAGGTATTGAAGTCTGGGTCAAGGCGGATGTCGCTTTGAAAAGCACCGATCTCGTTGTAGTCGAATGGCAGGGGACGGAACTGTCAGGTGAAATGGTTGGCTCTGCGCCAGGCGAGTACATTCGGATCAAGGTGCCCAAAGATGCCTTGTTGAACGGGTACGGCTCGGGCCCAGGCGAGGTGGATACCAAGGTCAGTTATACAGTGCGGCGGGGGACCCACCCGATGGGTGGTGCCGATACCGATATCGTTGTCAATTTCGAAACCCTGTATCCGGGAGCCCCGGATCCGGAGTGGCCGCTGCCTATTCATCCAGATGCGACAAAGCCAGTTGTTACCGGTCAGGGGAGTGGCCTGCGTGATGAACTGGATGACAGGGATACTGAGCTGGATGCCGCGCTGGAATTTGAGCTTTTCGATTTTGCCGAAACAGATGACACACTTTATTTTTACTGGGGTGGAGAAGCGGCCGTCACCTATACGGTAAAAGATACAGATAACGCCGGTGACTTAATTAAAGTGGATAATGTGCCTTGGGGTACTATTCTCAAGGTGGGCAATCACCCCGCTGTTCCTGTGTATTATGAGGTCTGGCGATCTGGTGTGCCTAACCCCGTGCGGTCTGTTGTTACCGAGGTCAAGGTCGACGCGATTGTCATTAAAGCGCCAGATGCAACATTTGATCATCTAGTCAAAGACGCGGTCACCTGTGTCAGTATTCAGGCAACGAAAGATCACCCTGATGGGGCTGCGGTCGAAGTGCTGATTCCGGATCTCAGCGAATACCTGAAGTACGGTAAGTTCACCAAAATAAGAGTTCATTGGTGGGTCTATCGCGGTAAAAATCCTGCTGAACCTGAGGTGATCATTGAAAAAGTGACGATTGAAGAAGAGGTTGATATCGATGAGGATCATCCTGTAACTGGTTTCACCTACCGTATTCCTTACGATACAAACGTGCTTCCCACTTACGAAGGATCAGACGATCCGGAATACACAAAGTCGAGAGCGAATTTCGAATATACGATTCTAACGGATGAAGAGATCCCTTCAGGAGTGACCAAGGTCCTGCTTGCTTTCATTCCATCATCGGGGGTTTGCGATATCAGTCGCTGATCCGTTACTGGGTGGCTCGCGCATTGTGCACGAAGCGCTTTGCGCGATATCAGTCTTTTCTCTGGTATTTGTAGGACTTTTCCTATGCATCGGTGTTTTTCTTCCCTGTAGCTTGGCTGAGGTTGGTACTTGCCTGGGGGGTTCCCTGTGTTCGCCAAGGTTGTGCCTGAACTTGAGCCGCATGAGAGCTTTGATATGAAGAGCACGTTTAGTGTGCAGAGGTTTTACCGAAGCGTGGCCTGTTGCGTAACAGTGCTGCCCCTTGGTTTGTACGGTGCCAATATACTGGCAGCCCAGCAGATCATCGAGCGTGACACGGTCATTGAAGCTTCCAGTCCCCTGGTCGGTTATCAGGTGTTGGGTGGGGCGAAGCTGACCGGTAATGGCGCATCTACCCAGCACATTTTCTTGCGTGAGGGAAGTGAACTGGAGTTCAACGGCAGTTCGATCGTTGCAGCGGACGATGGTGTGTTGATGGAGGGGGGCTCGCTAGCCCGGATCAATGGCAGCACCATCGCCAGCGAGAGTACCGGCCTGACAGTGGCGCGCAGCAGTGCTGGCGGTTCGGCGGCCTGGCTGAGCGACAGCACCGTCACTGGCAAGCTGAGGGGCGCGCAGGTCGCCAGCACTTCGGAGCTGCACCTCGCTGGCAGCAGGGTGCAGAGCATGGGCCCGGGCAGTGCCGGCGTGCGGATGTTCAATAGCTGGCTCGACGCGCAGGGTAGCCAGGTCATCGGTGCCCAGGAAGGCATTCTGGTCAGTGCCGACGGCACCACGGGGCGAGCTCGCATTGACCTGGACGGGTCGCGGGTCGTCGGGCAGGATGGGGCCGCCATCGTGGTGGACGGCGGCAGGCTGGGCGCGGCGACCGCGAAGATCACGGTCAGCAACGGCTCGCAACTGAGCGGTAGCAATGGCAGCCTGCTTGAAGTGCGTAACCAGTCGAATGCCGAACTGGTTGTCGAGAACAGCAAACTCGAGGGCAACGTTCGGGCTGAACAAGGCTCCAGCGCTACCGTCACGCTCGACAAGCAGGCCACCCTCACCGGGCAGTTGGAAAATGTCGGGAAGCTGACCATTGGCAATCAGTCGCGCTGGACAATGGTCGATGACGCCGCCGTGGGTGACTTGGCCCTCGATGGCGGCACGGTGCAGTTCGGCAAACCCACCGAGTACCAGCGCCTGACACTCGGCAGCCTGCGGGGAAGTGGCAATTTTGCCATGGATGCCGACTTTGCCGAAGGGAAAACCGACTTTCTCGATATCACGGGCACATCCAGCGGCAACCATGGTTTGTTGATTGGCAGCAGCGGGGAAGAGCCACAGCAGGAAGGCAAGCTGAAAGTGGTGCAGACGGCAGATGGTGGCGCCTCGTTTTCGTTGATCAACGGGCCGGTGGATCTGGGGGCGTTTTCCTACGAGCTGACCAAGCAGGGCAACGATTGGTGGCTGGATGGCTCGCGCAAGATCATCAGCCCAGGCACCCGTTCGGTGCTGGCTTTGTTCAACACCGCGCCCACTGTCTGGTATGGCGAGCTGACCAGCTTGCGCAGCCGTATGGGGGAATTGCGCCTGGATGATGGCAAGGCCGGTGGCTGGATGCGTGCGTACGGCAACAAGTATGACGTGGCCGCCAGCTCGGGCGTCGCCTACAAGCAAACCCAGCAGGGCTTCTCGCTGGGGGCCGACGCACCGCTGCCCATTGGGGACGGGCAATGGCTGCTCGGTGTGCTAGCCGGCCATAGCCGCTCGGACCTGGACCTGAGCGGTGGCACCAGTGGGGAGATCGACAGCTACTACCTGGGGCTGTACAGCAGCTGGCTGGACCGTAGCAGCGGCTATTACTTCGATGGCGTGCTGAAATTCAACCGCTTCGATAATGATTCGAAAGTGGCGCTGAGTGACGGCACACGCACCAAGGGGCATTACAACAACCATGGTGTTGGCGTGTCGGCCGAATTCGGGCGGCATATCGAATGGGAGCACGGCTATTTCTTCGAGCCATTCACCCAGTGGGCCACCGCCTACATCCAAGGCAAGAACTATCAGCTGGATAACGACCTGCAGGCCGAGGGTGATGCCGTACGTTCGCTGCTGGGCAAGGCGGGGGCAACGTTTGGCCGTAACTTCGAAATGCAGCAGGGACGTGTCCTTCAGCCCTACCTGCGGGCGGCCTACGCGCATGAGTTCATCAACAACAACGATGTGAAGGTCAACCAGAACCGTTTCGCCAATGACCTGTCGGGGTCGCGCCTGGAGCTGGGGGCGGGGCTGGCGGTAACGGTTGCAGAGCGCCTGCAAATGCACGTCGACCTCGACCACAGCCTTGGCGAGCACGTCGACCAACCCTGGGGTGTGAACGTGGGCGTGCATTACCGCTGGTAAACACCAACCGTGGGGGCCGTCGAGGCCTCCACTTCGGGAGAGTGAAGCCGATGAGTACCCTGCCAAGCGAGCCTGGGGCGTTGCTGGAGCCTGTAGATGTCCCGGTGCTGCTCGAAGATATCGACGGCGGCGAGAAAAACCTGCTGCCGGTCACCGCAACGCAGCAGCCCCTGCGCGTCATCGTGCCCATGTGGCCGATATCCGATCCGCGACCTGGAGAGCCCGAATGGCTTACGCTGTTCTGGGATGAGTTCCCGGTTGTGAAAGACAAGAAGTGGGAAGCCCCGGTACAGCCCGAGGACCTCATACTGAGCGTTCCAAAAGAACGACTTGTCGCTGGGCCCCATCAATTGCGTTATGAGGTGACCAACGCCTTTTGTGACATGAGCCCATCGGATACGCTGACCGTGTTGATTGACCTGACCCCGCCTGCATTGGGCGCGAACCAGGGCATGCTGACGGTGTTGGAAGACCCGGACGAGATCGAGCGTGACGGCCTCACCGAGCGCTACCTGAGAAACCACGGCCAGCGCTTGCGCACCGAGGTAGCCCGCTACACAACGCCTGCCGTCGGTGACAGGATCATCTACTACTGGGATACCGAGCCTTTTGAAGAGAACGATGTCGGTGAATTCGGCATTGACGACACTGGCGGGCCGTTCTACATCGATTTCGACGCTGAAATGATTGTCCGGTTCGGCGATGGGGACCGTTACCTGTACTATGCGATCAAGGATAGGGCAGGCAACCTCAGTGCGTTTTCCAAGCCTCTAAAGTTGCGGGTCTCGGCCGCTACGCGAACCTTTCCGCTAGCGAGCATTCCCCAGGCGGAGGGAAAAGACGATGATTTGCGCCTTGCGCTCGATGACCTGGAGCCCCCGCTGTTGGTCGGGGTGCCGGCTTCGGCTGTGGTCTACCCGGATGAGCGGCTGCGGGTGGAGTGGGGGAAACCCGGCGATCCTGGTTACTACTCAGCCACGACTGGTTATCAGGGGCGTGAGCGTGAGTTCGAGATTCCGCTGCAAAACGTCTTGGCTCAGGGGGCGCTCAGCCTTCAAGTAAGGTTTGTGGCGTCTGGCGACAAGCGTCTCGATTACCCGTCGCCACCGGTCAATCTGTACATTTGGCGAGTAAGCAAAGGGTTGCCCAGGGTCGAGTTGGTAGGCGTCAGCGGTACCGGCCTGGAACTTTCCAAGGCGCCAGCCCGTATTCCGGTGAAGTTGAATACCTGGTCGTTGATGCTTGAAGGTCAGTTGGTCGACATATGGGTGACGGGGGTCTTGGCTGACGATAACGAAGCAGAGCCATTCCAGGTGCTCAAAGACTACGTAGTCAAGACCGCTGATCTATCCGAAGGCATAGGTAGAGGTAACGACGTCGTCCTGCCCAGGTCCTTCCTGGAGACGCTGAAACTCGACTTACCATTCACCTTGCACGTCGAGGTCAGGTTTGCCGCGCAAGGCGTTCCGGTGCCGTTCCCGAAGTTGAGCCCGCGCTTGTTACCCTGAGCCGGAATACCTTTCACAGGCCGGAAACCGGCGCCGTCACTTCTCTCGTGGTGCTGCCGTAATCGTTGATGGTTGTGAAGAATACCTGCATGCCTGGGGCCAAAGCCGAGGTTGGCAGGTCGTAGGTTTGGGTGCTTTTGGGGGCTACCATCTCTTGTGCCTGGATGCTTTTGCGCGCAGTGGATTGGCCCACCTGGAGGTTCCTGAAGGTGTAGTGGTAGGGCGAGGGGTTGTGCACGGCCAGCTGTGCCTTGCCGTCGTTGTGTTGCACCGACCATTGCAGGGCGTTCAAACCGGCCTGCGCAGAACCCTGCAGGCCCACAGGGCGGTAGAACAGCTTTATCCGGGTGCGTAGTGCAATGGTCAGGGTGTTCGCCTGTTCATCTTGCACCTGGGGGATTTCCTGCACATTGAAGAAGAACAATGACTCTCTGTCATCTGGCAGGTCATTGGGCAGGCGATTGATCTGTACGGTCTGTTCTTTGCCCGGGTCCAGTCGGAACAAGGCGGGTGCGGCTATCAATGGAACAGCAATGGTACCGTCGTCCACGTCGGTATCCACCCAGCTTTGCACTGCAAACGCCTGGGTGCTGGGGTTGGCAACGGTGATCGAACTGCTTTGCTTGTCGCTTGCCTGCACGATGCGGGTGACGCTGATGGTGAGCGCCGCCTGGGCCGAGGAGATGAGTGCGCTAGTGACGGCTGTGGCAAGGACAATCTGACGCAATAGGGAAGTAGGCATAAAGGTGGTCTGACAAAGGCATGGAAACAAGCGCAGCGAGCCACGCTTGTCGAGTTCGGGTTTAAGGAATGGCAACCACGAAGCTGATGCTGGAAGCGATTGTTCCCTCGGTCACTGGCTTAGTAGTGTGCAGATTGGTGTTGAAAATCATTTCAGTGGGGACTGTATCGTCCAGAGGGTACTTGGCAGACGGGGTGTTAGGATCGAGCTGACCGCTCGAGTCGTAGATGGCAATCGCAAAGCCCTCACTGTAGCCTACGCCCGTTTTCAGGCCATACAGTTTGGGCGTTGGGCCGGTATAGTTGGCATTGAACGTGACGGTCGTCTCGGCCGGGATGGTCTCGGTGCAGGTAGCAGGGTCGAGACGCAGCGCGAACTTTTTCATCTCCGTTTGTTGGCCGGCCGATGTGTAGTCCTTGGTCTCGAAGTTGCCAAAGTTGATTATCGGCAGGGGAGAGCCGCCTGGGTTGACGACGCTGATCGGGCAGGTGCCGCCAGCCCTCACAGTGCCTTCGAAGTCGATGAGGCCAGTAGTGGCCATGGCCGAACTGCAGGCCAGGCCAAGCGCGCAAAGTGCAAGGATACGTTTCATGATGCGATCCAGATAGGGAGTTGACGTGTTGGTGTATGTCGAGCCGACGTCCAGGGGGCTGGACGGCGGGTCGGCATGCGTAAGCCTATCGTCGATCGCAAAAGGCAAGCTGTAAGGGAAGTCGCATTGCTGCGTGGAGAACGCGCCACGACAGGTGTCGCCAGGGGTAGAGGGGTATTACCGGGCCGCCGTCATCAGCTGTTTTTGTACATTCCAGTCGAAGGGTTCGCCGTTCTGCTCGGCTTCATGGCGCCGCTCTTCAAGTTGCTGATAGAGGCTCAACTCTTCATCGGGCATGAAGTGCAGGCAATCACCGCCAAAGAACCAGAGCAGATCGCGCGGTACAAGGTGGGCGATTTGCGGATAGCGCTGGATGACCTGGCAAAGCAGGTCTTGCCCCAGGTACTGGCTATGCAGTGGATCCTGAGGCAGCAGGTTCAGCAGTTCGTCGAAGCGCTCGAGGAACAATGCATGGCTTTCTTCTGGTACCTGCTCGGCCTCGGCCACAGCCACCAGAATGGTGCGCAGATGCTGCAGCAATTGCAGGTGATATTGCAGGTGGGGGGTGGCCATGATGCGGTCCTCGACTAGCTCAAAAGTACGAGTATACCCCAATGAGGTTCGCCCACCTGGGCAGCGTGCAGTTGGTTTGCGTGCTTGGAGGCCTGACATTTTTGCCAGTAGAAAGAAAAAGGCGAAGCGATTTCAAATGGTGCCAGGCCATCTGGCCTGAACTGGAGAGCATCATGGATCGCGCAAATGATCTGGTACCGAATGCAGGGTTTCCCATTGCCTACAGTCTGGTGTGGTACATCCTGCTGAACGACTGCTGGAAGGCATATTACGCAAAGAATGAGTTTACGCCGGGCGAAGCACTCCTGCTCGAAAGGCAGGCCGGTGCCAATGTGCATAAAGTGGCGTCCGTGGTTTTTGGTCATCCGCAACTGACATGGTCGGACCGCTTCATCGTCATGAAAAAACGGCTGCTGAGCGAACGTGAGGTTGCGTTTCGCCTGGAGCCGGGGCGCAGTGTCGGGTGGTTGAGTGAAATCAGGGATAACGTCTATGACGGCAGCCAGGTCCTGACGATCAAGGCCGACATGCTTGGCAGCTCTGTCGCTTATCGCGCTGATGGCTCTGTTCGCCTGAGGTGGGGAGCAGAACCGGATTTTTCATTTACCGGCGAAGACACACTGCGGTTGAAACTGATGCGGGGTTATCAAACCAAGCGCGGTGTCGATCTTTATTCCCTGGAGCAGCCCATCAAAGGCACCTTGCGTGAGTTGAGTGTTTTCTTCCAGCCCTACAATCAGGGAACGGCAATGGCCTTCCAGTATTTCACCCCAGATTCGCTGGCTGAGCGTGCACCGGGCTCGCTGCCTTTGCCCGGAAACGTGCTCGTGGACAACGTCGTGGTATTCCTGTTCAGCGAGCATGCATTTCCTGAAGTGAAGCAGGGCAAGGCTCCTGAAGATGAAACCTGGCTTCCCACTCTGGTTTTCCCGCCTCCCCGGCTCAGGAGGAAAGATGGTTCCTACCAATCCTCATTAGGTGCCTATGGCACGGAATACGATTCCCCCCGGGAGCAATTCTCTCCAGCTGAAGGCGTTCGGCCACAAAAGCTTGCATTGACGCTCGACCCCTTGGTGCGTGTCGTTGCGAGTGGCGAATATAGACAGGCTGTGCTGTTACAGCCAGGTCCCGATACGGCGGCCTGGGTTCTGGAAGGCGAGCCGCTGGGGCGCCTGGAGAAAGAAGGTAGCACCCGATACTATTACCCTCCTGTTGGTCCTGGCTCTGGTGTGGTTCTGGATGTGAACAACAAGACCGGTCGCCCGGCCGCTGTTATTTCCAGCGTCCCCAAATGGTTCACGGCTGATACGGTCAAAGCCACGCAAAATGGCGAAAGTGCATACTCGACATTTGCCACATATCATGCGCCGCAAACGCATTATTTGAAGGCTTCCCTGGAAAACGGCAAGTTCAAACTTGAACTCTGGTACTACGACGTTGGGGCGGGTAAAGACCTGCCGGTCCCGGAAGATGATACCGAGTGGGGTGTCGTTTCGGGTAATGGCACTCTATCGCCTTCGGGGGTATTCAACCCGGCCGCCAGCAATCCATCCTCGTTCTCTGTCGTCTGGGCGCGGGACACGAGTGACCCCCGCCTTCTGTTATGGGCGTTCACCATTATCCCCATGCCGCTCTACTCGCCGGAGGAGGCTGTGGCGTTATATAACGGTTAACACTTTGTTCCTGCTTGCAACATCTCGACAGAGCCGTTTTGCGGCTCTGTCGGCACTATGGCTTTTCGCCTAAGCTCAGCGAATGCATCCTGGATTGGGGGCCAACTGATCTTTGTCGAAGGCGTCCACATCAATGACGTTGCGGCGCACCTGTTCAGCTTCTACCAGGCGTTGCCCCTCTGCCGGTTGCAAAAGGCCTGCTTCAATGGCAGCTTCGATCGTCGCCTGGCCATGCCCTGGTTTGACCTTGCCGTCCTTGATGGCCTGATGCAGCCTTTTTTGCACAGGGGCAGTTTCGTTCAGCAAATCACTGGCCCGCTGCAACGCTGCAACCGGGTCGCCTTCGGCCTGTGGCCTGAAGCATCCCGCTAACAGCTCCTCCAGCGCCGGGTCGCCTTTGCTGCGGCCGATCAGTGCGGCGACTTCGGCATCCAGTTCATCGCTCGGCCCGCTATGGCGGCGGCCGAAGGGGAATACCAGCACGCGCAGGGCACAGCCGACGAAGCGGTTGGGGAAGTTGTCCAGCAGGCGGTCCAGGGCGTTTTCCGCCTGGCCGAGGCTTTCTTCCATGGCCCAGCGCAACAGTGGCTGCATGTGCTCCGGTGAACCCAGGTCGTGATAGCGCTTGAGGGCGGCGCTGGACAGGTACAGGTAGCTGAGCACGTCACCCAGCCTTGCGCTCAGGCGTTCGCGGCGCTTGAGCGCGCCGCCCAGCAGCATCATCGACAGGTCGGCCAGCAGGGCGAATGCCGCAGCCTGGCGGTTTAGCGCCCGGAAGTAGCCTTGGCTCAAGGCGTCACCCGGTACGCTTTCCAGGCGGCCCAGGCCGAGGTTCAACACCAGCGTGCTGGCCGCGTTGCTCGCGGCGAACATGATGTGTTTCATCAACAGGTCGTCGAATTCCTTCAATGCCTGATCGCGGTCCTCGCGCCCGGCCAGGGCCATTTCCTTGAGCACGAACGGGTGGCAGCGGATGGCACCCTGGCCGAAGATCATCAGGTTGCGCGAAAGAATGTTGGCGCCTTCGACGGTGATGAAGATCGGCGCCCCTTGCCAGTTGCGCCCCAGGTAGTTGTTCGGCCCCATGATGATGCCTTTGCCGCCGTGCACGTCCATGGCGTGCTGGATGCACTCGCGGCCACGCTCGGTGAGGTGGTACTTGAGGATCGCCGACAGCACCGAAGGCTTCTCGCCCAGGTCCACGGCCTTGGCGGTCAGCAGGCGCGCGCTGTCCATCAGCCAGGCATTGCCGCCGATGCGAGCCAGCGACTCCTGGATACCTTCGAAAGCCGCCAGCGGCACATTGAACTGTTCGCGGATGTTGGCGTACTGGCCGGTGACCAGACTGGTGTATTTGGCCGCGCCAGTGCCTACTGCGGGCAGGGAGATGGAGCGGCCTACCGACAGGCAGTTCATCAGCATCATCCAGCCCTTGCCAAGCATGCCCTGGCCGCCGATGAGGAAGCTCAACGG
Organism: Pseudomonas sp. NPDC089428; assembly: GCF_044749325.1. Taxonomy (NCBI): domain Bacteria; kingdom Pseudomonadati; phylum Pseudomonadota; class Gammaproteobacteria; order Pseudomonadales; family Pseudomonadaceae; genus Pseudomonas; species Pseudomonas sp. NPDC089428. The sequence continues at coordinate 54,069 of NZ_JBIVHT010000020.1, forward strand.
CACGAACACATCCTTGCCGCTGTTGGGGCCGTTCATGAACGCGGCGCCCAGCGGCAGGTGGCGTTTGCCGATTTCGACGCCGGGCGTGTCGGTAGGGATCAGCGCCAGGCTGATACCCAGTTCTTCCTGCTCGCCCAACAGGTGGTCCGGGTCGTAGGCCTTGAACGCCAGGCCCAGCAGGGTGGCGACGGGCCCGAGGGTGATATAGCGCTTTTCCCAGTTCAGGCGCAGGCCGATGACCTCTTCGCCGTTCCACTGCCCCTTGCAGACCACCCCGGTGTCAGGCATGGCGCCCGCGTCGGAGCCGGCCAGCGGGCCAGTGAGCGCGAAGCAGGGGATATCATCGCCACGCGCCAGGCGTGGCAGGTAGTGGTTGCGTTGTTCGTCAGTGCCGTAATGCAACAGCAGTTCGGCCGGGCCGAGCGAGTTGGGCACCATCACGGTGGAGGCCAGGTCGCCGCTGCGGGTGGCCAGTTTCATCGCCACCTGGGAATGTGCGTATGCCGAGAAGCCTTTGCCGCCGTATTCCTTGGGGATGATCAGGGCGAAGAAGCCATTCTGCTTGATATGAGCCCAGGCTTCAGCCGGCAGGTCCATGTCCTGGCCGATCTGCCAGTCGCTGACCATGGCGCAGAGTTGTTCAGTCGGGCCATCGATGAAGGCCTGTTCTTCTTCGGTCAGCTTCGGAGCCGGGTAGGCGAGCAGGGTGCGCCAATCTGGACGGCCGCTGAACAGTTCGCCGTCCCACCATACGGTGCCGGCGTCGATCGCCTCGCGTTCGGTTTGCGACATTGGCGGCAGGGTGCGCTGGAACCACTTGAACACGGGGCCGGTGAATACCTTGCGGCGCCATTCCGGCAACGCTACCAGGGCGACTTTCAGTGCCAGCACTATCCAGATCAGAGTCAGCAGCCAGCCGGGAGCGCTGCTGAAAATGCCCATCAGCAGTACATAGCCCGCCATGATGCCGAGAATCTGCAAGGGCGCCAGGCGCCGGTGCGTGAGGTACGCCGCGCCGATCACCAGCACTACCAACCACAACAGCAACATAATCGGTCCTCCTCGGAACCAGGGGGGGTAAGCCGTACCAGACAGCTTAGACGCAACGCTGCGAACGGCCGGGTCAGAACAGTGACAGGGTATGGCGGTGGGAGTTTCAGTCCGGTGTTTGCCTGTATCGGCCTCTTCGCGGGCGCGCCCGCTCCCATAGGGATCACACCAAGCCTGAGAGCGGTGCAGTACCTGCATGAGTGGCGGTTCGGCGCCCCGATTTACCCGCGAAGAGGCCGGTACAGGCGATAAAACTCTGGAGTAGACTGTGCCTCCTCCGCATTCATAAGGACGTTGCCATGCTGAAGATCTGGGGCCGCAAGAATTCGAGCAATGTGCGCAAGGCGCTGTGGATCGCCCACGAGTTGGGCCTGGATTTCGAGTCGATCGACGCCGGCGGCGCCTTCGGCGTGGTCAACGAGCCGCACTACCGCGCCCGTAACCCCAACGGCCTGGTGCCCATGCTCGAAGACGGCGACCTGACCCTGTGGGAATCCAACACCATCGTCCGCTACCTGTGCGCCGAATATGGCACTGAGCAGGGCTGGTACCTGGAAGACCCGCGCCAACGCGCCCTGGCCGACAAGTGGATGGACTGGACCACCTCGTCTTTCGCCGGCCCGTTCCGTCCGCTGTTCTGGGGGCTTTTGCGCACCCCGGAAGACCAGCGCGACTGGGTAGCGATCAATGCCGCGCACAAGCAATGCGCCCAGTTGCTGGCCATTGCTGACGAAACCCTGGCCAAACAGCCGTACCTGTCCGGTGACCAGATCGGCATGGGCGACATCCCACTGGGTAGCTTCGTCTACGCCTGGTTCGAAATGCCCATCGAGCGCCCGGCCATGCGTCATCTGGAAGCCTGGTACGAGCGCCTCAAGGCTCGCCCGGCCTACCAGGCTGCGGTGATGACCGCGCTGACCTGATCGAACACCACGGCTGTTTCGATAGTCACTATCAATACACATGACTGTACTTGTGCGGCCAGGCCAAGCACCATTGGCCGCACTCACTGCGCCAGTGACTTTGCCTGGCGTGTCCTGCACCTTTTTCTTCGGTAAGTGACCCGCTATGAGTTCCGCCCTGTCCATCCGACAGCTGACCAAGACCTACGGCAACGGCTTCCAGGCCCTCAAGGGAATCGACCTGGACGTTGCCGAGGGCGACTTCTTCGCCTTGCTCGGCCCCAACGGCGCCGGCAAGTCCACCACCATCGGCATCCTCTCGACCCTGGTGAACAAGACCAGCGGCACGGTCAACGTATTCGGCCATGACCTTGACCGCGAGCCTTCGGCGCTCAAGCGCTGCCTGGGCGTGGTGCCGCAGGAGTTCAACTTCAACCAGTTCGAGAAGTGTTTCGACATCGTCGTGACCCAGGCGGGCTATTACGGCATCCCGGCCAAGGTAGCCAAGGAACGCGCCGAGCAGTACCTGACCCAGCTGGGCCTGTGGGACAAGCGTGACGTGCCTTCGCGGTCGTTGTCCGGTGGCATGAAGCGCCGCTTGATGATCGCCCGTGCGTTGATCCATGAACCGCGCTTGCTGATCCTCGACGAACCCACTGCTGGGGTGGACATCGAACTGCGCCGTTCGATGTGGAGCTTCCTCACCGAGCTCAACCAGAAGGGCATCACCATCATCCTCACCACCCATTACCTGGAAGAGGCCGAGCAGCTGTGCCGTAACATCGGCATCATCGACCACGGCACCATCGTCGAGAACACCAGCATGCGCCAGCTGCTGGGCAAGCTGCATGTCGAGACCTTCGTCCTCGACCTCAAGCAGGACCTGGCTTCGGCGCCGGTGCTGCAAGGCTACCCGTGCCGGTTGCTGACCCCGCACACCCTGGAAGTGCAGGTGGAGAAGGACATCGGCATCACTGCGCTGTTCGGCCAGCTGGCGCTGCAGAACATCGAAGTGCAGAGCCTGCGCAACAAGACCAACCGACTCGAGGAGCTGTTCGTGTCCCTGGTGGAAAAAAACCTGTCGAAGGTGGCCGTATGAGTGTGGAACTGCGCACCAACTGGGTCGCCCTGCAGACCATCGTCTACCGCGAAGTGCGGCGCTTTTTGCGCATCTGGCCGCAGACCCTGCTGCCGCCGGCGATCACCATGGTCCTGTACTTCGTCATCTTCGGTAACCTGATCGGCCGGCAGATCGGCGACATGGGTGGTTTCACCTACATGCAGTACATCGTGCCGGGGCTGATCATGATGTCGGTGATCACCAACTCCTACGGCAACGTGGTGTCGAGCTTCTTCGGCAGCAAGTTCCAGCGTTCGATCGAAGAGCTGATGGTGTCACCGGTGTCGCCACACACCATCCTCGTCGGCTATGTGCTGGGTGGCGTGCTGCGTGGCCTGGCGGTGGGGGTGATCGTGACCATCCTGTCGATGTTCTTCACCGACCTGCAGGTGCATCACCTGGGTGTGACCGTGGTCGTGGTACTGCTGACGGCTACCATCTTCTCGCTGCTGGGCTTCGTCAACGCGGTGTTCGCACGCAACTTTGACGATATCTCGATCATCCCGACCTTCGTGCTGACGCCGCTGACCTACCTGGGCGGGGTGTTCTACTCGATCAACCTGCTGCCGCCGTTCTGGCAGACCGTGTCGCTGGCCAACCCGGTGCTGCACATGGTCAACTCGTTCCGCTACGGCATCCTAGGGGTGTCGGACATCAGTATTGGCACGGCGATCACCTTCATGCTGGTGGCCACTGCGGTGCTCTATGTGCTGTGCGTCCGCCTGCTGGTCAGCGGCCGCGGCATGCGCGCCTGACGCCCGTTGCTTGCGCCGGCGCCACTGCCGGCCAATCCACCAGCGCCAGTACAGCAGGGTGGTGAAGTAGGCCGCGATGCCCAGCACCACCCCGCACACCACCGAACCCAGCAGAAACGGCTGCCACAGCGTGGCCAGCTGGTCGGTGATCCACTCGAAGGTCAGTTCGTCGGGCAAGGTACGTGGCGGAATCTGCATCAGCCAGGCGCCGGTCATGTAGGTGACGAAGAACACCGGCGGCATGGTCAGCGGGTTGGTCAACCACACCAGGCTGACGGCGATCGGCAGGTTGCCGCGTACCGGGATTGCCAGTGCCGCGGCCAGCAGCATCTGCATGGGGATGGGGATCAATGCCGCGAACAGGCCCACGCCCATGGCCCGCGCCACCGAGTGGCGGTTGAGGTGCCAGAGGTTCGGGTCGTGCAGCAGCTTGCCGAAAAAGCGTAAGGACTTGTGTTCCCGAATGCTGGTCGGGTCCGGCATGTAGCGTTTGAAAAGTCGGCGCGGCATGTAGGCTCCCGGAGCGTTGATCGGGGCAGTATGCCTCGATTCGCGTTCAGCCTCGTTTAGAGTTTGTGACAATTGTTGAGCGGGCAGCGCCGGCTTTTCGTCTATGCCTCAGTAAGCGATTCCGCTTCTGGAGCTCTACCTCATGCGCACAGGGATGTTTGCGCTCGCGCTCGGGCTGTTGTGCCTGGGTGTTCTCCCCGTTTTGCCGTCGGTCGGCTGGCTGCTACTGCTGGTGCTGGTCGGTGGCGTCTGCGCCTGCACACGGTTGTGGCCGCTGGGCTGTTTTCTGCTGGGGTTGTGCTGGGCTTGCTGGTCGGCCCAGCAGGCACTGGATGACCGCCTGAGCGCGCAGCTGGATGGCCGCACTTTATGGCTGGAGGGCCAGGTCGTCGGGTTGCCGACGCGTACTGCGCAGGGCGTGCGCTTCGAGCTGGAACAGCCGCATTCGCGCCGCGCCGAACTGCCGCAGCGTCTGCAGCTGAGCTGGTTCGATGGTCCGGCCATCCATGCGGGCGAGCATTGGCGCGTGGCGGTCACCTTGCAGCGCCCGGCCGGGCTGCTGAACCCCCATGGCCCGGACCGCGAGGCTCAGTTGCTGGCCCGGCGCATCGGTGGCACTGGCACGGTAAAGGCGGGCCAGGTACTGCAGGCGGTGGCGCCGGGGTGGCGGGATGCGCTGCGCGAGCGCCTGCTGCAGGTCGATGCCTTTGGCCAGGAAGCCGCGCTGGTGGCGCTGGTGCTCGGTGACGGTGCAGGCTTGGCCCGTGAACAGTGGCAGGCGTTGCAGGCGACCGGCACGGTGCATTTGCTGGTGATTTCCGGGCAACACATCGGCCTTGTCGCGGGCTTGATGTATGCCTTGGTCGCAGGCTTGGCGCGCTGGGGGCTTTGGCCGCGACGGTGGCCATGGTTGCCTTGGGCATGCGGGCTGGCGCTGGCGGCGGCGCTGGCCTACGGCTGGCTGGCCGGTGCGGGTGTGCCGGTGCAGCGTGCCTGCCTGATGCTGGCGGTGGTGCTGCTGTGGCGCCTGCGCTTTCGGCAACTTGGGGCGATGTTCCCGCTGCTGCTGGCGTTGAACCTGGTGTTGCTGGCCGAACCTCTGGCAGCGTTGCTCCCCGGTTTCTGGCTGTCGTTCGCGGCGGTGGCGATCCTCATCTACAGCTTTGCTGCACGGCTTGGCGGTTGGCGGCCCTGGCAGGCGTGGACGCGGGCCCAATGGGTGATCGCCGTCGGCCTGTTGCCGGTGCTGTTGGCCACGGGGTTGCCGGTCAGCCTGAGTGCGCCTGTGGCGAACTTGCTGGCGGTGCCCTGGATCAGCCTGGCGGTGTTGCCACTGGCATTGCTCGGAACGCTGTTGTTGCCGCTGGCAGGCGTTGGTGAGGGGTTGCTGTGGGTCGCGGGTGGCTTGCTGGATATCCTGTTCCGGCTGCTTGCCTTGCTGGCAGGGTGGCGGCCGGCATGGATACCGCCGGCGCTGCCGGTAGTGGCCTGGTTGCTGGTGTGTGCCGGTACGCTGCTGCTGTTGCTGCCCCGTGGCGTGCCGCTGCGCGGCCTTGGCGGGGTCATGCTGCTGGCCCTCTGGGTGCCACGGGATACGCTACCGCTTGGGCAGGTCGAGGTCTGGCAGCTGGATGTTGGTCAGGGCTTGGCGGTGCTGTTGCGCACACGGCATCACACCCTGCTGTACGACACCGGGCCGGCCAAGGGCGAAACCGACCTGGGCGAACGGGTGGTGCTGCCGACCCTGCGCAAGCTTGGGGTGGGCCGCCTGGACCTGATGCTGATCAGCCATGCCCATGCCGACCATGCGGGCGGCGCTGCGGCCATCCTGCGTGGTTTGCCGGTCGGCCGGGCGATTGGCGGTGAAGCGTTGGGTGGCGTTCAGTTGCAGCCTTGCAGCAGTGGCGAGCGATGGGCATGGGATGGCGTGGATTTTTCGCTCTGGCGCTGGGCGGACGGTCAAAGCAGCAATGATCGCTCTTGTGTGTTGCTGGTCGAGGCGCGGGGCGAGCGTTTGCTGCTTGCGGGGGACATGGAGGCTGGCGCCGAGCGGGCTTGGCTGGCGGATACCGAAGTGCCTCGCATCGACTGGCTGCAGGCGCCGCACCATGGCAGCCGTAGTTCTTCCACCGAGGCCTTTATCCGCGCCACGATACCGCGAGGGGTGCTGGTTTCGCGGGGGCGAAACAACAGTTTCGGGCACCCGCATGTTGAGGTGGTCGAGCGTTATCGGCGGCATGGGGTGGTCATTCACGACACGGCCGCAGAAGGGGCGTTGCGGTTGGTGTTGGGGAGCCATGGTGATGTCGAGGGTGTGCGTCGGCAGCGACGTTTCTGGCGTTCGCCTTGACTTGTGTGGTGTCTGCAAGATCGAGCGCCGCGCGGGCGGCGCTCGATCTCACAGGCGCTGCAACTGTTGTGACGAGCACCTGTCCGCCCTGGTGCCGACCCAAGGCATACACCTGTCCGCCCTGGTGCCAGTCCAAGGCATACCCATCTGGCCTCCACCATTTGCCTGACCTCCGGCAGATGAGCCCCTTGCGCTCCTGTGTTAGAGTGGCGGCCTTTTTCCAGAGGGGCGCTTACTGTGTGGGAATTGGTCAAGTCCGGTGGTTGGATGATGCTGCCGATCATTCTGAGTTCCATCGCCGCCATGGCTATCGTCGTCGAGCGCCTGTGGACCCTGCGCGCCAGCCGCGTTACCCCGCCGCACCTGCTGGGCCAGGTGTGGATGTGGATCAAGGACAAGCAACTCACCAGTGACAAGCTCAAGGCCCTGCGCGCCGACTCGCCGCTGGGCGAAATCCTCGCGGCGGGCCTGGCCAACTCGCGCCATGGCCGCGAGATCATGAAAGAGTGCATCGAGGAAGCCGCCTCGCGCGTCATCCACGAACTCGAACGCTACATCAGCACCCTCGGCACCATCGCGGCCATGGCGCCGCTGCTGGGCCTGCTGGGCACCGTACTGGGCATGATCGACATCTTCAGCGCCTTCATGGGGTCGCAGATGACCGCCAACGCCGCCGTGCTGGCCGGCGGTATCTCCAAGGCCCTGGTCACCACGGCGGCCGGCCTGATGGTCGGTATCCCGGCGGTGTTCTTCCACCGCTTCCTGCTGCGCCGCATCGATGAGCTGGTGGTGGGCATGGAGCAGGAGGCGATCAAGCTGGTGGAAGTGATCCAGGGCGACCGCGAAGTGGAAGTGGCCGGAGGCAAGGCGTGAAGTTCCGGCGCAATCGCCAGCGGGAGAACGTCGACATCAACCTCGCATCGCTGATCGATGTGGTGTTCGTCCTGCTGCTGTTCTTCGTGGTCACCACCACCTTCACCCGCGAGACCCAGTTGCGTGTCGAGCTGCCCGAAGCGGCCAGCGCCGAGCAGGCACCGGCCGATCAGGGCAAGCTGGTGGAAGTGACCATCAGCGCCGATGGCGTGTATTCGGTGAACAACCACCTGCTGCCCAAGAGCGACCTGGCGACCCTGACCGAGGCCATCGAACGAGAGTCTGGCGGTGACAACAAGCTGCCGCTGGCCATCAGCGCCGACGGCAAGACCCCGCACCAGGCCGTGATCACCGCAATGGATGCTGCCGGCAAGCTCGGTTTCAGCCACCTGCGCATGACCACCGTCGAGGCAGCCCAGGGGACACCTTGATGGCGCTCGCCGACCGCTTGCTCGCCGCCTGGTACGCCGGCCACCCGGCCCTGGCGCTGCTGCGCCCGCTCGAAGCGCTGTATCGGCGTGTGGTGCTGCGCAAGCGCGCGCGTTTCCTCAGCGGTGAAAGCGCCAGCTACCGGGCGCCGGTGCCGGTCATCGTGGTGGGCAACATCACCGTGGGCGGCACCGGCAAGACACCGATGATTCTCTGGCTGATCGAGCATTGCCGCCGCCAGGGCCTCAAGGTCGGTGTGGTCAGCCGTGGCTACGGTGCCAAGCCGCCACACTACCCGTGGCGGGTGGAGGCGGGCCAGCCAGCCGAGCAGGCCGGTGATGAACCCCTGCTGATCGTCCAGCGCACCGGTGTGCCGCTGATGATCGACCCTGACCGTTCCGGCGCGGTGCAGGCGCTGCTGGCCAGCGAACCGCTGGACCTGATCCTCTGCGATGACGGTATGCAGCACTACCGCCTGGCCCGTGACCTCGAACTGGTACTGATCGACGCCGCCCGCGGTCTGGGCAATGGCCGCTGCCTGCCCGCCGGCCCACTGCGCGAGCCCCGCGAGCGCCTGCAAGAGGCGGATGCCGTGTTGTACAACGGTGCCGATGGCGACCGCGCGGACGGTTTTGGCTTTTGCCTGCAACCGTCTGCCCTGGTCAATCTGCGCAGCGGCGAGCGCCGCGAACTTGGCTTCTTCCCTGCGGGCCAGCGCCTGCACGCGGTAGCCGGCATCGGTAACCCGCAACGTTTCTTCAATACCCTGCTGGGGCTAAACTGGCAGCCGGTACCGCATCCCTTTGCCGACCATGCGCAGTTCAGCGCTGAAAGCCTGGCGTTCAGCCCGGCGCTACCGCTGGTCATGACCGAGAAGGATGCGGTGAAATGCCGGGCGTTCGCCGCCGACGACTGGTGGTACCTGGCGGTCGAGGCCCGGCCCACGCCGGCCTTCAGCGCCTGGTTCGACAGCCAGTTGCAGCGCCTGCTGCGCAAGCCCTGAGCCCCTATTCACTTTTCGGCCATCCGGCCTCAAGGACGCTTCCATGGACACCAAACTGCTCGATATCCTGGCCTGCCCGATCACCAAGGGCCCGCTCAAGCTCAGTGCCGACAAGACCGAGCTGATCAGCAAGGGCGCAGGCCTGGCTTACCCGATTCGTGACGGCATCCCGGTGATGCTGGAAAGCGAGGCGCGCACCCTGACCGACGACGAGCGTCTGGACAAATGAGCGTGAACTACACCGTGGTCATTCCCGCCCGGCTGCGCTCCACGCGCCTGCCGGGCAAGCCCTTGTTGTTGATCGCCGGCAAGCCGATGGTCCAGCACGTCTGGGAGCAGGCGCGCAAGAGCGGCGCCAGCCGGGTGGTCATCGCCACCGATGACACCAGCATCCTCGAAGCCTGCCAGGCCTTTGGCGCTGAAGTGCTGATGACCCGCACCGACCATGAATCGGGCACCGACCGCCTGGCCGAAGTGGCCGCGCAGCTCGGCCTGCCTGCCGATGCCATCGTGGTCAACGTACAGGGTGACGAGCCGCTGATCCCGCCGGTGATCATCGACCAGGTGGCGGCCAACCTGGCCGCCCACCCCGAAGCCGGCATCGCCACCCTGGCCGAGCCGATCCATGATCCGGAAACCGTGTTCAACCCCAATGCGGTCAAGGTGGTCAGCGACAAGAACGGCCTGGCCCTGAGCTTCAGCCGTGCACCGCTGCCGTGGGCCCGCGATGCCTTCGCCAAGGACCGCGATGTGCTGCCGGCAGGTGTGCCGTATCGCCGCCACATCGGCATGTACGCTTACCGTGTCGGCTTCCTGCAGGACTTCGTCGGCTGGGGCCCATGCTGGCTCGAGCAGACCGAGGCCCTGGAACAGCTGCGTGCGCTGTGGCATGGCGTGCGTATCCACGTCGAGGACGCCATCGAGGCGCCAGCCGTGGGTGTCGATACCCCTGAAGACCTGGAGCGCGTCCGGCGCTTGCTGGAGGCCTGATGCGCGTCCTGTTCGTCTGCCTCGGCAATATCTGCCGCTCGCCCACCGCCGAAGGCGTGCTGCGCCATCAGTTGCAGGTGGCCGGCCTGGCTGAGCAGGTGCATGTGGCGTCTGCCGGTACCGGCGACTGGCATGTCGGCAAGGCTCCTGATAGCCGCACCTGCAAGGCCGCGCTGGCGCGTGGTTATGACTTGTCACGCCAGCGTGCCCAGCAGGTCAAGCCGGCGCATTTCGCCGAGTACGACCTGATTCTGGCCATGGATGAGAGCAATCTCGGCCATTTGCGCGCCATGCGCCCGCACAACGCCGCTGGCGAACTTGACCTGTTCCTGCGCCGCTACGGCGCGGCCCTGGACGAGGTGCCGGACCCTTACTATGGCGGTGCCGAGGGCTTCGAGCAGGTGCTGGACCTGATCGAGGCGGCGTGCCGCGAACTGGTCGTGGAAATCAAGGGGCGGCTATGACGGCGGTTTGGCAGGAACAGGTTTCGCTGAAGCCCTACAACACCTTCGGCATCGACGTGAAAGCCCGGTATTTCACCCAGGCGCACAACGATGACGAGGTGCGCGAGGTGTTGGCCCAGGCGCGCCAGCGTGAGTTGCGGGTGCAGGTGATCGGGGGTGGCAGCAACCTGCTGCTGACCCGCGATATCGATGCACTGGTGTTGCACATGGCCAGCCGCGGCCGGCGCGTGCTGAGTGATGACGGTGAGCGGGTGGTGGTCGAGGCGCAAGCCGGCGAGCCCTGGCATCCGTTCGTGCAATGGTCGTTGGCGCAAGGCTATTGTGGCCTGGAGAACCTTAGCCTGATCCCTGGCACCGTTGGCGCTGCGCCGATGCAGAACGTCGGCGCCTATGGTGTCGAGATCAAGGATGTGTTCGCCGGGCTGACCGCACTGGACCGGGAGACCGGGGCGCTGCGCGATTTCAACCTGGAGGAATGCGCCTTCGGTTACCGTGACAGCCTGTTCAAGCGCAACCCCGGGCGTTGGTTGATCCTGCGGGTGCGCTTTGCCCTGAGCCATGCACTGCAGGCACATCTGGATTATGGCCCGGTGCGTCAGCGCCTGGCGGAGCAGGGCGTCGAGCAACCGACCGCGCAGGCGATCAGTGACGCCATTTGCAGCATTCGTCGCGAAAAATTGCCGGACCCGGCCGAGCTGGGCAATGCCGGGAGCTTCTTCAAGAACCCGGTGGTGGCGGCTGAGTTGGTCGAACGCATTCGTAGCCAGTATCCGGGCGTGGTGGCGTATCCCCAGGCGGATGGCCAGGTGAAGCTGGCAGCGGGCTGGCTGATCGAGCAGGCGGGCTGGAAGGGCTATCGCGAGGGCGATGCCGGTGTGCACCGGTTGCAGTCGCTGGTGCTGGTCAATTATGGCCAGGCGAGCGGGGCGCAGTTGCATGCACTCGCACAGCGGATCCAGGCGGATATCCTGGAGCGGTTTGGGGTTGAGCTGGAGATGGAGCCCAATCTGTACTGATTGCTTTGCCTGTACCGGCCTCTTCGCGGGCAAGCCCGCTCCCACAGGGCTATCACAAGGCCTGAACCAAGTGGGGTGATTGTGGGAGCGGGCTTGCCCGCGAAGAGGCCGGTACAGGTAAAAACAGATAGCCAAGAAAAAGCCCCGCCAGTTCGCACTGGCGGGGCTTTTTCATTCAGCCTTGGCTATCAACCGTGATGAGGCTTGTGCTCATCGGCGGTTTCCAGCACGGGCTCGGCAGCTTCCTGGGCAGCCTTGGCAGCGGCCTCGGCTTCACGCTTGCGGCGACGCACTTCACGTGGGTCGTTCGGCGCGCGGCCGTTTGGCAGCATGACAGTAGCGGCTTCGACGGTTGCCGGTGTTTCTACCGGGGCCGGTGCGACAACCGCCGGGGCAGCTTCGGCAGCGACGGGTTCAGCCGCCACTTCTGGCTGGGCTTCGACGACAGCAACTGGCTGCTCGGCAACCGGTGCTTCTTCAGCCACAACCTGCGCCTTCTCGGCTTCACCGCTCTCGACTGCTGGGGCTTCGACCGCCTTGGTTTCGACAGCAGGGGCCTCGACCGCTGCTTCGGCAGCCACGACCGGCTCGGCGGCAGGGGCTTGTTCAACTACCGCCTGCGGTGCGAGGTCGACCACTGGCTCGGCGCTGGCTTCGACCACGACAACCGGCTCGCTGACGGGCTGTTCGACCACTGGGGCGATGACAGCTTCCTCGGCTTGAGCGGCCACTTCAACCTGCTCGGTCGGCTGGGCGACTTCGCTGGTTTCGGTGGTTACGGCTGCGGCGCTGGCGCGTTCGGCCTGCTGGTTGGCTTGAGCCTCGGCATCGGCGCTGATCTGGCTGCTGGCGACAGCGGCAGTGACGGCCAGGCCGGCGGCCAGCTCGGCGCTAAGCTCGGTGGCCTGGTGCTGCTGCGGCTGCTCTTCGCTGCCATCTTCATCGCCACCTTCGATCAGCTCGCCATTGGCATTGCGCTGACGCTCACGACGATTGCTGCGGCGACGCTGGCCACGGGAGCGACGACGCGGACGCTCGTCATCGGTACCTTCCTGCTCGTCCTGCAGCAGCTCTTCGTTCGGCAGTTGCTCTTCGGCGAGTTCGGCAGCCTGCTCGGCAGCCTGTTCGGCCGGGCGCGGCTGGCGCTCTTCACGTGGCGGGCGAGGCTGGCGTTCTTCGCGAGGTGCACGCTCTTCACGTGGAGCGCGTTCTTCGCGAGGTGCACGCTCTTCACGTGGGGCGCGTTCTTCGCGAGGTGCGCGCTCTTCACGTGGGGCGCGTTCTTCGCGAGGTGCGCGCTCTTCACGTGGGGCGCGTTCTTCGCGAGGTGCACGTTCTTCACGTGGGGCGCGCTCTTCACGGGCTACACGTTCTTCACGTGGCTGGCGTTCTTCGCGCTCTGCCGGCGTGGCGTCGAGGGGCTCACGCAGTTCACGTACGCGCTCTTCACCGCGGTTGCCGCGGCGGTCTTCGCGTGGCTGGCGAGGTGCACGTTCTTCGCGTGGGGCGCGCTCTTCACGAGGTGCGCGTTCTTCGCGTGGAGCACGTTCCTCACGAGGTGCACGTTCTTCGCGCGGTTGACGCTCTTCACGCGGGGCACGCTCGGCACGCTCTTCGCGCGGCTTGCGCTCTTCATCGCGGCGGCCGTTGCGGTTGCGGCTCTGCTGGCGGCCGTTGCGGCGTTCTTCGTTGCGTGGGCTGCGCTCGGCGGCCGGCTTTTCGGTGGCAGTGACCACTGGCGCTGCGGCGGGCTCTTCCTTGCCGGCGAACAGGCTGACCAGCGACTTCACCAGGCCCTTGAACAGGCTTGGCTCAGGTGCGCTCGGCGCCGGGGCTACCGGTGCGGCTGGCTGAGGCTGCTCTTCGGCGGCGCTCGGTACCGGGGCGTTGGCGCGGGCCGGAGCGGTCTTCACCGCCGCTTCCTGGCGAACCAGGGTGCGGGTGGCGGTCGGCTGCGGCGCTTCTTCGGCTTCGGCGGCGGCGATTTCGTAGCTGGACTGGTTGTTCAGCACTTCCGGGTTGTCGTCGCGCAGGCGCTGGACTTCGAAGTGCGGGGTTTCCAGGTGGTCGTTCGGCAGGATGATGATGCGTGCGCGAGTGCGCAGTTCGATCTTGGTGATCGAGTTGCGTTTCTCGTTGAGCAGGAATGCGGCGACCGGGATCGGCACCTGGGCGCGTACTTCGGCAGTACGGTCTTTCAGGGCTTCTTCTTCGATCAGGCGCAGGATGGCCAGCGACAACGATTCGACGTCACGGATGATGCCGGTGCCGGAGCAGCGTGGGCAGACGATGCCGCTGCTTTCGCCGAGCGACGGGCGCAGACGCTGACGGGACATTTCCAGCAGGCCGAAGCGCGAGATGCGACCGACCTGGACACGGGCGCGGTCGGCTTCCAGGCATTCACGCACGCGCTCTTCTACAGCGCGCTGGTTCTTCGCCGGGGTCATGTCGATGAAGTCGATGACGATCAAGCCGCCGATGTCACGCAGGCGCAGCTGGCGGGCGATTTCCTCGGCCGCTTCCAGGTTGGTCTGCAGGGCGGTTTCCTCGATGTCGCTGCCCTTGGTGGCGCGCGCCGAGTTGATGTCGATGGAGACCAGGGCTTCGGTCGGGTCGATCACGATCGAGCCACCGGACGGCAGGTCGACCACGCGCTGGAAGGCGGTCTCGATCTGGCTTTCGATCTGGAAGCGGTTGAACAGCGGTACGCTGTCTTCGTACAGCTTGACCTTGCTGGCGTACTGCGGCATCACCTGGCGGATGAAGGTCAGGGCTTCTTCCTGGGCATCGATGCTGTCGATCAGCACTTCGCCGATGTCCTGGCGCAGGTAGTCGCGGATGGCGCGGATGATGACGTTGCTTTCCTGGTAGATCAGGAATGGCGCGGCGCGGTCCAGGGACGCTTCCTTGATGGCGGTCCACAGCTGCAGCAGGTAGTCGAGGTCCCACTGCATTTCTTCGCTGCTGCGGCCCAGGCCGGCAGTGCGCACGATCAGGCCCATGTCGCCCGGCACGGTCAGGCCGTTCAGGGCTTCACGCAGCTCGTTGCGCTCTTCGCCTTCGATGCGGCGGGAGATGCCACCGGCACGCGGGTTGTTGGGCATCAGCACCAGGTAGCGGCCAGCCAGGCTGATGAAGGTGGTCAGGGCGGCGCCTTTGTTGCCGCGCTCTTCCTTCTCGACCTGAACGATGACTTCCTGGCCTTCGCTCAGGACTTCCTTGATGTTGACCCGGCCTTCAGGGGCTTTCTTGAAGTATTCGCGGGAGATTTCTTTCAGCGGCAGGAAGCCGTGACGTTCGGAGCCGAAGTCGACGAAGGCGGCTTCGAGGCTCGGTTCGATGCGGGTGATCTTGCCTTTGTAGATGTTGGCCTTTTTCTGCTCACGCGCGCCGGACTCGATGTCCAGGTCGTAGAGACGTTGGCCGTCCACCAGGGCTACACGCAACTCTTCGGGCTGAGTTGCGTTAATCAGCATTCTTTTCATGTTGTACCGTCGGTTTCCGGGCTGCCGGAAACGGCGTTCGGCACACACGACTTCTCATGGTCGGTGCCAAGGTGCGCAAAGGGTGGCTGGGCCACCCCCGTGTCGAGCAACGTTCGGCACCAGCCGGTTGCCCAGCCTGCCGTTGTCGCGACGACGCGTCCTGTTTGCTGCGGTGCCAACCAGGCCCCGGTGGTTTCGAATGGGTATCCGAATCAACCAAGCGGGCCTCGTGCACTCAGTCAGGAGGAGGAATCAACCGTCGGCCGTGGACGCTCGAGGCATCTGCTACACGGTCCGAGGGCTGTGCATCTCCACCCTGCACGTATCCCTGATAATTCGGGTGCTGCCGCGCGCTGAATCCGCAACGGGTTGCATTTTTCGCCAGCTTCGAATGGGAGCTGACGCCATTACATATCCAAGGCAGGTATTTCCGAAGCATTCGCCTTGCGTTGCGTGGAAGCGACGGGGCGGGCAGAGGTGCAGCGAAAAGAATCGGGAAGCAGGTGAAAAACCACACTTGTCGTTTTTTTTCGGTCTTCTCTACACAGCGCTGGTGGCGATTCCAGGCAATTCGGTAAACTGGCGAAAACCCCGTAGGACGGCCTCGCGTCCTGGAGAACTGCGTAGGTCAGGAACCGGCCCAGGGCCTGGTTTCACTGGCCTGCCGCTTTTGGCGGCGTTCGCGACTATAGCAGTAATGATTAAGTGCTTCAATTCCATAAATAATTGTTATGATCCCCGCCATGACGACCAATACCCCTCCGACTTCCGGCGTTCAGCTGATCGAAGTCGCGCCGGAACTTGCCGGCCAACGCATTGACAATTTCCTCATCACGGCGCTCAAGGGCGTGCCCAAGACCCTGGTCTACCGCATCCTGCGCAAGGGTGAGGTGCGGGTCAACAAGGGGCGGGTCAAACCCGAGTACAAGATTCAGGCCGGCGATATCGTGCGCGTGCCGCCTGTCCGGTTGCCCGAACGTGACGAGCCGGCGCCGGTGGCCCAGGGGCTGCTGCAGCGCCTGGAAGCAGCCATCGTCTACGAAGACAAGGCGCTGATCGTGATGAACAAGCCAGCCGGTATTGCCGTGCATGGCGGCAGCGGCCTGAGCTTTGGCGTGATCGAGGCGCTGCGCCAGCTGCGCCCGGACGCCAAGGAGCTGGAGCTGGTGCATCGCCTGGACCGCGACACCTCGGGCCTGCTGATGATCGCCAAGAAACGCAGCATGTTGCGCCACCTGCACGCAGCCCTGCGTGGCGACGGCGTGGACAAACGCTACATGGCGCTGGTGCGTGGCCACTGGCCGACCTCGAAGAAGCAGGTCAATGCGCCACTGCTCAAGAGCAACCTGCGTTCCGGTGAGCGCATGGTCGAAGTCAATGACGAGGGCAAGGAAGCGCTGACCCTGTTCCGCGTGCTGCGCCGCTTCGGCGAGTTTGCCACCATTGTCGAGGCGCGCCCGATCACCGGTCGCACCCACCAGATTCGCGTGCATACCCTGCATGCCGGGCACATGATTGCCGGTGACAGCAAGTATGGCGACGAGGACTTCAGCCGCGAGATCCGCGAGCTGGGTGGCAAGCGGCTGTTCCTGCATGCCTATGCCCTGACCGTGCCGCTGCCCGATGGCGGCGAGCTCAAGCTCGAGGCGCCTGTGGATGAAGTGTGGGCGAAAACCGTGGAGCGACTCAGTGCGGCGTGACTATGAGTTACTGATTTTCGATTGGGATGGCACCCTGGCCGACTCCATCGGCCGCATCGTCGAGGCGATGAATGCCGCTGCCGAGCGTGCTGGGGAGGCGCCTAGCCCTGAGGATGCCGTCAAGGGCATCATCGGCCTGGCGCTGGGGGAGGCCATTGCGACGTTGTATCCGCACCTGGATCCACTGCAAGTCGAAACCTTCCGCCAGCACTACGCCGACATCTATATGGCCCTGGACCAGCAGCCTTCGCCGCTGTTCGAAGGTGTGGTCGAGTCGCTGGATGCTTTCCGCGCCGAGGGCTATCGCCTGGCGGTGGCAACCGGCAAGGCGCGCCGCGGGCTGGATCGCGTGCTCAAGGCCAATGGCTGGGAGCAATTCTTCGACATCACCCGTGCCGCCGACGAAACCCGTGGCAAGCCCCACCCGCTGATGCTCGAGCAAATCCTCGGGCATTGTGGCGTCGAACCCGCGCGGGCGCTGATGGTCGGAGATTCGGCATTCGACCTGCAGATGGCCAGCAACGCCGGCATGCATTCGGTGGCGGTGGGCTATGGTGCCATGTCGCTGCAGGCGTTGGCCGAATTTGGCCCGCAGGTGTGCATCGATCATTTTTCCCAGCTGCGCGAGTGGCTGGCCGGTTCCAGGCAAGTCCAATTCCAAGGTAGGTGAGCATGGCTGACGAGTGGAAAGCGCCGGTTAACGAAACCGAAGAGGAGCGCCTCGCTCGCGAGGCGCGTGAAGCGCAGAACGAAGAGGTTCGTGTCGAGCAGAAGAGCTGGAAACTGCTGGAAAAGACCCTGCTGGCGGGTGTTCAGGAGCAGCGCCGGGCCCGGCGCTGGGGAATCTTCTTCAAGCTGCTCACCTTCGTCTACCTGTTCGGCATTCTGGTGCTGTTCACGCCCTTGATGGACATGGACAAGGCTGCCACGCGAAGCGGCAATCACACGGCCCTGGTAGAAGTGCGCGGGGTGATTGCCGATCAGGAGGCCGCCAGTGCCGATAACCTGGTCAAGAGCTTGCGCGATGCGTTCAAGGACCCCAAGACCAAAGCGGTGGTCATGCGCATCAACAGCCCTGGCGGCAGCCCGGTGCAGGCGGGTTATGTGTACGACGAGATGCGCCGCCTGCGTGGCGAGCACCCGGATATCAAGTTGTATGCGGTAATCACTGATCTGGGGGCTTCGGGTGCCTATTACATCGCCAGTGCGGCGGATGAGATCTATGCCGACAAGGCCAGTCTGGTCGGTTCGATTGGCGTGACCGCGGCTGGTTATGGCTTTGTGGGCTCAATGGAAAAACTGGGCGTCGAGCGTCGCACCTACACCGCTGGCGAGCACAAGGCGTTCCTTGATCCGTTCTCGCCGGAAAAGCCTGATGAGCGCGCGTTCTGGCAGGGTGTGCTGGACACCACGCACCAGCAGTTCATTGCCATGGTCAAGCAGGGGCGGGGGGATCGCCTGAAGGACAAGGAGCATCCGGAGTTGTTCAGCGGCCTGGTCTGGTCGGGTGAGCAGGCCAAGGTGCTGGGGCTGGTGGATGGGCTTGGCAGTGCCAGCTATGTGGCGCGGGAAATCGTAGGTGAGAAGGAGTTGGTCGATTACACCGTGCAGGAATCGCCGTTTGATCGCTTCTCCAAGCGTATTGGTGCCAGTGTGGCTGAGCATCTGGCCATGTGGATGGGGTTCCAGGGGCCGCAGTTGCGCTGAGTTCGCCTTGGGTGATGTGGCGTCTGTGAGATCGAGCGCCGCCCGCGCGGCGCATCGCGGATAAATCCGCTCCTACATTTGTTGCAACGTGCCGAACCTGTTACGCCATGGTTGCCTGCCTTGGCGCATGTCTTGAGCCGTGCAAACCGGCTGACAACCATGGCCTGACAGGCATGGCCACGTTGCAACAAATGTAGGAGCGGATTTATCCGCGATGCGCCGCGCGGGCGGCGCTCGATCTCACAGGCGCGATACCCCTCAAGCCAGGCTCAAGGAACCACCACCCCTTCCTTGGTCAGCATATCCACCAGCCGAATCAGCGGCAGCCCGATCAGGCTGGTCGCATCGCACCCATGGGTGCTCTGAAACAGGCTCACCCCCAATCCCTCCGCCTTGAAACTCCCTGCGCAATCCAGCGGCTGCTCCGCTGTCACATAGCGCTCCACTCTCTCCCGATCCAGCTCGCGCATCGTCACCGTGAACGGCACGCAATCGACCTGGCACTGCCCGGTCGCGGTATTGAGCAGTGCCAGCCCGGTCAGGAAAGTCACTTGCTGGCCGCTGGCTTCGAGCAACTGCTCGCAGGCGCGCTCGAAGGTGTGTGGCTTGCCGAGGATCTGCTCGCCCAGCACTGCCACCTGGTCGGAGCCGATGATCAGGTGCTGCGGATGACTGTCGGCAAGTGCCTCGGCTTTTTGCCTGGCCAGGCGCCGTACCAGTTCCACGGCGGGCTCATCAGCCAGGCGCCGCTCGTCTAGGTCGGGGCTTGCCCAGGTGAAGGGCAGGCGCAGGCGCGCGAGCAGTTCGCGCCGGTAGGCAGAGCTGGAAGCCAGCAACAGAGGCAGCATGATAGACTCCTGGTCAGTTGAACCTGATTCTAACATGCGAGATGCCGCCGAATTTCCTTTGACAGGGGCGGGGGGCATCCCTAGAATGCTGCGCCTATGTTGAATGACCCGATTCCACCTCACGTTGACCCGCGCAAATTAGCCGATCGAGGCGTATCCATCACTGGTACGCTGCAACTCGCTGATTTGGAAAGACTCTGCGACCCGCTTTCCGACGATGTCGGTACGGTGCAGGCGAAGTTCGATTTTGAACGAGATGAACAGCACGTGGTGGTTATCCACAGCGAGCTGGACGTCGAGGTCAAAATGGTTTGCCAGCGTTGTCTTGAGCTGGTCACCCTGCCGATCCACAGCGAATGTACTTACGCCGTGGTGAAGGAGGGTGCGAATACCCAGTCGTTGCCGAAAGGCTATGACGTGCTGGAACTGGGCGAAGATCCTTTGGATCTGCAGGCCTTGGTCGAGGAGGAGCTGCTGCTCGCCTTGCCTATCGTGCCTGCTCATCATCCGGAAGAATGCCAGCAGCCGGCGGGCGCAGACGAGCCCGAATCGAGCAAGGACGAGGTATCGCGGTCCAACCCGTTCAGTGTTTTGGCGCAGTTAAAGCGTGACCCAAACGTTTAGGAGTTAATCAATTATGGCTGTTCAGCAGAACAAAAAATCCCGCTCTGCCCGTGACATGCGCCGTTCGCACGACGCCCTGTCGGAAAACGCGCTGTCGGTAGAAAAGACCACCGGTGAAGTACACCTGCGTCACCACGTTTCGCCAGAAGGCGTATACCGTGGTCGCAAAGTGATCGACAAGGGCGCTGACGAGTAATCCTTGTCCGCTCAGATCATCGCGATCGACGCAATGGGCGGGGACTTCGGTCCCCGCAGCATTGTCCAGGCTAGCATTGCCTGCCTTTCGGCTACTCCCTCGCTGCACCTGACCCTCGTCGGTCAACCCTCCCTCCTTGAAGATCTTGTCAGCGGCCTTGCGGCTGCGGATCGCGCGCGTCTGCAGATTGTCGCCGCCAGTGAGGTGATCGGTATGGACGAGCGGCCATCGCAGGCGTTGCGTGGCAAGCCGGATTCGTCGATGCGCATCGCCCTTGAACTGGTGCGGGACGGCAAGGCCCAGGCCTGTGTCAGTGCCGGCAATACCGGGGCGCTGATGGCGTTGTCGCGTTTCGTGCTCAAGACCCTGCCGGGTATCGATCGGCCGGCCATGGTCGCGGCGATCCCGACCCAGGCGGGCTATTGCCAACTGCTCGATCTGGGAGCCAACGTCGACTGCAGTGCCGAAAACCTCTACCAGTTCGCCGTCATGGGTTCCGTGGCTGCCCAGGCCTTGGGTATTCATCGGCCGCGCGTGGCGCTGTTGAACATTGGTACCGAGGACATCAAGGGCAACCAGCAGGTCAAGCTGGCGGCCACGTTGCTGCAGAACGCCCGCGGCCTCAATTACGTCGGTTTCGTCGAGGGTGACGGTCTGTACCGCGGCGAGGCGGATGTGGTGGTGTGCGACGGCTTCGTCGGCAACATCCTGCTCAAGTCCAGTGAAGGCCTGGCGACCATGATCGGCGAGCGTATCGAAAAGCTGTTCAAGGGCGGCGCGTTGTCGCGGGTGGCCGGGGCGGTTGCGATGCCGCTGCTCAAGCGCCTGCAGGCCGACCTGGCGCCGGCGCGGCACAATGGCGCGAGCTTCCTCGGCCTGCAGGGCATCGTCATCAAGAGTCATGGCTCGGCGGGTGTGCAGGGCTTTCAGAGTGCGATCCAGCGGGCGCTGATCGAGATCCAGGAGAACCTCCCGCAGCGGCTGCATGGCCGCCTCGAAGACCTGTTGCCTTAGGCATTTCGCCGATGAAGTGCTTAAATGTGACCGCTCAGTTTCCGTTTCCATCCAAGTTTTCAGATTCTGCGTCTGGCCCACGGCTTGGCGCACCCTATCCGACGACAAGATCATAAGGGCTTGTTCAATGTCTGCATCCCTCGCATTCGTCTTCCCCGGTCAAGGTTCCCAGTCGCTGGGCATGCTCAAAGAGCTGGGCGCTGAAAAGCCGGTGATCATCGAGACCTTCAAGGAGGCCTCCGAAGCTCTGGGCTACGACCTGTGGGACCTGGTTCAGAACGGGCCGGAAGAAAAACTCAATCAAACCGACAAGACCCAGCCGGCGATCCTTACCGCCTCCATCGCCCTGTGGCGGCTGTGGCTGGAAGAGGGGGGCGCGCAGCCGGCCTTCGTCTCTGGTCACAGCCTGGGTGAATACAGCGCGCTGGTCGCCGCTGGCAGCCTATCGCTGAAAGATGCGGTGAAGCTGGTCAAGCGCCGTGGCGAACTGATGCAGGAGGCCGTGCCGGCCGGTCACGGTGCCATGGCTGCGATTCTGGGCCTGGATGACGCGGTGGTGGTCGAGATCTGTGCCAAGGCCGCTGAAGATGAAGTGGTCAGCGCGGTAAACTTCAACTCGCCAGGCCAGGTCGTGATCGCTGGCAACAAGGCTGCAGTGGACCGTGCCATCGAGCTGTGCAAAGAGGCCGGTGCCAAGCGCGCCTTGCCGCTGGCGGTCAGCGTGCCGTCGCATTGCGCCCTGATGAAGCCGGCCGCCGAGCGTTTCGCCGAATCGGTCAATGCCATCGAATGGAAGGCCCCGCAGATCCCGGTGGTGCAGAACGTCACCGCCGCCATCGCTGCCGACCTCGATGCCCTGAAGCAGGACCTGCTGGCGCAGCTGTACCAGCCGGTACGCTGGGTCGAGTGCGTACAGACCCTGGCTGCCAATGGCGCGATCAACCTGGTCGAGTGCGGCCCGGGCAAGGTTCTGGCTGGCCTGAACAAGCGTTGCGCTGACGGCGTGACCACCTACAACCTCAATACCCCTGACGCTGTCGCCGCCACCCGTGCGGCGCTGGCCTGATTTGGAGAAGCTTGCATGAGCCTGCAAGGTAAAGTTGCACTGGTCACCGGCGCCAGCCGTGGTATTGGCCAGGCCATCGCCCTCGAGCTGGGCCGCCAGGGCGCGACCGTGATCGGTACCGCTACGTCGGCTTCCGGTGCCGAGCGCATCGCTGCCACCCTGAAAGAGCACGGTATCGCCGGCACCGGCATGGAGCTGAACGTCACCAGCGCCGAGTCCGTGGAAGCAGTGCTGGGCGCCATCGGCGAGCAGTTCGGTGCGCCGACCATTCTGGTCAACAATGCGGGTATCACTCGCGACAACCTCATGCTGCGCATGAAGGACGACGAGTGGTTCGACGTGATCGACACCAACCTGAACAGCCTCTACCGTCTGTCCAAGGGCGTGCTGCGTGGCATGACCAAGGCGCGCTGGGGTCGTATCATCAGCATCGGTTCGGTCGTCGGTGCCATGGGCAACGCCGGCCAGGCCAACTACGCGGCGGCCAAGGCCGGCCTCGAAGGCTTCAGCCGCGCCCTGGCGCGTGAAGTGGGTTCGCGTGGCATCACCGTCAACTCGGTGACCCCGGGCTTCATCGACACCGACATGACTCGCGAGCTGCCAGAAGCGCAGCGCGAAGCCCTGCAGACCCAGATTCCGCTGGGCCGCCTGGGTCAGGCTGACGAAATCGCCAAGGTGGTTTCGTTCCTGGCGTCGGACGGCGCGGGCTACGTTACCGGCGCTACCGTGCCGGTCAACGGCGGGATGTACATGTAAAAACTGCAACGCAATGTGACGGATTGCTTCAAAAAAGAGTCATACTGCGAGCCTAAAATCCGTTATAAAGCTGCAACCAGATTCCAGGCAGCGGGTTAGGTGGCTAAAGGGAAGGTGCGTTCCGCTTGAAAAGCGAACGTCTTTCTATAAACTTGGTCACCGGCCAGCTGCCTGACATATGTCCATTAGGAGTGAAAACTAGGTATGAGCACCATCGAAGAACGCGTCAAGAAAATCGTCGCCGAGCAACTGGGCGTCAAGGAAGAGGAAGTGACCAACGAGAAGTCCTTCGTCGATGACCTGGGTGCCGATTCGCTTGACACCGTTGAGCTGGTGATGGCTCTGGAAGAGGAATTCGAGACCGAAATCCCTGACGAAGAAGCCGAGAAGATCACTACCGTTCAAGCTGCCATCGACTACGTCAACAGCCACAAGGCCTAAGACGTTGTAGTCGACGCTTCTTGTCGAGAAGAACCGCACTGCCTTTGCTGGCGTGCGGTTTTTTCTTTGCGAGCCTTCAGCGTCGCTTCACTCGCGTCGAGAGCTTGTTGCCATTTCATTCCATTGCTTGAATGCAATGGCAAGAAACTCTGTGATTAGAAAAGGAGAGTACTGTGTCGCGTAGACGCGTCGTGGTCACCGGTATGGGTATGCTGTCGCCACTGGGTACCGATGTACCGAGCACTTGGCAGGGCATTCTGGCTGGCCGCAGTGGCATTGGTCCGATCGAACACACGGACCTGTCTGCCTACTCCACCCGTTTTGGCGGCTCGGTGAAAGGCTTCGAGGTTGAGCAGTACCTGTCGGCCAAAGAGGCCCGCAAGCTCGACCTGTTCATCCAGTACGGCCTGGCGGCCGGTTTCCAGGCGGTGCGTAACGCCGGCCTGGAAGTCACCGATGCCAACCGTGAGCGCATTGGCGTGGCCATGGGCTCGGGTATCGGCGGCCTGACCAATATCGAAGAAACCAGCCGTACTCTGCACGAGCAGGGCCCGCGCCGCATTTCGCCGTTCTTCGTGCCGGGCTCGATCATCAACATGATCTCCGGTTTCCTGTCGATCCACCTGGGGCTGCAGGGGCCGAACTACGCCATTGCCACGGCATGCACCACTGGCACCCACTGCATCGGCATGGCCGCGCGCAACATTGCCTACGGTGAAGCCGACGTGATGATCGCCGGTGGCGCCGAAATGGCCGCCTGTGGCTTGGGCATGGGCGGCTTTGGTGCGTCCCGTGCGCTGTCGACCCGCAACGATGAGCCAACCCGTGCCAGCCGTCCCTGGGACAAGGGCCGTGATGGCTTCGTGCTGTCCGACGGTGCCGGTGCCCTGGTGCTCGAAGAGCTCGAACACGCCAAGGCCCGCGGTGCGACCATCTATGCCGAGCTGGTCGGTTTCGGCATGAGCGGTGACGCCTACCACATGACCTCGCCGCCCGACAGCGGTGAAGGTGCGGCCCGTTGCATGGCCAACGCCCTGCGCGATGCTGGCATCCAGCCTGACGAGGTCAGCTACATCAACGCCCACGGTACCTCGACGCCGGCCGGTGATATCGCCGAAGTCGCGGCGATCAAGCGCGTGTTCGGTGATCATGCCTACAAGCTGGCCGTCAGCTCGACCAAGTCGATGACCGGTCACTTGCTCGGCGCTGCCGGTGCGGTAGAGGCGATCTTCAGCGTGCTGGCAATCAACAGCCAGATGGCGCCGCCGACCATCAACCTCGACGAGCCGGACGAAGGGTGCGACCTCGACTTCGTGCCGCACCAGGCGCGCAGCATGCCGATCGATGTGGTGCTGTCCAACTCGTTCGGCTTTGGCGGCACCAACGGTTCGCTGGTGTTCCGCCGGTTCGCCGGTTGATGCACAGCTGGATCGACGGCCAGCCCGCGACTGCGATCAACTTGCAGAACCGCGGCCTGGCCTACGGCGATGGCCTGTTCGAGACCATCGCCGTGCGCGGTGGTCGGCCCAGCCTGCTGGACGGCCATCTGGCCCGTCTGGCGCTGGGTTGCCAGCGCCTGGCCATCGACGCCGACCTGGCGCTGCTGCGTGATGAAATCCTGCGCTTTGCCAGCCAACTCGGTGACGGTGTCGCCAAATTGGTCCTCACCCGGGGTGACAGCCAGCGTGGCTACGCGCCGCTTGCCGGCGTTGCGCCGCGCCGGATTCTCCAGGGCAGCCCGCTGCCCAGCTATCCTGTCGAACATGCCGAGCTGGGCGTACGGCTGTTCCCTTGCCAGACCCGGCTTGGGGAACAACCGTTGCTGGCCGGGCTCAAACACCTCAATCGCCTGGAGCAGGTGCTGGCCCGTGCCGAATGGCAGGACAGCGAGCATGCCGAAGGCCTGATGCGTGACGGGCAGGGCAGGGTGGTCGAAGGCGTATACAGCAACCTGTTCCTGGTGCGCGATGGCGTGCTGCTTACGGCGGACCTCAGCCGTTGCGGCGTTGCCGGCGTGATGCGTGGTGCCCTGCTGGAGCAGGCGCAGCAACTGGGCATGGCGGTACAGGTGCGTGATATCGCGTTCGACGAACTGCAACAGGCGGATGAAGTATTCGTCTGCAACAGTGTCTACGGCGTCTGGCCTGTGCGTGCAATTGCCGCGCTGAACTGGTCGCCGGGACCGCTCACCCGTAAACTGCAGGCCGTTGCCCGTACGTTACTGGATACCTGAATTCGTGAGACGCAAATTCCTGCTGCTGCTGGAAATGGGCTTGATCCTCGCCGGCCTGGCCCTGGGCTGGTCGGCGTGGAAGATCAACTCGGTGCTGGAGCAGCCACTGCATGTTGCTGAAGAGCGCCTGCTCGACGTGCCCAGTGGCACCAACCCCAACCGCATGTTCTATCGCATGCAGGCCGAGGGCTTGCTCGATGATGCCGTCTGGCTGCGCCTCTATTGGCGCTTCAACATGGCCGGCACGCAGTTGCATACTGGCGAGTATCGCCTGACCCCTGGCATGACTGTGGAAACACTGTTCGACGCCTGGCGTCGTGCCGACGTGGTGCAGTACAACCTGACCCTGGTCGAAGGCTGGACCTTCCGCCAGGTGCGCTCGGCGGTGGCCAGGCACGAGAAGATCAAGCACACTCTGGAAGGGCTTTCCGACGCAGAAGTGATGGACAAGCTCGGCCACACCGGCGTGTTCCCTGAGGGCCGCTTCTTCCCTGACACCTACCGCTTCGTGCGTGGCATGAGCGACGTCGAGTTGCTGCAGCAGGCGTATATGCGCCTGGATGAAGTGCTGGCCAAGGAGTGGGCAGAGCGCACCACCGACCTGCCTTACCGCGACCCTTACCAGGCTTTGATCATGGCCTCGCTGGTGGAGAAGGAAACCGGCATCCCGCAGGAGCGCGGGCAGATTGCCGGCGTTTTCGTCCGCCGCTTGCGCCTGGGCATGATGCTGCAGACCGACCCGACGGTGATCTACGGCATGGGTGAGCGTTACAACGGCAAGATTACCCGCGCCGACCTGCGCGAACCGACGCCTTACAACACCTACACCATGACTGGCCTGCCACCGACGCCGATCGCCATGGTTGGGCGCGAGGCAATCCATGCCGCGCTCAATCCGTCCGATGGCACCAGCCTGTACTTCGTCGCCCGCGGCGATGGCAGCCACGTGTTCTCCGATGACCTGGATGATCACAACTCGGCGGTGCGCGAGTTTCAGCTCAAGCGTCGTGCGGATTACCGATCCAGTCCGGCGCCGCAATCGCCATCCGAGGACGCGGCCGAGCCTGCTGTGCAGGATCCGGCCGACGAGGCTGCACCGGCCGACGCGCCGGCGCCCGACGAACAACATTAAGGACTGCTTGTGAGCGGCTTGTTTATTACCCTGGAAGGCCCCGAAGGCGCGGGCAAGAGCACCAACCGCGATTACCTGGCCGCACGCCTGCGAGAGCAGGGTCTGGACGTGGTACTGACGCGGGAGCCTGGTGGTACGCCATTGGCAGAGAAGGTTCGTGAGCTGTTGCTGGCGCCAAGCGATGAAGTCATGGCGGCGGACACCGAACTGCTATTGGTATTCGCTGCCCGCGCCCAGCACCTGGCCCAGGTGATTCGCCCGGCGCTGGCCCGTGGGGCGGTGGTCCTGTGCGATCGCTTTACCGATGCCACCTACGCCTACCAGGGCGGTGGTCGCGGCCTGTCCGTGGCGCGTATCGCTACCTTGGAGCAGTTCGTCCAAGGTGATCTGCGCCCTGACCTGACCCTGGTCTTCGACCTGCCGGTGGAAGTCGGCCTGGCCCGTGCCGCCGCGCGCGGCCGCCTGGACCGTTTCGAGCAGGAAGGCCAGGCCTTCTTCGAGGCTGTGCGTCAAGCTTATCTGCAGCGCGCCGAGAGTGAGCCGCAACGCTACAGCCTGCTGGACGCCGCGCAGCCACTGGAAGCCGTGCAGCGCGCCATCGATGCACTGCTGCCGGCCATCGTGGGGCGTTGCCGTGGCTGAGGCCTACCCATGGCAGCAGGCGCTCTGGCAGCAACTTGCCGGGCGTTCCCGGCACGCCCACGCCTACCTGCTGCATGGCCCGCAGGGCATCGGCAAACGCGCCTTGGCCGAGCGGCTGATGGCGCGGCTGCTGTGCCAGCAGCCGCAGGGGCTGGATGCCTGTGGGCAGTGCAAATCGTGTCTGTTGCTCAAGGCTGGCAGCCACCCGGACAACTTCGTGCTGGAACCGGAAGAAGCTGATAAGCCGATCAAGGTGGACCAGGTGCGTGAACTGGTGTCGTTCGTGGTGCAGACGGCGCAACTGGGCGGGCGTAAAGTGGTGTTGATCGAGCCGGTCGAGGCGATGAACGTCAACGCTTCCAACGCCTTGCTCAAGAGCCTGGAGGAACCTTCGGGCGATACTGTGTTGCTGCTGGTCAGCCATCAGCCCAGCCGGCTGTTGCCAACCATCAAGAGCCGTTGCCAGCAAGTCGTCTGTCCGCAGCCAAGCCTGGCACAGAGCCAGGCCTGGCTGGCCACGGCATTGACCGACAGCGACGAGGCCGAGCGCGAGGAACTGCTGACGCTGGCCGCCGGGTCGCCGTTGATGGCCGTGAGCCTGCAAGCTCAAGGTGTCCGTGAGCAAAGGGCTCTGGTGACCGACGGGGTGAAGAAGCTGCTCAAGCAGCAGCAATCACCCAGCCAGTTGGCCGAGGCCTGGAGCAACGTACCGTTGTTGCTGTTGTTCGACTGGTTCTGCGACTGGTCGCACCTGATTCTGCGCTACCAGTTGACCCAGGATGAAGACGGGTTAGGTTTGGCCGACATGCGCAAGGTAGTGCAATACCTGGCGCAGAAGGCTCGTCAGGGTAAGGTGCTGGAAGTCCAGGCGTGGATCCTTGAACAGCGCCAGAAGGTGCTCGGTAAAGCCAACCTCAATCGCGTTTTGCTGCTGGAAGCCTTGCTGGCCCATTGGGTACAGCTGCCGGGTTCCCGCTGATTTTCCATCTTTTCATGTGTGCCGCCTGCCATGCTCGTAGATTCCCATTGCCATCTCGACCGTCTTGACCTGAGCGCCCACCAAGGCTCCCTCGATGCTGCCCTGCAGGCAGCGCGCGAGCGCGGGGTCGGGCATTTCCTGTGCATTGGCGTCAGCGCCGAAAACGCCGGGGCGGTGAAGGCGCTGAGTGAGCAGTACGCCGATGTCGACTGCTCGGTCGGTATTCACCCGCTGGACCTGGCGCCGGGCGAGACGCCAGCGCTGGAATGGCTGCTGCGCGAGCTGGCGCACCCGCATGTGGTGGCGATCGGTGAAACTGGCCTGGATTACCACTACGAGCCGGAAGCCGCCGAGTTGCAGCAGGCGTCGTTCCGCCTGCATCTGGAAGCTTCGCGCCAGACTGGCAAGCCGGTGATCGTGCATACCCGTGCTGCCCGTTCCGATACGCTGGCGTTGCTGCGTGAAGCGAACCTGCCGCAGGCGGGCGTGCTGCACTGCTTCACCGAAGACTGGGACATGGCCAAGGCGGCGCTGGACCTGGGTTATTACATTTCGCTGTCTGGCATCGTCACGTTCCGCAATGCCGATGCCCTGCGTGAGGTGGCGCGGCAGGTGCCGGTCGACCGCCTGCTGGTGGAAACCGACTCGCCTTACCTGGCGCCAATCCCGCATCGCGGCAAGCCGAACCTGCCGCAGTATGTGCGGGAGGTGGCGGAGTATGTGGCATCGTTGCGCGGGGTCAGCTACGACCAGTTGGCCGAGCAGACTACCGGCAACTTCAAGCGCCTGTTCCCACTTGCACGAGTGGCCTAAACCCAGCCCAATCGCTTTTGCTCTGCTTTTGCTCTGCTTTTGCTCTGCTTTTGCTCTGCTTTTGCTCTGCTTTTGCTCTGCTTTTGCTCTGCTTTTGCTCTGCTTTTGCTCTGCTTTTGCT